>NZ_JBITDT010000007.1:119612-191232 GCF_044454415.1 Micromonospora sp. NPDC051543
AATTTTTCCTTATTTTTTCAGAATTATTTGCCCCCCCCCCCGGCGGGGGGGGCGCCCCGGCGCGCCCCCCCCCCGCCGTTGTGCCGTCGACTCAGTTACGCGTACAGCTCCTCCCGTTCAGCGAGAAGCTGCTCGGAGACGAGTACGACCCGCTCAGCGTCCCCTGGTAGCCGAAGCTGGCCGTACCGCCGGGGGCGATCGACCCGTTGTGGCTGACGTTCCGGGCGGTCACCGCGGAGCCGCTCTGGCTGACCGTCGCGTTCCAGGCGCTGGTGACCGTCTGCCCGCCGGGCAGGTTGTAGTTAAGCGTCCAGCCGTTGATCGCGCTGGAGCCCGTGTTGGTGATCTGCACGTCGGCGGTGAAGCCGTTGTTCCACGAGTTGGCCGTGTACTTGACCGCACAGCCCGAGGTGCCGCCCGGCGGCGGGGTGGTCGGCGGCGGGTTGGTGGGGTTGCCGCCACCGTTGACGTTGGCCGAGAACGAGGTCACCGCGAGCCCGACGCCGCCCTGCCACGGCTCGAAGCCGGCCTGGATGCTCGTCAGGTACCAGGAGTTCGTGATCGCGCCCCGGTTGCGGGTGTCGTTGATGAAGTCCATGACGCTGAAGTTCAGGCTGGAGACGGCCGACGACGCGACGTACGAGATGACGTTGTTGGAGCCGTTGCTGCCGCGCCACACCTCCCAGGTCCGGCCGGCCAGGTTCGTCGTGCCGACCACCGAGCCGATGGGCTGGATCGGGCCTTGGCGGTTGAGCCAGATCATGATCTCCATCTGGTTGACGCCGTCCCGCTTGGGCGACGGGTCCAGCCAGATGTCGTACGAGGCGTTGTAGGTCGCGCCGCTCACGTACCGGTAGCTGATGCTGCTGGTGGCGCTGCTGATCTGCGACACCTGGATCGGCAGGTTCGTGCCGGGGGAGCAGTTGGTGTAGTGACAGCCGAAGAAGATCGAGGGGTACGCCGTGGGCGCGCCGTTGGTGGGGCTGCTGCCGTTCAGCGTGGTGATCTCGAAGCCGTTGCTGGTGGCGTTGATGCACTGCTGGGCGGTCGTGCCCCACCGGTTGTTCTGCACCACGTAGCGGCCCTGGATGACGGTGGAGCCGTACTGCTCGCAGATGAGGGTGTCGGCGGAGGCGCTGCCGCCGAGGGCCACGGCCACAAGGGAACTGGTGAGCAACAGCCCGGCGGCGGCCAGGGCTCGAAGGTGACGCTTCATGACGCTCCTTGACTCGGCGCAAGCTGGGCGCCGGCTGTGGTGGGGTGGTGCGGGAGCGCTCCCACGCTCAACGACACATTTACATGTCTGAAACTATGGCGCAACCGCGTGCGTCAAACTGGCGAATTGTGAGGATTACCATGCCCCCTCCGGTCGACTGCCAGCCCACCTCCCGCTCAGCGGCTGCGGCCGGCGGCGAGCGGTTCGCGCCGGGCCGATCGGCTCTGGTGTGCGTCGATCGCTCCGAGTAGCGTGTTGCCTCCAACGCGTGCCGTTCCCCTCCGGAGGCGTACACCACCATGCGTAGCTCCCCCCTGCGCATCCTCATTGTCGGCGCGGGCATCGCCGGCCTGGCCGTGGCCCGGGCCCTGCGCCTGGCGGGCTTCCGGCCGGATGTGACCGACAGGCTGCCGGCGGGAGAGTCGACCGATGTCGGCCTCTACCTGCCCGGCAACGCCGCCCGCGCGCTGCACCGACTGGACCTGCACGATCCCGTCCGTCCTCTCGGGCAGGTGATCCACCGGCAGCGCTTCTTCGACGCCTCCGGGGCTCCGCTCTGTCAGGTCGACCTGGACGCGCTCTGGGCCGGCGTCGGGGAGTGCCGGGCGCTGCCCCGGAGCGACCTGCACCGGGTCCTGCTCAGCGGTGCCGGCGGCGCCGTCCGCCACGGCGCCGAGGTCCGCACCCTCGAGCTGCTGCCGGGCGCCGTCGGCGTCACCTTCACGGACGGCACCCGCACCGAGTACGACCTGGTCATCGGCGCCGACGGACCGCGTTCGTCGGTCCGGACCCTGGCCGCGCTCGGTGGGCCGCCCCGCCCGGCCGGGCACGTCGTCTACCGGGCCGTCCTGCGCGACGGTCCGGCCGTCACCGACTGGACCGCGCTGCTCGGGCAGCGCTGCGGCCTGCTGCTCGTGCCGATCGGGGAGGGCCGGCTGCACTTCTACGCCGACGAGGCAGGCACCGAGCCGCCCGCCGACCCGCTGGCCCGACTGCGGGAACTCTTCGCCGACTACCGGGGCCCGGTGCCCGAGGTGCTCGACACACTCGACCGGGTGGACGTCGGGATCACCGACGAGGTCGAGCTGGGCCGCTGGCACCGGGGGAGGGTGCTGCTGGTCGGTGACGCCGCCCACGCCACCGCGCCCACCCTGTCGCAGGGCGCGGCGATGGCCCTCGAGGACGCCGTGGTGCTGGCCGAATCACTGCGCGCGGCCGGCAGCGTCGAGGCGGCGCTGATGGCGTACGAGAGTCGTCGTCGCCCCCGTACCCGATGGGTGGCCGACCGGACCCGGGACCGCAACCGGACCAGGGACGTCCCGCCGGCGCTGCGCGACCCGCTGCTGCGCGGACGCGGCGGCCGGATCTTCGGGGAGCACTACCGGCTACTGGTCGGCCCGCTGTAGGCCCGTTGTAGATCGTGTCACGCCACCCCACGCGGCGCTGCGACCTGCCGGGGACTATCCTCCTTGCGGATGACGGCCCGCCGATAACCAGCGTGAGCCGAGCGGGACAACCGAGAACCGGAGGCCACTCGTGACCACCGTCGCACCCAAGCCGGTCGTGACCCGGCCCTGGCCGGTCCGGGAGCCGGTCAAGGGGTCGGCCATCGCGCGGCTGCTGCGAACCACGGACGCGAAGCAGATCGGGATCATGTACATGATCACCGCATTCGTGTTCTTCCTGATCGGTGGCGTGATGGCCCTGATCATGCGGGCTGAGCTGGCCCGACCCGGGCTGCAGTTCCTGTCGCCCGAGCAGTACAACCAGCTCTTCACGATGCACGGCACGATCATGCTGCTGTTCTTCGCGACGCCGATCGTGTTCGCCTTCGCGAACTACATCGTGCCGATCCAGATCGGCGCCCCCGACGTCTCCTTCCCCCGCCTGAACAGCTTCGCCTACTGGCTGTACCTGTTCGGCGGCACGATCGCGACCGCCGGCTTCATCACCCCGGGCGGCGCCGCCGACTTCGGCTGGTTCGCGTACGCGCCGCTGAGCAGCGTCGAGCACTCGCCCGGCGTCGGCGCCAACATGTGGATCATGGGTCTGGCCATCTCCGGTCTGGGCACGATCCTCGGCGCGGTGAACATGATCACCACGGTGCTCACCCTGCGCGCGCCCGGCATGACCATGTTCCGGATGCCGATCTTCACCTGGAACATCCTGGTCACCAGCCTCCTGGTGATCCTGGTCTTCCCGCTGCTGGCCGCCGCGCTGTTCGCGCTCGCCGCAGACCGCATGATCGGTGCCCACGTGTACGACCCCGCAACCGGCGGGCCGATGCTCTGGCAGCACCTGTTCTGGTTCTTCGGGCACCCCGAGGTGTACATCGTCGCGCTGCCGTTCTTCGGCATCATCAGCGAGATCATTCCGGTGTTCTCCCGCAAGCCGATCTTCGGCTACAAGGGCCTGGTCGCCGCGACCGTCGCCATCGCCGCGCTGTCGATGAGCGTGTGGGCGCACCACATGTTCGCCACCGGGCAGGTGCTGCTGCCGTTCTTCAGCTTCCTGAGCTACCTGATCGCGGTGCCCACCGGTATGAAGTTCTTCAACTGGATCGGCACCATGTGGCGGGGCCAGATCAGCTTCGAGACGCCCATGCTCTGGGCGGTCGGCTTCCTGGTCACCTTCCTCTTCGGTGGTCTCACCGGCGTGCTGCTGGCCAGCCCGCCGCTCGACTTCCACGTGTCGGACTCGTACTTCGTGGTGGCGCACTTCCACTACGTGCTCTTCGGCACCATCGTGTTCGCGGTCTTCGCCGGCATCTACTTCTGGTTCCCGAAGATGTTCGGTCGGATGCTCGACGAGCGCCTGGGCAAGGTGCACTTCTGGCTCACCATGATCGGCTTCCACACCACCTTCCTGGTGCAGCACTGGCTCGGCGCCGAGGGCATGCCCCGTCGGTACGCCGACTACCTGCCCGGCGACGGCTTCACCACGCTGAACACGATCTCCACGATCGGCGCGTTCATCACCGGTATCTCGACGCTGCCGTTCATCTACAACTGCTGGAAGTCGTACAAGACCGGTCCCGTGGTCGAGGTGAACGACCCCTGGGGTCACGGCAACTCGCTGGAGTGGGCGACCAGCAGCCCGCCGCCGCTGCGCAACTTCGACCGGATGCCGCGCATCCGCTCCGAGCGGCCGGCGTTCGACATGAAGTTCCCGGAGCTGGCCGCCGGCCAGAGCGTGGCCGGCCCGCCGGAGGGTGGTGCCAAGCCGCTCACCAGCGAGTCGGACGGCGGCGCCACCTACACCGAGGACACCGCCAGCAACGTCGACCGGCACTGACGCTCGGCCAAGCTCGTACGACGGGCGCCGCCCCCGGAACCACCGGGAGCGGCGCCCGTCACGTTACCCACCCCACCCCACCCCCCCACGCCCTGCCCCGCGCCTCGCCCGGCGCCCCGCCCCGCGCCGCGCCGATCTTGCACTTTCTGTTGCGACCAACGGGGGCGAAGGCGGCAAAACGTCGACAGTTTGTGCAAGATCGGCGCGCGAGAGGTGGGGCTTCCTGCCCGCGAGCGCACTTCAGGGGCAAGATCCGCGCAATATCAGGGATGTTGCTGCTTCCCGCGCTCTTGAAGCAGCAACATCGGGTAAGTTGCGCGGATCTTGGCGCCGGGGCGCGGGGGCGCCGGGGCGCGGGGGCGCCGGGGCGCGGGGGCGCCGGGGTGCGGGGGCGCCGGGGCGCGGGGTGCCGGGGGCCGGGGTGCCGGGGTGCCGGGGTGCGGGGGTGTCGGGGTGCGGAGGCGTCGGAGTGCCGGGTGCTAGCGGGTTGTGGCGGCTAGTTCCTGGTCGGTGGGTGTCGTTGGGGGCGGGGCGACGGCGTTGCGGCGGCGGCGCAGCTCCAGCGGGAGCACGGCCACGGTGACCAGGGCGCCCAGCGCCCCCGTCACCACGAAGCCCCACAGTGGCGCACTGGCGTCGATGACCGCGCCGGCTAGTGGCGCGCCGACCGCGATGCCGACGGTGACGGCCGAGCCGTGCAGGCCCATCGCCTCACCGCGTACCTCGGCCGGGGCGAGTCGGCTGACGGCGTCGGCGGAGGCCGCGATGGTCGGCGCGCAGAGCGCGCCGGCCGGGATCAGCGCGAGAGAGAGCAGCCACCAGTGTGCGCCGCCCAGCCCGACCGGAATGGTGCAGAGCGCGAGCGCCGCGGTGAGCGCCAGCGGCGACAGCGAGCGGTGCACGGCCCCGTAGGCGAAGCCGCCGACCAGCGAGGCGATCGCCCAGCCGGCCAGCACGACGCCGGTCCAGCCGGCCTCGCCGCTGGCCCGCAGGACGGCGACCACCGCGACGTCGGTACCCCCGAGGACCAGGGTGGCGGCGGTGCTGAGCGCCAGTACGGCGAGCAGCCGGGGCGTCAGCCACTCCCGGCGGGACATCTGGCGTCGGGGGCCGACCGGCTCGGCGGCGCCACGTATCGGCGGGTTCAGCAGCCAGAGCGCGGCCCCGGCGGCGACGATGCCGCCACCGACGAGGTACATGGTGGTCTGCGCCGAGATCGCGGTGACCAGGGCCACCGCCAGCGCCGGACCGATCATGAAGGACAGCTCGACGGACATGGAGTCCAGCGCGTACGCCGGCCGCCGTTGATCTTCCGGGACCAGCGCGGCGATCGACTGGCGGACCACCGAGAAGATCGGCAGGGCCAATGAGCCGGCCACGAAGGCGGCCGGCAGCAGCAGCGGGTACGCCAGCGAGGGCGCGGCGGTCCAGAACACCGCCTCGGCGATCCCGGTGAGCACCAGCACCGGCCGCAGGCCGCGCCGGTCGACCAGGCGGCCGAGCAGCGGGCCGCCGATCGCCGCGCCGATGGTGATGGCGGCGCCCACCAGGCCCGCCGCGCCGTAACCCCGGTCGAGGTCGAGCACCACGTGGAAGGTCAGGGTGACCCCGGTGGCCGTGAGCGGGATGCGGGCGAGGACGGCGACCAGCAGCAGCGACCGCAGGCCGGGCAGGGCGAGCGCTGTCCGGTAAGGCTTGATGTTCACGTTGGTCCGTACCTCCGGCGACATCCTCGACGGGTCGCGGACCGTTGGCCAACCAATTACCGCCTCATGCGGCCCTGATCACAGGCTCGCCGTGCAGGACGACGCCAGCGCCGTCCATCGCGCGCAGCGCCACGTCGGTGGTCTCCGGCGCGACCGCGGCGGTCAGCTCCAGCAGGACCGTGGTGGCGAAGCCCTCCCGGGCGGCGTCGAGTGCGGTGGCGCGAATGCAGTGGTCGGTGGCGATGCCGACCACGTCGACGGTGTCCACGTCGTGCCGGCGCAGCCAGTCGGCCAGGCACTCGCCGTCGTCGGCGTGGCCCTCGAAGCCGGAGTACGCGGCAGCGTGCTCGCCCTTGTGGAAGATCGCCTCGACCCGTCCGGTCTCCAGTTCCGGGTGGAACTCCGAGCCGCTGGTGCCGACCACGCAGTGCCGCGGCCAGGACTCCACGAAGTCCGGCGGGTCGCCGAAGTGCGCCCCCGGATCGATGTGGTAATCCTTCGTGGCGACCACGTGCCGCCACCGGTCCGGCTCGGTGGCGAGCAGCCGGGAGATCCCGGCGGCCACCCCGGCGCCGCCCGGGACGGCCAGCGAGCCGCCCTCACAGAAGTCGTTCTGCACATCCACGATGATCAGCGCGTTGGCCATCGGGGTCCCTTCGAGGTCGGATCGGCGGGGCTCAGCCGGCGGGTACGACGGTGACCGGCACGGCGGGGTCACCCGCGGAGAGCTTCAACCCCTCCCACGGGATGGAGATGAGGCACTCGCGCAGGTGTTCCCGGGACTCGTCGAGGGTCGGCAGGGCCACGGGCTCGCCGTCGACCACGTACGAGCGCTGGAGCATCCGGTCGTTGGCCTGCCGGTCGGGCACGCCCTGCGGGACGATGATCTCTTCCGTGGCGGTGCCGGTGGGCTTGTGCCGGCGGACCGCCACCTTGCGCCCCCCGATGGTGGCCTTGTGCTCGGACCGCTTCACCACCGGCCGGCCGTCGACCTCGACGAGCTTGTAGACCAGCCCGGCCGTGGGCGCTCCGGAGCCGGTGACCACGGCCGTACCGGCGCCGTACATGTCGACGGGCTCGGCGGCCAGCGCGGCGATCGAGTACTCGTCCAGGTCGCCCGAGACGATGATCTTGGTCTCGGTCGCGCCCAGGGAGTCGAGCAGTTCCCGGGACTGCTGCGCGATCACCGCCAGGTCACCCGAGTCGATCCGGACCGCCCGCAGCTCCGGCCCGGCCACCGCGATGGCGTTGCGGATGCCCTGCGAGATGTCGTACGTGTCGACCAGCAGCGTGGTGTCCTTGCCCAGCGTGGCGACCTGCGAGGCGAACGCCGCCCGCTCGTCGTCGTGCAGCAGCGTGAACGCGTGCGCCGCCGTACCCGCCGTGGGGATGCCGTAGCGCTCGCCAGCCGCGAGGTTGGAGGTGAACCGGAAACCGGCCAGGTACGCGGCCCGCGCCGCCGCCACGGCCGCCTCCTCGTGTGCCCGGCGTGACCCCATCTCGATCAGGGCGCGGCCCCGGGCGGCGGTGACCATCCGCGCCGCGGCGGCCGCCACCGCGCAGTCGTGGTTGAGCACGGAGAGCGCCACCGTCTCCAGCACCACACACTCGGCGAAGCCGCCGGAGACGGTCAGGATCGGCGAACCGGGGAAGAACAGCTCACCCTCGGCGTACCCGTCGATGTCGCCCGTGAAGCGGTAGTCGGTGAGCCAGGCCGCCGCCGCGTCGTCGACCACCCCGGTGCGGCGCAGGAAGTCGACCTCGGCCGGATCGAACCGGAAGTCGCGGATCAGCTCGATCAGTCGCGCGGTGCCGGCGACGACGCCGTAGCGTCGGCCACTGGGCAGCCGGCGGCTGAACACCTCGAAGACGCAGCGGCGGTCGGCCGTGCCGTCCTTGAGTGCCGCGCTGACCATGGTCAGCTCGTAGTGGTCGGTCAGCAGCGCGGGGCGGAGGGTGCTCACCGTCCCAGCCTAAGGTTCAGGCCGAGTCGTCGCCCTCGTGGCCCGGGATCGACCGCAGCGCGGCCCACAACTCGGCCCGGCCGGTCACGCCGAGCTTGGTGTAGATCCGCTGGAGGTGGTTCTCCACGGTGCGGGCGGAGAGGTACAACCGTTCGGCGATGGCCTTGCTGGTCGCGCCGTGCGCGGCGAGGCGCGCCACCTGCCACTCGCGTTCGGTCAGCACCGGCGCTCCGGCCCGTAGCGCCGGCGTCCGGATCAGGTTGCACCGCCCGAGCAACCCCGCGAGCCGTTCGCGTGCCTCGCCGGCGGCCGCCGAGTGCTGCTGACGCAGCAGGTGCAGGGCCTGGGCGGTGGCCTCGGCGGCGTACACGGTCAGCTCCAGCGCGGCGTAGTCGTCGGCGACCGACAGCAGGTCCGGGGCCGAGTCGGTCACCGCAGCCCGGGCGTGCCGGGCCAGCAGCGGCGGCAACACCCCGTCCACCCGCTCGGACAACTCGGCGAGGCGCTGCGCCACGGTCCGCCGCCCGCCGTCGGAGCAGGTGGGCCCGATCGGCGCAGCGGCCTGGTCCAGTCGGACCAGATCGTGCAGGACGTGCACCTCGTGCCCGGCGAAGCCGTCCGCGCGCAGCCGGTCGGCCAGATCGCCGAGGTGCTTCACCGCGCCCGGCAGGTCACCCGACACGGCCAGCACCGCGCCCCGGGCCTGCTCCAACCACGGGTAGAGCACCGCCATCCCCGGCGCGTGGGTGCGGTCGGCCTCGGCCATCGCCTCGGTGGCCTGCGCCGCGTCGCCGCGCAGCGCCGCCGCCTGCGCCCGTTCGGCCTGGGCCAGGCCCGCGTAGACCCGGCTGGTGGCCAGCACCGCGCAGGCGCCCAACGAGGTACGCATGGCCGCGTCGCTCTGGCCCCGCAGCCGCGCGGCGTACGCCGCCAGGATCGCCAGGTAGCCGGTGCCGAGCCGGAAGTCACCGGCCCCCGCGAGGTCGGCGAACTCGTCGGCCACGATCGCGTCGATCCCGACGAGGTCGCCGGTGAGCATGAGCCGGGTGCCGCGCGCCAACTCCAGGGCCAGCTGCAGGTACGGCATGTCGGTGCGCCAACTCGCCGCGGCCGAGTGCACCTGCGCGATGGCCGCGCCGCTGCGCGTCAGCTGACCCTCGGCGGCCTGGACGTACGCGATGGTGCTGCGGGCCAGTTCGCGGGCGGCGATGCTGGCCGCGGGCCGGTCGAGCACGGTCTGGCTGAGCCGTACGGCGGTCGCCGTGTCCAGTCGGTGCAGCCGCATGATCGCCTCGAAGGCGTGCACCCGGGCCCGGTCGGCGGAGTCGCCGAGTTGCTCGACGCGGCTCGCGATCTCCTCCACCGTGGACTCCCGGCTGAGCCCCCAGTAGCTGACCATGCCGCGGACGGTCAGCCATCGGCAGAGGCGGCGCTCGTCGCCGGGCTCCAGGGTCACCGCGTCGAGAACGCTGAGCGCCTCGTCCGGTCGGTCGGCGAACATCAGGATGGTGGCCAGCAGCTCCGCCGCGTCCGAGCCGCCGTCGGCGTGCAGCGCGGCCCGGGCCAGGCGGGTCGCCAACGGTACGTCGTACCGGGTGAACGCCTGCATCGCGGCGTCCACGAGCAGGGCGGCGTCCTGCGCGGTGCCGGAGTCGAGCCGCCACACCGCCACCCGCAGCAGGTCGTCGCGGCGGCGTTTGCCGACCTGCTCCAGCAGCTCGGCGAGGTGTGCCTGGAGACGTCGGGTGCGGCTGACCGGGCATCGGCGGCGCATCACCTCGCCGTAGAGCGGGTGCGCCAGGCGTACGTTGGTCCGCCGGTCGTGCTGGACGACGGTGATCAGCCCGCGCTCCTCGGCGCACTCCACATCGGACTGCTCGGCGGCCTGGTTCAGCAGGTGCAGCCCGAGCGGCTCGCCGAAGGCGACCAGCTCGACGACCGTACGGACGCCGTCGGTGAGCTGCCCGACGCGGGTGTCGATCAGATCGGTGAGGCTGGGTGCCAGCTCCAGTCGCCCGGTCCACTTCCAGAGGCCGTAGGTGCGCTTCAACTCCTCGCTGCCGTTGGCGGCATGCACCAGCTCGCGCAGCAGCAGCGGGTTGCCGGCCGACAGTCGCCCGAGCCGGTCGGCGGAGTTGGCGTCGACGGGTCCGCCCAGGATCGCCGCCAGCAGGCCGGCGGTCTCCGACGGTGGCATCGGGGTCAGCTCGACGTGCTCGACCAGGTCGTCGGTCCACAGCGCGCGGATCGGCAGCGGGATCTGCTCGCCGTCGCGCAGGGTGCCCACCACGGTGGCGTTGTCCGCGCGGGCGACCAGGTGCACGAGCGCGGCGGACGGCGGGTCGAGCAGGTGCGCGTCGTCGATGGCGAGCACGATGCGCCGGCCGGCGGCCTGCTGTTGCAGCACTCCCAGCGCCCAGCGCAGGATGCCGGCGGGGGAGAGCCCCTGGGGCTGCTCCGCCGGGAGGACCTGCACCAGCCCGCCGAACGGCAGCGCCGCGGTGGTGGCGCTCGCGGCGATGGACCAGATCGCGTACCGGTCGGTGGGCAGGGTGTTGACGCCCTCCCGCAACAGTCGGCTCTTGCCGATGCCGGCGCTGCCGCTGAAGAAGAGCCCCCGGCCGGCCTCGCCGGTAACCGCCGCCAGCAGGCGGTTGAGTTCATCGGTCCGGCCGACGAACTTCCATCGACTCATCCGCGCAGCATATCCATCGAATTCCGTCCGCGCCCGCACCGTCACGCACCGAAGTTGAGTAGTCGCACAATTACCGGTGAGTACCCGCGGTATTCCGCCTGGTCGGCAGGCCACACGTAGTCTTCGGGCATCCGGGTGGTGTCACCGGAATTTCCAACCGACCGGCGTGCCGGTCGTCAGCCCTGGGAGGCCACCCGATGCAGCAGGGCCCTCTCCCCTCGCTCGACTCGCCCGGCGACATGGCCAGCTCAGCCGACCCGCCGAGTTGCGCACCGCTGCCCACCGAGATCGAGGTTCCCGATCCCCGGTCGGACGAGCCGCTCGGCGTCGTCGCCGTCGGTCCCGCCGGTGCCGACCGGCGTGCCGTGCTCGCGACCCTCGTCGGTCTCGACCCGGTGATGCTCACCGTGCCGGCCGGCAGTTGGCTGGTGGTCCGACACGCCAAGGTGCCGACGCGGGCGGCGTTCGTCCCGGGCTACCGCCAGCCGCACTCGTACGGCGCGGACCGGGACGCGGCCGGCCCGGCACTGGCCCGCCCGCCCCGACGGGTCGAGCTGAGCGTGCCCGAGCCGCTGCTGCGCCACTTCACCCTGATCGACACGCCGGACACCGGCGCGCTCGGCGTGGCCGGCGTCCGGGTGCTGCGTGACGCCGTCGGCCGGGCCGGCGCGCTGCTCTTCGTGATCGCGGCCGACCAGGCGTTCACCGCCCAGGAGCTGAACCTGCTCGCCGAGGTGGCCGCGGCCCCGGTGGAGGTCGTCTTCGCGGTGACGCCCGGCACGGCCGGTTGGGCGCCGCTGGCCGACGGCACGGCGACGACGGAGGACGCGAGGGCGTCCGTCCCGCCGGCGGACGGTCGTTCGGGGGAGGTGGACCCGATCGCGGTGACCGTCGCGGCGCACCGCGCGGCACTGCTGGCCGCCGTCCCCGCCCTGGCCGCCGCGCGCTGGTTCCCGGTCGACGGCGTCGACAGCGCGGCCGACCTGCGCCGGGCGTTGGTGGGGTGGTCGGCGACCGAGGGGTTGCAGCGGGCCAGCGCCGAACCGCCCGTACTGCCGGGGCAGCACGACCGGGTGGCGGTGGCCGCCGACCCGGGCGACTGGTCCGAGCGGCTCGACCGGCAGACCCGCTCCTGCGCCCAGCGGATCCGCCAGCATCTGGCCCTGGAACTGGCGAACATCCATCTGCGGGCCGTTCAGGAGATCGTCTTCGGGGTCGGCTGCGCCGGCCTTCCCGATCTGCTCGACCGGGAGATGGCGGCACTGTCGCTGCTGGCCACCGCGCAGTGCGACCGCGCGGTGCGGGGCATCGTGGCCGACACCACCGCCCAGGTGCTCGGCACGCCGCCCACGGAGGGCGTACATCGTCGGATCGCCACGGCCGTCCAGTACGGCCTGGCCGACCACCGCACGGGACGCGACCTGGACCGGGTTCTGCTGGTCACCAGTACGGCGGGGGTGGCCGGACTGACCGGCGTGGAGGCGATCGACGCGCTCGCCGGTTATCCGACGGCAACCCGTGACGAGGTGCTTCCGCCGATCGCGGTGGCGCTCTCCGGCGGATGCTGGCAGCAGTGGCGTACCCCGGGAAACGACGACCACAGCGCAGCGCGGGCCTGGTCGCAGCGAGCGCTGCGGGAGGTCGAGTTGGAGCTCACCCGCGAGATCTCCCGGCGGTTCGAGGTGATCCGTCTCTCGCTGGGCGTGGTGCTGTCCGATGCGATCGACCACGGCATCCTGCTTGCCTGACAGCCTGCCCGCCGTGCGGCTCGACCTCGCTCCGCGTCTCGCCTCCGCCGAGGTGCGAGGCGGCTTCGCGGCGCGCACGACGGGCGATCCGGGTTCGTCCGGCGTTCCGGTTCCTCGGTTCCGGGAATCCGGTGGCACGATGGGGGGCATGGCGGCTCCACAGGTTGCACCGGTCGAGACGCCGGCCACTGACGACGTGCCGGCGCCCGACCGGCAATGGGTGACGATCGTGTGGGACGACCCGGTCAACCTGATGACGTACGTGACCTGGGTCTTCCAGAAGCTGTTCGGCTACAGCCGGGAGAGGGCGGAGCAGCTCATGCTGGACGTGCACCACAAGGGCCGCGCCGTGGTCTCGACGGGCGCCCGCGAGCGCATGGAGCACGACGCGTCGCAGCTGCACGCGTACGGGCTCTGGGCAACGGTGGATCGCTCATGAGCATGTTCCGGCGGCAGGCGGGCCGCTACGTCGCCACGTTCGCCGTCGACGAGGTGCGGGTGCTGCGCAAGGTCGCCACCGAGGTGGTCGGTCTGCTCACCGACGGCTTCGACCACACCGACCCGGTCGTCGGCCGGCTCTTTCCGGAGGCGTACCCGGAGGACGCGGCCAGCACCGCGGAGTTCCGCCGCTACACCGAGGGCGACCTGAAGACCGCGAAGATCGACCAGGCCGGGGCGATCCTGGCCGCGCTGCCCGACGATGCCGGCGGCGAGGTGCGGTTGGACGCCGAGGCGGCCGAGGCGTGGCTGCGGGCGCTCAACGACGCACGGCTGGCGATGGGCGTCCGGCTGGAGATCAAGGACGGCACGGACCTGGGCGAGGAGTTGGACGACGCGGTGACCGAGGATCCGGGGTCGAGCCGGGTGTTCCAGCTGTCGGTCTACGCGTATCTCGGATATCTCCAGGAATCGCTGCTCAACGCCTTGATCGACTAGGCGTGACCCGCACCACTTCAGGCCCTGCCTGGGAGGCGTTAGGCTGGTGCACGTGCTGAGCATCGACCGGTCGATCATCGACGCGATCGTCGCCCACGCGCGCCGGGACCACCCCGACGAGGCGTGCGGCGTCGTCGCCGGTGCCGTCGGCAGCGACACCCCGACCCGGCACATCCCGATGGACAATGCCGCGCGGTCGATGACCTTCTACGAGTTCGACTCGATGGAGCACCTGCGCGTCTGGCGGGAGATGGACGACCGCGACGAGGAGCCGGTGGTCATCTACCACTCGCACACCGCGACCGAGGCGTACCCGTCGCGTACCGACGTGTCCTTCGCCGGCGAGCCGAACGCGCACTACCTGCTCGTCTCGACCCGCGAGCCCGACTCGGAGGAGATCCGCTCGTTCCGGATCGTCGACGGCGTGGTGACCGAGGAGCCGGTCCAGATCGTGGAGGCCGGGGTCGACCCGCACGCCGTGCAGTCCTACATGTTCGGGCAGAGCCCGGCGACGGTCGACTACGAGTGTTCCGGCCGCTGACCCGTCAGCGTCCGCACCCGTTTCTTCCCGTCACCGTTGGCACACCCGATCAAGGAGCACGACATCATGGCCATCGAAGTTCGCATCCCCACCATCCTGCGTAGCTACACCGGCGGCGCCAAGGTCGTCGAGGGCGCCGGCGACACGCTGGCGGACCTGCTCACCGACCTGGACTCCCGGCACGCCGGCCTGCGCGGCCGGCTGGTCACCGACGCTGGCGCGCTGCACCGCTTCGTCAACGTCTACGTCAACGACGAGGACGTGCGCTTCCTCGGCGCGCTCGACGCCAAGCTCTCCGACGGCGACAGCGTCACCATCCTGCCGGCCGTGGCCGGCGGCGCGTTCGGCTTCGCCGCGGCAGCGGCGATCAGCTCGCACAGCGCCGCGGCAGCGGCGATCAGCTCGCACAGCATCAGCCGGGACAGCGCGGCAGCGGCTCGCGACGCCGTCGCCGCTCGCTGAGGGCGGCCGTCGTGGCGCGGTACGACAGCCTGCTCGACGCCTGCGGAGGTACGCCGCTCGTCGGGCTGCCCCGGCTCTCCCCGACGGTCCCCGACGGGGCGCCGCCGGTGCGGCTCTGGGCCAAGCTGGAGGACCGGAACCCGACGGGCAGCATCAAGGACCGCGCGGCGATGTTCATGGTCCGCGCGGCGGAGGAGGCGGGCCGGCTCCGGGCTGGTGACACCATCCTGGAGCCGACCAGCGGCAACACCGGTATCTCGTTGGCCATGGTGGCGAAGCTGCGCGGGTACCGGCTGGTCTGCGTGATGCCCGAGAACGTCTCGACCGAGCGGGTTCAACT
The DNA here is from genome assembly GCF_044454415.1 of Micromonospora sp. NPDC051543. NCBI lineage: Bacteria > Bacillati > Actinomycetota > Actinomycetes > Micromonosporales > Micromonosporaceae > Micromonospora > Micromonospora sp. NPDC051543. Next base: position 134,515 of record NZ_JBITDT010000007.1, read on the forward strand.
CCTGCGCATGTACGGGGCGGAAATCATCTTCTCGGAGGCGGCGGGCGGCTCGAACCAGGCCGTCGCGACGGCCAAGCAGATCGCGGCCGAGCACCCGGACTGGGTGATGCTCTACCAGTACGGCAACGAGGCCAACGCGCGGGCGCACTACGAGACGACCGGCCCGGAGCTGCTGCACGACCTGCCCACCATCACGCACTTCGTGGCCGGACTGGGCACCACCGGCACCCTGATGGGCACCGGGCGCTACCTGCGCGAAAAGGTCGAGGGCATCCAGGTCGTGGCGGCCGAGCCGCGCTACGGCGAGCTGGTCTACGGGCTGCGCAACATCGACGAGGGGTACGTGCCGGAGCTGTACGACGCCTCGGTGCTGTCCCGGCGTTTCTCGGTCGGCACGCGGGACGCGGTGCTGCGCACCCGTCAGCTCGTGGAGGTGGAGGGCATCTTCGCCGGGTTCTCCACGGGCGCGATCCTGCACGCCGCGCTGGCGGTGGCCCACGAGGCGGTCCGCGCCGGCCGCCGTGCCGACGTCGCGTTCGTGGTGTGCGACGGCGGCTGGAAGTACCTGTCCACCGGCGCGTACGGCGGCACCCTCAGCGACGCCGAGGACGCGCTGGAGGGTCAGCTCTGGGCCTGAGGATTGGGTCCCTGCGCGAACGGGCCGTCGGCGTGTGCGTCGGTGGCCCGTTCCGCGTCCCGGCCCGCCGTGAGCGTGTGTCACGTTCGTGACAACTTCCAACGGATGATTCTTGTCCTCGGGTCCCCCGGCGTAGGCTGCGCAGCGTGGCGTACGCGTCGGTAGAGATCATGGCCGGTACGACCGCCGGCAGAGATACTACCGACAGTGACAGTGAGAAAACCCGATGCGACTGACTGTCCTTGGGTGTGCCGGCAGCTTCCCGGGCCCCGAGTCACCGTGCTCCGCCTATCTCGTCGAGGCGGATGGTTTCCGTCTCCTGGTCGACTTCGGCTCGGGGTCGTTGTCCAGCCTCCAGCGGTACGTGGGGCTGCACGCTCCGGACGCGATCCTGCTGACCCACCTGCACTGTGACCACATCCTCGACGCGGTGACGTACGTGGTGGTCCGCCGGTACGCCCCCGAGGGCCCCTACCCGGCGCTGCCGGTGTACGCCCCGGCCGGCGCCCCGGACCGGCTCAGCGCCGCCTACGGCGACGACGGCACGGTGGACGACGTCTACCAGTTCTACGCCCTCCAGCCGGGCACGTTCCCGATCGGGCCGTTCACGGTCACCGTCGACCGGGTCAACCATCCCGTCGAGACGTATGGCGTGCGGCTGGAGCACGGTGGGCGGTCGTTGTGCTACTCGTCGGACACCGCCGAGTGCGACGCGTTGCTGCGGTTGGCCCAGAGCGCCGACGTGTTCCTGTGCGAGGCCAGCTACCTGGACGGCGTGGACAATCCGCCGGATCTGCACCTGACCGGCCGGGAGGCGGGTGAGATCGCGACGAAGGCGGCGGTGGGTCGTCTGCTGCTGACCCACCTGGTCGCGGCCTGGGGCAGCGAGGCGCACACGCTGGAGTCGGCGGCCGCCGCGTACAACGGGCCGCTCGAAGTGGTCCGGGCGGGCGCCAGCTACGACATCTGACCGCATCGCGGCCACCCGGCGCTTCGTCGACGGCCCGGTGTTGTGCCGTACTGTTCGCCGGCCGGTCAGCGGCTGGTCGTCTGGCGCACCCGTGGCACCCGCACGGTGTGGACATGCGGATCGCCATCGTGACCGAGTCGTTCCCGCCGGACGTCAACGGCGTCGCGCACTCCGTGGTGCGTACGGCCGAGCACCTGCTGGCCCGTGGCCACGAGCCGGTCGTCATCGCACCCGCGCCCGCCGGGGCCGACCGGCGGGGCGTCGACCGTCTGGCGTACCCGGTGGTGCGTATCCCCAGCGTGCCGTTGCCCCGTTACCAGGGCTTCCGGCTGGGCGTGCCGACGGGTACCCGGCTGGCGGGGGCACTGCTGTCGGCCGCGCCGGACGTGGTGCACCTGGCGAGCCCGTTCGTTCTCGGCGCGCGGGCGGCCACGCTCGCCGACCGGTACGGGCTGCCGATGGTGGCGGTCTACCAGACCGACGTGGCGGCCTACGCCCGGGCGTACCGGGTGAGCTGGGGTGAGGCGGCCGCGTGGCGGCGACTCCGGGAGATCCACAATCTGGCCCAGCGGACGCTCGCGCCGTCGACCCGGGCAGCCGCCGACCTGATCGCCAACGGGGTGCAGCGGATCTGGTTGTGGGGCCGGGGCGTCGACGCCGTCCGGTTCGACCCGGCCAAGCGCTGCGCCGACCTGCGGCGTCGGCTCGCCCCGGGCGGGGAGCTGCTGGTCGGCTACGTGGGCCGGTTGGCCCCGGAGAAGCGGGTGGAGCTGTTGGCGGCGACGTCCCGGCTGCCGGGCGTACGGGTGGTGGTGGTCGGTGACGGCCCGGCCCGTCGTCAGCTCGAGCGGGCGTTGCCGGGGGTCACGTTCCTGGGTGTGCGACACGGCGAGGACCTGGCCCGGCTCTACGCCAGCCTGGACGTGTTCGCGCACACCGGTCCGCACGAGACGTTCGGCCAGACCGTGCAGGAGGCGTTGGCGTCCGGGGTGCCGGTGGTCGCCCCGGCCAGCGGCGGGCCGGTCGACCTGGTCGACCCGGGCCGGACCGGGCTGCTGGTGCCGCCCGGCGACGGGGACGCGCTGGCCGCCGCCGTGGCCGAGCTGACCGGGGACGCCGACCGGCGGCGGGCGTACGGGGTGGCGGCCCGCGCCGCGGTGCGCCGGCGTAGCTGGGCGGCCGTCGGCGACGAGCTGGTCGGGCACTATCACGCGGTACGCGCCAGCGCCGCCACCGTCGGCCTGCCGGCCGCGTCGTGACGGCGGCGGCCGGTGGGCTGCGGATCGTCCGGCTCGCGAACTTCGTGACCGAGCGCTCCGGCGGCCTCCGTACGGCGCTGCGGCACCTGGGCGAGGGTTACCGCGCGGCGGGACACGATCCGGTGCTGGTGGTGCCCGGCCGACGGAACACCCACGAGTGGCACCCGTGGGGTCGGGTCGTCACCCTGCCGGGCCTGGAGCTGCCGGGCACGGGTGGTTACCGGCTGCTGGCCGGCCGGCAGCGGCTGGCCCGGGTGCTCACCGAGCTGACGCCGGACCGGCTGGAGGTCTCCGACCGTTCCTCGCTGCGCTGGACGGGGGCCTGGGCGAAGGCGCACGGGGTGCCGTCGGTGATGGTCTCGCACGAGTCGCTGACCGGCCTGCTCGGCCAGTGGGGAGTGCCGGACGTGCTGCGCCGGCCGACCGCCGACCGGCTCAACCGGGCCACCACCCGGGCGTACGACCGGATCGTGTGCACGACCCGTTGGGCGGCCGAGGAGTTCGCGCGCATCGGGGCCGACAACGTCCACCTGGTGCCGCTCGGCGTGGACCTGGACACCTTCGGACCGCAGCGGGCCGACCCGCGGCTGCGAGAACGCTATGCCGACCCGACCGAGCTGCTGCTCGTACACTGCGCGCGGTTGTCTCCGGAGAAGCGGCCGGAACTGGCGGTCGAAGCCCTCGCCGAGCTGCGCCGGGCCGGTGTGCCGGCGGTGCTCGTGCTGGCCGGGGACGGCCCCCTGCGCGCGTCGCTGGCCCGCCGGGCGGCCGGCCTGCCGGTCACGTTCACCGGCTTCCTGCCCGACCGTGCCACGGTGGCTGCGCTGCTCGCCAGCGCGGACGTGGTGCTGGCGCCCGGCCCGGTGGAGACCTTCGGCCTGGCCGGGCTGGAGGCGCTGGCCTGCGGCACACCCGTGGTGGTGAACGCCGCGAGCGCCCTGCCCGAGGTGGTCGGCTCGGCGGGGCTGGCCGCGTACGGCTCCGGGGCGTCGCTGGCCGAGGCCGTGCTGCGCCTCGTGGCCCGTCCGGAGGCGCAGCGGCGGCGGGCCGCCCGGGCGCGGGCCGAGGAGTTCGGGTGGCCGGCGGCGGTCGCCGGATTCCTTCGGGCACACGGCGCGGACGTGCCGCAGGGCACCCGGGGCGAGATGGATCCCCGCACCACATAGGGTGCAGGGATGGCGCGACCTGACGGGCGAGGGCCCTCTCAACTTCGACCGGTGACCCTGACCCGAGGCTGGAGCACCCACCCGGAGGGGTCGGTGCTCGTCGAGTTCGGCGGCACCCGGGTGCTCTGCACGGCGAGCGTCACCGAGGGCGTGCCTCGCTGGCGCAAGGGCTCCGGTCTCGGCTGGGTGACCGCCGAGTACGCGATGCTGCCCCGGGCCACCAACACCCGCTCCGACCGGGAGAGCGTCAAAGGCCGCGTCGGTGGGCGTACCCATGAGATCTCCCGCCTGATCGGTCGCAGCCTGCGCGCCTCCATCGACCTCAAGGCGCTCGGCGAGAACTCGATCGTGCTCGACTGCGACGTGTTGCAGGCCGACGGTGGCACCCGGACCGCCGCGATCACCGGCGCGTACGTGGCGCTGCACGACGCGGTGGGCTGGCTGGCCGCCCGCAAGTCCCTCGCCGGCAAGCCGGAGAAGGTCATGCACCGCTCGGTGGCCGCCGTCAGCGTCGGGATCATCGCCGGCGAGGCACGCCTGGACCTCTGCTACTCCGAGGACGTGGCCGCCGAGGTGGACATGAACGTGGTGTGCACCGGCACGGGCGACTTCGTCGAGGTGCAGGGCACCGGTGAGGCGGGCGTGTTCGCCCGGGACCAGCTCGACAGCCTGCTCGACCTGGCCGTGGCCGGGTGCGCCGAGTTGGCCGAAGCCCAGCGGAAGGCTCTCGCGTGAGCGCGAGGAGTGAGCTTGCGAGCCCCGCAGTCGCGAACAGAGGTGTCTCAGCATGAACAAGGTCCTGCTGGCTACGCGGAACCGCAAGAAGCTGGTGGAGCTTCAGCGGATCCTGGACGGCGCGCTCGGCGCGCACCGGATCGCCCTGCTCGGCCTCGACGACGTCGAGGAGTACCCGGAGCTGCCCGAGACCGGCCTCACCTTCGGCGAGAACGCGCTGATCAAGGCGCGGGAGGGCTGCCGCCGGACCGGGTTGCCGACCATCGCCGACGACTCGGGCATCGCCGTGGACGCGCTGAACGGCATGCCCGGGGTGTTCAGTGCCCGGTGGGCCGGTAAGCACGGCGACGACCAGGCCAATCTCCAGCTCGTGCTGGACCAGATCGCCGACGTGCCGGACGAGCACCGGGCGGCGTCCTTCGTCTGCACGGTGGCGCTGGTGCTGCCCGGCGGCAAGGAGCACCTGGTCGACGGCCGGCAGCCCGGTCGGGTGCTGCGCGCGCCGCGTGGCGACGGCGGGTTCGGGTACGACCCCATCTTCCTGGGCGACGGCCAGGAGCGGACCAACGCCGAGCTGACCCCGGCCGAGAAGGACGCGGTCAGCCACCGGGGCAAGGCGCTGCGGGAGCTGGCCAAGCTGGTCGCCAAGGTCCTGCCGCCCGCCGCCTGACGGGCGCGAGGTCCTGCCGCCCGCCAACTGACGGGCGCGAGGTCCTGCCGCCCGCCGCCTGACCCGCGGCGGACGGCAGTGACCCGTGGAGGTCAGCCCAGCGGGCCGATCTCCCGCTCGATGGCGGCGCGCAGCTCGGGGCCGGCGACGACGGCACGGGCCGCCTCCATCACCGGGGCGAGGAACACGTCCGGGCCGGGGTCGCCGGCCGTCGCACCGAGGGCGGCGACGGCGGCCCGCCCGGCGGGCGACGGCACCAGCGGTTCGCGCAGTTGCAGGCCACGTACGCCGGCCAGCAGCTCGACCGCGAGCAGGCTGGTCAGGTTGTCCAGCACGGTACGCAGCTTCTTGGCCCCCGCCCAGCCCATCGAGACGTGGTCCTCCTGCATGCCGCTGGTGGGCAGCGAGTCCACCGACGCGGGCGCGGCCAGCCGCCGGTTCTCGGCGACGATGCCGGCCGCCGTGTACTGGGCGATCATCAGCCCGGAGTTGACCCCGGCGTCGGGGGAGAGGAACGCCGGCAGCTCCCGGGAGCGGGTCACGTCGAGCAGTCGGTCCACCCGCCGCTCGGCGATCGCGCCGACCTCGGCGGCGGCGATGGCGAGGAAGTCGGCGGCGAAACCGAGCGGAGCGCCGTGGAAGTTTCCCGTCGACTCGACCCGACCGTCCGGCAGCACCACCGGGTTGTCCACCACGGACACCAGCTCCCGGCCGGCGACCGTGCGGACGAAGTCCAGGGTGTCGCGGGCCGCGCCGGCCACCTGCGGCGCGCAGCGCATCGAGTACGCGTCCTGCACGGCGTGCGCCAGGTCGTCGCGGTGCGAGTCCATGACCCGCGAATCCTGCAACAGCCGGTGGATGTTCGCCGCCGACGTCGCCTGACCGGGGTGCGGTCGGATGGCGTGCAGCTCGGGCAGGAACGGCCGCTCCGAGCCGAGCATCGCCTCGATGGCCAGCGCCGCGGTCACGTCCGCCATCGCGAAGAGGTGCGCCGCGTCGTGGATGGCCAGCAGCAGCATGCCGAGCATGCCGTCGGTGCCGTTGATCAGCGCCAGCCCCTCCTTGGCGGCCAGCTCGATCGGCTTGAGCCCGTTGGCGGCCAGCACGTCGGCCGCGTCCTGCCGCTCGCCGGCCGGGCCGAGCACCCAGCCCTCACCGAGCAGCACCAGCGCGCAGTGCGCCAGCGGCGCCAGGTCGCCGGACGCGCCCAGCGAGCCGTGCTCCGGCACCCACGGGGTGACGTCGTGGTTGAGCAGGTCGACGAGGGCATCGGCGACCAGCGGCCGGACCCCGGAGCGGCCCAGGGCGAGCGAGCGTACGCGCAGCAGCATCATGGCGCGTACCACCTCGCGGGGCATCGGTGCGCCCACCCCGGCGGCGTGCGAGCGGATCAGCGCGTGTTGCAGCTCGGCCCGCCGCTCGGGGGCGACGAACGTGTTCGCCAGCGCCCCGAACCCGGTCGATACGCCGTACACCGGTCGTCCGGCGGCCTCGATGCCGTCCACGATCGCGCGGCTGGTCGCCATCGCGTCCCGGGCGGCCGGGTCGAGGACCACCGTGGCGGTGCCGCGGGCCACCGCGAGCACGTCGTCGGCGGTGATCCCGGTTGGTTGGATGGTCACGTTCGTCACTGCGGTACTCCGTTGCGAATTACCTGGCGGATCAGGGGGACACCGGGCCGGTAGGCCAGGTGCAGGTAGGACGGCGCGTCCAGGACGACGAGGTCGGCCCGCGCACCGGGCGTGAGCACGCCGATGTCGTCGCGGCGCAGCGCCCGCGCGCCACCGGCGGTGGCGGCCCAGACCGCCTCCGCCGGGGTCATCCGCATCTCGCGGACCGCGAGGGCGATGCAGAAGGGCATCGACGAGGTGTACGACGATCCGGGGTTGCAGTCCGTCGCCAGGGCGACGGTCACACCGGCGTCGAGCAGCCGGCGGGCGTCCGGGTACGGCGACCGGGTGGAGAACTCGGCACCGGGGAGCAGGGTGGCGACGGTGGTGGTCCCGAACCCGTCGGTCTGGGCCGTGCCGGCCAGCGCGTCGACGTCGGCGTCGCTCAGGTGGGTGCAGTGGTCGACGCTGGCCGCGCCCAGCTCCACCCCGAGCTGCACACCCGGCCCGGGGCCGAGCTGGTTGGCGTGCAGCCGTACGCCCAGCCCGACGGCCTGCCCGCAGGCGAGGATGGCGCGGGCGTGGTCGACGTCGAAGGCGCCCCGCTCGCAGAACACGTCGATCCACTTCGCGTACGGCGCGGCGGCGGCCAGCATCGGCCCGCAGACCAGCCCGACGTAGTCGTCCGGCCGGTCGGCGTACTCGGCGGGGACCACGTGCGCGCCCAGGAAGGTGGTCTCACTGCTGGTCTCGGCGGCGATCCGCAGCGAGCGGGCCTCGTCGGCGACGTTCAGCCCGTACCCACTCTTGATCTCCATGGTCGTGGTGCCCTGGCGCAGCGCCTCCCCGCGTAGCCGGCGCACGGTGGTCCGCAGCTCGTCGTCGGTGGCGGCCCGGGTCGCGCCCACGGTGGTCCGGATGCCGCCGCCGGTGTACGGCTCGCCGGCCATCCGCGCGGCGAACTCGCCGGCCCGGTCCCCGGCGAAGACCAGGTGGGCGTGGCTGTCCACGAAGCCGGGCAGTACGGCGGCCCCGCCGACGTCGATCCGGTGGTCGGCGGCCGGCGCGTACGCGGCGGGCCCGACCCAGGCCACCCGATCCTCCTCGACGAGCACGGCCGCCCTGCGGCGGATGCCCAGCGGATCCGCGCCGACGCCGTTGGTGACCAGCTCCCCGATGTTGTCGACGAGCAGGCTGCTCATGAGGGGGTCACCGCCTCGATCGACGCCGACAGCTCGGCCGGCACGTCGACGCTCAGGTGCCGGCCCTCGGCCACCACCACGCGGCCATCCACCACGACCTGGTCGACGTCCGCCGCGACGGCTGCGAAGAACGCCCCCACCGGGGGTACGCCGGCGGTGCGGGCGCTGTCGAGCCGTACCGTCACCAGGTCGGCGCGGGCGCCGGCGGCGATCCGACCGGCGTCGGTCCATCCCAGCGCGGCGTGCCCGGCGGCGGTCGCCGCGGTGAACAGGTCGACCGGGGTGAAGTGGCCGCGCCGCCGGGTGCGTAGCCGCTCGTCCAGCTCCACGGCACGGGCCTCCTCGAACAGGTCGACCACGGCGTGACTGTCGCTGCCCAGGCTCAGCCGGATACCCGCGTCGGCCATTCGGCGGGCCGGACCGATGCCGTCGGCGAGGTCCCGCTCGGTGGTGGGGCAGAGGCACACGCCGGTCCGGCTGTCGGCGAGCAGCGTCAGGTCCGCGCTGGTCGGATGGGTGGCGTGGACGGCGGTGGTGTCCGGCCCGAGCACTCCGTGGTCCGCGAGCAGCGCGGTGGGCGTACGCCCGTGCACGGCCCGGCACTCGTCGTTCTCGGCCGGCTGCTCGGAGAGGTGCACGTGCAGCGGAGCCTGCCGCTCGCGGGCCCAGTCGGCGACCGCGCGGAGCTGGTCGGCGGGGACCGCCCGGACCGAGTGCACGGCCGCGCCGACCCGCACGTGGGAGTCCGTGGGCTGGAACGCCGCCGCCCGTCGCGCCCAACCGGCCGCGTCGCCGTCGCCGAAGCGCCGCTGCGGCCCGGCGAGCGGCTGACCGTCCACCGTGGAGGTGAGGTAGCAGGTGTCCAGCAGGGTGAGCCGGACCCCCGCGTGCGCGGCGGCCTCGACCAGCGCCGCGCCCATCGCGTTCGGATCGTCGTACGCCCCGCCGTCGGGCCGGTGGTGCAGGTAGTGGAACTCGCCCACGCAGGTGATCCCCGCGAGCGCCATCTCGGCGTACGCCGCCCGGGCCAGCGCCAGGTAGGTGTCCGGGTCGAGCCGGTCCGCGACCGCGTACATGCGGTCCCGCCAGGAGAAGAAGTCGCCCCGCCCGCCGTGCGTGCGCCCCCGCAGGGCCCGGTGGAAGGCGTGCGAGTGCGCGTTCGCCAGGCCCGGCAGGGTCAGGCCGGGCAGCGGCACGGCGTCGGCGTACACGTCGACCCCGGACGGCGGCCGGCTCCCGGGGGTCAGCGGCGTCACCGCGCTGATCCGTCCGTCCTCGACCTCGATCAGCACGTCGGGCGTGGGCTCGGCGTGCGCCGGCAGCCAGGCGTACTCGGCGAGCCAGCGGGTGGCGGTCAGCGACACGTCAGCTCCTCGAGCACGCGGGCCAGCGCGCGCACCCCGGCCGCGCAGTCGTCGTCGCTCGCGGACTCGGCGGGGGAGTGCGACACCCCGGTCGGGTTGCGCACGAACAGCATCGCCGTGGGCAGGTACGCCGCGAGCACCCCGGCGTCGTGTCCCGCGCCCGTGGGCAGCACCGGCGCGTCGAGCAGCGTCGCCAGCCGGGCGGCCAGGTCGCCGTCGAAGGCGACCAGCGGGGTCACCGACTCCTCGGTCACCAGCACCTCCGTGCCGTCGCGGCGGGCCCGCTCGGCGAGCTTGGCCCGGACCGCGTCGACCAGCCCGGTCAGGGTCTCCGGGTCGGCGGCGCGCGCGTCCAGCCAGCCGGTCACCCTCGACGGGATCGCGTTGGTGGCGTTGGGTTCCACGGCGACCCGGCCCACGGTGGCGTGCGCGCCACGCAGCCGGGCCTCCTTGTTGGCGGCCAGCACCCCGAACGCGTAGGTGAGCATCGGGTCGCGGCGGTCGGCCATCCGCGTCGTACCCGCGTGGTTGCCCTCGCCGACCACGTCGAATCGCCAGCGGCCGTGCGGCCAGATCGCGCTCGCCACCCCCACCGGCGCGTCCGCGTCCACGAGCGCGCGGCCCTGCTCGACGTGCAACTCCACGAACGCGCCGAACCGGCCCAGCAGCTCCGGGCGGGCGCCCGCCGGCCGCCCGCCGAGCGCGTCGGCGAAGCTCACCCCGGCCGCGTCGCGCAGGCCGGCCGCGCGGTCGGCCGCCAGCACGCCGGTGAGCAGCCGCGACCCCAGGCAGGGTACGCCGAAGCGAGCGCCCTCCTCCTCCACGAACGCGGCCACCACCAGCGGCCGGACGGGGGTGACACCGGCGGCGCGCAGCTCGTCCACGGCGAGGAACGCGCTGACGATGCCGAGCGGCCCGTCGTACGCCCCGCCGTGCGGCACCGAGTCGAAGTGACTGCCGGTGAGCACGGCGTCCGTGCCCTCGGGGTCACCCCAGTGGGCGAACAGGTTGCCGTTGCCGTCGTCGGTGACCGGCAGGCCGCGACGGTCGGCCTGCGCCCGGAACCAGGCCCGCAGTTCGCGTTCCGGCTCGGTCAGCGCGTACCGCAGGTAGCCGCCGCTGTCGGCGTCCCGCCCGACCGGCGCGATCTCGTCCCACAGCTCCCGGAACCGGCCGGGCAGGTCGTCACTGGCGGCACCTCCGTCGTTCGCGACGGCGGGGCTCCGCTGCGCTGCACTCCTCGCGCTCACGTGTTCTCACCTTCGGTCATGGGCACCCGGACGCCGGTGCGCTCGGCGACCTCGCGGGCGCTGTCGTAGCCGGCGTCGACGTGCCGGATGACGCCCATCGCGGGGTCGTTGGTGAGCACCCGCTCGATCTTCTGGCCGGCCAGGGCGGTGCCGTCGGCCACGCAGACCTGCCCGGCGTGGATCGACCGGCCGATGCCCACCCCACCGCCGTGGTGGATGGACACCCAGGACGCCCCGCTGGCGGTGTTGACCAGCGCGTTCAGCAGCGGCCAGTCCGCGATCGCGTCGGAGCCGTCGGCCATCTGTTCGGTCTCCCGGTACGGGCTCGCGACGCTGCCGGTGTCCAGATGGTCCCGGCCGATCACCACCGGTGCGGAGAGCTCACCGGAGGCGACCATGTCGTTGAACCGCACGCCCGCCCGGTCGCGTTCGCCCTGGCCGAGCCAGCAGATCCGGGCCGGCAGGCCCTGGAACGCGACCCGCTCGCCGGCCAGCTTGATCCAGCGGGCCAGGGACTCGTTCTCCGGGAACAGGTCGAGGATGGCCCGGTCGGTGGCGGCGATGTCGGCCGGGTCGCCGGAGAGCGCCGCCCACCGGAACGGGCCCCGACCTTCGCAGAACAGCGGACGGATGTACGCGGGTACGAAGCCCGGGAAGTCGAACGCCCGCTGGTAGCCGCCGAGCTGCGCCTCGCCCCGGATCGAGTTGCCGTAGTCGAAGACCTCGGCCCCGGCGTCGAGGAACCCGACCATCGCCTCGACGTGCCGCGCCATCGACGCGCGGGCCCGATCGGTGAACTCGGCCGGCTTCGCGGCGGCGTAGTCCCGGGAGTCGGCCAGCTCGACGCCCACCGGCAGGTACGCCAGAGGGTCGTGCGCGCTGGTCTGGTCGGTCACGATGTCGATCTCGACGCCCCGGCCCAGCAGTTCCGGGAAGACCTCGGCGGCGTTGCCGACGACCCCGACGCTCAACGCGCGCCGGTCCCGCTTCGCCGCGCGGACCCGCGCGACCGCGTCGTCCAGGGAGTCGGCCACCTCGTCCAGGTAGCGGTCGTGCACCCGGCGGTCCAGACGGGTGCGGTCGACGTCGACGATCAGGCAGACGCCGTCGTTCATGGTGACCGCGAGGGGCTGCGCGCCACCCATTCCGCCGCAGCCGGCGGTGAGAGTCAGCGTCCCGGCCAGGGTGCCGCCGAACCTCTTGGCGGCCACGGCGGCGAACGTCTCGTAGGTGCCCTGGAGGATGCCCTGCGTGCCGATGTAGATCCACGAGCCGGCCGTCATCTGCCCGTACATGGTCAGCCCGAGCTGCTCCAGGCGACGGAACTCGGGCCAGGTCGCCCAGTCACCGACCAGGTTGGAGTTCGCCAGCAGCACCCGGGGCGCCCACTCGTGCGTCCGCATCACGCCGACCGGCCGTCCGGACTGCACGAGCATCGTCTCGTCCGCGCGCAGGTCGGTCAGCGTACGCACCAACGCGTGGTACGACGGCCAGTCCCGCGCCGCCTTTCCGGTCCCGCCGTAGACCACCAGGTCGTCGGGGCGTTCGGCCACCTCCGGATCGAGGTTGTTCATCAGCATCCGCAGGGCGGCCTCCTGCTGCCACCCACGGGCGGTGAGCTGGCTGCCCCGTGCGGCACGGATGGGCTGGGTCATCTCCGGTCTCCTCCTCATCCGAGGAACAACTGTCGGCGGGCCGCGGAGGCTTCGAACGCCTCCAGGCGGCGCTGGGTGTCGGCCGGCGCGGCGTCGCAGATCGCCTGCAACAGGACCATCGCCAGGGTCATCGGGGCGGTGTGCAGGTCGAAGACGAGTTGGGCGCCGACGGCGGCCGGCAGCACCACGTCGGCGTGTTCGGTGGCCGGGCTGACCGGCGAGTCGGTGATCGCCACGACGGTCAGCCCGGCGGCACGCGCGTCGCGCAGGGCGTCCAGGGTCTCCCGGGGGTAGCGGGGCAGCACGAAGGCGAGCACGGCGGACGCCCCGGCCTCGGCGGCCTGCTCCAGCCGGTCGGTGAGCAGGCTGCCCCCGTCGTTGAGCACCCGCACGTCCGGGTGGACCTTCGCGGCGAAGTAGGCGAAGTACGCGGCCAGCGGCGCGGCGGCCCGCAGGCCGAGCACCGGCAGCGGCCGGCTGGACGCGAGCAGCCGACCGGTCTCGGCGATCCGACCGGTGTCGGCGAGCTGTCCGGCCAGCCGGTCCAGGTTGCCCATCTCGGCGCGTACCGCCTGCTGGAGCTCGTTGGCGGTGTCCGCCGGGCCGCCGGTGGTGCGGGCGGTGAGGTCCCGCAGGCGGCGGCGCAGCGCCGGATAGCCGTCGTGGCCGAGCGCGACGGCGAAGCGGGTGACCGAGGGCTGGCTGACCCCGGCCAGCTCGGCGACCTCCGCGGCGGAGAGGTACGCGACGGTCGGCGCGTGCTGCACGAGACAGTGCGCGATCCGGCGCTGGGTCGGAGTGAGCCGTACCCCGTCGAACAGGTCGAGGACCTGCTCGGCCGTCGCCTCGGCAGCGCTGTCATTCACGCTTCGACTCTATGCATGAAAACTTTCAGAGGCAATGATCGACCGGTCGGACACATCGCGGACTATCGAGGACGTGACATCAGCCGATTCGATGGTTATTGCCCTGGTTGGTGGTCCCAACGGTGACGCACCGCGCTGGAGCGGTGATTGTAGGATCCGCACGGCGGTTGGACAGAGGAGTTGCGGATGCAGCCGGAAGGCCCCTACCGGTTCACCCACGCGCTGGGCGGATCTCCGGTCGGCAAGGCGTGGGCTGCCATCGACGAACACGGGCGACTCGTGACGGTCGCGGTGCTCGACGCCGCCGTCGCCGGGACCGCGGGTTGGCGGGAGGCGTTCGCCGGTACGGCCAACTCCCTGGCCCAGGGCCCCGGTGCGATGTCGTTCGCGTACGCCGACTTCTCGGCCACCGCGCCCTGGGTCGCGTATCCCGCCGAGGCGGGCCCCGGCGCCGAGAAGCTCTTCCGCGCCCTGGGCGTGGAATACACGCCCGCCCAGGCGCCGCCGGTCTCCGCGCCCCCGGTCTCCGCCGCCCCGGTGTCGACGTCGCCGGTCTCCGGTATGCCCGTGTCCGGTACGCCGGTCTCCAGTACCCCCGTCTCCAGTACCCCGGTGTCCGGCACGCCGGTGTCCAGCCCGTCGCCGGTCTCCGGCGCGTCCGGCCCGGTGTCCGACATGCCGCACGCGCCGTGGGCCGTGCACGCGAACCCGGTGTCCGCTTCCCCGCAACCGGTCTCGGGCGCCCCCACGTCGCCCCCCGCGACGGACCCGACCGCGGGCGACCCCGTCGAGGTCCCGGCGCCACCGATCGCGCAGACCCGCCCGGTGGTGCCGCCGGCCGACCCGTTCGCCGCGCCCGTACGCCGCATCACCCCGTCTGCGCCGCCGCCTCGGCGTACCGGCCTGTGGATCGGCGTCGCCGCGCTGGTGCTGGTGGTGCTCGCTGGCGCAGGAGGTCTTCTCATCTGGACCAACGGAGACGACGACCCGAAGGACGTGGCCGCCAGCCCGAGTGCCGTCGCCGTGCCGCCGACGGTGCCGACGTCGCCACCGCAGTCGCCCGGGGTCGAGCCCCCGCAGGCAGGCGCCTGGCCGGCACAGTGGCCAAAGTTCACCGATCGCGACAACGTCCGCACCCTGACCGGGCTGGAAGGCCTCACCTTCCCGATCAAGGTACCGATGGACTGGGGCTGCACGCTCGCCGGCCGCGCCGAAGGATTCGTCAAGTACAACTGCGGTACACCGGCGGGTGGCCCCACGGCGATCGGCGGCGAGCTTGTCGTGCGCGACTGCCTGGAGCCCTGCGACGCGCGGCGGCAGGCGAGCATGCGCCAGGCCGAGGACGCGTGGAGCCTGCAGTGGATGAGCGGCGGAACGAACGTCACCTACGCCGAGTCCAGCCAGCTGAAAATTGACGGTGAGCAGCGCTACGGCCTCGTGATCGTCGCCTACTGGCGAGGCGGCGAAAGCGGCCGTCTCGACCACCAGCTCGTGTTCCGGATGACCGCGCCGGTGGACGGCGCCAACCGGCTCCGTCGCGTCGGTAACTATCTGCGCGACGTCACCCTGTTCTGACGCCGCCGGCCCGGTACCCGGGCTACGGCAGCAGCGCAGGCGGCTCGACCGTCTCCGACTCCGGCCGCTCGACCACCGTCGGCTCAGCCGACGGCACTGGCGGGGCCACCGCGGCGACATCGCGCGACACGGGTGTCGCCGCTGGCCCGGTGAGGGCGATGACCAGCAGCGGTAGCCAGGTCACGTATCCGGTCAGTGTGGCCGAGACATGCGACGCCTCCAGCCACGACACGTGTGCGAAGGCCACCAGGAAGAGCAGCGGCACCGGTTGACCAGCGCCACAGAGCGCGGCGGCCCGCCGCCACGCCACGAAGCACAGCAGCAGGAACGGCACGAGAGCCAGCAGGCCGCCGACGACGAGCACCTGGACCATGACGTTGTGTCCATGGTTGAACTGACCTCCGAGAGCGGCAGTGACCGCCGGCTCCTGGAAGACGTCCTGGCCCCACCCGGCGACCGGGCTCTCGGCCCAACGATCGAGCAGCACCGTCCAGATCCGGCCGCGTTCGCTGAAGCTCGCCGGGTCGCTGGTGATCAGGGGTACGACGCCCACCAGCAACGCCCCGGCCGCGAAAGCCAGCGACGCCGGCCAGCTCCGTCCCCGAAGCAGGCGGATGAGGACGTACGCCCCGATGACCGCCACTGCGGCGACCTGGCTGGTCCGCGAGCCGGTCCAGACCAGGGCACCGAGGATCACGGCGAGGCAGGCCCAGCGCAGCGCCGGACGACGTAGGAGGAAGACGAAGGCGACGCTGAGCGCCAGCGCCAGGCCCAGCACGTTCGAGTGCAGGTACGGCCCGGTGAGCAGGCCGCCCAACAACACCTTCTTGTCCCCGGCAGCCTCGCCGGTGAGCAGTGCCAGATCGGGTCGGACGACGGCGAAGAGCATGGAGCCGGCGGCGGTCAACGCGCCCAGGAAGCCGACGACACCCAGCACCTCCGGCCTGGGCCGCTGCGCCCAGATCGCCATCGCCGCGAGCGGGAAGGCAGCCGCGACGGCGCTGGGCCTGTGCCCGTGCAGCAGACCACCGATTTCGAGCGCCACGAAAGTGGCGAGAGCGACCAACAGCCAGCGGTACGAGGTGGGTCGTCGCCGCCAGATGCCGTGTGCGGCCAGGCCGGCGGCCAGGAGCAGGAACAGGAACGTCAGGCCGTCGCCCGCCAGGTCGCCGACCGACGATCCGACCACCTCGCGGGAGTTGAACGTCGGCCGGCCCGCGACGAGCAGGTGCATCGTCTGTGCTGACACGATTCGCAGCCACGCCAGGACGATCAGAGCGGCCACCCCGACGGTGCCGATCCCGTGACGGCGTCCCACGCTCATGAGTCGAGCCAGGAGCGGCACCTCCGCCCGCGGGTTCTCCGAGCCGCCCTCGGTCCGGTCGGGAGCTGCCGCCATGAACCGGCGCAGACGAGTTGTCACCATGGCAATCCTGTTCCGGATGAGTTGGACGTCATCGTGGTACGGCAGTGTGAGCATCCGCAGCGAGCGCAGCTCCGACACGCGCCGAACGCCAACGGCCGCGATGATCATTGTGACGGCGTACCCGACGAGACTCGCCACCGCCGCCCCGACAGCGCCGAGCGGTGCGAACGCGAGAAGCGCCGCCACCCCGGCCACCGAGCCCGCGACCAGCGCCGCGGACGACCACCCGGGACGGTTGTACGCGAGGAGCGCCGCCGAGTAGATGGTCATGCAGGTGTAGAGAACGGTGGCGGCACACAGGATGATGGTCGGCGTGACGGCCGGCTCGAACGCGGCCCCGAAGAACAGCGGCACGGCGACGCTGGCGACGAGCGCCAGCCCTACGCACGCGATCCCGGATACCAGTACGGCGAGCCGCGCGACCTGCGTGGCCGCGCGGGTGTCCCCGCTGGCCTGACGGCCCAGCAGCATGGACCGGGCCGCGGTGGCGATCACCATGGGGATCTCCGCGACGCTCACGGCGACCGCGTAGTAGCCCAGTTCGCGGGCGCCGATCAGCGGAAGACCGATGATCTGGCCCAGTCGCGCGCTGGACACCGCGGCCAGCACACCGGGCAGGCAGGCCAGGGCGTACCGGATGAGCGAGGCGGTCGGCACGCGCGGCGCGGCGTGCTCCGCCGCCGGCGTATCGCGTGCGCTCCGTAGCCGTACCAGTCCGATGACCAGTCCGGCCAGGACCGAGCCGGCGAAGATGAGCCCGGCCTGGTACGCGTTCAGCTCGAACGCCAGGCACGCGACGACCACGAGGCCGGTGCGGACCAGCGCCGGCACAACTTTGACCAGGTTCAAGCCTCGGATGTCTGAGTTGCCGGTCAGTGCGCCAATGAACAGGTTGGACAGGACGTGCAGGGGTGCGAACAGCGCCAGCACCAGGAACTCACGGTACTCGTCGGTGTCCGTGAACAGCACGACGCCGAGCACCACCAGCAGTCCGACGGCGAGCACGCTGAGCGGCGCCATCGCCAGCAGGCTGACCCTCGCGGCGGCGCGACTCGACAGGCGCCCCTGCCTGATGTGGTAGCTGAGCGAATCCTGCAGTCCGTACGTCCCGATCCAACCCCACACCACGATGGGCAGCGTCAGCGCCGCGTACACGCCCCGGCCCTCCGGGCCGAGCTCACGGGACAGGAACGGGCTGACCAGCAGACCACTGATCGGGATCAACAGGTTCGCGAAGGACGCGGACACCAGTTTGCGTGCGGACATCAGGAGCCTTCGTTGGGGATGGAGTGATCGAGCAGGCCGTGCCGGCCAAGCGAGCTGATCAACTGGTCCGCGAAGCGCGCCTCGGCGAACCGTTCCCGCACCAGGCGTACCGCCTCCGTGGCCATGCCGTCCAACTGCTCCGGGCTCGCGGCGAGAAGCTCGGCGGCGAGCCCTTCGGGCGTGTCGGCGACGCGGACGGCACCGGTCGCTGGTATTCCCTCGCGACCCACCGTGGTGCTGAAGACGGGTACCGCATGTGCCAGGAGCGTGAGTGTCTTGAGCTTGACCCCGGCGCCGCTCCACAGCGGCACCACCGCCGCCCGGGCCCGAGCCAGTACGGGACCCAGGTCGGGTGCCCAACCCGTGATCTCCAACCCGTCGTGTTCGGCGAGACTGTCACGCACCGGATCCGTGAGACCCGAACCGACGAGTTCGAGGGTGAACCCGGCCGCTCTCAGCCGAGGCCAACCATCGGCGAGGAATCGCCGCAGACCGAGCAGGTTCGAGTGGTACGAGAAGCTGCTGAGCCAGAGCAGGTGGCCCTCGACCGGACAACGCTGATGCCGGTCGGGCAACGGAACGCAGCTGGGCAAGGTGAAGTCGGCGGGGCGACCGTATGCCCTTCCCAAGCGGGCTGCTTCCTCGTCGCTGGTCACCGAGACCGTCGCCGCGTTCCCCAAAGCCTGTTTCTCGAAACGAGTGGAGATCCGCGTCAGGTACCGCGCTCGTAGCTGGTGTGCCACGCCGACCGCCTCGTCGGCGTCCTGCCGGCTGCTGGCCGCCAGCACGTTGGCCTTGTCCCAGTGCCACCGAAGCGAGGTCCCTCGCAGGTACGCCCCGGCGGCCTCGCCAATTGCCAGGCCGGAGCCGACGCTGCCGCGCAGCGCCTCGTGCAGACCCTCGCTGTAGCGGGTGCGGACCCATGGTGGCATGCCGTCGAGCAGCGACTCCTGATAGCGACCGAGGGGCCCGAGTCGGTTCATCCGGTAGGGCGTGGCGTCGAAGGCCCGGACGGTGACGTCGGGCAGGAGGGCGCGCAGCTGCGCCACCTGCTCGTCGGTCGTGTCCGGGCGGCGGACCACGAACAGGGTGTAGGGCCGGACCGAGGCCAGTGCACGCAACATCATCAGGACGCGGATCGGGTCGCCCCGATCCTGCGGAAGCGGAAAGAAGGTGACGACGACCGTCAGGTGGTCCATGCCACCGCCTCCCCGAAGGAGGTCCCGGGTGGGACGTCGGCAGCGTGCCCGGCGAGCGGTCCCCACGCGGACAGCAGCCGCTGGGCCTGCAACGCGGGGGAGAATTCCGCACGCAGCCGGGCCCCGAGATTGACGGCCCGCCGCCACCGCTCCGGTGGGTCGCGGATGAGCTGCGCCAGCGCCTCGGCCAGCGCCCCCGGGTCGTCCGGTGGAACCTGCCAGCCGTCGGCCGGACCGACCAGCTCCGGGATGCCGGACACGGCGGTGGTCGCGACGGGCACCCCCCGACCTGCGGCCTCCATGAGGAAGACCGGAATGCCGTCCAGGTCGCCGTCAGCGGCGGGACGGCAGGGCAGCACCGCGACGTCGGCGTCGACCAACGCTCTGGTGGCTTCCTGGTGGCTCACGGCGCCGTGCAGGACGACCACGCCGGTGAGGCCTGCGGCGTCCACCCGTTGACCGAGCGCGGTCCGCAGCGGCCCGTCGCCGTAGACGTCGTATCGCACGTCAAGGCCGTCCCGCACCAGTCGGGCCACCGCGTCGATCGCCGTGTCGATGCCCTTCTTCTCCACCAGACGCGCCACGCTGACCAGGCGGGTCACCTCCGCGGCCCCCCGAGGGGGACGCGGTTCGACGATCTCGCCGTCGAATGCGGCCCGCACGACGCTGTGATCGACGGTTGACAGGTTCGCGCCGCGCTCGGTCAACTGAGCCGCGGTGGCCTGGGAGATCACGAAGAGGTGGCGGAGCAGTTGCAGTCGCCGATTCAGGGCGGCGCCGTTGGGGTCGAGGAGGAAGTCGGCGGCGTGCGCCATGGCCGTCGTCGGTACGCCGATCCGCCGGCCGACCAGCGCTGCCACAGCCGTCGGCAGGTTGACGAAGTGGGTGTGCACCACATCCGGCCTGAAGTCGCCAACCGGGCCGGCCAGGCGGTCCGCGTGGCCGGCCGCGAGGACGGCCCGGGGCAGGTACGACGTACCCAGGACGCGTACGTCCTCACGGAAGCGGAGCGGCTGCCGCAGGAGCCTCCCGGCGGCCTGCCGCACCTCGGCTTCCCGGCCACCCTGACGGGCCACGAACACCTCGACGGTCGCACCGGCAGCCCGGACCGCCTCGATCTCGGAGCCGATGAACGTCTCGCTGTAGCTCGGATCGCGCAGAAGCACGTATGCGATCCGCAGCGGGTGTCCGGGAGCCATGCCTATCGCCCTCTCGCCGATGCCACGCCAGCGAACGCCTCGAAGAAGGTGGCATGAGCCGCCGCGCACTCGGCATCGGAGAGGATACCGGGCGTCGCAGCCGCGCCGGTCGCCAGTTCGAGACGAACCTGGCGGGAACCGGCGAGCGTACGCAATGCCGCAGCGAGCGCCTCCGGCCGGTCGGGCGCGACGAGCAGGCCGTTGACTCCGTTGTGGATCCACTCACTCGGGCCGCCGCCCTCGGTCGCCACGGTCGCTCGGGCGCGAGCCAGGCCCTGCAACACGCTCTGGCCGAGGGGTTCCGGCCGGATGGACGCGTGCACGAGCACGTCGACCGAGTCCACGAACGCCGGCACGTCGTCCACGTGCCCGAGGAAGACGACCTGGTCCCCGATGCCCAGCTCGACGGCGAGGGCGCGCAACTGCTGCTCGTACGCGGCCTCGGCGAACAGGGCCGCTCCCGCGAGGTGCGCGCGGACGTCTGTGCCCTTGAAGACCTCGGCGAACGCGCTTAGGAAGACGTGCTGACCCTTCCAGTGCTGAAGTCGGCCGACCATCCCGACGGCGCGGACCTCGTCGCGTATCCACGGGCGGGTGACCCGGTCCCGGAGGCCGGTGGGGCTCTGCAGGACGACCCGGCGGGCCGTGGGTGGCAGCCGATCGGTGGCGGAGTCGAGCGTCGTGCGGGAGTTGGCGACAACACCGGCCGCGTGGGGGAGCGCCAGCCGGGTGAAGGCGGCGTGGCCGAGCCGTCCCATGCTCTCGGTGGACACGAGGTCCCGCAGATGTACCACCAGGGGCACCGACCGGCCCCGGTTCGCCAGCGCGGAGATGATCGCCGCGGCGGCCGTGTTGGCGTGGATCACATCGGCGGCACGGAACAGCGCGCTGTCGCGCAGAACATTGCTCGCGGCTCGGATCGAGGCGAGGTAGCGGGCCGCCAGCATCGGGCTGCGGCTGCGGGTGCCGCCGACCGGAAGCTGGGGCAGCCGCTGGTCGACGGCCACACCGCGCGCGGCGAGTCCGTTGAACGCGTCCCCCTCCGACGGTGTGACGAGGGCCGCGGTCCACGCTGGCTCGGCGGCGAGGAGGCGGGCGAGGGCCAACTCGGCTCCGCCCGGGTGCGCCGTGTGGCTGACGTGGACGATTCGCGTCGTCCGCTGCGAGGAGGTCCGCTCAGCGGCACTCATGGTCGATCCAGACGGTCATCTCGGCGGCGAAACGGGCCGCCGAGAAGGTGACGGCGTGTGCGGCCACCCGGTCGGCGGCGAGTTCCCCGAGCCGCCGGATTCCGGCCACGTGGTCCGCCGGGTCGGTCGAGTCCACCAGAAATCCCGTCGAGCCGTCGGTCACCGTCTCCAGCAGACCGCCCCGCCGCAGCCCCACGACCGGCGTCCCGCACGCCTGCGCCTCGACGGGGATGATGCCGAAGTCCTCGTGCACCGGGAACAGCAGGGCCCGTGCGCCCCAGTAGAGCCGCCGCAGTCGCTCCCGATCGGGTCGTACCTCGAAGGTGACCGGAACGTTCGCCCGTTCGGCCAGCTGGCGAAGTTGGGCCTCCTGCGGACCCGACCCGGCGAGGACGAGCGGCATCCGGGCCGCCTCCGCGATAGCGATGATGAGGTCGAAGTTCTTGTACGGGATCCAGCGCCCCACCCCGAGCAGATAATCCCTCGCCTGGGCTCGGTCGGCGGTGGGGGCGGCGGCGAACCATTCCACGTCCACGGGCGGATTGATGACCACCGCGTCACGCCTCCAGTACCGCCGGATGCGCGCCTGCACCTCCCGCGAGTTGGCAGCGTACGCGTGCACGTGGTTGCTGAGGCGCACGTCGATCCCCTGCAGCACCCGCCGGGGCATCGTCAGCAACGGATTGGAGCCCCGCCCATCGAAATCGGGACTCCAGATGTAGCGCGCCGGGGCGTGCACGTAGCTGAGGTGGGTCGTCGTCGAAGGGTCGCCCAGCTTGACGGTGTGCGCGAACGCGTGGCTCGACGAGATGACCACGTCGAACCGCCGCCGGCTGAGAGTGCGCCAGACCAGCGGCATCAGGGGCAGCGCGGCTGCCTTGCTGTGCCGCAGCGGCGTCCGGGACAGCCACGACTCACGAAGCCCCGGCTCGCTGGCATCCCGGTCCTTCCACAGCACGAACCGCTCGCCCTGCGGCACGAGGTCGGCGATGTGCCGGAACACCTGTTCAGAGCCACCGGTGGCACCGAACCACTCGTGCACGAGCGCCACGGAGCGGCCGGTCAGAGTCGCGGGGGTCGCGCGCGCGGTCGGCTGCCGGGGCAGGGATTCGGCGACGTCGAAGCTCGGGCGCGGTTGCTCCGACATGACCAACCACCCATCACCGTGAACACCGGTTCCCCCTACGGCCGGTGATGCTACCGGACACCGTGCAGCGTGCAGGGTGCCGTGACGCCCGTCCGCGCACCGACCACAGGGGACTGCGCTGCCAGTCCGTCGCCTATCGTGGAGCCATGACGGAGGATGTCGCGCTGCTCCTGCGCCGCGCGGGCTTCGGGCCCACGTCGGCCGAGCTGGCAGCCGCGATCCAGGTCGGATACGAGGCGACGGTCCTGCGGATGACGTCCCCCTCGGGTCCCGACATCGGGGCCACGGCGGCCCCGGTGCCGCAACTCGGCCCCGACCCCTACGCCTACCTGTCCAACCCGAGCGACCGGCAGCGGGCGGCCGCGGAGAAGACTCGTGAGGCACAGGCCGAGCAGTTGACGCGGTGGTGGCTGGACCGGATGGTGGTGGCCGATCATCAGGCGGTGGAGAAGCTTGTCTTCTTCTGGCACGGGCACTGGGCGACCTCCATCCGCAAGGTCAAGAGCCCGCAACTCATGCTCGCGCAGCACCGCACCCTGCGTCTCGCCCCGAACTTCGCCGACCTGGCCCGCCGCATGGTGGTCGATCCGGCACTCGTGTACTGGCTCGACGGGCAGTACAACACCCGGGACGCCCCGAACGAGAACCTCGCCCGCGAACTCTGCGAGTTGTTCCTGCTCGGCATCGGGCAGTACACCGAGGACGACGTGAAGGAGGCCGGCCGGGCGTTGACGGGCTGGAAGTTGGACCGGAAGGCCGGACGCCTCGTCCTCGACGAGAATTCTTGTGACGCCGGTAGCAAGACGATCCTCGGCAGCACCGCCAACTTCACCGCCCGCAGCCTCGTCGACCTGCTCCTGCGCCGGCCGGCCTGCGCCGAGTTCATTGCGACCCGGCTGTGGTTCCGCTACGCCTCATCCACCGAGCCGATTCCGCCGGCGACCCGCAATCGGATGGTCGCGGAGTTCCCGGTACCGCACGCGATGCTACGTGCTCTCTTCGCCGACGACGCCTTCCGCGCCACCGCGGGCACGATGGTCAAGCAACCCGTCGAATGGTTGGTCGGCGCCATGCGCCAGGTCGGGCTCCGGCCGTCGAGCCTTCCCCGCGACATGCTGATCCAACTCGTCGACGGGCTGGGTGGCCTGGGGCAACGTCCCTTCGCGCCGCCCAGTGTCGGCGGGTGGCCAGCCGGCCCGGCCTGGCTCACCTCCGCGGCGGCCCGGCTGAAACTCAGCCTCGCCGGCAAATTGGCAAGTCAACTGCACCTCGGCCGCCTCAGCCCGGAGGACGTCGCCGGGATGCTCTGTGTCGACCGGTGGACCAACCGGACGTACGCCGTCCTACGGCGGGCGGACAACGCCCGCATCATGGTGACGTTGGGTCTGGTCAGCCCCGAATACGCGGTGACGTGAGATGAATGCCCTGACCCGACGTCGGTTCCTGCTCGCCTCCGGAGTCACCGGCGCGGCGGCGCTCGCGGCCGGAAGCGGCGCGCTCGCATACTCTCGGCTGCTGGACGACGCCGACCACGCCGAGGCGCCGGCCGCTGAGACGCTCGTGCTGGTGACGTTGTACGGCGGTAACGACGGCCTCAACACCGTGATCCCCTACGCCGATCCGGTGTACCACGACAGTCGGGCCGACCTCGCGTATCCCGCCGAGCGGACGCTGCACCTGACGGACGCGCTCGCCCTGAACCCGGCGCTCACCGGACTGAAAAGGCTGTGGGACGACAAGCGTCTGGCAATCATCCCCGGTGTCGGCTACCCACGCCCCGACCGCAGCCACTTCCGATCCATGGACATCTGGCAGACGGGCGCCCCGACGAATCCCGCCACCACCGGCTGGATCGGCCGCTGGCTGGACAGCGTCGAGGCCCCTGTCGGGACGGCGGTCAGCTTCGAGCCGGTACTGCCGCCGCTGTTGGTGGGGCGACGGCGGATCGGCTCCTGCATCAGCTACCAGGGCCTTGATCTGCCACCCTGGATCGACGCCGGTCTGGTCGCCGATCTTGGCAGGCCCGAGCCCGGAGAGCCCGAGATGCAGGCCCGCGGCGCAGCCGCCTACGCGGACCTGCTTGAGCTGCAGCGAGTCGTGCGGGACGCGGACGACGCCACGGGAGCCCCCAAGGCGAACACCGAGCCGGCCGTTCCGGCGACCGGCACGGGCGGCGAGAGCGTCCTCCCCGCCCAGTTGGCGCTCGTCGCGAGGTGTGTGGAGGTGGGCGTTCCCACCCGGGTCTACTCGGTGAGCCTCGGTGGCTTCGACACTCACGCCGACGAGATCTCGACCCAGGAACTGCTGCTGCGGCAGCTCGACGACTCGCTCACGTCGTTCGTCGAGCGGATGGCGGGCTCCGAGGCCGGTCGGCGGGTGACAGTCGTCGTCTACAGCGAGTTCGGCCGCCGGGTCCGCGCCAACGCGTCGGACGGTACGGACCACGGCACGGCCGGCCCGGTGTTCGTCCTCGGTCACCGCGTCACGGGTGGCATCTACGGGGAGCAGCCGAGTCTCACGGACCTGGACCAGGGTGACCTGAAGGCCACGACCGATTTCCGCGACGTGTTCGGCAGCGTGCTCGACTCGGTGTTGCAGGCAGACCCGAGCCGGTACTTCGAGGGTTACGAGCCGCGGTCGCTGCCGATCCTGGGCAGCGGCTGACCTGACGTGAGACCGCGGATGGACGTCAGCGGCCCCCCGCGCGGAAGACCTCGGCGATGGTGCGGAGCACCACCTTGCAGTCCAACCAGAGCGACCAGTTCTCGATGTAGTAATTGTCGAACCGAGCCCGATCGGAAATGGGCGTGTCCCCGCGCAGACCACTGACCTGCGCGAGCCCGGTGAGCCCCACCGGAACCCGGTGCCGCATCGCATAGCGCGGGTACTCCGCCGAGAACTTCTCGACGAAGTGCGGCCGTTCGGGTCGTGGCCCGACCACGCTCATATCGCCGCGCAGGATGTTCCACAGCTGTGGAAGCTCGTCGAGAGAGGTGCGACGCATGAACCGTCCGATCGGACCGACCCGCTGGTCGTACGCGATGGACCAGTTCGTCTGCGACTCCGTCTCGTCGACCGGACGCATCGAACGGAACTTGACCACCTTGAACGGCTTTCCGTACCGGCCGATGCGCTCCTGGTGGAAGAAGATCCCCGGCCCGCCGTCGAGGAGTGTCGCGAGCGCGCACAGCAGCAACAGCGGGCTCAGCACGATAAGGGCCACGCAGGCGAACAGGATGTCCGATGCCCGCTTGACCGCCCAGCGGGGACCGGTCAGGGAAATGTCACCTACCCGCACGATGGGAATGGCCCCGATGTGGTCGGGGTACCCGCCCTGCGAGCGGGAGCCCCACAGGCGCGGGACCTCCCACAGGTCGCAGCGCGAGCTGTGCGGCAGCAGGAGGGTTTCCATCAGCACGGACTCCGAGCAGTCCGGGTCGGCGATGACCAGGACCTCGCACTGCAACACCCGGACCAACTTCTCCAGGTCGCTCAACCCGCCGAGCAGGGGCAGCGCGTTGCCGTCCGGCTGGGGGACGTCGACGCAGCCGACGAAACGCAGGCCGTACCGCGGGTAGCGGCGTAGCAGCCGGGCCAGTTCGAGGGCGACCGGACCGCTGCCGATGATGATCGCGTTGTGCTCGACCCAGCGACGCTTGCGGACCACGATGGTGAGGGCCCTGCTGAACGCTCGACCGACGATCACCAGGCTGGCGGAGATGGCGACGCCGCGCATGAAGCCGCCGACGTACTCGACCGAGGAATGACGCTCCGCTGCGATGATGGCTACCACAGCCGCCGAGGCCAGCAGTCGGCCGGCGATGCTCGGCACCTCGTCGAGGAAACTCACGTGCCGGCGGGCATGGTAGAGCCCACCGGTGGCGAAGATCGCCATGGCGAGTCCGGCATTGACGAGGGTGCCGCGCCAGTAGGCCTGCGAGAGCAGCAGTGGAAAGAGAAGCGCCGCGGCGTCGATCGGAAACGTGATCATCCAAGCTCGCAGCCGCCGGGTCCGGGACGATGTCTGGGACCCGGCGTACGGCAGGACAGCCGTAGTGTCCATGCCCGGCGCCGGCCGGGGTGCGGGTACGGTCCTAGCTGCGCCGGGCACCGGCGGCCCGGCCGGCGTCACCGGCGGCGGCCCCGTCTCCCGCGGGTGTGAACCTGGCCAGCTGGAACGGCTTGTCGTCGCGTGACCTGACATGGTCGACCCTTTCCCCCGATATCCTTCGACCGGCCGTTGGGCCGAGCCAAAGAACCGAAGGCAGAATACGACCGGGGCAGATCCGTCGGCATTGGACGAAGAGTTTAATCCATCTGCCTACTTCGCTGCGTTGGTGATCTCCGCGGCAGCGTCACGACGAACCGCGTCGAAGACACGGGCGGCCCTCGTCTTGTCGACAACCACGATGCTCTCACTGCCCACCTGGCCGGTGCCCTTGGTGGGACAGGTAAAGAACCCGAGCTGACCGCTGCGAAGGTGCCGCAGCTCCATCGCGAGATCTACCAGGGACATCGACTTGTCGACCGCGACGGCGTTGGCGGTCGCCCGGACAAACGAGTTGAGCTTGGTGGGACTGGCGAGCGTGCCGCCGGAAGCGGCCTTGTCCAGGATCGCCTTGATGACCTGCTGCTGGTGCTTGATCCGCGAGAAATCGCCGTCGGCGAAGGCGTAGCGCTCGCGGGCGTAGTCCAGTGCGGTCGCCCCGTCCATCGTCTGTGGCCCCGCGGCGAACTCGCGCCGCCCGTCAGGGTTCAGTGAATGTCTCGACGTGAAGGCCTTGTCCACGGTGACGTCGATGCCGCCGAGGGCGTCCACGATCTCCTTGAAGCCCGCGAAGTCGACCATTGCCACGTGGTCAACGCGTACGCCCGTGAACTTCTCGATGGTCTGCACCATCAGGGGAACCCCGCCCCACGCGAACGCCGCATTGATCTTGGCGTCGCGGCCGCCGCGCCCCTGCGGCGATTCCGGCACGCTCACCCAACTGTCGCGGGGGATCGCGATGAGTTGGGCGCTCTGCCGGTCCTTCGGAAGGTGGGCCAGGATGATGGTGTCGGTTCGGGAGCCGGAG
The DNA here is from genome assembly GCF_044454415.1 of Micromonospora sp. NPDC051543. NCBI lineage: Bacteria > Bacillati > Actinomycetota > Actinomycetes > Micromonosporales > Micromonosporaceae > Micromonospora > Micromonospora sp. NPDC051543. The sequence continues at coordinate 161,976 of NZ_JBITDT010000007.1, forward strand.
CTGTTGTCCGGGTCGCGTGAGTCGCTGCCCAGGATCATGATGTTCATGGCGCCCTTTGCGACGACCTGGGGCCGAGAGGCCTCCGGCACCTCTCCGAAAGCGTCGACCCGCTCGATCCCAGAGCTGATCGAACGGTAGTAGAGCCCACCGGCGACGACGCCGCCACCCGCGATCAACACCAGGACCACCACGGTGATCAGAACGATCTTCCGCCACCGGCGTCGCCGCGGAGGCACGCCCTCGGTTGGCTCAGTCGACTCGGTCGGCGGCTGCGCCTCGACGGACTGGGTGTCGGGCTCGACGTGCTCCTGGCGATACTGCATGCGGCGATGCTACTGATTGCGGTCCACGCCATGTACCCCCGTCCGTGCCAACGAATCCGCCTCTCGACCCACAGATCCGACGACGGTCGTTGCCAGGCGACTGATCTCTCGTCGCCAGGTGGTGTTCCAGTGAGGACGGTGAAGCGGGATCCGCCCGCGGCGATGCCGGGCAGGGTGCCTGATCCCATCGCCGACGCTCCTTGTGTCAGCATCGACTGGTGCGGCTGACCTCGATCCACACGTACCCCGTCAAGGGTTGTCACCGGCTCGACCACGACGGCGCGTTCGTGCAGCCGTGGGGCCTGGCCGGCGACCGACGCTGGATGGTGGTGGACGCCGACGGCGTCGGCGTCACCCAGCGGGACACGACCCGCCTGGTCGCTCTGCGGGCCAGCGTGCGCCCGGGCGGCCTGGTGCTGCGCGCCGACACCAGGCCCGACCTCGACGTGCCGGAGCCGGCCGCCAGCGAGCCGGTGCGGGTGCGGACCTTCCGCAGCCGGACGACCTCGGTCCCCGCGCTGCCCGCCGGCCCGGCCGCTGACGCCTGGCTCGGCGCGCTCCTCGGCCGTCCCGTCCGGCTGGTCTGGTTGGCCAGTCCGACGCGACACCTGCCCGCCGCCGATCGCGAGTACGACACCGGCGACCAGGTCAGCTTCGCCGATGCCTACCCGCTGCTGCTGACCAGCACCGGTTCCCTCGACGCCCTCAACGGCTGGCTCGCCGACGCGGGGGAGGAGCCGGTGCCGATGACGCGATTCCGGCCCAACCTGGTCGTCGACGGCGCGCCGGCCTGGGCCGAGGACGGGTGGGCGGGCCGGTCGCTGCGCGTCGGCGACGTGCGGCTGCGCGCCGCCGGGCCGTGCGACCGCTGCGTGGTCACCACCACCGACCAGGAGACCGGGGTACGCGCCAAGGAGCCCCTGCGCACCCTCGGCCGCCACCGCAACATCCGTCAGAAGCTGCTGTTCGGACTGAACGTGGTGCCCGTCGACAGTGGACCGATACGGATCGGCGACCCGCTCGTCGTCGAACCCTGACCGGCCAGCGGTGGGCTCGTCACCGTCCGTCGATGCTCTCTTAGCTTTCGCTTAGCCGCCTTGTCCGGCCGTACGCCGTTCCGGCAGCATCGCGACGTGACCGACGGAAGCGCTCCCGGCGGCGTCGAGGATCCCGCCCTCGCCGTCAAGGACGTCGACATCGACCTCGACCTGGACCGCGCTCCGGACGATCGGCCCGCGTCCTCGTCCGGGCCGGTGCCCTGGCTGGTCGCCACCGGCGTCACCGTGCTCGCGGCGGCCCTCGGACTCACCCTGGCCCTGCGGTCCGGCTCCGCCCCGGCCTGCGCCGCCGGGCGGACGCTCGCCGCCGCGCCACCCACCGGCACCGCCACCCACAGCGGCAAGGCGACCTTCTACGACTCGAAGGGCGCCGGCGGCAACTGCTCGAACCCGGCCGTGCCGGCCAACCGGCTCTACGTCGCCCTCGGCCCCACCGAGTACGCCGCGGGCGCCGCCTGCGGCGGTTTCCTCGACGTCACCGGCCCGAAGGGCACCGTCCGAGTACTGATCATGGACCAGTGCCCGGAGTGCGAGCCCGGACACCTCGATCTGTCCCGGGAGGCGTTCGCCCGGATCGCCGACCCGGTCCAGGGGCTCGTCCAGGTCACCTACCGCGCGGTCGTCAACCCGCCGCTGCCCGGCCCGCTGACCTTCCGCATCAAGGAGGGCGCGTCGCAGTTCTGGTTCGCCGTCCGGATCGGCAACCACGGCAACCCCCTGCGCGCCGTCGAGGTGCGCCAGGGCACCAGCGGCCCGTGGCGGGCAACCGCCCGGCAGGACTACAACTACTGGCTGCTCGCCTCCGGCGCGGGCCCCGGCCCGTACAGCCTGCGGGTCAGCGACGTGTACGGACACCGGGTCACCGTCTCCGGCATCCGCATGACGCCGGGACAGGTGCAGACGAGCGTGGTGCGGATGTACGAGCGCGGCGTCGTCGCCGCGACCACGCGTCCGCCCACGACGACCCGTCCGCCGGTCGCCCGACCCAACGGCACGCCGACACCGGCCCGCCGCGCCGACAAGGTGGCCGTGGCGAACGCGCCGGCCACCCCGGCCGCCGACGGACCCTCCACGCGGCCCGCCGGGGCGACCGCCCGCTGGTGCGGCTGAGCCGTCAGCGGCGCTCCGGTTCCCTATCCCTCAGCCGGTCGGCGTCAGGTCCAGCCACATGAGGATCTCGTCGCGGTCGTCGCCCGGCGCCACCCGCAGCGCGCCCGGCAGTCGGCCGACCTCCCGGTACCCGAGGCGGCGGTAGAACCCGTCCAACCCCAACCCGTCGCGCACCGTCACGTGCAGCGCCTCGTGGCCCATCTCGCGGCCCAGCCGCGCTGCCTCGCGCATCAGCGCCGACCCGCAGCCCGTGCCCTGGGTGTCCGGGTGGACCATCACCCGCTTCAGCACACACCAGTGCGCCTTGAGCCCGAACCGGTTGTCGCAGAAGACCAGCACCGCGACGGGCCGGTCACCGTCGTATCCGACCAGGAGCCGGTCCGGCCCGTCGGCGACGCCCGCGAACGTCGGGTCGGCGATCGTACGGACCTCGGTGGCGGTGACCGGTGGGACGAAACCCACCGCGCCGCCGGCGTTGCTGACGTCCACCCAGAGGGCGACGATCTCGGCGCGCAGCCGCGGGGTCAGCTCGGGATCCAGGACGAAGCGCAGAGTCACGGCGCCCATCCTGACCGGTCGACCGGGCTCGTGACCCACCACCGTGACGCGTTCGACAACCAGCTTCTGCGCCCGGTGGTTCTTCATTGGTGCGGGAGAGGGGATTCGAACCCCCACATCCTTCCGGATACAGGTTCCTAAGACCTGCGCGTCTGCCGTTCCGCCACTCCCGCCAACTCGCTGAGTCTAGAGCGTCTAACTTCAGCGGTGTTGAGCCCGGCCTCCTTCAGAATGGCTGAGATCGTGCCGTGACCCACCCGGCATGCTCCGTTGGGCGCGTTACGCAGGATCTCGGCGAGCCGTTTCGGGCCGGCGTCCGGATTGGCCAGCGCCTGCTGTATCACCGCGTCCCGATGAGCCCTTGAGCGCCAGCTACGGTCCGGACGCGGCGTCAACACGCCTTCCTGCTCCAGTAGTCGCCGGACCTTGTGCAGGTATGCCGGGGGGTAGCCCAACTGCCGTGCCGCCTCCGAGGCGGTGATCTGCTGCGCGGCGATCCGGTCGAACATCTCGAGGAGTTCCTGCCGCGTCTGCGGCCGGCGGTCGGAACCAGCTATCCCGGGGCGTTCCTCGGCGCTGTCCGCCTTGAACGCGGAAGCGGCCAGACTGCGGACCCGCTTCCCTCGGCCGGCGAAGGTTTCGGTCTGGCTGTGGCAATTCGGGCAGAGCAGTCGTAGGTTGGGCGGCCGATTGTCGAGGAAGTCCCCGTTGATGTGGTCGACGTGCAGAGTGAGTGCGGCACCTTGCCAGAAAGGCCCCGTTCCGCATCCCTCGCACTCCTCCGGTACGCCGAGCGAGGCGAGGGCCCACTTCAAACGCACGCCAGGTGTCCGGCGAGAGCCTTCGGGCAACTGAACCAGGAGCTGTGACGACGTTGTGCGTCGCAGGCCCCGGCGTCCTTTGTTGTGGGCGCTGCCGATGAAGTGCGACGTGTCGATGCCGAACTTCTTGAGCTGCCGGCTGATGTGCGCGTGCGAGCCGCCGCTGACGCGTACGCCGAGCATCCGCATCACCTCGGTGATGTTGCGAGCGGCGGCGGCCGCCTCGGCGAGCAGCTCCGGTGTGTACTTGTATCGGACCATTGACGCACGGTAGTGGCCCGGTGGGACAGTCTCAGTCGAGCCCGAGGTCGCGGCGGAGCTTGGCGACGTGCCCGGTGGCCTTGACGTTGTAGAGCGCTCGTTCGATCTTGCCGTCGCCGTCGATGACGAACGTGGAGCGGATCACGCCGGTGACGGTCTTGCCGTACAGCTGCTTCTCGCCGTACGCGCCGTACGCGATGAGCACCGCCTTGTCCGCGTCCGACACCAGCGGGAACGTGATGGCGTCGCGGTCGCGGAACTTGGCCAGCTTCTCCGGCTTGTCGGGGGAGATGCCGACCACCTCGTAGCCGGCCGCCTGGAGCGAGGCGAGCGAGTCGCGGAAATCGCAGGCCTGCTTGGTGCAGCCGGGGGTCATCGCGGCCGGGTAGGCGTAGAGGACGACCTTGCGGCCCCGCAGGTCGGCCAGGGAGAGCTGGTCACCGGTGTCGGTGGGCAGGGTCCACTCGGGCGCGGGGTCACCGGGGGAGAGACGATCGGGCGCGGTCATGGCCCCGACCCTACCGCCGGGCGTGGGCGCCCCGCGTCGCCGGCGCGCGCCGGCTCGTGTTCCTGGAAAGCGTGGTGTCCCCGAGCCGCGGACATCGCGACATCAGGGAAAGCGGGGTCGACCGAAGTGATCAAGGCCATGCGTTGTTGCCAGACTCTGGCAACAACAAGTCGTAGGAAATAGGCTGACCACCGCCGGGTCCGGACGGGTCCGCTGACGCGTGGGAGGTCGCGTGGAAACACTGGCGATGCACATCTCGAACGGGATCATCGACGGTCCCGTGGCGGCGATCTTCGCTGCGCTCGCGCTCGTCGCGCTCACCTACTGCGTCCTGCGTGGCCGACGGGACCTGGACGACCGGCTCGCCCCGATGGCCGGCCTGGTGGCGGCGTTCATCTTCGCCGTGCAGATGCTCAACTTTCCGATCTTCACGGCGGGTGTGAGCGGTCACCTGTTGGGTGGCGCGCTCGCCGCGATGCTGGTCGGCCCGTGGGTCGGCGCGCTCTGCGTGGCCGTGGTCCTCGTCGTACAGGCCCTGATCTTCGGTGACGGTGGGGTGGCGATGCTCGGCCTCAACATCACCAACATGGCGCTGCTCGGCACTGCCGCCGCGTACCTGTTGATCTCGGTGCTGCTGCGGGTGCTGCCCCGGACGCGGGCGGGCCTGGCCGTGACCGCGTTCGTCGCGGCCCTGGTCAGCGTGGTGGTCGCGTCCCAGGGCTTCGTCTTGGAGTACTGGTTGGGCGGCACCACCGACCTGGGCAACAACCTGGCCGGTCTGGCCGGCACGATGGGCGGCGTCCACGTGCTGATCGGCATCGGCGAGGGTCTGATCACCGCGACCACCGTGCTCACCGTCGCGAAGGTCCGCCCCGACCTGGTGTACGCGCTGCGTTCCCTGCGTACGCCGACCACCACGCCCGCCGTCCCGGTCACCGGAGGTGTCCGATGAAGAACCGTTCCTGGGCCTTTCTGGCCGGTGGCCTGCTGGTCGCCCTGCTGCTCGCCGGCGTCGTGAGCAACTACGCCTCGTCGCACCCGGACGGGCTGGACTCCTCCCTGCTCAAGGGCTGCACCGTCGACGCCGACGACAACATCGTCGGTGGCAGCTGCCCGGCGCAGCAGGCCAAGGACCACGAGCTGGGCGACAGCCCGCTGGCCGACTACGGCGTGCGGGGCGTGGAGAACAGTTTCCTCTCGACCGGTCTCTCCGGGGTGCTCGGCGTGTTGGTGACCTTCGCGATCGGCCTCGGCGGCTTCTGGTTGCTGCGCCGCCGGGACACCGCGCCGGCCACGGGCGACGAGGGCACGTCCGCCGAGGGCGCGGCGGTCGCCGCCGGGCACGGCCGCGCCGGCACGAGCGACTGAGCAGGGGGTACGAGATGGGCGCCGGTCACGGGCACGTGCTGTACCGCGAGTCGACCTCGCCGGTGCACCGGCTCCCACCCGAGGTCAAGATCGTGGCGATGGTGGTCTTCACGATCGCCGTGGTGGCCACCCCGCGTGCGGCGTTCTGGGCCTTTGGGGCGTACGCCCTGCTGGTGGCGCTGGTGGCGGCGCTGGCCCGGGTGGGGCCGCGCTGGCTGCTCAGCCGGGCGTTGATCGAGGTGCCGTTCGTGCTGTTCGCGGTCGCGCTGCCGTTCCTCGGCGCGGGCGAGCGGGTCGAGGTGCTGGGTCTGCGGCTGTCCGAGGACGGCCTGCACGGCGCGTGGAACATCCTGGCCAAGGGCACCCTCGGCGTCCTCGCGTCGCTGCTGTTGGCCGCGACCACCACCACCCGGGACCTGATCGTCGGGCTGGACCGGTTGCACTGCCCGCAGATCCTCACGCAGATCGCCACGTTCATGCTGCGCTACCTCGACGTGTTGGTGGGCGAGGCGCGGCGGATGCGGGTGGCGCGCATCTCGCGGGGCGACGACCCACGCTTCCTGTGGCAGTTGCGTGGCTTCGCCGCCGGCATCGGCGCGCTGTTCCTGCGCGCCTTCGAACGCGGTGAGCGGGTCTACCTGGCGATGCTGTCGCGGGGCTACACCGGGCGGATGCCTGCCGTGTGGCAGGGCGACGGCGCCGCGACCGCCGGTCAGTGGCTGGTCGCGGCGACCGTGCCGGTGGTGGCGGCCTCCATCGCCGCGACCGCCGTCGTGCTGACATGATCGGGGTCGTGCAGACCGCCCTCTCGCTGGACGTTCGTGGCCTCCGGTACGCGTACCCGGACGGGCACGTGGCGCTGCACGGCGTGGACCTGGCGGTGCCGCGTGGCGACCGGGTGGCGCTGCTCGGGCCCAACGGTGCCGGCAAGACCACGCTGGTGCTGCACCTCAACGGCATCCTCACCCCGGCCGAGGGCAGTGTGAGCGTGGGCGGCCTGTCGGTCACTCCGGACCGGGCGACGCTGGCCGAGGTGCGCCGCAGGGTGGGCATCGTCTTTCAGGATCCGGACGACCAGCTCTTCCTGCCCACGGTGGCGGAGGATGTCGCGTTCGGGCCCGCCAACCTGGGGTTGCGTGGGGCGGAGTTGGCGGCCCGGGTCGATGAGGCGCTGGCCGCCGTGGGGATGAGCGGGCACCGCGCCCGAGCCCCTCAGCACCTCTCGTTCGGGCAGCGCCGCCGGGTGGCGGTGGCGACCGTGCTGGCCATGCACCCGGAGATCCTGGTGCTGGACGAGCCGTCGTCGAACCTGGACCCGGCGGCCCGCCGGGAGCTGGCCGAGATTTTGCGGGACCTGCCGGTGACCCTGCTGATGGTGACCCACGACCTGCCGTACGCGGCGGAGCTGTGCGAGCGCTCGGTGATCCTGGACGGCGGCCGGATCGCAGCGGATGCCCCCACCCGCACGCTGCTCGCCGACGCCCCCCTGCTGGCGAAACACCGCCTCGAGCTCCCCCACGGCTTCACCCCACCCCTCTGACCGCCCGGGGCTCCCCGCGATCTTGCACTTTCTGTGGCGACAAATGCCGCGAACGCCTGCACTTCGGCGACACAAACTGCAAGATCGCGGGAGGTCAGGGGCTGGGGGTGAGGGCGGCGGCCCGGGAGGCCGCGTGCAGGCGTAGGACGCCGGCGGCCGTTGCTCCGACGCCGGTGATCAGGAACGCCGCCACCATGACTCGGGCGACCTCGGGCGACCAGGGCACCGGGGCGACGGACCGGGTGAACACCGCCGCGTTCGCCACCCCGGCGAAGAGCGCCAGGCACGCCCCGGCCAGCGCCACCGCGAAGTCGGCTGCCGGGCGGCGGCGCAGCGCGTACCAGCCGGCGGCGACCGCGCCGAGGCCGGTGAGCAGCGACCAGATCTGCCCGGACAGCAGCCCGGACAGCACCCCGCCGACCCCCTGGGCGCCCGCGTCGATCTCCCGTCCCACCGGGTAGGCGACCGCGACCGCGCCGCCGACGACGAGCAACGCGCCGAGCCCGGCCAGCGCCCGCGCGCCGGCGGGCGCGGCGGCGGCGAACAGGCCGAGCGCGCCCACCGCGAGCAGGCCGACGATGCTCACCGCCCACCAGGTGTACGCGTCCGGCGGCGGCACCCAGTCCAGGGTGCCGCCGATCGTCAGCGGGTCGGTGCCGTCGCGCAGCGGTACCGTCCAGTCCCGGACGCGGTGCTCGCGCTCCGGCGCGGCGCGGACCTGCGCCGGTGGCATCGACTCCGGCCACAGCGCGCGCTGGTCGTGCCAGCGTGCCGTGGTCCCGTCGTCGACCCGCCGCCAGGACGGTGGGGCGGCCGGGTCGGCGTCGGCCGGAAGCGCGGTGTCACCGGCGAGGGTGCGGTTCAGGTACGTGGCGGGGGAGTGGGTGTTCTCGAAGACTCCGTCGGGACCGATCCGCAGGTACGGCTCGCCGGAGTAGCCGATCACCTCGACCGCCCGGCCGGTGTCGTTGGTCAGTTCCAGGCGCGCGCCCGCCTCGATGACCCGTACCGTCAGACCGGGCCGGGCCGGCGTGACGCCGGTGACGCGGGCGCGGTAGTCGGTGCCGTCCGGGGCGTCCGCGCCGTGTGCGGCGGCGGGCGCCGCGCCGAGCAGCGTCGCCGCGCACGCGGCGGCGGCGATCAGGCCGGCGCGCGCCAGGGCGGTACGGATCACTTGCCGGCCGCCGCCACGGCTGCCGTGAGGCCCTGCGGGGTGCGGTCGGCGAGTGGCTGACCGTTGACGAGGATGGTGGGCGTGCCGGTGACGTCGCTGCGGCTGGCCTCCTCGGTGACGTGTTCGGTCCACGTCTTGTACGTGCCGTCCTTGACGCAGCCGCCGAACGAGCCCTGGTCCAGCCCCACGCCGACGCCGATGTCGATCAGTTCGTCGTCGCTGAGCCCGGCGCTGCCCTCGGGCGGCTGCTTGGCGAAGAGCGCCTTGGCGTACTCGCGGAACTTGCCGCCGGCCGCCGCGCAGCCGGACGCGGCCGACGAGCGGGTGGAGTACTCGGTGCTGGAGAAGCGGTTGAGGAAGGCGACCGGGTGGTACACCACCTTCGCCTTGTTCTCGGACGCCAACTGCTCCAACGTCGCGCCGCTGCTCTGCTCGAACTGGTTGCAGACCGGGCAGAGGAAGTCCTCGTAGACGTCGACGGTGACCGGCCCGCCGCCGGTGACGATGCCGGTGCCGGGCCCGTTGGCGCCGGGCGGGGTGGTGAAGCTGTCCGAGCGCTGGCTGGACCAGACGCCCCAGCCGATCAGGCCGGCGATGACCAGTACGGCGACGGCGGCGGCGGACACCCAGATCGTGCGGCGGCGGCGTCGTTCGCGGGCCAGTTGCTCGCGGACGACCCGGGCCGCGTCCCGCTGACCCTTGCGACTACTCATCCTCGTCCTCCACGACGGGCTCGGCGGACAGCCAGCCATCCACCGAGACGGGCGTACGCGGCCACACCACCAGAAATCCGGCCAGTACCAAGAATCCCAGGTCCCGCAGGATCTCCGGGAGGTAACTCGGGGCCTGCCCCTCGGCGAGCTGCCCGCCGCTGCCGAAGCAGCCGCAGTCGATGGCCAGGCCACGCGCCCAGGCCGAGGAGATTCCCGCGATGAAGACCAGCAGCAGGGCGGTCGAGATCGCCGCGGTGAGCCGGGTGGCCAGACCGAGCAGCAGGAGCACGCCCAGGGCCAGCTCGACGAAGGGCAGCGCCGCGCCGAGCACGGTCGCGGCGTCGTACGGCAGCACCTGGTACGCGTTCACGGCCCGACCCGAGGCGGCCAGGTCACCGACCTTCGACGCCCCGGCGACCAGCCAGACGGCGGCGAGGCCGAGGCGGGCCGCCGTGCCGAGCCAGGGCCGGACAGCCGCCCAACGGCCGACCCGCGTGGGGGGTGCAGTCACGCTCATTTGTCGTCCCGTCGCAGCCGGAAGTTCCCGGCTCAGCCGGTGCGGGCGTCGTCGACCGCCGCGACCAGCTCGTCGCGGGCTCGGGCGACCCGGGACCGGATGGTGCCCACGGGCACTCCCTCGACGGCGGCGGCCTCGGCGTACGAGAGACCGAGCAGTTGGGTGAGCACGAACGCCGCCCGTCGCTCGGGGCTGAGCCGCCGCACGAGGTCGTCGGCGCCGAGCTGGCCGGCGTGGTCGGGGTGCGGACGGTCGGTGTGGGCGTTCGCGACCAGCCGCTCGTCGAGGCGACGTCGGCGGATCACCGTGCGCAGGTGGTCGGCGCAGGCCCGCCGGGCGATGCCGAGCAGCCAGGTACGGGCGCTGGAGCGGCCCTCGAACGCCGGCAGGGCCTTGAACGCCCGCAGGTACGTCTCCTGGGCGAGGTCGTCGGCGCTGTCCGGGCCGACCAGGGCGGCGGTGAAGCGCCAGACCTCGGCCTGGGTCAACCGCACGAACACGGCCTGGGCGGTGGGGTCGCCGTCGCGCGCGATCAGGGCCGACTCGGTCGCCGGGTCCGGGCCGGCGTCACCGGACGAACCAGCGGGGCCGGTGGGGCCGGTGTCACGCGGGACGGGGATCACGACAAACCACGTTACGCGCCGGCGGGCGTGACGTCAGGGGCCTTGGACCCTTGAATGGTCTGCGACACGTCGGGAACTTTTCCCCGTCGTCAGCCGACTACCTGCTCATGACACGCGACCTCTCCCGCGCGGCGATGGCGGCTGAGCGGAATTGAGCCGTTCGCCCGACTCGGTTGGCCGAGATCCACTGGGGTCGGCGACCATGGCAGGCATGACTGTCGCCCCCCGCCGCTGGGCCGCCCGGTTGGCTGCCGCCGCCGGCCTCCTGGTCACCGTCGTCGCCCTGTTGATCGCGCCAGCCACCCCGGCCAGCGCACACGCGGTGCTGTCCAGCAGCAGCCCGGCCGCCTCCTCGGTGGTGCCGAACGGCCCATCCGAGGTGGTGCTCACCTTCAGCGAGTCGGTCCGCAAGGTTCCCGACAAGGTCCGGGTGATCGCTCCGGACGGCTCCCGGGCCGACCGGGGTGAGCCGTCGTTCGCGGGCTCGGTGGTGACCATTCCGGTGGATCCGGCCGCTGGGCGCGGCACCTACCTGGTGAGCTTCCGGGTGATCTCCGCCGACAGTCACCCGGTCTCCGGCGCGTTCACCTACTCGGTCGGCGCGCCCTCGACGCCGCCGGTTGACTCCGGCAACGACAGCCGCGCCAACCCGGTGGTGGGCACCGCCGTGAAGGTGGCCCGGTTCCTCGGGTACGCCGGTCTGGTGCTGCTGGTCGGGCCGGTCCTGGTGCTCGCCGCGCTCTGGCCGCAGCGGCTCTCCCGGCGGGGGCCCGCCCGGCTGGCCTGGGCCGGCCTCGGCCTGACGGCGCTCGCCACTCTCGCCGACCTGTGGTTGCAGGTGCCCTACACCGCCGGTGGTGGCCTCTTCGACGTGACCGGCGCCGGGTTCGGCAGCGTCTTCGGCAGTACCTTCGGCGCGGCCCACCTGGTCCGGCTCGGCCTGCTGGCCGCGGCGGCGTTCCTGCTGCGGCCGCTGTTGGAACGTCCGGCCGGCCGTACGGACGCGATCATCCTGGCGGTGCTCGGCGGGGCGGCCCTGCTGACCTGGCCGCTGGCCGGGCACCCGGCGGCCTCCCCGGCGCCGGCGGTGTCCGTGGTGGTCGACGCGGTCCACCTGGGCAGCATGGCGGTCTGGTTGGGCGGCCTGCTCATGCTCGCGGTCTTCCTGCTGCGCCAGGCCGACGAGCGGGAGTTGAGCGCGATCCTGCCCATCTGGTCGCGCTGGGCCGCGCTCGCCGTCTCGGCCCTGCTGCTGGCCGGCACCGTGCAGGCGTTGATCGAGGTGGCGACCCTCGACGCGCTGTTCAGCACCACCTACGGGCGGCTGCTGCTCGCCAAGATCGGGCTGTTCGCGATCGTGATCGCCGTGGCCGCGTACTCCCGGCAGTTGGTCCGTCGGCGGGTGGCCGCGCAGCGCCCGGCGCCGGTGCGCCGGGCGGTCCTGGTGGAGCTGGCCGTCACCGCCGTGGTGCTGGCCGTGTCCGCGACCCTGGTGCAGACCCCGCCCGCGCGGACGGCGGCGGCCGAGTCGTCCGGCGTCGAGGCCGGCCTCTTCACCACCACCCTGAACAGCTCGCTCTTCTCGATGCAGGTCGAGCTGAGCCCGGCCGAGCGGGGCAACAACTCGGTGCACCTGTACGCGTACAGCAAGGACAACCTGCCGCTGCCGGTGGTGGAGTGGCGGGCGACCGCCGCGCTGCCGTCGGCCGGTATCGAGCCGATCGACGTGCCGCTGCTGCCGTTGACCGAGAACCACGCGTACGGCGACATCAGCCTGCCGGCCGCCGGCGAGTGGCAGCTGAAGATCACCGCTCGCACGACCGACATCGACCAGGCCACGGTGACCGCCACCGTGCCCATCCGTTAGAGAGGTCCACGACACCCATGACCCGACTCCGGCGTACCGCATCCGCCGCTGCCGCCCTGGCGCTGACCGCCGTCGCCACCGCCGTGCTCGGCTTCGCCGGGCCGGCCTCCGCCCACGTCACGGTGAACCCGAAGGAGGCGACCCAGGGCGGCTACGCCCGGGTGGCGTTCCGGGTGCCCAACGAGAGCGACACCGCCTCGACCACCAAGCTCGAGGTGGTGCTGCCGGAGAACGCCCCGGTCGGCTCGGTGTCGACCATCCCGGTGCCCGGCTGGACGGTGGCCACGGAGAAGCGCAAGGTGGAGCCGCCGATCGAGGTCCACGGCAGCCAGCTCACCGAGGCGGTCTCCAAGATCACCTGGACGGCCACGGGTGACGCGGCCGTCAAGCCGGGGCAGTTCCAGGAGTTCGGCGTCTCGATGGGGCCGCTGCCGAAGGTCGACAAGATGGTCTTCAAGACCCTCCAGACGTACTCCGACGGCAACGTCTCGCGCTGGATCGACGAGCCGCAGCCGGGTGGCGAGGAGCCGGAGAAGCCCGCCCCGGTGCTCACCCTCACGGCTGCCGCGCCGTCGGCCTCGGCCGCCGCGCCGTCCGCCGCTGCCGTCGCCGACAAGGACGATGATGACGACGAGGGTGACGGCGCCGCCATCGGTCTCGGCGTCGCGGGTCTCGTCGCCGGCCTGGCCGGCCTGGTGCTGGGCGGTCTGGCGTTCGCCCGGACCCGCCGGGAGCCGGTCGCGAAGTCCTGATCCCGTCGCTCACCCGCTGGCCCGCCGGAAAATCCGGCGGGCCAGCGTGCGTCCCGGGGCCGGGAGCGGGCGTGCCGTGGATATCCCCTGATCAGCGGGCGTACGTCGGTAAGGTCGGCCGGGTATCTGGCTACGGAGGGGGACAGTGCGAATGCGCTTCGTGCGGGTGATCGCCGGAATGCTGCTGTTGGTCATCGGGATTCCGGCGCTGCTCGCCGGCGGCGGGCTGTGGCTGGTCGCCCGGCACGCCGATCCCGGTGGGGCCTACGCCGCCCGGTTCGAAACCGTCCGCACACCGGGCCACGCGGTCGTGGTCACCGACCTCGACCGGCTGCTGCGGCGGGAGGTGCCCTTCGCGCGCGGCACGCAGACCCGTGTGCGGCTCGACGCCCGGACGCCGGACGGCCCGGCGTTCGTGGGGCTCGCGCCGACCGCCGAGGTGCGCCACTGGCTGGAGTCGGTGCCGTACGCCTCGGTCCGCCGGGTGGCGCCGGCCCGGGGTCCGCTGCCGGTCCGAACGGAAGCCGCGGTCCCAGTCGTGGCCCCGGCCGCCGATGCGGTCCGCCCGCCGCTGGGTCTTCCGTTCTGGGTACGCGAGGGCATCGGCACCGTGGAGTGGAGCGCCGACGACCTCACGGGCGAGCCGATGAGCCTGGTGGTGATGCGCCCGGACGGCCGTGCCGACCTGACGCTGGATCTGCGCGCCGAGCTGCGGGCGGGCTGGGTCGGCCCGGTCGCCTGGGGACTGCTGGTGGTGGGGGTGCTGCTGGTGGCGTGCGCGGTGCTGCTCCTGCTGCGCCCACCGCGTCCGCGTGAGGTGGTCTTCGTGGTCGAACCGGACCAGGTGCCGGTCCTCGCCGGCCGGCTCGGGGTCACGTCGCTCAGCGGACTGGGCGCCCGCGATCCCCATTCCGTCAGGCCGGCGCCGGCCGTGCGACAGCTCGCCCCGGTCGGCTCCGGTGTGTCCGAGTGGTCCCGGTCGGCGATCGGCGCGGAGCCGGCCCGGCCGACGCCGGAGGACTGACGTGGCAAGTGGCCCTTCGCGCTGCCGATGCGAAGGGCCACTCTCACCGGGGGAGCGGTGCTACCCGAGCGACGCTTGAGGTAGGTGGGTCCAGATTAGCGGCGATGGACATTACTGGGGACTTGTGTCCATTTGGCGCGAATTTTCCTCCGTGCGGACCGGGCGATACGCGCGCACCGGCAGAGCCACCAGCAACAGCAGGCTGAGCAGGACGTAGGGGTTCTGCAGGACGAAGTCGACCGGATCATGGGTACGAACCGGCGCCGTACCCCATTTCTGGAACGTCACCACGCCGTAGACGATCACGGCGGTGGTGCCCACGGCGAGCGCGGCGGACCACCACCGCCGGCGTGCCTCGTCCGGGCGTTTGGCGCTGAGCGCGGCGTCGGCGAGCAGCACCACCGCCGGCACGAACCAGTAGATGTGGTGGGTCCAGGTGATCGGACTGATCAGAGCACCGACCAGGCCGGTCAGGGTCAGGCCGGTCAACGGGTCACCGGCCCGGGCGGCCCGGGCAGCCCGCCACAGTCCGTAGCCGGCCACCGCCGCCACGATCACCAACCACAGCAGCCGGTCCGGCTTCTCCGGCGCGGTGAACCGGCTCAGCAGACCGAAGACCGACTGGTTGCCGACATAGTCGGTGCGTCCCACCCGGTCGGTGTCCCACAGCTCCTGCGTCCAGAACCGCCAGGAGTCCCCGGGGGCGACCGCCGCCGCCAGCAGGGTCGCCGCCGCCGCCGTCACGCTCGCCACCGCGGCGGCCCGCCACCGGCGGGTGGCCAGCAGGTACACGATGAAGATGCCCGGAAAAAGCTTGAGCGCCGTCGCCAGCCCGATGCCGACCCCGGCCCAGCGCCGCGCCTGCGGTACGGCGAACAACAGGTCCGCCAGGATCAGCACGACCAGCAGCATGTTGATCTGCCCGAGGGTGATCGTCTCGCGGGTGATCTCCGCGGCCAGCACCAGCAGCACGGCGGCGGTAAGGGTGAACGTGCGGGGTAGGCCATGCCGGACGATCACGGGCATCACCAGCCACCGGGTGGTCAGCACCACGGCCGCCACCGTGAGCCCCGTGAAGATCGTCACGGTGACGCCGAGCCGGAGCAGTCCGAACGGCCACAACAACAGGGCGCTGAACGGCGGGTACGTGAAGTACAACTCACCCTGCACCCGGTCCGGCTGGACGTAGTCGTAGAGCGGGTGACCGGCCGTCCACCAGTCCATCGCCGACATGTAGATCTTCAGATCGAAGAAGTTGTGCACCAGGTTGCGCAGGTAGAGCGCCGGCAGCACGGCGACCAGCGCCACGATCGCGACCAGCCGACGGACCGTACGGCCACCGGGGTCGTCGTCGGTGACGGCGGGCGGTGCGATGGGTTCGGCTGGCACTTGAGAAACCCTAGCGGTCCACCCCCGCAAGAGCGCGCAGCAGCGGGGCGTGGGCTGCGCGTAGGCTGTCCCGGTGGCTGACCTCCTCGTCTGGATCGACTGTGAGATGACCGGGTTGGACCTCGGCAGTGACAAGCTGATCGAGGTCGCGGCGCTGGTCACCGACCCTGACCTCAACGTGCTCGGTGATGGTGTCGACGTGGTGATCCACGCCGACGAGGCGGCGCTGGAGGCGATGCCGGAGATCGTCCAGACGATGCACGCCAAGTCGGGCCTCACCGAGGAGGTCCGTCGGTCGGTGGTCACCCTGGCCGAGGCCGAGGACCGGGTGCTTGAGTACGTGAGCACTTTCGTGAAGGACCCGCGTACCGCGCCGCTGTGTGGCAACTCGATCGCCACCGACCGCGGCTTCATCGCGCGGGACATGCCCCGCCTCGATGCGCACCTGCACTACCGCATGATCGACGTGTCGTCGATCAAGGAACTCTGCCGCCGCTGGTACCCCCGCGTGTACTTCGGCCAGCCGCAGAAGGGCCTGGCGCACCGGGCGCTCGCCGACATCCGCGAGAGCATCCGCGAGCTGGAGTACTACCGGCGCACCATCTTCGTGCCGCTGCCCGGCCCGGACGTCGAGACGGCCAAGGGCATCGCCGCCGAGCTCTGATCCGGCGCCGCTCGGCCGGCGGGGAACCCGCTGGACGCCGTGCGCGGTGGTGGGGCTATTATTGGTCCGCACGACGCCCGGGGCGACAGACCGAGTGTCGGAGGCATGGTGGCTGTAGCTCAGTTGGCAGAGCACCGGGTTGTGGTCCCGGTTGTCGTGGGTTCAATTCCCATCAGTCACCCCAATACTCAGGCCCCCTCCTCGGAGGGGGCCTGAGTCGTCGCAGGGGCTGATCACTCCGTTTCCAGGAATCCGGGGTGTCCCGTTAGCGGGGACACCCCGGATTCCTGGAAACCGGTGTCGATCTGGATCAGGCGGTCGGCGTGGGCGACGGGGTGCCGGCGGCGTCCGGGGCCGCCGGGGCGTCCGGGTCGTACGGCAGGGCACTGCCCTTGACGTACTCGTCCCAGCTCATGTTCCAGTCCGTCCAGCCGTTGCCGTTCTGGAGCTTGCGCTCGGTCCCCTTGACGGTGATCGGGTCACCGACCTCGGTGTTCTTGAACAGCCAGTCGCCGTTCGCCATCGACACGTTCACGCAGCCGTGCGAGACGTTGACGCTGCCCTGCTGGCCCTCGGACCAGGGGGCCGCGTGGATGAACTCGCCGCCCCAGGTGAGGCGCTGCGCGAAGTCAATCTTGGTGCGGTAGCCGTCCTCGGGGCCCAGCTCCTCGAACGTGTCGAAGACGGTCTTGCGCAGCTTCTCGATGACGACCATGGTTCCGCTGGACGAGGGGGTGCTCTTCTTGCCCAGGCTGACCGGGATCGTCTTGATCACCTTGCCGTCTCGGGTCACCGTCATCCGCTTGGTCTTGTTGTCCACCGTCATCAGCAACTTCGGGCCGATCTTGATGTCCACCGACAGGTCCGCGCGGCCGTAGTAGCCGTCGCCCATCGGCAGGCCACCCGCCTGGACGCGGTACGAGACCTTGCTGTTCGCCTTCCAGAACTCCTTCGGCCGGTACCGGACCTCGGTCGGGCTGACCCAGTGCCAGATGCCCTCCTGGGCCGGCGTCGAGGTCACCGTCATGCGGCGCTGCACGTCGTCGCGGTAGTCCTCCGGGATGTCCCGGCTGAACTTCACGATCAGCGGCATCCCGACACCGACCTGCTGGTTGTCGCCGAGGAAGCTGCTCACCCGGATCTGCTTGTCGGGTTTGGCCATCGTGGTGAAGGTGCTGGTCGCGGTGGCCGGCAGACCGTCGTCGCCGGTGGCCGTGACCGTGGCGGTGTAGCTGGTGCCGTACGCCAGGGCTTCGCTCGGCAACCACGACTTGCCGTCCGCCGCGAGCGTCCCCTTGACCGCCTTGCCGGCCGCGTCCTTGAGCTCGACGGCGGTCTCCTGGGCGTCCTTCGTGGTGAAGGCGATGCCGGTGGAGGCGGGGACGTCCTTGGCGTCGGCCGCCGGTTCGGCGATGGTCGCCGAGGCCTTTGGCGCGGGTGTCTCGGCCCCGCCCTGCCACGAGGACGGCTTGCCGCCGCCGTCGCCGTCGGTGCAGGCGGAGGTGAAGGCCAACGCCACGGCGAGGAGCCCCGCCGCGAGCACGCGGCGTCGCCCGCGGGGCCGGATCAGCTGGTCCTGGCTAGCTCGCATGATGTCCTCACAGTCGTGGTCGCTGACCCATCGTCTCCTAGAGACGTGCCAGAACCGGTCCTGGTTGCCGAGGGTGGGCAGAAACACGCCGTACACGATGTCGGATTTTTGTTACTATCCGGCGTTTCGTGATTGAGATTCGTCTTCCTGCCGAAGCCGAAGGGTCTCCGCCGCCGTCGTCACGTCGCGGGCAGTGCAAGGGTACGCGCCGGCCCGTGCCATCGGCAGGGCCGGCGCGACGACGCCGGACGCTCAGAGCGCCGCGCCGGATCCACCCTTCGGTACCGGCAGCGCGCTGCCCTTGATGAACTCCGACCAGCTCAGACTCCACGCCGTCCAGCCGTTGCCGGCGGCGATCTTGCGCTCGGTGCCCTTGATCGTGATCGGGTCACCGATCCGGGTCTTCTCGAACAGCCACTTGGCGTTGGCCGTCGACACGTTCACGCAGCCGTGCGAGACGTTCTGCCGTCCCTGCACGTGCTCCGACCAGGGCGCGGCGTGGATGTACTCGCCACCCCAGGTGAGCCGCTGGGCGAACTGGATGTCGGTGACGTAGCGGTTGGCCGGATCGGGGTCGTCACGGGTGTCGAAGACCGTGGCTTCCTTCTTCTCCATCACGACCATCGTGCCGCTGGACGACGGGGTGCTCTTCTTGCCCAGGCTCACCGGGATGGTGCGCGTCAGCGCGCCGTTCTCGTACACCGACATCTTCTTCGTGGCGTTGTCGACCTTCATCACCAACGACCGGCCGATCTTGGCGGTGGCCTTGCGGTCGATGTCGCCGTACCGGCCGTTGCTCAGCGGCACCCCGGCCAATGCGATCCGGACGCTGATGGTGGTGCCCGGCTTCCAGTACTCCGGCGCCCGGTAGTACGCCTGCGTGCCGTTGTCGACCCAGTGCCAGGCGCCCGGCTGCGGCGGGTCGGTCTTGACGAACATCCGCTTCTGCACCGCCGCCCGGTCCTTCTTGGGGATGCCCGGGTGGAACTCGGTCACCACCGGCATCGCGACGCCGTAGCTCTTGTCGTCGAAGAGGTACAGGCCGGACCCGATTGTCGACTTCGGCTTGGCCATCGTGGTGAAGGAGCTGGTGCCCTGGCTGCTCGTGCCGTCCGGCGTGCTCGCCGTCACCGTGGCCGTGTACTTCGTCCCCCACTTCAGGGGCGCGGACGGCACCCAGGCCGAGCCGTCGGCGCGGAGTTTGCCCTCCACGGTCGCGCCGCTGGCCGCGGTCAGGGTGACCGCGGAGACCTTCCCGCCGCTCGGCAGCTTGGCGCTGATCTCCGTACTCACGGGCTTGTTCTTCGTGCCGTCGGCCGGGCTCAGCGTCAGCGCCGGCCCGCTGGGCGCGCTGGGCTCGCCGCTCGTCGACGGCGAGGCCGAGTCGGGTGCGGTACCCGCATCCGCCGACGTCCCGCCGACGAATTCCGGTTTCTTCTGCTCGTCGCCGCACCCGGTCAGTGCCAGCGACGCCGCCAGGGTCAGAGCGCCCACCACCGCCCCGGCTCGCGTGAACCGTGCCATCCCCACCTCTGTTCTCGCGTACCTGGCGGACATCGTGCCGCATCAGTGGCCGGACCCACGCCCCCGTCCCAGGCCCGAGGGAAGGTTTGTGGCTGTATGCCCGTTAAGCTCGACCGAAGGGGGGAGTCGGGTAACCGGATTGGAGCCCGCGTTGGCGGGGTGCTAATGTTCTCTCCGTTGCCGAACGAGCGCCGCTAGCTCAACTGGCAGAGCAGCGGACTCTTAATCCGCGGGTTCGGGGTTCGAGTCCCTGGCGGCGCACCAAACGAGCAAGGCCCCGATCTGGTGATGACACCGGTCCGGGGCCTTTTTCGTGCGTCACTCAATCGGGGACCGAAGCTCGCAACCGTGGCCACTGCTGCTCGGTCCAGGCCCGCAACAGCCACTCCGTCGGCCCGTACCGGAACCGTGCCATCCACGCCGCGCTGGCCGCGAGCTGCACGCCGTAGATCGCGAGCGCGACGAGGAGTACGACCGGAGGCGCGACTTCACCGGCGAGGCCCAGGCCGACGCCGGTGAAGACCAGTACGCAGAGCACCGACTGACCCAGGTAGTTGGACAGGGACATCCGTCCGGCCGGCGCGAGCACGGTCACGACCCGTCGTCCCCGGTCGGTCGCGAAGAACTCCAGGAGCGTGGCGGCGTACGCGGCCGCGAGCAGCGGCGCGGTCAGGACGCCCACCGTCACTCCGGTCAGGTTGCCGGTGCCTCCACCCGAGGCGAAGACCACGGCGCCGGCCAGGCCGACCGGATAGCCCACGCGCTGCACCCGGCGCAGGAGCTGCCGGTTTCCCACGACGTCGGTGAGGAGCCGGCGACGTCCCGCCGCGTAGCCGAAGAGGAACGCCGAGAGGGCGAGCGGCCCCTGCACGAGGAGCGTGCCGACCATCGCGGGCAGCTGGCGTACGTGCTCGGCGATCACCGCTCCGAGCCCGCCCTGTAGCGCCTCGGTGGACCGCTGCCCCGCGGCGAGCGCCGCCGCCGGGTCGGTGACCAGTTCGGTCCCGCCGACGGCCGCGAGCGCGAGGACGAAACCGATCCCGGCGGTCAGCAGTACGGCTGCGCGCAGCGCGGTCCCGACCGCGACTCGCCGCATGGCGAGCAGCACCAGGCCGAGAAGCGCGTACGTGGTCAGGATGTCGCCCTGGAACAGCAGCACCGCGTGCAGGACGCCGAGGACGAAGAGCCCGACCAGCCGTCGCCGGAACCGGGGGACGATGTCGACGCCGCGCCGGGCGGCGGAGTCGAGCTGGAGGGTGAAGCTGTAGCCGAACAGGAAGGCGAAGAGCAGGTACGCCTTCATCGCGAACAGCAGCTCGACCAGCCACAGTGCCGTCTGGTCACGCCACGAGTCGTGCGCGGGATCGGGTACCAGGTGGAAGGGGTAGCCGGAGGCGAAGAAGGCGATGTTGACGAGCAGGATGAGCAGCAGCGCCACGGCGCGCAGGGCGTCGACGTCGGCGATCCGCGAGGAGGTCCCGGGCGGCTCTGCGAGCACGACTGGCGGGTCTTTGCTGGAGAACTTCACGACTACCCCCGTAAGCGACAGAGAACCTGTTCGCAGGCTATGAAACGGCCCGTCCGGGGGACAGCCGGTGAGCGGGCCTGTCGCCGGTGGGGCAGGCCCTACCCTCCCGCAGCGACCGGTCCCCGACAGAGCACGGGAATCCCGTCCGCGCGCCCCTACAGTCCCCACCATGAAATGGACGCTGCGATCGGCCGCCGTACTCGCCGTACTCGTGACGGCCCTGGTGGCCGGGGCGGCGAGCGCCGCCGCGGCGCCCGACGGCGACGGCCTGGGCCTGGCCCTGCGGCCCGGGCAGGCGGACTACCGCGCCGGTGACCAGGTCCGCCTGGACCTCACCGTCACGAACTCCACCGGGTCGGCGTGCGCGCTGCCCACCACGGCCGTCGGCACCGTCCAGATAACCGGGGTACGCCGGGACGGGCGCGATCTCACGCCCACGCTCGCCCGCAGCTTCCACGACGACGGGATCGCCGCGGCGGCCACCGCCGGTCTGACCACAGTCGAGCCCGGTGCGACCGCGACCGTGACGCTGACCGGGATCCGGCTGGGTGACGCGCCCGGCGAGGTCGTGCTCCGCTCGGTGGCGGCCACCGGGGACGGCGGCGGTCTCGACTCGCTCTGGCCGGTCGGCGCTCCCGGCCGGTACGAGGTGACGGCCGGCTACGTGCCACTGCCGGTCACCGGCGCGGTCGACCCCTGCACGGGCGCGACGGCCCTGCGAAGCACCACGTTCACGGTCGGCGACGGCGGTGCGTCCGGCCGCCGCTGGCTCTGGCCGGTCGTTGGCGCGTTGCTGCTGGTGCTGCTCCTGGCCGCGCTGGTGATCCTGCTGCGCGTACGCCGCCGGCCGACCGCCGCGACCGCGGTCCTGCTGCTGGTGGCCGTCGGCGCGCTGGTCGGCGGTGGGGCCCGCCCGGCCCGGGCCGACTACACGGTCGACCCGACCTCCGGCGTGCCGATCAAGGGCGTCGACTTCCAGGCCGCCGTGGACGGCTGTCTGAGCGGGTTCGCCGCGCCGGGCGGGGATCCGTCCGGCATCCTGCCCCGGCTGAAGGACAAGAAGAGCCCGAAGGTGCGGATCATCCCCACCCCGGGTGGCTCCGGCGCGTTCGAGACGCCGGACAGCCCCGACGGCAAGGGCTCGTCCACCGTCACCTGGAACCCGACCTCCACCGACCCGTACGAGGACGGAGTGGCCCGGGATCCCTGCGCCGCGCTCTACCACGAGCTGAACCACGCCGACGACATCTCCCGTGACGCGGTGCCACCGGGCGAGTGCGGGAGCACGGGCATTCCCACCGCCGAGGTGCGGGCGACGTTGGCGGAGAACCGTTACCGGGCGGCGAAGGGCCTGCCGCCGCGCAAGGACTACAAGGGCAAGCCGCTGCCGAAGAGCCTCGACGAGTGCAAGAAGCCGCCGAAGAAGACGCCCCCGCCGAAGGGGCCGGTGAAGATGTGCGAGGACGGCGCCGACTGCGGCGGCAGCAACGGCGACCCGCACCTCGTCACGTTCGACCGGGTCGCCTACGACTTCCAGGCCGTCGGCGAGTTCACCCTGGTCGCCGCGACCGGCGGTGACCCGCTGGAGGTCCAGGTCCGGCAGTCGCCGATGGCGGGCTCCCGCTCCGCCTCGGTCAACTCGGCGGTCGCGTTCCGGGTCGGCGTCCACCGCGTCGCGCTCACCCTCACCGACGGCGCCACCCGGGTGCACGTCGACGGCACGTCCGTCGCCGCGCCGCCGGAACGGACCGACCTGGCCGGCGGGGGCAACCTCACCCGCCGTCCGTCCGACACCGGAGAGACCGACGGGTACGACGTGACGTGGCCGGACGGCTCGGCGGCGGCGGTGGACCAGATCGGCCGTTACGGCTACCGGGTGCTCGTCCGGCTCGCCGACGGCCGGGCCGGGAAGGTACGCGGCCTGCTCGGCGACTTCGACGGCGACCCGGCCGACGACATCGCCCCCGCCGGCGGCGCGGCCCTCGCCCAGCCCGTGCCGTTCGCCACGCTCTACCCGTCGTACGCGGACAGTTGGCGCCTCACCCAGGACCGCTCGCTGCTCGTCTATGGCGACGGCGAGGACACCACCACGTTCACCGACCGGACCTTCCCGGAGCGGGAGGTGACCGTCGCCGACCTGGACCCGGCCCGGCGTGCCGCCGCCGAACGGATCTGCCGGTGGGCCGGCGTCACCGCCGCCGGCCCGCTCGCCGACTGCGTCTTCGACGTCGCCGTCAGCGGGCGTGGTGAGTTCGCCGTCGCCGGGGCCACCACCGAACGGATCGCCCCTCCCGCCGCCCCGGCGATCACCGCTGAGCCGATCGCGACGGCCAGCCTCACGCCGGGCGGCGAGCCGCTGACGTTCACGGGTCGCGCGGGCGATGCCGTCTTCGTCGACGTCACCGCACCGGGGATGGCCGACCGCTGCTCGCCGTACGTGCTCACCGACCCGACCGACCGGCTGGTCGGGGCCGGCTGCGTCATCGGCGGCGTCGGGTACATCGACCGCGTCGACCTCGCGACCACCGGCACGTACGCCGTGCGGGTGGCCGCCGCCCCCGGTGACACCGGGCGAGCCGCCGTCCGGGTGTACGTGGCCCGGGACGTCGACGGCACGCTGCAGGCGAACGGCCCGGAGGTCACCGCGAGCCTGGAACAGCCCGGCGCGGCGGCCCGGTACCGGTTCGCCGGGCAGCAGGGCGAGCGCGTCTTCGTCGAGGTGCCCACGAGCACACTTCCCAACCAGTGCACCCCGCTGGAACTGCGCGACACCAAAGACCGGCTGCTGAGCAGCGGCTGTGTGATCAACGGCGTCGGCGAGATCGACGGCACGCTGTTGCCCGCCGACGGGACGTACACGGTGGTGGTCGATCCGACCGGACGCACCACCGGCACGACCACACTGCGGCTGGTCAGCAGCCGCGACCGGGACGCGACGATCGCGGTCGGCGGTCCGCCGGTCGTCGCGGACGTGGACCGCCCCGGTGCGGTCAGCGGCTACCGGTTCACCGCGACCGCCGGCGCCTCCGTGACGGTGACCGCGACCGCCGCCACCCTGCCCGACCAGTGCGGTGTGCTGGAGCTGCGCGCTCCGGATGGCAGCCTGATCACCAGCGGCTGCGTGATCAACGGAGCCGGTGACATCGGGCCGACCACGCTGCCGGCAACCGGGGAGTACACCCTGCTGGTCGACCCGTCCGGGCCCGCGACCGGCCGGGTCACGCTGGCGCTGCGGTGATCGGTGGCTGCTGAGCGGTACGACACGCCGGGCGGCGTGCTGCTGAACAGCCACCGATCGACTCGGGTCTAGCTTTTCCGGTGCGCAACTACTGCCGCTTGGGGAGCAGCAGTTCCTCGTGGTCGAGTTCCCGCTCCAGGACCCGCAGCTCCTCGTCCGGGAGTCGCCCGGAGTCACGCCAGCGCACCAGCTCCTCGCGCTGCGCGTCGAGCGCGGTACGACGGACCCGCAGCGCCGTCTCGTACTGTGGTGACGTGGGGATCTCCGTCGATCCACTCTGTTCGAGCAGGTCCAGCCGGCCGCGATAACGCGCGAGGCGGGCCAGCAACTGGGTACGGGTGGTGTTGACGGCCACCGCGCTGTCCGGCTCGGCGGCGGCGACCTCGTCCAGGCGGGCCAGAGCCGCCTCGACCGCCGCGGAGCGGGCCTCGTTGCGTACCCGGGCCTGGTCGGTTTCGTTGGCACGCAGGCCGAGCATCCGCACGAGCGGTGCGAAGGTCAGACCCTGGCCGACGAGTGTCACGAGCACGACCACGAAGGTGCAGAACAGCAGCAGGTCACGGTCGGGAAAGGGCGACCCGTCGTCGGTGGTCAGCGGCAGGGTGAAGATCGCGGCCAGGCTGATGACGCCGCGCGTGCCGGACCAGCTCAGCGCCACCACCTCGCGGGAGTTGAGCCGGCGGGCGTTGCGGCCGGCCCGCGCGACCTGCCGGGCGGTGTTCGGCTCGTCGGCGTCGTCCTGCTCGGAGACGCCGCCGAGGCGGGTGTGCAGGGACCGGGGAAGCGACTGGGTCAGCACCAGCCACGCGGGACGCAGGAGCAGCACCACGCCCACGGACACCGCGACGGCGATGACGATCGTCGACGTGTCGTACTGGCGCAGTCCCTTGACGACCTCGGGGAGCTGCTGGCCGATCAGCAGGAAGACGAAGCCTTCGAGGAGGAAGTCGACGAGGCGCCACACCGCGCTGGTCTGGAGTCGGGCGGCCCCGGACCCGACCTGGGGCGTCTGGTGGCCGACGATCAGCCCGGCGATCACCACGGCGAGTACGCCGGAGACGTGCAACGCCTCGCCCAGCAGGTATGCCACGAACGGTGTCGCGAGCGAGATCGCGTTGGACAGCAGCGGATCCGCGGTGAGCGGGCGGGCCAGTCGTTTCGCCCAGGCGACGGCCACGCCGACGGCGACGCCACCGACCGCCGCCAACACGAACTGGGCCACGGCGGCGGGGAACGAGAACGTGCCACCGACGGCGGCGGCCACCGCGACGCTGAGCATCGTCAGCGCGGTCGCGTCGTTGAGCAGCCCCTCGCCCTGGATGATCGTGACCATCTTCGGTGGCAGGTTGACCCGGCGGCCCACCGCGAGGGCGGCCACCGGGTCGGGCGGGGCGATGGCGGCGCCGACCGCGATTCCGGCGGCCAGGGTCGCGCCCGCGACGAACAGGTGGAACCCGAGGCCGACGAGCAGCCCGGTGAGGAGCACCAGCAGCACCGAGAGGCTGACCACGATGCGCAGGTTGCGGCGGATGTCCAGCAGCGAGGAGTCCAACGCGGCGCTGTAGAGCAGCGGCGGCAGCACGACCATGAGCACCAGCTCCGGATCGAGGCCGATGTTGGGGCCGGGTAGCAGCGCGTACACGATGCCGATGAGCGGCAGCAGCGCGGCGGCCGGCAGGCCGGTACGGGCCGCCACCCACCGGACGGCGACGATGACCGCCACGGCGGCGAGCACGAACAACACCATTGAATGGGCGCTCACCTGGTGACGTCCCCCCGGATCGGCGCGTGGATCTCGGGGTCGACCCTACCTGCCACCGGAACGTAGGGACTCGTCGCGGGCTCGCCCGGCCTTGCCCATGTATTGGTGCGCTTCTATAGTTGCGCGATCACCACATTCATGGCCGTGGTTACGCGGCCGGGTCGTCGAAGCGCTTCGACGATTCGTCGTTCAGGCCCGTCAGCCGGGTGTCGAGCCTGGCCACGCCGGTCTTGGCGCTGAATCGCGCCTGTCGTACGACATGAGGAGAACCGCATGCGGAAGTGGCGCCTTCGGCGCGGAATCACCGCGCTCGCGCTCGCCCTGCTCGTCCTGCCAACCGTCCCCGGCACGGCACACGCCGACCCCACCTACCCGTTCCGTGACCCCCGCCTGCCCGTCCAGGTCCGGGTCGACGACCTGCTCGGCCGGCTCACGCTGGACGAGAAGATCTCCTGGCTGCACCAGTACCAGCCGGCCGTTCCCCGGTTGGGTATCGGCCTGTTCAAGACCGGCACCGAGGCGCTGCACGGCGTCGCCTGGTCGACCGACATCGACAACAACGGCGCGGTGGTCAAGGCCCGCGGCACGTCCTTCCCGCAGCCGGTGGGCATGGCGAGCACCTGGAACCCCGACCTGATCCAGCGGGTCGGGTCGGCCGTGGGCGATGAGGCGCGCGGCTACCACGCGCAGAACCCGCGGGTCTGGGGTCTCAACCTCTGGGCACCGGTGGTCAACCTGCTCCGCGACCCGCGCTGGGGTCGCAACGAGGAGGGCTACTCCGAGGACCCGCTGCTCACCGCGAAGATCTCCACCGCGTACGGCTCGGGGATGACCGGGGGCGACCCGAACCATCTCAAGAGCGCGCCGACCCTCAAGCACTACCTGGCCTACAACAACGAGGTCCGGCGCGACGTCACCTCGTCGAACGTCCCGCCCCGGGTGCTCAACGAGTACGACCGGGCCGCCTTCCAGCCGGCCATCGCCGCCGACGCGGCGACCGGCGTGATGGCCTCGTACAACCTGGTCAACGGCCGCCCGGCGACCGTGGATCCGGACCTGGCGACGGTGGTACGGAGCTGGACCGACCAGCCCCTGATGAACGTCACGGACGCCTGGGCGCCGAACAACCTCGTCGCCTCGCAGGGGTACTACCCGACCCAGGCGCAGGGGAACGCCGCGATCGTCAAGGCCGGCCTCAACAGCTTCATCACCGACGACACCAACGCCCAGCCGACCGTCACCGCCATCAAGCAGGCCCTCGCCAGCGGCCTGCTCACCGAGGCGGACATCGACGCCCGGATCGCCGAGATCCTGAACCTGCGCTTCCGCCTGGGCGAGTTCGACCCGGGCGGCGGCCGGTACGGCGGCATCACCCCGGACGTCATCAACAGTCCGGAACACCAACGGCTGGCCCGTCAGGCCGCCGGCGAGGCGATGGTGCTGCTCAAGAACTCGCGGCAGGCCCTGCCGCTGAACCCGGCCCGGACCCGCAAGGTGGCCGTGCTCGGCCCGCTCGCGGACACCCTCTACACCGACTGGTACGGCGCCGACCTGCCGTACCAGGTGACCGCGCTGGACGGCATCCGCGAGCGGTTGGGCAGCTCGGCAAGCGTCGACGGGCTCGACGGGGCGGACCGGATCGCGCTGAAGGATCCCTCCACCGGCCGGTACGTGACGGCCACCGGCACCACCGACGCGGACCCGGTCGCCGCCACCGGCGCCGACGCCTCGCTCGCGGCCCAGTTCGACAGTGTCGACTGGGGACAGAACGTGGTGACACTGCGCAACGCCGCCAACGGCCGCTACCTCGGCTACAACTGGGGACCGTTCGTCACCCGCGACGAGCAGCCGAACGGTTGGTACGTGCAGCAGCAGTTCACGCTGGAACCGCAGGCCGACGGGACGGTCGCGTTGCGCTACGCCGGCTACGAGACGACGGAGAGCTGGTTCGGCGTCAACACCTACGTCACGGTCGGCGACGACGGCGCGCTCAAGCTCGGCGCGTCCACCGCGGCGGACGCGACCCACTTCCAGCGTGAGGTGATCAGCAGCGGGGTCGACCGTGCCGTGGCGGCGGCCCAGGCGGCCGACACCGCCGTCCTGGTCGTCGGCAGCAACCCGTTCATCAACGGGCGAGAGGCGCACGACCGCACCTCGATGGCGCTGAGTGCCGGCCAGGAAGCGCTGGTCAAGGCCGTGACGAGGGCCAACCCACGGACGGTGCTGGTGCTGCAGACCAGCTACCCGGTGACGATCGGATGGGAGCAGGAGCACGTGCCGGCGATCGTGTGGACCACCCACGCGGGCGCGGAGACGGGTCACGCCGTCGCCGACGTCCTGTTCGGTGACCGCAACCCGTCCGGCAAGCTCACCCAGACCTGGTACCGCTCGGACCGGCAACTGCCGCCGGACCTGCTGGAGTACGACATCATCTCGTCCGGGCAGACCTACCTCTACAGCGCCGCGAAGCCGCTCTACCCGTTCGGCCACGGGCTGTCGTACACCGGTTTCCGGTACGGCCAGCTCCGCGCGGACGGCCGTTCGGTCGCGGCGGACGGCACCATCACGGCCCGCGTCGACGTGACCAACACCGGTAGCCGGGCCGGCTCCGAGGTCGTCCAGCTCTACAGCCACCAACGCACCTCGCGGGTGAAGACGCCGATCCGGGCGCTCAGGTCGTTCCAGCGGGTGGACCTCGCCCCCGGGCAGACCCGCACCGTGACGCTGCGGGTGCGCGCCGCCGACCTCGCGAACTGGGACGTCACCCGGAGTCGGTGGGTGGTCGAGTCGTCCGTGTACGACCTGATGGTCGGCGCGAGCGCCACGGATGTCCGGGCCCGCACGGCGGTCACGGTCCGCGGTGAGACGATCCCGGCCCGGGACCTGACCCGGACGATTCGCGCCGAGAACTTCGACGGGTACGCGGGGGTCCGGCTCGTCGACGAGACGAAGGTACGCGGTACGGCCGTGGGCGCCACCGCAGCCGGTCAGTGGATCTCCTTCGGGAAGTCTGCCCTGCGTCCGGGCGGCCACACCTTCACGGCTCGGGTCGCCAAGGCCGCAGCGGGCACCGGCACGATCCAGGTTCGGCTGGGCTCGCCCACCGGCCGACTGCTCGGTACGGCCACCGTGCCGAGCACCGGCGACGACTACCGGTACGTCAGCGTGAGTGCCGAGGTTGCCCGGGTTGCCGGGACCCACGACGTCTACCTGGTGTTCGACTCTCCACTGCGGCTGGCGGACTTCTCGCTGCGCTGATCCGGACGGGTCGGGGCCGGGGGCGGGCGCCCCCCCCCCCCCCACCCCAAATGACTAAAGGGATGTTCGGCCAGTCAAACAGCGGG
>NZ_JBITDT010000007.1:191242-306348 GCF_044454415.1 Micromonospora sp. NPDC051543
GCCCGCCCCCACCACCTTTCCGTGGTGTACCAACCCCCCGGGGGGGGGGGGGTGGGGGGGCGGCCCCCCCCCGCCCGGGGGGGGGGGGGGGGGGGCCCCCCCCCCCCCCCCCCCCGATTCCGGATTCATCGGATGATCGGCGATCAAGCTCAGTGTCGCTCGTCTGCTTTGCGCTTTTGATTGGCATTTAGACATAGATGGGGTCCAATCTCGTATTGCATTCGTCACACGTCTGACATACGCTCCGCCCAAGACTTCGTAGCGATTGGCAAAAGAGTGCGGTCGGGCCGCACCACGCGCCCCCCGCCGATCCTTGGTGGCGTCGCTGTTCCCTGCTTGTCGCTCGATGCACGTCCCCGGCACCAACGTCGACGACAAGTGAGAAAGGACAGCACGTGAGACCAGCCGTATCCACCACCCGCACGGCACTGCTCGCGGCGGCGCTCGTCGCCGCCACGCTGCCGGCCGTGGTGATCAGTCAATCGCCCGCCTCGGCCGCGGTCCAGGAGACGTACTACGTCGCCCCCGACGGTAACGACTCCAACGCAGGCACGCAGGCGTCACCGTTCAAGACGGTGCAACGCGCGCGGGACGTCGTTCGTACTGTTAACGCGAACATGTCCGGCGACATCAACGTCTACCTGCGTGGCGGCAGATACCCGGTCACCAGCACCGTCGAGTTCGGCGCCAGCGACTCCGGCACCAACGGGTACCGGATCAGCTACGCCGCCTATCCCGGCGAGACCCCCATCCTCGACGGCGGCGTCCCGGTCACCGGCTGGACCCAGCACAGCGGCAACATCTGGAAGGCGCCGCTGGATCGCAGCACCAAGCTGCGCACGCTGTACGTCAACGACAAGCGGGCGCAGATGGCGACCAAGACCGTCAGCTCGGCGGGTTGCTACGGGACGTACAACGTCACCGCCGGGCAGGCATCCTGGGCGTGGGAGTCGGGCTCCCAGTGCGACGGCGCGAAGTACAGCCAGAGCGACTTCCCCGCCATCCCCCGCAACCAGGACGACATCGAGATCGAGACCGGCACGACCTGGACCACGGCCATCGTCGGCGTCCGTCAGGTGACCACCGACGGCTCGAACCGGGTCGCCCTGTTCCAGCAGCCCGGCGCGGCCATCGCGCAGGGCGCGTTCAACGGCAACGCCCAGGTCGGCGGCAGCCACAAACTCATGAACGCGTACGAGTTCCTGGACGCACCCGGTGAGTTCTTCTTCGACAAGGGCACCAAGACGGTCTACTACTACAAGGCCAGCTCCGAGGACATGACGACCGCGTCGGTGTACGCGCCGAACAACGTCACCACCGTGCTGCGGGTCGCCGGCACCTCGACCACCAGCCACGCCCGCAACATCACGTTCTCCGGCCTGACCGTGCAGCACTCCGACTGGAACCTGTTCAACGTCGCCGGCTCGTCCTTCAAGCAGGCGCAGCAGGGCAACCTCGGCGCGCAGGCGTACGCGAAGGGCAACTTCCACGTCTACTACTACCGCAACGTCGACGTCACGCCCGGCATCGTCCAGGTGCAGAACGCCGACGGGATCCTTTTGCAACGCAACCGGGTCCAGCACACCGGCGCCGACGGCATCAGCATGGTCAACGACGTGCAGAACTCGCAGTTGATCGGGAACTACACCAACGACATCGCTGGCTCCGCCATCGACGTTGGTCATCCCCAGCACGTCTACATCGGAGACGGCACGTCGAGCAACCGGGAGAAGTACCTCCCGCAGGTCGAAGGGCTGCCGAAGAACATCGAGATCAAGAACAACTACCTCTACGACAGCGCGGTGCTGTTCAACGGGCACAGCCCCATCTCGGCGTACTTCGTCGACACCCTGACGATCCAGCGCAACCGGATCGAGAAGGCCCCCTGGTCGGGCATCACGATGGGCTGGGGCTGGTGGAACTTCGACGGCTCATCGGGCTCGATCGCGCCCAACCGGCCGACCACGACGGCGCGGAACAACACCATCAGCTACAACCACATCATCGACACGGTGCAGCGCCTCAGCGACACGGCGCCCATCTACACGCTGGGCAGCCAGCCCGGCACCACGATCACCAACAACTACCTCCAGGGCGTGCCCTCGGGCCACAAGTACGGCCTGCACCCCGACGAGGGCTCGGCGTACATCACCTTCCGGGACAACGTCCTGAGCATCGACAAGAACGTCACCTGGATGATCAACTCCGACGACTTCGGCCGGAAGCACGACCTGAGCATCACGCAGATCTACGGCCCGATCAACAAGGTGTCGAACAAGAACCTGCCGAACAGCACGGTCGCCGACATCCTCGTCTCCTCCGACTACGTCTGGCCGGCGGCGGCGTACGGCATCGCGGCGAACTCCGGCCTTGAGGACGCCTACCGGGACATCATCCCGGCCAGCAGGTTCTCCGTGTCCAACTACGTGCTGCCGGCCAGCACGTACGTCACCAGCGCCACGGCGACGATCCCGATCCGGAGCACCGGCGACGCGAGCAAGTCGGTCTGGCTGGCCCCGTACGGCACGACCACCTTCACGGCCGGGGCGACGATGACGCGGGCGGCCGGTAACGCCACGTCCATCGCCGTGCCTTCGACCCAGGGCGAGTACCGCCTCTACGTCGTCGACGCCCAGGGCAACCGCTCGGCCGAGTCGACCTCGATCGTCCGGCAGCAGAGTGGCGGCGGCACCCAGCAGGGCGGCCAGCTCGTGGGCGGCCAGTCCGGCCGCTGCATCGAGGTCCCCAACTCCTCGACCACCAACGGCACCCAGGTACAGCTCTGGGACTGCGGCAGTGGCACCAACCAGCGGTGGACCTCCACGTCCAGCAAGCAGCTGATGGTGTACGGCAACAAGTGCCTGGACGCGTCCGGGGCGGGCACGGCCAACGGCACCCAGGTCATCATCTGGGACTGCCACGGTGGCGCGAACCAGCAGTGGAACATCAACAGCAACGGCACCATCACGAACGGCCAGTCCGGGCTCTGTCTCGATGCCAACGGCGCGGCCAGCGCCAATGGCACGAAGATCATCCTCTGGTCGTGCAACGGAGGCCCCAACCAGCAGTGGACGCTGCGTAGCTAGGCGGTCGTCAGCCGGGGCCGGGCCGACTTTCGGCCCGGCCCCGGCTACTTCTGGTAGCCGTAGTTGTCGCAGGTCCGGCGTCCCAGGACGCAGTTCTTGGTGCGCCTGTTCATCGTGTTGACGTCCCACATCACGAACGCGTCGCCGTGCATCGACGAGGCGCTCTTGCCCGCCTTGTCGGAGGCGAGGTAGTAGCCCGCCGGGGTGCCCTTGGCCGGGTACTGGATGTCGAAGGTGATCGCCGGGATCCGAACGGGGTGGCCGGGCGGGCAGGCGCCGCCGCTGCCGTACGCCACATGGTCCTTGTGGTTGGGGCTGTCCAGGTGCTTGCCGTCCCAACAGTCCGGGAACTGCAGCATGAAGTGCAGCGTGGCGGTCCCGCCGCAGATCGGCCAGTTGCCGTTGGTGCTGCGGGCGACGCCGTCGAGGTCACCGGGACCGTAGAAGGCGCAGTAGAACTGGCCGGTCGCGCCGCGCGGTGTCGGTTGCTTCTTCTTGGCGTCGCCGGAGATCATGCGCAGGCCGTTGGGCATGGGCATCTGGCCGGTCGAGTTCTTCGCGAGCGAGCGGTAGTAGACGCGGAAGCCGGTGGTCTCGACCGGCTTCCCGGTCGCGTTGTCGTAGAGCGTGGGCACCCAGTACGCGGAGTGATCCTGGATCGGCTTGCAGGACGTGGCCGTGAACTTCGTCAGGTCTCCGGCGACGGTGTTCGCGTCGACGGCCTTGTTGCCGACGAAGGAGTGCATGTGTGAGGCGCCCGGGAGGCCGGGGGCGACGATCGGGTCGTCCGGCAGTCGGTGGCTGTACTGGCAGTCCGCCCGGAACTCCGGAAGGTCGCCGACACCGGCCGGGGCGGGGTCGATCTTCAGCGCCTGGTACTCGTCGGCCTGCGCCTTCCAGGCCGCCCGGTCGATCGGAACCCAGCCGGTCACAGGGGTCTTCGGTGCGGCAGCGGCCGACGGCGTCGCGCCGGTCGACGGAGTCGCGGAGACCGAAGGTGTCGCGGAGGCCGACACCGCCGTTCCGGACGACTCCGCCTGCCCAGCCGACGGCGACGGATACTCGGCGGCGTTGGCCGCGTTCGACGGCTCGGACTGCGCGGCACCGTTGCCCAGGTACACGGCCCCGGCCGCGACGACGAGCACGACGGCCACCCCTGCGGCGACGCTCAGTCTCTTGTGGGTGGCCCATCCCGGGGGACGATGACGTGACGGCGGCGGGCCTTCGTACGACACGGGTCACTCCCAACCAACTGACGACAGGCTGACCCAAACGGTCACGGGCCGCCGTATGGTAGGCATTCGCCGCGCGTGCCGGACAGGGTCTTTAAACACTCTTAATCAAGCCGGTCCGGGCGTACTTCTGGACGAAAAATGGGTAATGGTGGGCGATGAAGTCGACCTGGAAGCCCCACGAGAAGCACGGCGGCCTGACCGACAAGGACAAGCGCGAGCTGCCGGAGACCGTCTTCGCCTTCCCCGGCAAGCGCAAGGAGCCGATGACCGACGCGAGCCACGTCCGCAACGCCATCGCGCGCTTCGACCAGGTGCAGGGCGTCACCGACGCCGACCGCGACCTGGCCTTCCAGAACATCCTCGCCGCCGCCAAGCACTACGGCGTGGACGTCGCCGAGACGAACTGGAAGCAGCTCGGCAAACTACCGCACACGCCCAATCCGGCGCACTGAACGCGGGCCGGGGATGGGTTCCGGGGCCGGTTCGCGGGCGTGTTAGCGTGCTCGTCGTTGTCAGCGAGCGCCGCTAGCTCAACTGGCAGAGCAGCGGACTCTTAATCCGCGGGTTCGGGGTTCGAGTCCCTGGCGGCGCACCAACGAGAAGGCCCTGACCTGGTGGTTCACACCGGGTCGGGGCCTTTTTCATGTCCGGGCGTGGGTGGTGGTGGCTCGGTGGGTGCTCGGGAGCCGGTGGACCGGGGTGGCATCGGTGGGACGCGGCGGGGTGCTCCGGGACGCCGGTCGGTGGCTGCGGCGCGGGATGGTCGTGCGGCCGGGGGTTGCGGCTGTCGGTGGTTCCGGATCGGTTCGGTGGGCGGTTCCCGAATGGGTTCGGAGTCGGGAACCGGCGATCTTGGCGGAACGCGGTATGCCGGTTCTGCAGCTTTCGTCGTCACCTCTTCGGCTGATTCGGTGAACAGTGATCATGGAAAACGTCTCACAAACCCCGTTTTGAGGGTGCGGGAGTTCCCTCGGGGCGTCACTGCAGTGCCGGATCGCCGGGATGGTGGGGCGTCGACGGGGTGGGGGATCATCGATGGGTGGCCGGTGATCGTGAGCTGTCGCCTCGGCGGTGGCGAATCCTGTCGTTCCTGGCATAGCACGGCTGGGCCACCACGAGCGACATCGCGGTGGTAGCGGGGGTGCCGCGTTTGACCGCGCACCGGGACCTCACCTGGTTGCACACCATGGGCTTGGTGGGCCGGGAACGGTCGGCGGAGGACCGGGCGCACGCCTGGTGGTACAGGATCACCGGGGAGGGGACCGAGCTGCTGGATCGTGATCTCGTCTTGTCGGGGCGGCCGGTGCCGTTGCGTCTGGGTCAGCGGGACTGGGGTGCGGCGCACTACCTGCTGTTCCTGCCGCTGCTCGCGGTGTCACGCCAGGATCCCGCCCGGTGTGGGCTGTTCCAGTGGTTGACTACTTTGGACACGTCGGTGTGGCTGCGGGAGCATGGCTTGGCGCATCTGCGTGCTGACGGGTACGGCGTGTGGCTGCAGGACGGCCGGTGTCTGCGGTTCCTGGTGCACGTCGACCCCGGCCCGGTTGGTGAGGTGATCGCCGAACGGGAGCGGTCAACTCTCGGACTCGGTGCTGTCCTGGCTGGCTATCGGCGCACTGACCCGGTCTTGCCGGTCGGCGTGGTGCTGGTCATCGCTCAGGACGCGGAACGGGAGGCCAACCTGCTCGCTGATCTGGTGAGCCGGCCGCTGCGGGCGCCGATCGCGATTACCACTGTCGGCCTGTTGCACCACCACCGGCCGCACGAGCATGTGTGGCGGATCCCGGCGGCGGGCACCGCACGTCACCGGCTGATCGACATCCCTCCTTCACCCGGAGCCTTCCCGGTTGATTCGAAGGTAGTTGGGCCAAAGTAATTGAATGCGTGGGAGCCGCCATAGGGCGGGCACCTGAGGAGCAAGCATCGGCCGTATAATATATCCGCTTCTGCCGATGTGAGTGCGCCCGAAGTGATGCTGACACCCCTGCAAACACCAAACGACGCGCTGACGAGTTCCTGGAGGTGCGCAACAGAAGTCAACCGATCCCTGAAGCCCTAATGCCTCCGCTGTTCCTCCATGCCTGCCGTCCAGACCAAGCCGGCCTCTTTCGAATCCATTCGGTAGGTAGACCCTATCTGTGACCCATTGCGGTCTTCAGCTGATGAACCGAACGATCGTCGTGGACCGAAGCCGTATTCGGTCCATCTCCGATTCCAGCCCGTAGGTCTTGCGCGAGTTACACAGCCAGTGGGCGCACTGTGCGTTGTCTCGTCGGTGTTTTCCTCCTCGCGCGAGCGGGGTCACGTGGTCGAGGCTGACCGACATCGGGTGCGGAAAGATGAGGGTCCGATCAACCGGTCGCTTACAGATTCCGCATGTCCAGCCGTCGCGCTCGTAGATCTCGATGTCGGTGAACTTCTCGGACTCCGGGTCTCGGCGCGCGAGGCGACGGTTGCGCTTGTTGTTGCGATTCTTTATCCGGCGTAGCTCCGGCCGGTCCTTAAGCCACTGCTGGGTCTGCCGCTTCCACGCTTGTTCACTGCAGGGCGGGCAACGCTTCCGAAAGTTTCCGTTCCGGCCCGTCTGCTCGATGGTCTTGCCGCAGCCGAGACACGTGGTGCTCCATACCGTCGGCGGCAGCGCATTCGCATTCCGGCGGGCCTGCTCGGCGCGGCGCGCATACTCTGGCCGGCAGTTTCGACAACAGATGGGGAACGCACCAAGCCGCTGTACCGGTTTAACCGCCGAACAGATGACACAGGTGAAGACGACGGGCCTGCGCGCAGTCGTTGCAGCGCGATTTCTGGCGTTCTGACGCTCTCGCAAGCCGCGTGCCGTGCACGAGGGACAGTGCTGAGGCGGATTGCCGCCACGCCCCTTCCAACGGAATTCGCCAGCGCAGCTGCCGCACCGGTGAATCTCCGGACGCTGGGGATAGTTGTCGGCGTAGTACCGCCGGGAGTACTCGACGCGCCGTTGACGGTTATGAAGCTCGGCGCACGATGCACAGCGGGCGGGCCGCTTCCCTCGCCCCTGGATCTGCGGTAATGAGCCGTCACAGTCGACACATCGGCGCTCAAGTTCAGCCTGGATGCGGGCCTCTCGCTCCGGTGCGCGCTTGCGGCGCTGAGCTTGACGAGTCTGTTGACGTTTTCGTTTGAGCTGGCAGTCGCCGCATCGTGGAGAATGTCGGCCGGGACCCCTGACCGGCGGAAGTTCACCGCTGCAGTCGACACAGGAGCGGACCGCGCTATTCATGTGGCTCCCGTTCAGGGACCGCGATGTCGTCGTGGGTCGATCACCTGTCATGGTCGCCCCCCTCCAGACTGGATCACGATGAGACGGTACCCGCGAGGTGCGACACTTCTAGGTTGCAGCACCCGATCGAGGGAGGTGATCAAGAGACGGGCTCCGGTGGGGGTCGGAGCCGAAACAGGCTGCCACCCCTGCTTAAGTGCTTGCGAGCGATCCCACAGCGGTTCTCCCGCCTGACCGTCTGTGCTGGAGACACAGCTCTGTGACGTTGGTGGCTGCGCGCGGCGAGCCGCGGCTTGTTTACGCCTGTGACGGGCCGCCGGCCGTGCCGGCCCGGTCCTGCTTGGCCTTGGTGGCCCGGTTTCGCAGCATCCCTTGCTTGACGCCCAGCTCCTAGGCTGCGTCGCAGTTCTGACAGCCGGAGTTCAGCACCAGTGCCACAGCCTGGCGCCGGAACTCTTGGGGTTCTTACACGGCGGCGCCATGCGGTTCCTCCTCCTCGGCAGGATGACAGGTCAGGAGGTGCCCGGTCACTTCACCGGCATCGGCGCCTTCACCCGGCACGGTGAACAACGCCCGCGAGACATCACCGCTCCGCTGCACTTGCTGCCGGCACGCCGGCGCTATCCTCGTCCGCCTGACCCAGACGTGACCGGACCTGGTGGCCTGGGCACCCGACGAATCGCTTACTGCAGACGCAAGCTCACCCAGTGGCAGCACAGCGGTCACAATGCAGTGGTGATTGTGCGCATCAGCAAGCCGTGGTGGATCGTGGGTCTGGTGGTCGGGCTAATCGCGCTAGCCGTGGCGCTGGCGCGAGCTGGGCTGGAGGACGCCGACCGTTGGTCCAGCGTGATCAGCATGTTTGTCGGTACCACCGGGCTAGCCCTGGCTGTTTGCAGCGTGGTCAAGGCGCGCGGTAGCTCGTCCGGGCCAACGAATCAGGTACACAACACAGTCACGGACGCCTTGGTGAAGGGGACAGCCCTGCTTGGCCGGGACGTGCGGCGCGTCGGCTCGGGCCGCCCGGCATCGACCGGGGCCGCGGCACGCCCCGAGCAAGGACCGTCGGAGGTCCGCAACGAGGTGCGAGGCGGCACCTTCCACGAACCGTTAATCATGGGCCGTGACATCGAGGATGTCTCTCTGCCGCCGCCCACGTCCTCGATTGAAGGCAACGACTCGGGAACCGCGAAGTGAGATTCGATCGAGTGTCGAACAAGATCACCGGGGGGCTGTTCTTCAGCTCGGTGATCATGGGGCGAGATATCTCAGTCACGTTGCCAGCCGAGATCCGGCCGGCCTTGACTGGGCTGCCGCCAGCCTCGCCCGTGTTCACCGGGCGCGAGCATGCTGCGGAGGCCCTACGCGAAGCGTTGAGGCCCGACTGTCCCGGCGGCGTCCAGCTGGTGTCCGCGGTGGCCGGGATGGCCGGGGTCGGCAAGACCGAGCTGGTGCTGCACATCGCCCACGAGGTCCTTGCTGATGGATGGTTTCCCGGCGGCGTGCTTTTCGTTGACATGTTCGGCTACGACCCTGACCGTCGGGTTTCCGCCGAGGACGCTCTGGCGGGATGGCTGTCGGCGCTAGGGATCCCGGGTGAGCACATGCCGGCCGACTTGAGCGGCCGGTCCCTGCTCTGGCGCAGCGTCCTTGACGCCTATACCACTCACGACCGGCGGCTGCTGCTGGTCATCGACAACGTTGACAGCGAGGAACAGGTCCGTCCGCTGTTGCCTAGCGATGGCCGGATACCGGTGCTAGTGACCTCTCGGCACACGCTCGACTTGGACGCTCGGCTGCACGATCTGGATGTGCTGGGACAGGATGCCTCCACCGACGTGCTGGCCGAGGTGATTGGTACTCGTCTCGGCCCGGAGGATCCACGCCTGCAAGCGGACCACCGGGAAGCGCTGACCGAACTCGCAGGCCTGTGCGCGGGGCTGCCGCTAGCGCTGCGCATCGTGGCGGCGCTGCTGGTCGACCGACGTCAGCTACAGCCGCAGACACTCGCCGACCGGCTGCGGGCCGAACAGCACCGCTTGTCCGGCTTGACCCGGCAGCAGAAGGCCGTACGCTCTGCCTTCGACCTGTCCTACCAGCATCTCACCGTTTCGCAGGCGCGTCTGTTCCGGCTAATCCCCATAAATCCGGGGACCGACATCGCCACCATCGCCGCCGCCCACCTCGCCGGGCTCCCGGAGCATGAGGCCGCGGAACTGCTCGCCGACCTGCATCGGGCCCATTTAGTGACCGAACCAGCACCGGAACGCTGGAGCATGCACGACCTGCTCCGTCTGCACGCTGCCGAACAGCAGCGCACCAGTGACGGCGGTGAGGAAGCCGAAACCAGTCAGGCGCGGCAGCGGCTGTACCGCTACTACCTTTGGGCTGCTAGTGCGGCGAGTACGCATCTGACCCCAACTGCGGTGGCCGAATCGCACACCTTTGCCAGCCGCGGCGAGGCCCTGACCTGGCTGGACAGCGAGCACGCCAATCTGATGGCTGTGGCGGCGAGCGCGCCGGCCTTCCGGATGACCGAGGTGACGATCGATCTCGCTCTGACCCTCGGCGAGTACCAAAGCCTGCGCCGCCATTTCGATGATTGGATCATCATCGCCACCCGGGCTCGGCACCTTTGTCATCACGTCGGTGATCGATCCCGCGAAGCTGCGGCGTCGAACAATCTGAGCATCGCGTATTACCAAGCTGGGCACTTCAGCGCGGCCGCGGAAGCCGCAACTCATGCTCAGCAGCTCTTCCATCAACTCGGCGATCAGCGCTATGAGGGCGCAGCGTGGGACAATTTGGGACTAGCGTTAACCGAGATGCAGCAATTCGAGGAGGCTGCCGAAGCATTCGGCAACAGCCTCAAACGGCTGGAGGAAGCCGGCGACCTACGCGCGACCGGCCGGGTGTGGAACGACTTCGGCATCGTCCTCCGCCAAACGAACCGCCTCGACAAGGCGATCGAAGTCAGCGCCAACGCGCGCGACATCCTCCGGATGGCTGGTGACAAACACGGCGAAGCTAAGGCGTGGGGCAACCTGGGCGGTGCTCTTGCCGAGAATGGACAGCCCGATGAAGCAGCAGAAGCACAGGCTAACGCGCGTAACCTCTTCCAGGAGGCGGGGGATCCGCACGGTGAAGCAGTGACGTCGAACGACCTAGGCCTCGCGCTGATTGAAGCCGGCCGTCCTGACGAGGCCGTCGAACCGGCTATCCACGCTCGGGAGATCTTCCAGCAGACTGGCGATCACCGGGGTGAAGGTCTGGCTTTGAATAATCTCGGCATCGCTCTAAATCGGCTGGGTCGGCACCGTGATGCCTACAAAGCCCACAGCACGGCCTTAGACATTTTCGATCAGCTTCGCGATCGCCTCGGACTGGCGCAAACCTGGGCTGGCCTCGGACGCACGTTGTCCGGCCTCAACCGGCTCGATGATGCCATCGATTCACACGCCCGAGCTGGCTTAATCTTTGCAACGTTAGGGGATCGGTATGGCGAGGGGCAGGAGTACCGACAACTCGGCATCGTCCTGTTCGGCGCGGGCCGGGTCGGTGATGCTGTCAAAGCCCACCTTCAAGCAGGGAAGATCTTCCAGGATATTGGCGAGCGGCAAGAGGATGGTCTGACCGCGGGAAGCCTGTTCTTCATCCTGGCGGAGGAGGGACTTCCCGGCTCCCGCGACATTGGGGAACACGCGATCCTCGCCTTGTCCGAGGGCGGCAAGCAGGATCTTGTAGCCGACATCCGGGAGCGCCTCGACGAGCTCCCCAGGTGACCGCCTCAACTCGGTCAACGGGAACGCGGGAACCAGCCGGCATCGTCGATGAGCGCTGCGATCCGCGACTCGAGTCCTGCAGCTGCGGGCACTCTTGAGTGAGCTGGGATTCTTAACTCTCTGCACTCATTTGCCGCAGATCGCGCGGCTCGCTTCGTGCTCGGTGCGGCCATCCGCGAGGCCGGCGAGAGGGCGTTGCAGGTTCAGGTACGCGAGTTGGCGCCAACGGAGGGAGCGGCTGCCGATCGCGCTGCTGGTGTCGGCACTGCCTGCCCTAGGCTGACGCAATGAGGGAACGGGGCATGAATCAAACTCCGGCGCTTGCCCTACCTGGCGGGCGTTGATGGATCGGCAGGCTGCGGTGCCGACTCACGTGCTCCCGAACGAGGTCCGGGCTGACGTGGAGACGCTGTGGCGATACCACGACATGCACCACGAGCTGCGCCCGTGCGACGTGGGCATCGGCTTGGGCAGCCATGACCTCGGCGTGGCGATGGTCGCAACGCGGCTGTTTCAAGCAGGGTTGTTCCCGTGGATCGTTTTCACCGGAGCGAACGCACCGACAACGATCGAGCGGTTCCCCCGCGGCGAGGCGGTGCACTATCGCGAGTACGCGGTTGAGCAGGGTGTGCCGGCGGAGTCCATTCTCGTGGAGCCGCGTGCCACGAACACCGCCGAGAACATCGAGTACTCCCGCGCGCTCCTGACCGAACGACAGATTCCCGTGCGGTCGGTGCTGATCATGTCGCGGCCCTACCAACAGCGCCGGGCCTACGCCACCTGCAAGCTGATGTGGCCGGAGATCGATGTGGTGTGCGCCTCAAACCCGCTCGAGCTGGACGACTACGTGAGCAGCATCGGCGACCCGCGGCGGGTGGTGGACATGCTGGTGGGCGACACGCAGCGGATCGAGGTGTACGCCGAGTGCGGGTTCGCTATCCCCCAGGAGATGCCGGACGAGGTGCGGGCGGCCTTCGAGCGCCTGGTGGCGGCTGGCTACACGAGCCGGTTGATCTGAGCCCAGCTACCAGCGGGGGCCTCCCGTCCGGACGCCCATTCGGTCGCTGAGTTCGACGGCCAGTCGTGGTGGCCGGGGGCGGGTGAGGATATCTCGGACGAGGTCG
This sequence comes from Micromonospora sp. NPDC051543, assembly GCF_044454415.1. Lineage (NCBI taxonomy): Bacteria > Bacillati > Actinomycetota > Actinomycetes > Micromonosporales > Micromonosporaceae > Micromonospora > Micromonospora sp. NPDC051543. The sequence continues at coordinate 203,729 of NZ_JBITDT010000007.1, forward strand.
CGGGAGAGCTGGTGGTAGCGCACCTGGTCGGGCCCGAGGGTCTCGGCGTCTAGGAGCGCGGCGAGCGCGTCGTCGATGCGGTTCCACCGGGCGAGGGCTCGGGCGGTTTCGATGGCGTGGCGAACCTGCCGCTCGACGGGCACGGTGCTGGTGTCGAGTGGGGCGCCGATGGCGATGGCGCGTTGCACATCGCCGAGTTCCATCGCCACGGTCGTCTTGTGGATCGATACGTTGGTCGGCCCGAACGCGGTCCACACGTGGTTGCCGTCGGCGCCGAGCCGCTGTGCGGCGGTATCGGCTTCGGTGATGTGGGTGTCGGCGGAGGCGCGGTCGTCGTCTCGGGCGGCGGCGAGCGCGCAGACGAGGTGCAGGCTGCCGTAGACCGACAGCAGCTGCGGAGTCGGCTTGACGAGCCGGGGTTCCAGGAACCGCGCCGCCGTGGCGGCGAGGCCCAGGGCTTGGGCGTAGTCGCCGATGGAGGCGAGCGAGTGCGCGGCAGAGCGGCTGAGTGAGCCGATGACGACGTGGTCGTGGCTGGCGTTGGCGGCGGCCAAGCCTCGGCTGGCGGCGGTCCACGCGAGGTCACCTTCGCCGAGCTTGGTGAGGAACAACGCGGCGAGCTGGTGGGCGTAGGCGGTCATCGCGTGCGCGCGCTGGCCGTCGTCTCCGTCGTACGCCTCGGTGGCGGTGAGGCAGTCGTGGATGAGGTAGGGCAGTCGGCGGGCGAGGGTGCCGTACCGCGAGTGCTGGTAGGCGGTCCAGATCTCGGCGACGTCGTTCTCGATCTCGCGCAGGGCGGGTGCCTCGACGTCTCCTGTGCTGGCAAGCGCCGGCGCGAGGTGGCGATAGTCGTGAAGCGCGGCCCGCAAGGCGGGGATGGTCTCGCGTCCGGAGTCGTCCGACCACTCGAACAGGCTCGGGGCGCCGATTAGGTCGCCGAGGGACACGTCGAGGGCCTTGGCGATCGCGCGGATGACCGACAGCCGGTCCAGGTCGGCCCGGTTCGTTTCGACCTTGCGTAACCACTCCTGCGTCTTGCCGACCAGACCGGCCAGCACCTCCTGGGAGAGCCCTCGCCGACGCCGGTAGAAGGCGACGCGCTGGCCGATCGTCATGTCGTCCGTCATCCCTCGCACACCATCACCCTGCCCGTTGAAGGCTGCCGGACCCGGTACGGATTTTCCCGGTCCTCCGGACGGACCGCCCCTACGTTCAGTTCACCCCAGCTCACCGGCGGTGTCGATGCCGGTGTCGGGATGACTGACAGGGAGCTGCAGATGGAGGGATCGATGAGCGGCGCACCACACCACGGCTTGGGCCGCTGGCTCGGCCCGTCCGGGAGTGAACTGTCTCGACGTTTTCCCCGCCTGCGTACTGCCATGAGGGCTGCGTGGGTGGGTGATCGGCGGTCTGCTCCCAGCCGCCGTGGTGCGGCGGCGGGCTCGCCATTCCCCCGGCGAGCCCGCCGCTCATCGTCCCTGGTGGGGGTGGCGGCATGACGGTGTACGTCTCGCGTAACGCCATGGCCGGCCAGCCCCGACGCCCCAAGCCCAGGTGGACGGCCTCGCCGGGGCAGGTGTGGCCCGCTGACCCGCCGCTGCTCACCTTCGTGTGGCGTCGGCTGTTCGAGCAGCAAGCCCGCGAGGGCGGTCGCCGGTGACTGGCCAGCAGCGTCGTCTTTCGGTGAACCGGCTCGTGCCCGCCGAGGTGGAACATCTGCCGATGCGCCCGCTGTGGCTGTGTCGCCGATGCGGGCAGCCGTGGCCCTGCGGCGCGGCGAAGCTCTCCCTCCTGGCTGAGTATCGAGAAGTGCCGGTGAGCCTGTTCCTCTACCTGGCCGGCTGCCTGCATGACGCGATCGACGATTTGCACCGGCTCAACCCGAGTGTCACGGGGAGCGCTGCGGACATGTTCGACCGGTTCCTCGGCTGGCCGGCCCGGCATACCCATGCCTACCGCGTCAGTACCACCACGGCCGTCAGCATCGAGGAAGCCTCCTCGTGAACCGCATCGGTCTCATCAATGCCACCGGCCAGCCGGCGGTCGCCGGCAGTTTCCACACCCTGGTCGTGCAGCCGACGAGCTTCTGCAACCTCGACTGCACCTACTGCTACCTGCCCGACCGGAGATCCCGCCGCCTGATGAGCGGTGCGGTCGCGCGGGCCTGTGCCGAGTCGATCGCCCAGCAGAACAGCGGTCATCCGGTGAGTGTCGTGTGGCACGGGGGCGAACCCACCGCCACACCCATAGGGCTGTTCCGGGATCTGCTGGCCCCGTTCGAGGAGTTGCGGCGCGCGGGGCTGGTGCGTCACGAGATCCAGACGAACGCGACGCTGATCAACCGCCAGTGGTGCGAGCTGTTCACCGCCTACGGGTTCGAGGTCGGGGTCAGCATCGACGGACCGGGCGCGTTGAACCGGAACCGCCTCGACCGGGCCAGCAACCCGACGGACGCGCGAACCCTGCGCGGCATGCGGATCCTGGCCGAAGCGGGGCTTGGGTACTCGGTGATCTGTGTGGTCACCCCGGAAACCATCGACCACGCTGACGCCCTCGTCGACTTCTTCACCGGCCTGCCCGGCTGCGAGTCGGTCGGCTTCAACATCGAAGAGCAGGAGGGTGCTGACCGGGCATCGGTGTCGGAGGAAGCCGCGTACCGATTCTGGCAGCACCTCATCAAACGTCGCGTCGGCGGCAACCCGCTGCGGATCCGCGACGTGGACCGGCTGGCCGACTATCTCGCCGCCACCCGCGCCGGGCGCGTAAACCACGCCCCGTACGAGCCGATCCCGACCGTCTCTTGGGATGGGCAGATGGTGTTGCTGTCACCGGAACTGCTCGGCATCACCGAGCCGCGATACGGCGACTTCATCGCCGGCAACGTCCTCCATCAGCCCATCACCGCCATGCTCGCCCGCGCCGGCGACCTGGAATACGTCGCCGAGTTCGTCACGGCCCTCAACGACTGCGCCGACCTCTGCGCCTTCTACGACTTCTGCCGCGGCGCCCAGGCCGGCAACCGCTACTTCGAGCACGCGACGTTCACCGCCCGCGAGACCACCTACTGCCGAACCACCCGCCAGGCCCTCGTCCGTGCGGCTGCGGATCACCTCACCCCTCAAGGAGGAACCTCATGACCAACGCTCTCGCGACCCTCGTCAACGCCGCACCCGAGCAACTCGCCCGCCTCGGCGTTGACCCGCAGCGGTCGGTAGCGTCGATCGACGCGGCGAAGTTCGACAACCGCCCCACCTGGGATAACAAGGGTAAGTTCGACAGTCGACCCGGCTGGGACAACTGGAACAAGAAGAAGTAGCCCCCGCCAACGGGCGCGCGGGGTGGCCTGCCCACCACGCGCCCACACAGGTTGAGGACACATGCGCACCACCACGATCGGCGACGTGAAGGTCCTGCTGCCGGACCTCGAACCGGACGACCTCGACACCACGACGAACCTGGACGGCGGCCTCACCGAGGCCCTCGTCAACGGCGCGGCGTGGCGCGGCTCGCATCTTGAGGACGTCAGCATTCGCAGCAGCATGATCACCGGCGTGGACCTGAGTGAGAGCACCTGGGAGGCGGGCAGCCTCTTCGGCTGCGAGATCATCCGCACTGACTTCTCCGGCGCGACCCTGACCGGCATCACCATCGAACGGTGCGCGATTACCGGCTCCCGGTTCACCGGTACCAGGTTCACCGACGTACGCCTCAAGGACGTCCTGTTCGACGGCTGCCGCTTCGACTACGCCACCTTCCACCGCGTCGCCGCCGCCGGCTCGGTCGCCTTCTCCGAGTGCACTCTCACGAACGGCGCGTGGTCTTCCTGCCGGCTACCCCGCATCGCACTGCGGTCATGTGACCTCGCCGGTCTGGAACTGGACTCCTGTCAGCTCGACGGGACCGACCTGCGGGGCAGCCGCCTCCACGACCTCAAGACGCCGCTGGACAACCTGCGCGGCGTCACCGTCGACGAGGACCAGCTTCCTGACCTCACCCGGCTGACCGTCGCCGCCCTCGACCTCACCGTGCGCAACGAGTGAATCCGAGGAGGGATCGTGCTCGCTGAGCCCACCGGCAGCCCGGACACGATCCTCGTCTGTATCCGGGGCAACTCCGGCTCGGGCAAGAGCAGCATCGCCCGCGAGCTGCGACGCCGGCACGGCCGGGGCTCCGCCCTGGTCGAGCAGGACTACCTGCGCCGGATCGTGCTGCGCGAACGGGACAAGCCCGGCGGCGCGGCACCGGCGTTGATCGCGCAGACCGTCCGGTTCGCCCTCGACCACGGCTACCACGTGGTCTTGGAGGGCATCATGCACAGCAACCGCTACCGCAGCATGTTGACCGCCCTGCGGGACGACCACCGAGGGCGGTCCCTGTTCTGCTACCTCGACGTGTCCCTGCCCGAGACCCTGCGCCGGCACCTCACGCGCCCGCAGGTCAGTGAGTTCACCGCCGAGCACATGAGCGGCTGGTACGCCGCCCACGACGTCCTGGACTGGCCCGACGAGCTCGTCCTACCCGAGACCACCGGACTGAACGAGGCCGTCCAGGCCATCGCCGCTGTGGCTGGGCTACCCCAGACCGGACGCGACGACGACCTGCTACCGAACGTTCCGTCCCTGTAGAGCAGCTCAGCTGGCTACTGGGTATCGCCGTTCCGGCGCACCGTTCGCCAACATCAGTCCCGCGTGGCCAGCCCGTCAAGCACGGCGACTGCGACCGCGTGCAGCTCGCCCTACCATGCCCGCCTGAGCCAGCTCTCGATGACGGTGAAGTCGTGCTCGGTCAGCCCGCGACGTGGGTCGACCCGATGCAGCAGGGCCGGACCTGGGTGATGAGTCGACACCCACTGCTGATCGGCGTGGGAGATCTCGTCGTCGACCCAGACGCAGGGGCGTCCCTGCGCCCATTCGACCAGCCCACGGGTCTTCCAGTGCAGGGGTCCCACCTCGTCGGAGTCGGGCCAGTCCACGACGGGCAGCGGCGGCAGCCCGAGCAGGGGTGCGAGCACGTAGTTCGCGTCGCTCATCCAGGTCGTCGCCCACACAAGATCGCACGGCAGGGCCTCCAGTCGGCGGCCGTGTTCCGGATCGACCTTGTGCAGCAAGGGATGGGCGTCGGCCGGTAGGGCCGGTGCTACGGGGCGGCCATACGACTTGGCCGGCCCGGCCGCCGCGGGTGTGCCGAACGGGATGAGGGTGCCGTCCACGTCAAGGAACAGCAACGGACGCGGTGCAGGGGCGGACATGACCCAGAGGCTAGCCCCCACCCCGCCAACGGCGACCTCCGCGCGCTTGCCCCAAGGCCATTCTTTTCGCTGCTGATCCCGGCGGCGGGCAGTCCGGCGCCGCTGACCCCGACTGCGGCAGGGGCGGTGCCGGGATGCCTCTCACCGGCCTTTCCGCTTCGGCGGCGCTGCGGTGCCCCCTACGCCATCAGCACCACATCCACACCTCAACCAAGGAGTTCACGTGCTTTCGTCGACACCTTCAACAACTGCCGTAGGCATTGGCAGTAATGAGTTCCGGCTTGATCCCCGTTCGGGGGTCGGGCTTGGCGTCAGTGTTGACGTCAGTCTTCAGCCGGACCCCCGAACCGACCCCCTGTTTCCTCTCACACCGCAGGTCAGCCCGGTTGTCAGCGTCGTCGGCTTGTCCTGCGACAGACCCTGCCTGGTCTCGGGTCTCTCCCCCCTGGGGCTGGCATTCGGTACCCGGGAAAGAGGTGTTAGCCGGTGGATGATCCGGTCCTTCGGGTCCAGTCCCAGCTGACCGGCCGTGACCGTGTGCTGCTGGGCTGGTTGTACGACCACGGCGTGTTGACGTCGTTCCAACTCGCGAACGCCCTGTTCCCATCGTTGGACTTCTGCCAACGGCGGCTGCGGACCCTGTACCGGCTGCGTTTGGTGGCCCGGTTCCGGCCACAGCGGGCCGACGGCGGCTCGTACCCGTACCACTACGTCATCGACCAACTCGGCGCCGAGGTCGTCGCGGCCAGCCGCGACGAACGCCCACCCCGGCGGGACCACGCCCGGGTGGAGCGGCGGCGCTGGACCTCGACCCGCAGCCTCGCGCACCGCCTCGGGGTGAACGGCTTCTTCACCGACCTCGCCGGACACGCCCGCACCCACCCGGGCACCGGCCTGGTGCAGTGGCTGCCGGAGGCGGTGTGCCAGCGCGCCGGAACGTTCACCAGCCGAAAGGATCCGGGGCTGGTGCGGGCGTACCAGCCGCGGGTCCGCCCGGACGGCTACGGCCGGTGGCTCGACGGCGGAGCCGAGGTGCCGTTCTTCGTCGAGTACGACACCGGCGCCGAGCAGCTGTCCATCCTGACCGGCAAAGTAGACGGCTATCAGGAACTGTTCGGCGCGCTCGGGCGGATGTGGCCGGTGCTGTTCTGGCTGCCCTCGGCCGCCCGGGAGCGCAACCTGCTCCGGGTGCTGGCCGACCTGCCGCTGATGGTGCCGGTTGCCACCGGGGCCCGTGATCACGCCGCGACGGCCGGCCTGGGCCCAGCGGACGCGGTGTGGGCCGTAAACGGTGGCGAAGGGCAGCGGCTGCGGCTGGCTGATCTGGCCGGTTACGTCGTTGACGTCTCCAGCCGGGCGGGTGAGGCCGCGTGATTGGCGACGACACGATGGCGGCGGACAGTACCTCCGCCGCGGATCGCACAGCAACGGCCGGCGTCTGTCACGGACCTGTCGTGACCAGCTCGGCCGGCGCTGACAGATCTGTGCGAGCACCGAACGTCCGCTCGCACAGCCGCAGGACCGCATCCCGGTCCCGCGTCTGCGGCGGGCGGTCCGCAGCCGGCGTGCGGTCCCCGTCTCGATGGTTGTCTGACGCCGGGCCGGTCCGCCATCCGATCCGGCCTCTTGTGACAGGCGGACGGGTCGTTGTTCCGGTCCGGGTCGAGGAGGTGATGGGCCACGACGGCACCGGCCACTGACCCGAACGCAGGGCTGCGGGGTAGCCGCGTTGAGGGCGTCGTCCAGGTCGTCATCATGCTGGCCATTGGCGGCGCAGCCGGAGCGGCCAGCTTCACCCACGTGCACAACGTCGCCGCTGCGCACGGCCAACCCGGCTGGCTGGCTTGGGCCGATGCGATCGTGCTGGAGCTGATGTCCATCGCCTCCGGCCTGGAACTGCGCCGCCGCAAACGCGCTCACACCTCCACGGTGTTCCCCGCGACTGTGCTGGCGTGTGCGGTCACCCTGTCCCTGGCAGCGCAGGTCGTCGAGGCCGAACCCTCGGTCATCGGGTGGATCACCGCCGCCGTACCCGCGCTCGGTTTCCTCGTCATGGTCAAGATCGCCCTTGGCCGGACCAGTACCGCCACGCCCGCCCCTGCCCTGGCGGTTGTGGACTGCCGACCGGATGAGGCCGGATGGACCCGTCCGGACAGCGGACCGGACGAGACCGTGCGGTCCGCCGTCACGGCGGGGGAGCGGTCCAGCAACCGGACCGTCCGCTCACCGGATGCCCGTCGTCACGGGGGCGGACGGGAACGGCGGCGGCGAGCGGACCGGGGACCGTCCCCGCAGCCGTCCCGCGCGGTGGCCGAGCTGCTGCCAGCGGCGCGAAAGGTCCGGGACCGGCTCGCCGCAGACGGCCAGGCACTGACCCGGGCAGCGCTCGCCGAAGCCCTCCGCGCAGCCGGTCACATCGTGTCTAACACCCGAGTATCCGAACTCCTCAAGGCCCTCAAGATCGAGTCGTCGGCACCGCCCGGACTGATCGTGAGCCCCGTCATGCCGACCGACCCGACGTCACCGCCTCTGTCGCCGGAGTGGCGCGGTGGTGGCGGAGCAGCCACCCCTGCGCCGGTCGACCCCGACAGGGCTACCTCGCTCCTACCTCACAACCATCCATCTCATAACCAGGAGAGCCTGATCATGAACAGCCCAACGAACCCCGCTGACCAGACAACCCGCACCACGACCAACAACACGACCGCGCCCAGCGTCGGGCAGGTGTGGACGATCGAGCGTGTCCGTGCTCTCGGCGTGACCACCAGCCTCGCCACCACTGCGTCGGTGCTCGGGATCAGCCGATCCCAGGCCTACCGGCTCGCCGCCACCGACCAGTTCCCCATACCGCTGATCCGGGCCGGCAGCCGCATCATCGTCCCGGTCGCCGCCCTGCTCCACCTCCTCCAACCCGACCCCGCTGCGACCGGCGGTGGGCGACTTGAAACCGATGCGAAGGTGAGCGTGGATGCGATGACCCCGCCACCAGCGGATTCCACCCGACACCGCTGGCGGCACCATATGGAGCATCCAGGAGACGATGAGTGAAGGGGTCCACCTTCAAACGCTGCGGCTGCCGCGACAGCGTCACGGGCCGGCGACTGGGACGCTCCTGTCCCCAGCTTCGCCGGCTCGGCGGCGGCTGGTCCCGCACCCACGGCCACTGGCACTGGCAAATCGAAATCCCCTCCCGCGCCGACGGCACCCGCCGCCCACTCCGACACGGCCCCTACACCACCCAAGCCGACGCCGACGTCGTCCTGGACCGCATCCGGGCCGCGCTCGCCGTCCCCGACCCCACCGACCCGCACACCACCATCAAGACCGGCGACCTGATCGAAACCGCCGTCAAGACCGGCGCGCCCATCCCCACCCCGGCCCAGGTCCGGCGGGCGCTGCACCTGGACATCACCCCCACCGAACTGCCCACCATGCAGGCGTACCTGACCGACTGGCTCGCCGGACGCAAGAACATCAAGACCGGCACCCTGCGCTCCTACGAAGGCCACATCCGGCTATACCTGATCCCGTACCTCGGCCACCTACGCATCGACCGGCTCCGCCCCGGCCACATCGACGCCATGTACGACGCCATCGCCGAACGCAACACCACCATCGCCACCCTGCGCGTCAGCCGCGACCCCGGCAAACGTGACCAGGTCAAGAACCAGCGCATCGTCGGCCCCAGAACCCTGCACCTCATCCACGCCACCCTGCGCAAAGCCCTCAACGACGCGATGCGCCGCCACCGCTACATCGACACCAACCCCGCCCTCATGGTCGAACTCCCCACAACCCGACCACCCAAGCCCACCATCTGGACCGACCAACGCATCCGCACCTGGCGCGACACCGGCACAACCCCCAGCCCCGTCATGATCTGGACCCCCGAACACACCGGCAGATTCCTCGACCACACCCACGACGCCAACGACCGGCTCTACGCCCTCTACCACCTCATCACCTTCACCGGCCTACGCCGCGGCGAAGCCTGCGGCCTGCACTGGGACGACCTCGACCTCGACGCCGCCACCCTCACCGTCCGCTGGCAACTCGTCCAACACGGCTGGACCACGGCCATCGACAAACCCAAAACCACCGACAGCGAAGCCGCGATCGCCCTCGACACCGAAACCGTCGCGGTGCTGCGCGCCCATCGCACCCGGCAACACCGGGAGCGCCTCGCGGCCGGTGCGGCCTGGACCACCACCGGGCTCGTGTTCACCACCCCGACTGGCGGTCGGCTGCACCCTGCGGACGTCACCGACCACTTCCACCACCTCGCCACGCAAGCCGGTCTCCCGCCCATCCGACTCCATGACCTCCGCCACGGCGCCGCGACCATGGGCCTCGCCGCCGGCGTCCAGATGAAATTCATCTCCAACCGACTCCGCCACTCCAGCCCACACTTCACCGCCAGGTTCTACGGCGACGTCCTACCCGAGCTATCCCACGCCGCCGCCGAGGCAACCGCCGCCGTCGTCCCTCGGCGCCGGGGCGCGACAAAGCCGGCATAGTCCGCGGGCCGCTCACACGTCGCCAGCAGCGTTGCGTCAGCCTGCAGCGCCGCCTGCTGGCCATATTCCGGAGCCGAGCGAACGGAATCGGACTGGCCCGCGTCGGGATGGGCCCCGTCAGTGCCCGACGCTATCGTTAGGGCACGCAGTTCAGGCGTTGCTCACTGTGACGAATTTGTCGCTCAGCGGCATGTGAAGGATGGACGCCTCGGCATGGACAAGTCGCACTTTCGCCCCCTCGCGGCTCCCGGGCAGGCACTGCTCTCGACTTGGACAAGGGGGTGACGTGACGTTGGCTCTCAAGAAGTCGGACCTGTATAGCTCACTCTGGCGAAGCTGCGACGAGCTCCGCGGCGGCATGGACGCCAGTCAGTACAAGGACTACATCCTCACGCTGCTGTTTGTGAAGTACGTTACGGACAAGGCCAAGTCTGACCGAAGTTCGCTGATCGAGGTCCCAGCAGGCGGGTCGTTCGATGACATGGTCGCCCTCAAGGGCGACAAGGAGATCGGCGACAAGATCAACAAGATCATCGGCAGGCTCGCCGAGGCCAACGGGCTCGAGAAGGTCATCGACCTGGCCGACTTCAACGACGAGGAGAAGCTCGGCAAGGGCAAGGAGATGCAGGATCGCCTCTCCAAGCTGGTAACGATCTTCGCTGACCTGGACTTCCGAGGGAGCCGCGCCGAGGGCGACGACCTGCTCGGCGACGCCTACGAGTACCTGATGCGGCACTTCGCCACGGAGTCGGGCAAGTCGAAGGGACAGTTCTACACCCCGGCCGAGGTCTCGCGCGTACTTGCCAAAGTCGTCGGTATTGGACCGGGCACCCGGCAGGACCACACGGTTTACGACCCCACGTGTGGGTCGGGCTCGTTGCTCCTCAAGGTTGCTGATGAGGCCCCGCGCGGCCTCACCATCTACGGCCAAGAGAAGGACAACGCTACCTGGGCGCTGGCCCAGATGAACATGATCCTCCACGGCTACGAGGACCGCGACATCCGCAAGGGTGACACGATTACCAGCCCACAGTTCACCCAGGGTGCGCAACTACGGACCTTCGACTTCGCGGTAGCCAATCCGCCGTTCTCGATCAAGTCGTGGAGCAACGGCCTGGAGAACGAGTACGTTCGCTTCGAACTTGGCCGGCCGCCGGAGAAGAACGGTGACTACGCCTTCCTGCTGCACATTCTCAAGTCTCTCAAGAGCAACGGCAAGGCCGCAGTCATCCTGCCGCACGGTGTGCTCTTCCGCGGTAACGCTGAGGCCGGCATCCGCAAGGAACTGCTGCGCCGTGGCTACATCAAGGGCATCATCGGTCTGCCCGCCAATCTCTTCTATGGCACAGGCATCCCGGCCTGCATAGTCGTCCTCGACAAGGAAAACGCACAGGCACGGACCGGCGTTTTCATGATCGACGCCTCCAAAGGCTTCATCAAGGACGGCAACAAGAACCGCCTCCGAAGCCAGGACATTCATAAGATCGTCGATGTCTTCAACAGGCAGATTGAGATCGAGCGCTACTCGCGCATGGTGCCGCTCCACGAGATCGCCGACCCGAAGAACGACTACAACCTCAACATCCCGCGCTACATCGATTCCTCGGAACCGGAGGACATCCAAGACCTCGACGCCCACCTGCATGGCGGTATCCCGGACCGCGATCTGGACGCGCTCGGCGGCTACTGGGACGCTTTCCCGAGCCTTCGTACCACGCTCTTCAAGCCAAACCGCTCCGGCTACAGCGATCTTGCGGTCGGCGTGACCGAGGTGCCGCAGACGATTCTGGACTCCGACGAGTTCCAGAAGTTCGCTACTGATGTGCACGGCCGGGTTGACGACTGGTTCGCCGCCCACCGGCCAATCCTGCAAGCGATCGACGCCAACACCGTCCCAAAGGACCTGATCGCCCACATCAGCGACGATCTACTGGCCCGGTTCAAGGACACCCCGCTGCTCGACGAGTACGACGTCTACGAGCAGCTCATGACCTACTGGCACGGCGACATGCACGACGATGTCTTCCTCATCATGAACGACGGATGGCTCGACGCGGCGAAGCCTCGCAAGACCATCGAAGACAAGGAGCGCAAGCTCTCCGAGACGCCGGACCTTGTTGTCGGGTCGGGCCGCGGTGCCACAAAGTACAAGATGGACCTTATCCCACCTGCCCTCGTCGTCGCTCGCTACTTTGCGGACAAGCAGGCCGAGATCGACTTGCTGAATGTGGCGGCCGAGGAAGCCGGCCGCGCCGTCGAGGAGTACATCGAGGAGCATGCCGTTGAAGACGGCCTGCTTGCGGAGGCTATGGATGACGACAAGATCTCCAAGGCCCTTGCTTCGACACGTCTCAAGGTGGCCCGGCACGAAAGGGCTGACCCGGAAGAGATCAAGGCTTTGCAGCACCTGATCAAGCTGTACAACGACGAAGCCATCGCCAAGAAGGCTGCCAAGGATGCCCAGGCCGCGCTTGATCTCGCGACCCTCATGAGGTACGGCGATCTCACGTTGCCGGAGATCAAGCAGCTTGTGCTCGATGACAAGTGGCACGCAACGGTCACCAGTCGCGTGGTGTCCGAGGCCGAGTCGCTGACGCTCGCTCTCGTGCGCCGAATCAAGGAGTTGGGCGAGCGCTACACGGAGACGGTCGCGCACTTGAACGCATCGCTTGCGGACATTGAGGCAAGGATCGCGGGACACCTCGCTGCGATGGGGGTTCAGTGATGAATGCCCAAACAGCTACGATTCCGCAGGACTGGCAAGTTAAGACGTTGGCTGAGCTCGGCGGTCAGGTCACTAGCGGGTCGCGAGGCTGGGCAGCGTACTACGCCGATCATGGCAGCCTGTTCGTGCGCATCACGAACCTCGATCGAAGCAACATTCACCTTGATCTGACCAATATGCGCTTTGTCCAAATCGATCTGAACGACGCCGAGGCGCGGCGCACACGACTCGCAACTGGCGATCTCCTTGTCTCGATCACGGCTGACATCGGGATCGTAGGGTACGTCGACGATCAAGTTCCTCAGCCTGCATATATAAATCAGCACATTGCGCGGATACGCCTCGATCCCCGGCTTGTGGATAGCCGTTTCGTTGCCTACTACCTGGCGAGTTGGGAATCGCAGCGCCGTTTCGTCGGATCGACGGATACTGGTGCCAAGGCTGGGGTGAATCTCGCCACTGTGGCCGCGTTGTCGACTCTAGTGCCGCCGTTGGCGGAGCAATCGCGAATTGCGAAAACTCTAGCGGATGCCGACGCCCACATCGCCGCGCTAGAGCGGATGATTGCCAAGAAACAGGCGATCAAGCAAAGTGTGATGCAGCAGCTGCTGACCGGCAGGACCCGCCTTCCCGGGTTCCAGGCGGAGTGGGCGACAGCGCCGCTCAAGGAGTTCCTGCCGTTGCAGCGTGGCTTTGACCTGCCCACCACGCAGGTTCGACCTGGGCCATACCCAGTTGTGTACTCGAACGGTGTTGCGCGGCACCACGCGAAAGCGATGGTAAGTGGCCCCGGAGTCGTGACAGGGCGCTCAGGAACCATCGGAAAGGTGCATTACGTCGAGCAGGATTATTGGCCACACAATACGTCATTGTGGGTAACGAGCTTTACCAGGGTCGAGGCACTGTTCGCCTATTACTTTCTCAGTTACCTTGGGCTGAAGCGCTTCGCGAGTGGATCGGGAGTGCCCACCTTTAACAGGAACGACGCCCACTCCTTCCCTGTAAGTCTTCCGATGGACCGTGGCGAGCAGGCAGCGATCGCCGACGTTCTGAGGGGCGCCGACACAGAACTATCGGCTTTAACCAAGCGGCTCGCCAAAGCACGCGAACTCAAGCAAGGCATGATGCAGCAGCTCCTGACTGGCCGCACCCGCCTTCCGGCCAAGGAGAGTGCGGCATGAGTAATGTCGGGCAACCAGAGCGGAAAACTCAAGATCGCGTCGTTGGACTATTCCGAAACCTGTTGGGATACGAATATCTCGGAAATTGGGAATACCGTGAGGGAAACTCCAACGTTGAAGAGGAGTTGCTCGCACAGAACCTCCGTGCCCGCGGCTACAGCCACAACATGATCAACAAGGCGGTCGACAGGCTGAAGAGCGACGCTTCGCTCGGTGGCGGCCGTGACCTGTACGAGGCGAACCGCGACGTCTACGGTCTGCTGCGCTACGGAGTGAAGGTTAAGCCCGGTGTGGGCGAGCAGACGGAGACGGTGTGGCTCATCGACTGGGCACGCCCGGAGGCCAACCACTTCGCCTTGGCTGAGGAAGTGACGGTGCTGGGCCAACACACCAAGCGCCCAGACATCGTGCTGTACGTGAACGGCATCGCGCTGGGGACGATCGAGCTGAAGCGCTCGAAGGTGGCCGTCTCCGAGGGTATCCGCCAGAGCTACGGGAACCAGCGTCCCAAGTTCATCCGGTCGTTCTTCACGACGGTGCAGCTCGTGATGGCTGGCAACGATGTGGAGGGACTGCGCTACAGCGTCATCGACACGCCGGAGAAATACTGGCTGGCGTGGCGCGAGCCGTCTGACATCGCCGACCCGCTCGATCGTTCCCTGACCCAGCTCTGCTCGAAAGAGCGTCTGCTCGAGCTGGTCCACGACTTCATGGTCTTCGATGCGGGCCAGAAGAAGACGTGCCGGCACAACCAGTACTTCGGCGTCAAGGCGGCCCAGGAGCGCATCGCCAAGCGCGAGGGCGGCATCGTCTGGCACACGCAGGGGTCCGGCAAGTCCCTGACTATGGTGTGGCTGGCCAAGTGGATTCGCGAGAACCAGCCGGATGGGCGCGTGCTGCTCATCACCGACCGCACCGAGCTGGACGAGCAGATCGAGAAGGTCTTCCTCGGGGTCAACGAGTCGATCTACCGCACCAAGAGCGGTGCCGACATGCTGGCTACCCTCAACACGAGCGAGGAGTGGCTCGTCTGCTCGCTGGTCCACAAGTTCCGCGGATCGGAGGACGAGTCGGGCCGCGACCAGGCCGAGAGCGGGTTCATCCGCGAGTTGAATGCGACCGTCCCCAAGGACTTCCGCGCCAAGGGCAACCTCTTTGTCTTCGTCGACGAGGCTCACCGCACCCAGTCGGGCAAGATGCACGACGCAATGAAGGCGCTCATGCCGGGTGCCATGTTCATCGGCTTCACCGGCACGCCGCTGCTCAAGGCCGACAAGGCCACCACGATCGAAAAGTTCGGCAGCTTCATCCACACCTACAAGTTCGATGAGGGTGTGGCCGACGGCGTTGTGCTCGACCTGCGCTACGAGGCGCGCAACATCGACCAGGAGTTGACCTCACCCGAGAAGGTTGACAAGTGGTTCGACGCTAAGACCAAGGGCATGACGGACCTGTCCCGCGCTGAGCTCAAGAAGCGCTGGGGCACCATGCAGAAGGTTGTCAGCTCGGAGCCGCGTGCCCGGCAGATCGTCAACGACATCCTGCTCGATATGGAGATCAAGCCGCGTCTGTCGGATGGCCGCGGCAACGCGATTCTGGTCAGTTCGAGCATCTATCAGGCGTGTAAGTTCTACGAGCTGTTCACGCAGGCCGGGTTCAAGGGCAAGTGCGCCATCGTCACGTCGTACGCGCCGCAGGCTGGCGATATCGCCAAGGAAGACTCCGGCCATGGCGCCACCGAGCGACTGCGCCAGTACGAGATCTATCGGCAGATGCTCGCCGACCACTTTAACGAGCCTGCCGACAAGGCGATGGCCAAGGTCGAGCAGTTCGAGAAGGACGTCAAGGACCGCTTTATCAACCATCCCGGTCAGATGCGCCTGCTCATCGTCGTCGACAAGCTCCTGACCGGCTTCGACGCCCCAAGCGCTACCTACCTGTATATCGACAAGAAGATGCAGGATCACGGGCTGTTCCAAGCCATCTGCCGAGTCAACCGCCTCGACGGCGATGACAAGGACTACGGCTACATCGTCGACTATCGGGACCTGTTCAACTCGCTTGAGTGCGCGATCACCGACTACACCGGGGGCGCTCTGGAAGGTTACGAGAAGAAGGACATCGAGGGCCTGCTGTCCGACCGGATCGAGAAGGCCCGCGAAGACCTCGACGAAGCTTTGGAGAAGATCCGGGCGCTGTGTGAGCCGGTCGAGCCGCCGAAGAACACCTTGCAGTATCAGCAGTACTTCTGTGCCCGCGAGCAGGGCAACGCCGAGCAGCTTAAGGCCAACGAGTCCAAGCGTGTGGCGCTGTATAAGGCTGTGGCGGCCGTGACTCGCGCGTACGGCAACGTCGCCAACGAGATGAACGCCGCTGGCTACAGCGATGCCGAAGCCGCAGCGATCAAGGACGAGATCACCCACTATGCCAACGTGCGAGACGAGGTCAAGCTGGGCGCCGGCGAGAACGTCGACTTCAAGCAGTACGAGGCTGGCATGCGCCACCTGCTTGACACCTATATCAACGCAAAACCCTCCGAGGTGGTGTCCGACTTCCAGGACACCGGGCTTATTCAGCTGATTGTGCAGATGGGTGCCGGTGCGCTCGACAGGCTTCCCGCAGGAATCAAGAAGGACCGTGAAGCGGTAGCAGAGACGATCACCAACAACATGCGCAAGGTGATCATCGACGAGCGCGCAATGAACCCTAAATACTACGACAAAATGTCGGAACTGCTCGACGCCATCCTCGAAGAGCGGCGTCAGGGAGCACTGAACTATAAGGACTACCTCGCGAAGCTCCTGGAGCACGCGACCAAGCTCGGCAAGGGCGAGTCCGACACCGAATACCCGGAGTGGGCCAATAACGGTGCTCGCCGAGCCTTGATCGACTTCTTCTGGCCGTCAACCGAGATCGCTGTCGAGATCGACACGACGATCCGGCACACCAAGCCGGACTCGTGGGTGGGCAACCCGATCAAGGAAAAGAAGGTCAAGCGCGCAATCGCTCGGGCGCTGCCGGATGACTTTGACCGGCTTGATGAACTGTTTGGGCTGGTACGGGCACGCCATGAGTACCGCTAGCGCCCACCTGACGGTCCTTGGCATCGACGTCGATGTCATTTACAAGGACATCAAGAACCTGCACATCGGCGTCTATCCACCACTCGGGCGGGTCCGGGTCGCAGCTCCACACAGGCTTGACGACGAGCACGTTCGATTGGCCGTGATTCAGCGGTTGCCGTGGATCAAACACCGGCGTGAGCAGCTTCGCTCGGCCGCGCGCCAGTCCGAGCGAGAGATGGTCACAGGCGAGTCCCACTATGTTTGGGGCGTTCGCCGCCGAATGAAGGTCTTAAAGCGCCCAGGGCGGGCGCACTTCGAGGTAGACGGCGAACGGCTGTTGCTGTACGTCCCGGAAAGCACCACAGTTGAACGACGACGTGAGTTGCTCGATGGGTGGTATCGGGAGCAGCTACGACAAGCGATTCCAAACCTCATTGCCAAGTGGGAACCGATCCTGGAAGTATCGGTGCCGCGATGGACAATCAGGCGCATGAAGACCAAGTGGGGGTCATGCAGCCGGGAGAGCGGGCACATTTGGTTCAACGTCGAGCTTGCCAAGAAGCACCCAGACTGCTTGGCCTACGTCGTCGTCCATGAGATGACGCATCACCTTGAACGCAACCACGGCCCGCGCTTCACCAAGCTCATGGACCGGTTCATGCCCAACTGGCGGAGTCTTCGCGACCAGCTAAACGATGCTCCTCTAGCCGAGGAGACCTGGTGAGATAGGCGGACTCACGCTGGATCGGGTGCTCGACGGGTGCTCTGCCGCCGATGGATTAGTTCGCCCTCGATGGATTTTTGCGGCATGTTTGTGCGGTGCAACCTAGCGAAACCGCCCCACCGTGGACTGGTAGGACGTCCGGGGACAGGAGAGCAGCGATTGACGCCGGCTCTCAATCCGCGGGATCGGGGTTCGAGTCCCTGGCGGCGCTGCTTGAAGCGCAGGTGCACGACCTTGCGGACCAAGGGCTGCGGTGTGCGGGTCGGGCTATGGTGCGGGCGTGACGAGCGGTCCTGCATACCGTCAGCGCCCTGCTCGCGGTAGCGATCTGCCCAACGCTTCGCGGTGCGCCACGACACGTCGTAACGTCGCGCCGCCGCAGCGACCGACCAACGCTCGTCCACGACCAAACGCGCCAGACGCAGACGTGCACGTGGGGTCAGAGCAGCATTACGGTGGAGCACGAAGGCCTCCTGGTTGCCGGAGCGGTTCCTAGACAGCTCCACTCCACAACCGGAGGCCTTCACCTACCTACGACATCAGATCGTGTCATCACACAATCTCGACCAACCTCCCCGAACAGCACACCTAGGTGCTGGTCGGGGCCGGATCCGTGTCCGGTGTGGGCGGGTCGCTGTTTCGCTGGGTACGCCGACCGCGTCGCCCTGCCCGGTCGGCCGTGGCTTCAGGTCACGACGCGCAGGGCGGAGGTGCCGGCGACCGCCGCGACGATGCACACCAGATGCGGTCGGCCGGAGATGCGCAGCGCGACCGCCAGGCCGAGTCCCGGCAGCAGCGTCCAGTCGAAGGCCTGCCAGTACTGTCCGAGCAGGTCGATCACGAGCAGGCCGGCCAACAGGGCGGCCGGCATGGCGTCGACGGCGGTCTGGACCGGGGCGGGGAACAGGCGGTCTCCCAGTACCGCCGGCCCGATCGCCTTGAAGCTGATGTTGATTGCGGCCAGGGCGACGATCGCGACGATCATGGTAGTCATGCGATCTGCTCCGCAGCCGTGCTGCGGGGCGTACCCGCAGCGTTTCGTTGCCCGAGGAGGGCGAGCAGCACGGCGGTGGCCGCCAGCAGCAGCGCCACGCCGACCGGCAGGAACCGGGCGGCGGTACCGGCGACGGCCGCCGCTGCCAGGGTGACCGGCACCAGGCGGGGCCGGGCGGTGAGCGAGTCGACCAGCAGGACGACGAAGAAGCCGGGAAACACGATGTCGATCCCCCAGGCACGGATCAGCGACGTGTCCGGGACGGCCAGGGTGCCGATGGCGGTGCCGCAGACCCAGGCCGGCCACTGCACCAGGGTGGCGCCGATGAGTACCCGCCGGTCGAACCCGCCGTCGGGTCGCTGGGCGGCGGCCCAGGAGCCGTCGACGACGGCCTGCCCTTCGACGGCCCGCCGCCATCGGCCGCCGCGCAGGTGCCGGGCGGTCGCCGCCGCCATGGGTACGAACCGGAGGTTGATCAGTGCGGCGGAGGTCAACGCGGCGGGCAGCCCACCGCCGGCGAGCGCCGTCACCAGGGCGAACTGCGCCGAGCCCGAAAAGACCAGCAGCGACAGGGCGATCGTCAGGGCCACCGGCCAGCCGTGTGTGACGGCGTACGCGCCGAAGCTCACGGCCAGCAGGAACGAACCGGCCGCCAGGCCGGCACCAACTCTCCACCCGGCTCGCCAGCCGCCCTTGATGGAAGGCGTCATGGTCGGACCATACATGCTCTAAAGCTATTTAGCTCATGTAGAGTCGTGGTCATGGCGGAAGCGGGGGCATACGTTTGGAGCCGGATCGGCGGCCACCTCGCGCTGGACCTGTGCAACACGATGTCCTGGCGCCTCGACGCCGCCCGGAAAATCGACCGGCTCGCCGATCAGGCCGACCTGGTGAACTGGTTCGCCGCCCTGGTAGGCGAGGCCGATCGGGGTCGGCTGATGGGCGACCTGGTCGACCGGCCCACGGAGGCCGTCCGGGCGCTGGAAGCGGTTCGGCGACTGCGCGACACGGCGATCCGAGTGGTGGACGCCCAGGTCGACGGCGAGACCGTCGACCCCGACGACGTCACCACGATCACGACCGGGTGGCGGCGTGCGCTCGGCGTCGCGACGTTTCCGGCCCGGCTACCGTTGGCACCGGCGGTCGACCCGACGACAGTACCGGCGCTCGTGCCCTACCTGGCGCTGTCGGTCGTCGACCTGGTAAGCCACTCGGACCTGTCCAGGTTGCGTCGGTGCGACGGCGAGGGCTGTGGCTGGCTGTTTCTCGACAGCACCCGCAACCGCAGCCGACGCTGGTGCGACCCGCTGGACTGCGGCAACCGCGCCCGTGTGCGCAACTACGTGCAGCGCCATCGGCGTACCGGCTGAACGCCCGCAGCCGC
This sequence comes from Micromonospora sp. NPDC051543, assembly GCF_044454415.1. Taxonomy (NCBI): domain Bacteria; kingdom Bacillati; phylum Actinomycetota; class Actinomycetes; order Micromonosporales; family Micromonosporaceae; genus Micromonospora; species Micromonospora sp. NPDC051543. The sequence goes on from NZ_JBITDT010000007.1 coordinate 223,567, forward strand.
CGCGTCGGGCCCCGCCGATGCCCGGACGACGGCTCACCGCGTTTGCTACGGCGATCTGCTGGCAGAGAAGACAATGCGTGATGTCCCGGCCACCGGCCATGCTGGTCACGCCAACAGCAACCCCGCGATAAGTCTTCAGACCATGCCCCAGTTGCTGCCTACACTCGGCCGGTGATGAAGGGGCGCTTCGTTGACAACGGGCGGCGGCTGGCCGCGTTCTCCGGTGAGTTCATCGTCCGGTGCCCACAGTGTGGAGCGGCAACGAAGGTCCTGCGGGAGTGGGATGGAATCGGGCGTACCTGGGGGCCGGCGACACTCGCCTGCGTGACCTGTGGGTTCTCCCGCCGACAAGACAAGCCCGTCGGCTGTGAATGCGGTGGCTGCCGACGCCACCTCCCCAACAGCTGGGCTGGGCCGGTGTTCATCACCGTGTCACAGCGGTGCAGGCAATGCGGCCGCCGCATGCATGCCGAGCGCCGGGCGGAAGGGGCGCCCCGGCACCGCGTCGTCGTCCTGCACTGCGACGGTTGCGGTGCGGCGACCAACGCGCGCTATGAGCTGTGGCCGGTCATGGTGCCGGCCGCCCTGGTGGACAACTGCTTCGGTCTACCGCTGTGGCTGCAGACCCCGTGCGCCGGCCACACGTTGTGGGCCTTCAACCCACGCCACCTCGCTTACCTCAAGGAGTTCCTGCGGGCCGGGCTTCGAGAACGGCACAGCACGGCGAACGCCTCAGTGGTGTCCCGACTGCCCGGTTGGCTGAAACAGGCCAAGCACCGAGGCGAGGCCCTGGGCGCGGTGGAGCGTCTTGAACGACTGCTCCCGCGTTGAGGTCCTCCAGGACCGGGATTCGGGCTCTTCTGCCGACAGCGAAGAGGACGTGGTGAGGTCTCGTCCACCGGTCATGCTGGCTGGATGAACTCGCCGGCACAGGCCCTGCTCACCAACCTCTACGCGGCCTTCAACGAGCGTGACGTCCCCGCCCTGCTGGCAGTCCTGGCACCGGACGTCTCCTGGCCCAACGGTTGGGAAGGAGGCGTGATCCACGGCCGGGAGATGGTGGCTGCCTACTGGCGTCGACAGTGGGAGCAGATCGAACCCACCGTTACGCCGACCGCGTTCAGTACGGAGGCCGACGGCCGTATTGCCGTCACCGTTCATCAGGTGGTACATGACAAGGTCGGAAAGAAAGTCGCCGACCGCACCGTCACGCATGTGTATCGCTTCGACAGGGGGTTGGTGACCGAGATGGAGATCCGGGAGTGACGTAAGGAGCCGAGGAGGCATCGTGGTCGCTGACCCCATTGGCAGCCCGGACACGATCCTCGTCTGCATTCGGGGGAACTCCGGCTCGGGCAAGAGCAGCATCGGTCGTGAGCTACGACGCCGGCATGGCCGGGGCTGTGCTCTCGTCGAGCAGGACTACCTGCGCCGCATCCTGCTGCGCGAGCGCGACAGGCCCGGCGGGGCGGCGCCGGCGTTGATCGGGCAGACCGTGCGGTTCGCGCTGGACCACGGCTATCACGTGGTCATGGAAGGCATCATGCACACCAGTCGCTACCGGGGCATGCTGACCGCGCTGCGGGACGGCCACCGTGGTCGGTCGCTGTTCTGCTACCTCGACGTGTCGCTGGCCGAGACCCTGCGCCGGCACCTCACCCGTCCGCAGGTCAGTGAGTTCACCGCCGAGCACATGAGCGGCTGGTACGCCGCTCACGACGTCCTGGGCTGGCCTGACGAACTCGTCCTGCCCGAGACGACCAGCCTGGACGAGGCCGTCGAGGCCATCGCCGCTGCGGCCGGGCTACCCCAGACCGGATGCGACGACGACCCGCCTCCGAACGTGCGCTACTCGTAGAGCAGATCAGCCGGCAACCGGTGTTGTCGTTCGCCGCACCGCTGCCACCTGTGACAGCATCGACCGTGTTGAACGAAGGTGAACCGCTTCACTGGAGTGCGTATGGCGCTGGGTCCCGTACTGGTGATTGGTCTTGATCCCGAACGGATCCCGGGCTGGGATCCGGCGCCGGTGGTGGCGGCGATAGCACGTGGTCAGGCCCGTTTCGTCGAGCACGGCGTCGACGCCGATCTGTGCCTGGTGGCACCCGACGACGACGCCGAGTCCGCTGTCGTTGAGGCATTGAAACGTAGGGACTATGCCTGTGTGGTGGTCGGTGGTGGCCTCCGCAAGCACGAGCCGTTGCTCGTGCTCTTCGAGAAGGTGGTGAACCTCGTCCGGCAATGGGCACCCGGCGCGGCGATCGCTTTCAACGGCAGCCCGGTGGACACTGCCGACGCCGCGCTGCGGTGGCTGCCCCGCGATGCGGGCGAGCGTCGTACCCCTTGACGTGGTGAGCCGTCCGCCGTACTCGTGAAGTTGCCCCCAGCGCTCTCAGGCCTTGGCGAACCTCGTGGTGAGTCGTGCGGTCGCCTTGACCTCGTACTTCAGGTGGTAGCCGGCGGCGATCACCATCGCCTCGGCGACCTTCGCCGCGTGTTCGTGGCCCTTGACGGCGGCGTTGGCGGCCAGGTCGACCGGCTGCCCGGTGGCGAGACTGCCGGCCAGGGCGAGCAGCCGTTGGTCGTCGGCGGACAGGTGCTCGACCGCCGGTAGCGCGAGCAGTGCGGGCCAGTCGCGGATCACCGCCACCTGGATGTCGTGGCCGTCGTCGTACTCGGGGATCTGCACGACCTCGACCAGATCGGCGAAGCCGGGTTGGTCCGGGAACTTGGTGAAGGTCAACAGGTGTACGGCGGCCTTCTCGGTGTCGGAACGGCCGACCCAGGCGCCGGCGCGGATCAGCGTACGCAGGCTGTCGGGGCTGAACTCGGAGGTGGACATGGCAGTGCCTCCTTTGCCGAGGGAATCCTCGTTGTCAAGTACAGCAGACCTCGACAAGCATGGATCCCAAGCGATTGGCGCAGCCGGGATAGGTTTCCGCGCTCCGGGTATGCGGCGCGGATGTGTGCCCACCAGGAGTCGGCGGACCACCGGGAGGCCCGCTTCGACCGCCTACGGGCGTGGGCGCAACGGGCGCTGCGCACGCGTGCCTGGCGGCTGCGCCTGTTCGGGCTGCTCGCGGTGCAGGCCGGCATCGCCGCGGCGATCGCCTGGTTCGTGGCGTACCAGTTCTTGAAGAACCCTTCCCCGGTCCTGGCGCCGACGACGGCTGTCGGCATCGTGGCGGCCTCGATGGGGTCGCGCCTGCGGCGCACCATCGAGCTGCTGGTCGGGGTGACCCTGGGGCTGGCGGTCGGTGACGTGCTGATGCCGTTCTTCGGCATCGGGTTCTGGCAGACCGGTGTGGTCGTCGTGCTGGCGATCGGGGTCGCCATCCTGCTCAAGGGTGGTGGTTCGCTGCTGACCCAGGCCGGCGGCACGGCGGTGCTGATCGCCACCCTGGAGCCGCCGCTACGCGACCTGTCCGTCCCCCGTTTCGTCGACGCGGCGGTCGGTGGGCTGGTCGGTCTGGGGGTCGGTCTGCTGCTGGTGCCCATTCATCCGCAGCGGACGCTGCTGCGGCTGGCCGAGCCGGTGGTCGGGCCGGCGGCCGACATCATGCACGATCTGGCGACGTCGCTGCGTAGGCGCGATCTCGGGGACGCCGAACGGAGCCTGCGCGGGTTGCGGGAGCTCGATCCCCGCCTGAGCGCTCTCAACGACGGGCTCAGCGCCGCCCAGGAGGTGACGCGGCTGGCGCCCCTGCGGTGGCGCGAGCGCGACTCCCTGGACTTCCACACGACGGCGATCCGGCACCTGGAGCGGAGCCTGCACGGTTGCCGTTCACTGTGTCGGCGACTGACGACCGCGCTGAAGGACGACGAGCCGATTCCCGAGGAGTTTCCGCAGGCCATCGACCTGCTGGCGGACGCGCTGCCAACACTGCGCCGGGCGATCCAGGCCGCTGCGGAGCCCAGCGAGGCGCGCGAGAAGATCCTGGCGGGTGTCGAGCTGGTCGGGCGTGCGCAGGGAGCCGTCCGGGACTCCACCCGCCCGCACATCCATCGTCTCGGCTATTCCGGGTTGGTCGCGGTGGGGGAGTTCCGGGCGGCCGCCCACGATCTGCTGATCGCCAGCGGAATCGAGACCGAGCGGGCGGCGACGCTGGTGCGGCAGGCGGTCGATCAGGACTACCAGGATCTAGCGGCGGAAACGGGGACGCCGAGCTCAGGCCGCCCGGGGTGAGGCGAGGATGTCGAGGTAGTGCGGGTTGGTCATGACGCCCAGCACGTTGCCGAAGGGGTCCACCACCGACGCCGTCACGAAACCAGTGTCTCCGCGAGGCGTGATCGGCTGGTATTCGGTGGCACCCAGAGCCAGGAGCCGTTCCACGGTGGCCTCGAGGTCGTCGACGTGCCAGTGCATGACCGCCCCGCCGGGCCCGCTCGCTGCGCCCGGCGGTGCGTACCGGCGGTCGATGATGCCCAACTCCGCCTGGTAGTCGCCGAGGCGGAACTCGGTGTAGGCGGGACGCCCGTCCGGGCCGGGTCGCGAGAAGTAGGCCTCCTGGCCCAGGAACCGGGCGTACCAGTCGGTGGCCGCCGCCACGTCGTCCGCCCAGATGTTCAGGGTGGCGAATCCGCGCAGGCTCATCCGATGTCCTCTCGTCGATGTCGTCGAACAGTCACGCTAGCGGCGGCCACCGACACCCTCGCCCCGATCTCGGGGCGGCGTTCGTGTAGCGGACGGTTTCCCGGGTAGTCGCCGTCAACCTGACGAGGGGGGTCAGTGTGCAGACGCGATATCCGGGGGTCGAGGAGCACGGCCTGATCGGCGACCTGCAGACCGCCGCGCTGATCAGTAGGGACGGAACGATCGACTGGTTCTGCGCGCCGCGCTTCGACTCGCCGAGCGTCTTCGCCGCCCTGCTCGACCGCGACAAGGGTGGGCACTTCCAGCTCTCGCCCGACGGCATCGAGTATTCGAGCAAGCAGCTCTACCTACCCGGCACGCCCATCCTGATCACCCGCTTCCACAGTGCCGACGGCGTGGGCGAGCTGTTGGACTTCATGCCCGTGACGGGCGAACAGGCCACCGACCGGCACCGGCTGATCCGGCTGGTCCGGATGGTTCGGGGAAGCATGCGGTTCCGCTTCGACTGCCGGCCCCGGTTCAACTACGGGCGAGACCCGTACGAGTTGGAGGTCCATCCGGAGGGCGACGTCTTTCGCAGCTCGACCCTCTCGCTCAGCCTGACCCCGTTCAAGGACGCGAAACGGCTTCTCGGCGACGGGGCGATCCACCGGGACGCGGAGGGCGTCTGCGTTCGTTACGAGTTGCACGAGGGCGACATCGGTGGGGTCGTGCTGGAGACGGCCTGCCCCCACCCACCCCGGGCTCTCACCACGGAAGAGGCCTGCGATCTGCTCGCCGAAACCCGGGACCACTGGCGTCGGTGGGCACTGCGTGCCTCCTACACCGGTCGCTGGCGGGAGATGGTCGAGCGGTCGGCCATGACGCTCAAGCTCATGACGTACGCCCCGACGGGCGCCCTGGTCGCCGCGCCGACGATGGGGTTGCCGGAGCAGATCGGCGGGCCGCGGAACTGGGACTACCGCTACACCTGGATCCGCGATGCCTCGTTCTCGGTGCACGCGCTGCTCAGCGTCGGTTTCACCGAGGAGGCCCAGAGGTATCTGGGCTGGCTCGAAGCACGCATCCGGGACGCCCACGACGGCAACGTGCCGCTGCAGATCATGTACCGCATCGACGGCTCGCCGGACCTCCCCGAAGAGGTGCTGCCGCACCTGGAGGGGTATCGCGGGTCGGCGCCGGTGCGGATCGGCAACGGCGCGGCGGGCCAGCTGCAATTGGACATCTACGGCGAGGCGCTCAACTCGCTGCACCTCGCCGACCAGAGCGGGCTGATGACGTCGTACGAGGGGTGGCGCAAGACGGCCGGCCTGGTGGACTGGCTCTGCGACCACTGGGACCAGCCCGAGGACGGCATCTGGGAGACCCGGTCCGGCCGGGAGGACTTCACCTACGGGCGGATGATGTGTTGGCTCGCGTTCGACCGTGCCATCCGCATCGCGCACAACCGGGGGCGTCCCGCGAGCATCACCCGGTGGGCGGACCAACGCAACGCGGTCTACGAGCAGGTCATAGCTCGGGGATTCCATCCGGGACGGCAGGCCTTCGTGCAGCACTACCGCACCGACATCACCGACGCCTCGCTGCTCGCGATGCCCGGGGTCGGCTTCATCGCGCCGAACGATCCGATGTGGCTGTCGACGTTGCGGGCGATAGACAACGAGTTGGTCTCGGACAGTCTCGTCTACCGCTACGACCCCGAAGCCTCGCCCGACGGGCTGGTCGGCTCCGAGGGCACCTTCAGCATGTGCACCTTCTGGTACGTCCAGGCCCTCGCCCAGTCCGGACGGCTCGACGACGCCCGGTTGACGTTCGAGAAGATGCTGACCTACAGCACACCGTTGGGGCTCTACTCGGAGGAGATCGCCCCCACCGGCGAGCAGATCGGCAACTTCCCGCAGGCGTTCAGTCACCTATCGCTGATCAGCACCGCCCATCACCTCGACGCGCTGCTCGACCGACAGCCGTGACGTGGGTGGTCAGAAGAGGGTCAGCGGCTCGACGGGTATCGGTTCGGGCAGCGGGTCGAGGCCCGGCACGCGGGCGCGTACCTCGTCGTGGAACCGCCGCGCGAGCCGCGGCGCGTCGGCGTTGTCCGGCGTGTGGACGAACATGGTGGGGGAGCGCCCCTCGCGCAGCCAGCCGGCGGTGACCTCGACCCAACGCTGCCACCCCTGCACGGTCCGGGTGTCGTCGTCGCGGCCCAGGTAACGCACGATCGGGCGGTCGGTCAGCGCGACGGACCGCAGCGGCACCCGGGGTTTCTTCATCCAGGCGTCGCGTTCGGCGTCACTTGTCGGCGGGCGGCTGAAGAACGTGGTGGTGTCGAAGGGGATCCATTCGGCCGACGCCCCGGTGAGGGTCTCCTCGAGCAGCCGGGTCGCGCGGGGCTCGGTGAAGAACGCGGGATGGCGGACCTCCACGGCGTAGCGGTGGGAAGCCGGGAGTTGCGCGAGGAACCGGCCGAGCGTGGGTACGTCGGCCGGCGCGAACGACCCCGGCAGTTGAATCCAGAGGGTGTGGACGCGTGGGCCGAGGGGCTCGATCGCGTCCAGGAAGGCGTGCAGCGGCTCGTCGGCGTTGGTGAGTCGACGTTCGTGCGTGACGACCTTGGGCAGCTTGAGGACGAATCGGAAGCCGGCCCCGGTCTGCGCCGCCCAGGATGCCACGGTGTCCCGGGTCGGGGTCGCGTAGAAGGTGGTGTTGCCCTCCACGGCATCGCACCAGCTGGCGTAGTGCCGGAGGCGCTCTCCGGACGGCAGCGAGTGCCCCGGCCACGACCGGTGACTCCACATGGCGCACCCCACGTGCAGACGCATGCCGGCCCCTCCTCCGCTGTGCGGCCGTGCCCACCCTAGCGGGCAGTTCGGCGACCGATGTCGTCAACCAGTGGTTGACGAAGTGCCGGCGTCAACCTATGGTTGACGCATGACCGAACCATTCCAGATGAGCAACCCCGTCAAGCTCGACGACCTGATCCAAGCGATCAAGAAGGCGCACACCGACGCGCTCGACCAGCTCACCGACGCGGTGATCGCCGCGGACCATCTCGGTGAGGTCGCCGACCACCTGATCGGGCACTTCGTCGACCAGGCCCGGCGCTCGGGTGCGTCGTGGACCGACATCGGCCGCAGCATGGGGGTCAGCAAGCAGGCCGCCCAGAAGCGCTTCGTGGCCAAGGGCTCCAGCGACGCGGGGGCGCTCGATCCCAACGCCGGCTTCGGGAGGTTCACCCCCCGCGCCCGCAACGTGGTGATGGCCTCGCAGGAGGAGGCCCGCGCCGCCGGAAGCCCCGAGATCGGCCCCGCGCACCTGGTGCTCGGGCTGCTGGCCGAGCCGGAGGGGTTGGCCGCCCGGGTGCTGGTCGGTCGAGGTGCGACCCCCGAGGCGGTGCGCTCGGCCGTCGGCGCCGTCCTCCCGCCCGCCGGCGGCGACGTCCCCGACCTGATCCCCTACAACGCCGACGGCAAGAAGGCGTTGGAGCTGACCTTCCGGGAGGCGCTGCGCCTCGGGCACAACTACATCGGCACCGAGCACATCCTGCTCGCCCTGCTGGAGCAGGAGGATGGCGCCGGAGTGCTCACCGACCTCGGCCTGGACAAGGCGGCGGTCGAGGCCGACCTGTCCGCCGCCCTCGCCGCCGCCGTCGCTCAGCAGTAGAGACCGGGGTCAGGACGCCTCGGGGAAACCGTAGCGCAGGGCGTGCTCCGGATCGGTCGGGTCGATCTGGCGTACGCCCGCGTCCGCGAGCCGCTTGTTGACCTCGTCGAGCTGCTCGCGGACCAGCCGGGCCTCCTCCTCGGTGACGCGGCCCCGGTGCGGCTTGCCGGCGTGCTCCAGCGTGCCGTAGTCGATCTTTTCGGCGCTCTTGCGGGCCTTGGGCGGGCGGACCCGCTCGGCCGTCTTCAACAACTGCGCCATCGGGACGTCGGTGGCCATCGCGTCGAACTCGCTCGCGGTGAGGACGACCCGTCGGGGCTCGCCCCCGCCGTGCCGGTCGTGGATCTCGACCACCGCCACGTCCAGCGCGGCGTCGTCGATGTTCTCCACCTCGCCCGGGGTGGCGTCGAGCTGCACGGGCCCGGCGACCAGGTCCGGGTGCTCCAGGACGACGATACGAACCACCTCGTCGTCCTGCTGCAGAACGGTTCCGGTGAAGTCGGAGACGTGGATCGTCTTCTTGCCCATGCGCGGAGCTTCTCCTGTCGTAGGCCGGGGTGCCGGACTCCGAAGAAATTACCCGACAGGTGTGCGAAAGCTGGCGCTGGACCTCCTGCGGTGTGTCGTCCCCGACGCCGTTCCCGGCCGGTGCCGCGTCGGTGCGTTCAGCGCCGGTTGAGGCCGTGCCGGCCGGAGCCGGCCGGCAACTCGTTCAGCGTCGCCCAGGGCAGCGCGCCCGTCGTACGGATCATCCGGTACCGCGCCTGTGTGGGCGCGTCCGCGGTCGATCCCTCTGCTCTCCAGAGCCGCGCGGGGTGCTGGTGGAAACGGTCGTTCGGCTGAATCGGCATGCCCATACCGTGGCAGAGAAAGGTGTCCAGGTATGGAAATACCTATGACGGTCAATCTCGGGCGGCGTCCCACGCTGGCGCGATGGTCCGCCCGGTCGAGCCGCCCAGGCGTACGGTGATCACGACGTGTGGGGCGACGGGAGGTACGCATGCTCGACCGGCGGTTGCAGCTGCACCTCGCCTCCTGGCTCGGCCAGTGGCCGGCCGGGCCCGGGCTGCACGTGGTCGCCTCGCGTCGGCGGGCACTGCCGGCCTGGGACGGCCGGCTGCGCCCGGCCCTCGCCGTGGACACCGGTCGGAGCGCCGTGCTCTCCGTCGCGCCGGACCGGGTCGCCGCTGTCCGGGCGTTGATCGAGCGCACGCCGGAACGGATGCTCGCCGCACTGCCGGAGGCCGTCGGGCAGCCCGCCTTCTGCGTACACGACGGCCCCTTCCGCTGGACCCTCTCGCCCGCGCCCCTGCCCGACGTGGGCGAGTGGGTCGCCTCGACGACCCCTGGGCTGCCGCCCTGGCTGCGGCTGTTCGACCGGCCGGTGCTCGTGGTGCGCGATGCCGACGGCGCCTACCTGGCCGGCGCCGCCATCAAGCGCCACGACGCGTACGGGCACGAGCTCGCCGTCGGCACCGCGCCGGCGGCCCGCGGTCGTGGCCTCGCACGTCGGCTGGTGGCGCAGGCGGCGCGGCGGGTCCTGGACGAGGGCGCGGTGCCGACCTACCTGCACGAGAGGGACAACCAGGCCTCGGCCCGGGTGGCGGAGGCGGCGGGCTTCCCGGACCAGGGCTGGCGGGCGTACGGGGTGTATCCGCGCTGAACGGGCTCAGTGCGCGGACCGTGGATCCCGGGCCGGATCCACGGTCCGCAACCTGCCCCCAGGCCCCGGTTCTCTCCGATCGGCCGTGCCATTGACGCGCCGATCCGATATCGATCACGCTACGTATCGAAACTGCAAGCTGCAAGATGCGAGCAGTCGGGTCGGAGTGTCGAATAGTGGACTTGACCTGCTATGACGGCGGGCTGCGCGGACGGTTCGGTCAGTGACGCAGCGTGTGGATCAGGTCGACGACCTGTCGCGTCACCGGGCGGAGCACCCGCAGTCGCGACAACGCCACGAGCCGGTCGACCAGCGGCACCACGCCGTCGATCAGCTGCCGGGTCTTCGCCTGACCCGGTGAGCGATCGTGCACCCAGTAGAGGATGACTCCCATGTACCCCAGCCAGAGCAGTTCCGGCAGTTGATCACGCAACTCCGCGTCGACCTTGGCGGTCGAGCCGGTCAGCACCTCGGCGAACAGGTCGATCGCCGCCAGCCGTGGGCCGGACGACTCGGCGGAGAACGGGCTGAGCGGTGAGGTCGGTTCCGCCGCCGTCTTGAAGAAGGTCGCCGCGAACTCGTGCGACGGGGTCAGCACGTCGATGGCGGCGTGCAGCACCCCCGTCAGCCGGGCGGCGAACGCCTCCTCCCGGTCGAGCACCGGTTGGGCCCTGGCCCGGAGCTCGGCCTGGGACTGCGCGTAGAACTCCTGGATCAGGTGATCCTTGGAGCCGAAGTAGTAGTAGGCGTTGCCCACCGCCACGCCGGCTTCCTGAGCGATCGCCCGCATCGTGGTCTGGGCGTAGCCGCGCTCGCGGAACAGCCGCATCGCGGTGTCCCGGATCAGCTGCCGGGTCTGCTCGCCCCGGACGGTCGCAGGCTCACCCGCAGGCGTCGTCGGCGCAGGTTGCTCGGTCATCGGGGTCACGGTATCCCGCCGGTTCGTCGATCGGCTCGGCCCACGGATCGCGAACCCGCTGTCGAATCGCCGAGGCGGCCGACACCATCTGCCGAGCCAGCGGCAACAGATGCGGCTGGGACAGCCGCTCCGCTGCCGACCGGTGGTCGGCCAGGGCCCAGAGGCAGGCGAACCACGCGCCGTCGCCCGCGTACACCTCACCGGTGTCGGCCACGACGGTCAGGTCGCGCAGCGTCGCGTCGTGGTCCAGGCCGGGAAAGCGCCGCCGGGCCTCGACCGAGCCGGCCGGCACGAACTCCAGGGGTACGAGTTGGGCGCGCGACGAGAGCCACCGGCGCGCGGCCCGACAGAGCGGGCAGTTCGCGTCGAACAGGACGGTGAATGCCCGGATCCCACCACCCCCGAACGCGGTGGGATCCGGAGTCTGGGCGGACCCGCCGACCGGTGCGGCGGTCATCGGGCCGCGGAACCCGCGCCCGGCCCGTCGGCGCCGGGCTGCGTGAGGCCGGGCTGCGTGACGTGCGGCTGTGGTCCGGTCGGGTAGGGGGCCGTCGGGTGTGGCCCGACCGGATAGGCGGCAGCCGGTTGGGGCCCGGCGGGATGTGCGCCGAGGGGTGCCGGCGGCACCGGGAGCCGACCGATCGGGGCGATGGGCGGGTGCGTGGCGAGCTGGCGGAGCCGACTGCGGCGGTAGCGGCCCAGCGCGAAGACGTTGAAGAAGTGCAGCCCGCCGAGGACCAGCAGCACCAGACCGATCTTGAGGGACAGCTCCTCCATCGCCTGGCTCGTCGACCCGACCGCGTCGCGGTGCTTCATGGCGACCGTGACGTAGCCGAGGTTGAGCAGGTAGAAGCCGACCACGAGCAGGCTGTTCACCGCTGCGGCGAGCCGCTCGTCGGCGAACACCTCTTCGAGGAAGACCTGCCCGTTGCGGGACAGCGCCCGCGCCACCCAGATCGTCAGGCCGATGCTGACCGCCAGATAGACCAGGTACATCCAGACCTTCATGTCCATGCGGAAGCCTCCCTTGAACATGTTCAACTGCTGGCGGCATCAGCGTAGATGAGTAATTGAACACGTTCAAGAGTGGGGTGACCCTCGACTGTGGTCGTTCCGGTCAGCCGGCCAGGCCGAGCGCCTCGGCCGCCGCCCGTCCGTTGGCGTGACTCGCGCCGTACGTGGTGACGAACGCCCGTGCGGCGGACGGTCGCCACGTCCCCGGCCAGCCCATCTCCACGACGGTCACCGGATGCGCGGCGGCCAGCGCGTCGATCAGTTCCCGGCCGCCGGGCAGCCGATGCAGGTGCCGCCCGACCAGCACGATCGGTCGTTCCCCGGCCAGCTCACGCACGGCCGCCTGATCGGTCTCGCTGGCCACGACGCGGATCTCGCGTCCACCGTCGAGGTGCGGACCGAGGCCCCACGGCACCCGGCCCTCGGCCATCGTGGACTCGGTGTGCAGCTGCACCACCAGCGGCTGGTCCAGGCCGGTGAGAAGTCCCTCCACCCGCACCGCCCGGCGAGCCGCCGCGTACCCCAGATCGGGGTCGGGGGTGGCCGACGACCGGCCGGCGGCCCGGGTCCAGGCGGCGAGCGCGGCGGCGCGGCCGGCCGCCTCCTCCACCCGCGCGATCGGCAGCCGACCGTCGGCGGTCGCCTCGACGATCTCGGCGGCCACCCGCTCGACCAGGGCGGCGTCGACCTGTGCGCCGATGCAGAGCAGGTCGGCGCCGGCCGACAGCGCCCGTACGGCGGCCGGCCCGACGCCCCCGGCGGCCACCGCCGCGCCCTTCATCTCCAGGGCGTCGGTGATCACCGTGCCGGTGAAGCCGTACTCGCCGCGCAGCAGGTCGACCAGGACGGCCCGGCTGAAGGTCGCCGGCCCTTCGCCGGTCAGCGCCGGCACCCGGATGTGCGCGGTCATCACGGCCTGCGTGCCGGCCGCGACGACCGCGGCGAACGGTGGCAGGTCGCGCTGGCGAAGCAGTTCCAGCGGTACGTCCACCGTGGGCAGCTCGTGGTGGGAGTCGGTGACCGTCGCGCCGTGTCCGGGGAAGTGCTTGGCGCAGGCGGCCACACCGGCGGCCTGGAGGCCACCGACGGCGGCGGCCGAGTGTGCGGCCACCCGCAGCGGGTCGGCGCCGAAGGAGCGGGTGCCGATCACCGGGTTGTCGTCGGCGGTGTTGACATCGACCGTGGGGGCCAGGTTGACGGTGATGCCCAGCGCGGCCAGCTCCGCGCCGATCGACTGGTAGACCCGGCGCGTGAGCGCCACGTCGCCGACCGCGCCGAGGGCTGCGTTGCCGGGGTACGGGCTACCGGTGGCGTGGGCCAGCCGGGTCACGTCGCCACCCTCCTCGTCGATGGCGATCAGCACGTCCGACCGGCCGGCGCGCAGCGCCGCCGTGCTCGCCGCCACCTGCGCGGGGTCGTGCACGTTCGTGCCGAAGAGGGTGTGCCCGGCCAGGCCGTCGGCCACGAGGTCGACCGCCCACTGCGGCGGGACCGCTCCCGGGTACGCGGCGAGCAACGTGCCCAGCGCGAGCCGGCGCAGTCCTGGATCGAGCCCCACGAGATTTCCCCCTTCGCTTCCCGTGGATACGAACGTGTACCCGCGGTGGTCGTCGCCCTGCCGGGTTGGCCGAGCACTCTGCCTCCGGGTGACCGTTACGCTACGGCTACCCGTTCGCAGGTCGGTTTACAGTTAGCAAAGTTTACTAAAACTAGAGGACGTGGCATGAGTGCGACCCGGCTGCCCGGCACCCCCCGCCTGTTGCGGGCGCTCAACGACCGTGCGGCGCTGGAACTGCTCCTCGAGCGGGGACCGCTCACCCGGGCCCGCCTCGGCGAGCTGACCGGCCTGTCCAAGGTCACCGCCTCGCAGCTCGTCGAGCGTCTGGAGGAGCGCGGCCTGGTCAGCCGGGTCGGCGAGCAGGCCGGCGGGCGAGGGCCGAACGCCCAGCTCTACGCCGTACGCGCGAGCAGCGCGCACGTCGTCGGGGTGGACGTCGGGCCGGACCGGGTGGTGGCTGCCTGCGCCGACATCACCGGCGCCGTCATCGGCCGGGTGGAGCAGTCGACGCGGGACACCGACGATCCGGTGGGCGTGGTGCACAACGCCGTGGTGCAGGCCGCCAGCAGCGCCCAGGCGCAGCTCAGCAGCGTCCGACGGATCGTGCTCGGCACGCCGGGCCTGGTCGATCCGCAGACCGGCGACATCACCTTCGCCTTCAACCTGCCGCGCTGGCACAGCGGTCTGCTGGCCGCGCTGCGGGACGACCTGCACACCCCGGTGGTCTTCGAGAACGACGTCAACCTGGCCGCGGTGGCCGAGGCGCAGTCCGGCGCCGCGCAGGGCGTGGCGGACTTCGTCCTGGTCTGGGTGGGTGCCGGTGTCGGCCTGGCGATCATGCTGGGTGGGCGGCTGCACCACGGCAGCAGCGGAGCGGCGGGCGAGATCGGCTACCTGCCGGTGCCCGGCGCGCCCATCCCACGCGATGTCTCGCGGCGCGCGAAGCCCGCCTTCCAGCAGGTGATCGGCGGTGACTCGGTGCGCTCGGTGGCCCGCGAGCACGGCTTCTCCGCGTCGGACGCCGCCGGCGCGGTGCGTGCGGCGGTCGCGGCCGGCGCGGCCGGTGGCCCGATGCTCGACGAGTTGGCCCGCCGGCTCGCGCTCGGCGTGGCCAGCACCTGCGTGGTGCTCGACCCACCGTTGGTCGTGCTGGCCGGCGAGGTCGGCCAGGCCGGTGGCACGGCGCTCGCCGACCGGGTGCAGCGGGAGGTAGCCGCGATCACCCTGGTCCGGCCGCGGGTGGTGCCCACCGGCCTCACCGAGGAGCCGATCCTGCGGGGCGCCCTGCGTACCGCGTTGAACGCCGTCCGTGACGAGGTGTTCGGCTCCACCGTCGGCTGAGCCCGCTGGGGCGGTCATGTGAAGGAATATTTCACCGCTGGCCGCCCGGCTGCAAGCTCTTGCCGCCGGGCGGCCGCCACCCTCAGTTCAGATCACGGCGGCGGAAGGCGGCGAAGGCCAGCACGGTCAACCCACCGGCGACCGCGAGCAGCACCGCCAGCGACGGTCTCCAGGTGAGGGTGTAGAAGCCCTCGCAGGACGTGCCGCTGAAGTTTCGCTGGCAGAGCTGCGAATCCCAGATCCGCACCTCACCACTGAGCCACGCCCCGATGTACGTGGAGAGCATCATCTGTTCCGGCCGTCGGGCGTCGACGATCGCCAGCACCAGCCGGGCGCCGAGCTCCCACACCACCGCGTACGCGGCAACGACCCCGAGCGCCGCCGACGTGTGCCGGCCCAGCGTCGCGATGGCGAAACCCGACGCGGTGGCCAGCAGCACCAGCACCAGGCCACGGACGTGGATGGCGCCCAGCGAACTCCAGAAGTCACCGCCGAGCTGACCGGCCAGCCCGGCGGTCTGCCCGATCACCCAGAAGGTGGCCAGGTAGGCCACCGAGGCCACCACCGCCAGCGCCAACACGGCAGCCAGCAGGGTGCCCAGCTTCGTGCCCAGCACCGTCAACCGGCGTGGCCGCCACAGCAGCAGGTTCACCACCCCACCGGAATTCAGGTCCGCCCCGATGTACGAGGCGCCGACCAGGAAACCGAACAGCACCAGGAACGCGATGAGGAAGAACAGCAGCGGTTTGGCCTGCTCGGCGAAGTTGAACACCCCCGACAGGTAGTCGGACGCGATCGGCAACCGGTCCTGCTGGGCCGGGTCCATGTCCGAACAGTCGGCGGGCAGGTAGTCCTGGGTATCGGGGGTCGAGATCCCGTCCCGCTGGGCCAGGCACTGCTGGTAGCTGACCTCCATGCTCCGCCGCGCCTCGATGGCCTGCTGCCGCGCCGAGGAGAGTTCGTAGGCGCTCGGCCGATGTGACCCGGCCAGCGTGGTCGCGGCCGTGACGCCGAACGCCAGCACCAGCAGGACGATCATGAGCTGCACGAAGCGGCGTGCGGAGAGCCGCTCCAACTCGGCCCGGACCAGGTTCACGCGTCCACTCCCCGAACGTCGAGATCGATCACCGGCGCGCCGTCGGCGTCCACCGGTCGTGCCGCCTCGTCGACCTGACGGGGCACCGACGGGTGCTCCCCGGCCCCGGTCAGCTCCAGGAAGACGCTCTCCAGGTCGGGCCGCAGCGGCGTCAGCTCGGCGACCCACAGATCCTGTTCACCGAGGACGCGGCTGATGACCGTCGGGTCGGTCGCCCCGCCCACCACCAGCGTCTCGCCCTCGACGGCGGCCGCCAGCTCGGCCGCGCGCAGCACGTCGGCGGCGCGCTCGGGCTCGGCCACCCGGACCAGGAACTCGTGCCGGTCGTGACCCGCCAGCACCTCGTCCACCCGGCCGGTGGCCACCCGCCGCCCCCGCGAGATGATCGTGACGTGGTCGCAGATCAGTTGGATCTCGCCCAGGATGTGGCTCGACACCAGCACGGTCACCCCCGCCGCGGCGAGTGACCGCATCAGGTCGCGCATCTCGCGGATGCCCGCCGGATCGAGGCCGTTCGCCGGCTCGTCGAGAATGAGCAGACGCGGATCCTTCAGCAGCGCGGACGCCACCGCGAGGCGCTGCTTCATGCCCAGCGAGTAGCCCTTCACCCGCTCGTCGCCCCGGTCGCGCAGGCCCACCAGCTCCAGCGCCTCGTCCACCCGCGAGATCGACACCCCGCCGGCACGGGCCAGCAGTCGCAGCGTACGACGGCCGGTGAAGTTGCCGAAGAACTGCGGACTCTCCACGATGGCGCCGACCTGCCCCGCCACCCGGGGCAGCAGCTCCGGCGACGGCTCGCCGAACACCGTCATCCGGCCGCTGTCGGCGCGGACCAGCCCGAGCAGGGCACGCAACGTGGTGGTCTTACCCGAGCCGTTGGGCCCCAGGAAACCGTGGATCTGTCCCGCCTCGACCAGCAGGTCGAACCCGTCGACCGCCACCCTCCTGCCGCTGCGCAGACTGCGGAAGGTCTTGCGCAGACCCTCGATCTCGATGACCGCGCTCATCCGCGCGGCGCCAAACCTCGACCGGGCATGGGCCGTCCCTGGGGTGTGGTGATCAACGACACGGTGCTTCACCCTATGGCCAGAGCGCCGCCCGTGGGGGGCGCGCCACTCCTGCGTGGTTGGATGGTCGGGTGACTGGTGACCTGATCCCCGGCGCTGCCGGCGCCGCGCCTGCCGCCGCACCCGTGGACCCGGATCTGGTGGTCAGCCTCGACAGCGTGGGCGTACGCCGCTCCGACAACGCCCTGTTGCAGGACCTGACCTGGCGCGTCGAGCTGGACGAGCGCTGGGTGGTGCTCGGCCCCAACGGCGCGGGCAAGACCACCCTGCTCAACCTGGCCGCCGGCCGGCTGCACCCCACCACCGGCGTCGCGTACGTCCTCGGTGAACGGATCGGCCGCACCGACATCAACGAGCTGCAGACCCGCATCGGGCTCACCACGGCCGCGCTCGCCGCGCGGGTGCCCGCCGACGAGCAGGTCAGCGACGTGGTGGTCACCGCAGCGTGGTCGGTGGTCGGACGCTGGCGGGAGAGCTACGAGCACGGCGACGTCGCGCGGGCCAGGGCGCTGCTCAGCCAGCTCGGCGTCGGCAACCTCGCCGAGCGCCGCTACGGCACCCTCTCCGACGGCGAACGCAAGCGCGTCCAGATCGCCCGGGCGCTGATGACCGACCCGGAGCTACTGCTGCTCGACGAGCCCACCGCCGGGCTCGACCTCGGTGGCCGCGAGGACCTGGTCGGCCGGCTGGCCGAGCTGGCGTACGACCCGGACGCCCCCGCCATGGTGCTCGTCACCCACCACGTGGAGGAGATCCCGCCCGGGTTCACCCACGCGCTGCTGCTGCGCGAGGGCGCGGTCGTCGCCCAGGGCCTCCTGGCCGAGATGTTGACCGGCGACAACCTCTCCAAGACCTTCGGTCTGCCGTTGGTGGTCGAGCGCTCCGGCGACCGCTACACCGCGCGCGCCGCCTGAGCGGGTGACCATGTCGCCGACGCGGGTGGTGGTGGTGGGCAGCGCCAACATGGACCTGGTCGCGATGGCCCCCTCGCTGCCCCGGCCGGGCCAGACCATGCTCGGCACCGACTTCGTGATGGTGCCCGGCGGCAAGGGCGCCAACCAGGCCATCGCCTCCGTCCGGGCCGGCGCCTCCTGCACCTTCCTGGGCGCGATCGGCTCCGACGCGTTCGGCGTGACGCTCCGTGCCCGCATCACGGCGGCGGGCGTGGACACCGGTCACCTGCGGGTGGTTTACGGCACGTCCGGCGTGGCGCTCGTGATGGTGAACGGCCAGGGGGAGAACGCGATCGTCGTCACCCCCGGCGCGAACGACGCGCTGGTCGGCCTCACCGACGAGGAGCTGGCCACGGTACGCGAGGCGGACGTCCTGGTCGCCCAGTTGGAGATCCCGGTGCCCACGGTGACCGCCGCGGCGCTGGCCGCCCGCGCCGCCGGCACCAGGGTCGTCCTCAACGCCGCGCCGGCCCGGGACCTCCCTCCGGAGCTGCTCGAAGCCGTGGACCTGCTCGTCGTCAACGAGGGTGAGGCGCAGGCGTTCACCGGCCGGGGCCGGGACGATCCGAGAGCGCTGCTCGACCTGGTGCCCCGGGCGGTACTCACCCTCGGTGACGCCGGGGCCTGGTACGTCGACCGGGAGGGCGCCGAGGTGCACGTGCCCGCCGTCCGGGTCGACGTGGTCGACTCCACGGCGGCCGGCGACGCGTTCACCGCCGCGCTGGCGGTCGGCTGGGGCGAAGGGCGGGACGTCGTCGACGCCGTGCGCTGGGCGGCAGCGGCCGGCGCGGCCTGCGTACGCAAGCTCGGCGCCTCGGTGGCACTGCCGCAGCGGGCCGAGATCGACGCGCTGTACGCCCCGAGCTGACCCGTCGTCGAGCGTGGGCCCGTACGGGGTGTGCAGGCGAGCGGGCCAGCCTTGATCAGACTGGCCCGCTCGACTTCGGCTCACAGCATGGCGTGGCTGGTTTCCTGCTGAGCAGCGCGCCGCAGCGCCCTCGACATCTCCTCAACGTTCAGCCCGGAGAGGTAGTCGATCAGAAGTGACCGCGTCTGCTCGACTGTCGTGGGCATGGTCGCCGGGTCGAGCCCGGAAGGCGGGATGACGGCGCGGAAGCGGGCGTCGGTGATCGCACTGCCAACCAACCGTTCGGCGACCCAGAGTGGCACGCGCTCCTTCAGCACGAAGGTCAGGTGCACGCTGGTCTCGACGGCATTCCGCGAGTGTGGGTTGTGCACCCAGCCTCGCGGCAGCACGAGGATGTCACCGGGGATCAACTCGACAGTTTGGTACGGGCCATCCTTCTGCCACTGCTTGACCCAGTCGTCCTGCCACAGGTTCGTCGACATCAAGTGGTCGCGGTAGGGCGCGTCGACCTTGGGCTTGAACAGCTCCCAGGTCTTCGTCCCCTGGAGTTGCACCACGATTCCGAGGTACTGGTCCCAGTGGTAGTCGAGGCCCTGCTTGCTCGGCGGTGTGATGAAGGCCGTGACGTATCCCGGGCAGCCGGTCTCTGCCTGGATGCCCGTGCAGACTGCGCTCAGGGGCGGAAACCACCGATTCAACTCGCGGAGCTGGATGGTGCAACCCTGGTCGAGCAGAAGTTGGACGGAGGCTGGGGCAACCCGGTCGTCGGCGGTGAAGCGGGCAGGGTGCAGCCCTTCGCCCCGATGGAACACGTTCACGTAGCTACTCGGCGCGCAGCCGGCGTCGAGGAAGCCTCGGATCATCTGCGCGTTGACTGCTGGTCGGATCGGGCTGCCGCTCGGCAGCTTCAGCGTGTACGGGTACTCGGGCCACTCGCTGAGAGCGGCATTGGCGGCTTGGTGGCCGAGGATCATTTTGAGGGACATGTGCTTCTCCCATGAGCGGAGGTCAGTTCGGTGGGAGGGGGCAAGGCGTCCTGGTGTGGTGGCGGTGCGGGCAGCAGATGACCGCGTACTCGATGGTCTTGTTGCCGCTCAAGCTGAGCGTGTACTGCCAGATGGCATCGGCTCCCCCCTCCAGACCTGAATGGGTGTGCTCGACGCGGGCCGCCTCATTCAGGTAGCTGAGCGCCGGGTCGGGTGGCTGCTGGGCGTAGAGTCCAGTCAGCCAGCCCAGCGCTCCCCGCACGTCGGTCCAGGTCCGCTCCTGCGCCGTCTGAAAGCGGCGCAGAAGGTAATGGCCGGTCTCCAGCGGTGGCACCGTGGCCCGGAGGAACGTGTCGCCCGCCGTGGTGCCGGCGACGCCGGGTCGTCGTTCATGATCGTGCTCGCGGCCGAAGAACTGGTGTGGACCGGTCCACGGCCCGTAACCATGCCAATGCTGCGTCACCAGCGTCATTGTTCCCCCTGACTGTGGGCTGGCCGCGTAGCGCACGCGGCCAGCCCTGGTCGATCAGACGATCTCGCCGGCCTGGTACGCGGCGAAGAAGCTGTCCAACTCGTCGCGGGTGAACCGCAGGGTCGGCGTGTCGGCACCGAGCTTCGAGTCACCCAGGATGACGGCGTCCTCGCTGCCCGGCAGGATGGCGGCCGCGACGCAGCTCTCCATCGTGTTCGTGATGCCGCCTCCGCAGAGCTTGCGCAGGTTCACGCCGGAGGCGTCGACCTCGTACAGGTCGAGCGGCTGATCGATCGCCATGAGACGATCTCCTTTCGGTGTACTGCCATACGGGGATTCGGTCCCCGCACCGGTGGCGCACCTTCACCCCGGTCTGGTCGTCTGCTTTCCATGGGAGGCGGCCAGGCCGGGCGTCTCGGGGTGGGTGGAACCTATGCGCGGCTGGCCCCGTTGGGGCGCTCGGCCGCGTCCTTGCGGAACGGCCCCCAGGACACGAAGCGCACGAACAACTCGCTCGGGCCAGGGCCGTCGTATGGGTTCAAGCGGTAGAGATCCCTGGTGGCCTCGTAGTACAAGCCGGCCAGGTAGATCGTGAGGCCGGGGATGTTGTCCTCGAATTCACGCCTCAGCCTGAGCCTGGCCTCCGGGCAGGGCCACTGCTGGCCATCAGCCCGGCAGAACCACATCGGGCGCAGTGGGGTGTGCGGCTTCTCCTCGCCATGCGCTCGAGGACGGTCCGCCTTCGGGCCACCGAGCGGCGGATGCGTCTGCGTGGTCAGGGCGCTCATGCTTCATCTCCTGCCTGCGGGTCACCAGCTCGGCGGCCAGCGTCCAATTGATCTGCGTCGGCTCGTTCCATAAGGGGCTGAAGGGCGGTATGGGATCGGCAGTAGGTGGCGTCCCACGGCCGGCGATCGGCTGCTCCGGCGCGCTCGCTGCCTGCTCCGGCGCGCTCGCTGCCTGCTTCGGCTTGCGTGCGGTGCGGCAGGAGGGGCACCCACACCGCCTGCCCCCAGGGAAGCGCTTCGAGCGGTGCGGCCTGTGCCTAGGTCGGACCAGGTCGGCATCGTCGCCCACGACGCACCCCTCCTTCCTGGTGAGGGAGCCCAGGCCGCGACCTACCCATCCCCTCCACGACCCGGACCCGAATCCTCGTTGCGGGCCGGTCCACCACGGGGGAAGTGGAACGGCCCCGACGAACCCGCAGCAGCCGATTCACTCTGGAGCAAGTTCGCCTAAGGACACTCTCTGTCGCCGAGCGTGGTCGTGCAATGATTTACGCTGACACATGTCATGGTGGTTGTCCCATTCCTGAGAACCAGCGAGAATCAGTCGCAGGATCGATGGATGGCTTGCTTCAATCTGAGACGAGGAGGCCGGATGCCCCATGCGGGGTCTTCCATACCGCGCAGGCAACTCGGGCGCTATCTGAAGCAGGGCCGCGAAGAGGCCGGACTTTCCCTGGAAGCTGCCGGCGAGGCGCTGGAGTGGTCCCGGTCCACCATGTACCGGATCGAAGGAGGCGGCTCAGCGGTCAAGGCACGCGACGTGATGGCCATGTGCGTGCTGTATGGCTTGTCCGCCGAGATGACCTCGGCGCTGATCGCGCTGGCCGCTGAGACCAAGGCGAACGGCTGGTGGCACGCCTACGGCGACACCTTGCCAACCTGGTTTGAGCTGTACGTCGGAATGGAATCAGCAGCGTCGCGCCTGCGGCACTGGGAGCCGGACTCGCTTCCCGGGCTACTCCAGACGCGGGCCTACGCCGAACACCTGCTTCGGTCGCACCCGGAGCTGAAAGAGCAGGAAGTCGGACGCCTGGTCGAGCTTCGCATGGAGCGCCAGAAGATTTTCAAGCGGAGGCACCCGGAGCCTCCACGCCTGGAGGTCATTGTGGACGAGAGCGTGTTGCGCCGGCCGTTCCCTGCCATGGCGGACCAGCTCAGGCACCTTCACAACCAGGTAGCCGCCGAGATCGCGACGATCCGGATCGTGCCCCGGGACTTGCCGCCAAACTACGCCTTGACCGGCGGTGGTTTCGTCGTGCTGGAATTTCCAACGATCGGAATCCGAACACCGGAGCCCACCACTGTATACAGCGAGTCACTGACCGGCGCTTTGTATCTCGACAAGCCAGCAGAGGTTGCGGCTTACTCTGTGAGGTGGAGAGCGCTCGAAGGTCTGTCGCTCGATGCGGACCGATCGGCCGACCTATTAGCCACGATCGCCAAGGAGATGTAGCAATGAGTAACCTAACCGGAGCCGTGTGGCGCAAGAGCAGCCGCAGTGGGGGCAACGGCGGGCAGTGCGTGGAGGTGGCCGACAACCTCTCCGGCATAGTCGGTGTGCGCGACAGCAAGGACCAGTCCGGCCCGGCACTCACGTTCGAACCGCAAGCCTGGAAGACGTTCGTCAGCTTCGCCAAGCAGTCCTGACGGAACACAGAGAAGGTCCCTCAGCGTGCTGGGGGGCCTTCGTCGTTGCGGGTTGGGCCGGGCGCGCGGGTCAGTCGACCGGTTCGTCGCTCAGCTTCTCGCCCCGCCGACGCAGCATGCCGAGGCCGGGGATGCCGGCCACGGCGAGCTTGAGGTCACGGGTGACGTCGAGCAGGTCGTGCAGGTCGGGCCCGACCCGGTCGAGGGTCGCGAGGATCGGCAGGATGTCGGCGGTCAGGTGCTCCTTGAGCTTTGGCAACTCGTCGATCAGGTGGATCGCCGCCGTGATCTCCTCGTGGCTCAACTCCGCCACGAACCTGTCGGCCATCGGCGCGGCCCGGCGCAGCGCCGGCTCGTACGCCGCCAGCAGTTCGGCCGCCGTGGCCGCGGCCCGCGCGGCCGTGTCCACGGTGACCGCGGCGTTGCCGGCCACCGCGTCGGCCCCGGTGACCACCGTGCCCGCGAGGCGCGCGACCTTGTCGGCCTCGTTCACCACCACGGCGGCGGCCGCGGCCACCTCGGTGGCCGTGTCGACGGCGGTGGTCGCGGCGGCGCTGATCACCGCCACCTCACGGACCGCCGTCTCGGCGTCGGTGAGCACCCCATCGGTCCGGTCCAGGGTCGTCTCGATCCGATCGACCACGCCGTTGATCCTGGCCAGCAGCGCTTCCACCCCGTCCAGAACCGCGAACGCGCGGGCGGGCACGGCGGCGAACGAGGCGGCCGAGCCGAGCGCCTGGTCGAGGGCGGAGCGGGTCAGGCCGACCACGGCGGTTGGTGTGGGGAGGGGAAGCGCCATGGGACCAAGTGTGCGTCGGTCCTGCCACAACCGCTCGTTCGCGGCTGTCGGCCCGGTCCGGTACGGGGTGCTCGGCGGTAGGGTGCCGGCATGTCGGCCGTACCGCCGCGCCACCCACCGAGCACCCGGATCGCCGTCCTGCTCGCCGTGCTCGCGGCGGTCACCGCCGCGCTCGGCACGACGGTGCTGGTACGCGCCGACGCCGGCCTCAGCGTGCGGCAGATCACCGTCGACGGCGTGCCGATGACCGAGGTACGCGCCGGCCCACCGAAGCCGGACGTCCGGCGACCCGGCGTGGTCATCGCACACGGCTTCGCCGGCTCGGCGCGGCTGATGCGTCCGATCGCCGACACCGTCGCCCGTCGCGGAGCGGTCGCGCTGGTGTTCGACTTCGCGGGGCACGGCGGCAACCCGGCCCGGCTCGGTACCGACACGTCGACGCCGACGCTCGCCGCCGACCTGGACATCGCCGTCGGACACCTGCGCGCCCAACCGGACGTGGACCCGACCCAGATCATGCTGGTCGGCCACTCGATGGGCGCCGGCGCGGTGACCCGCTACGCGGCCGGGCATCCCGAGATCGCCCGGACCGTGGCGATCTCGCTGCCCGAGGCCGGCGAGCTGCCCCCCGGTCGGCCGACCGACCTGCTGCTCATCGTGGGCGGCGCGGAGTTCCCGGGGTTCCGGCGGGCAGCCGACGACGCCGCACGGCGGGGCGCGACGGTGGGTCGCCGGCCCGCCGTCGTGGTGCCGGGAGTGGAGCACATCTCGGTGCTCTTCGCCCCGCGTACCCACGAGGAGATCGCCCGCTGGCTGCCCAGCGTGGACGGGGACGGCCCGCCCAGTCCGTTCGCCCGTCTCACCGGCGCGGCGCTGCTCGTGGTCGCGTTCGCCGTCGGACTGGTACCGCTTGCGGCGCTGCTGCTGGGCCGGCGGGCCGCCGTGACGCCCGCTGCCCGCCGGCGGGCTGGCGTGGAGCCGTCGCTGCGGGGTCCCGTCCTGCTCGGGTTGGTCGTGCTCGCGAGCGGTCTCGCCACGGCCGTCGCGGCCATCCTGCCGACCAACCGTCTCCCGCTTGCGGTCGGCGGCTATGTCAGCGGATTCCTGCTGCTCACCGGCCTCCTGACGATCGGCGGGCAACGCTGGCTGCCGGCCGGTACACGGATGCCCGTCGACGCGCAGGTCGGCAGACGGACACCGGCGCGGGTCGCCGTCGCGGCGGTGGCGCTGACGGCGTACGCGATTCTCGCTGTGGCGCTGCCGATCCACCTCGGCCTGACCTCGGCGCGGCCGGTCGGTGCCCGCTGGTGGCTGCTTCCGCTGGTGGTGGGTGCGTGCCTGCTGTTCCTGCTGGGCGTGGAGCAGGTCGCGGCCGGCCGGACGTGGCGTCGCGCGCTGGTCGTCGCGGTCACCGTGGTCGTGCTGAGCACGGCGGCGGTGGTCGGCCTGGCGCCCGGGTTCGTGCTGCTGGTGGTGCCGCTGTTCGCGGTACTGCTCGGCTGGCACGTCGGGTGGGCCGCCGTGCTGCGCCGGTACTCGCCACCGCGCTGGCTGCCGGCCGTCGTCGGCGCCGCCCTGCTGGGCTGGCCGATCGCCACCACCCTGCCGTTGACCTGACCGGCGGCGGTTCTACCGACTGGCGCGTGCGACGCGCAGCGCCCACCAGATCAGTGGGACCTGCAGGGGCACCCGGCCGTAGGCGATCGCGCGCCTCGTCGGCCGACGGTGTCGCCAGTCCACCGCCATCTTCACGTTGGCCGGCAGGACGGCGACGAACAGCGCGGCGGCGGCTCGACCGCCGGCCCGCCGGCTGGCCGGGCGCGCTACCGCCGCTGCCACCGCCAGTTCGGCGACCCCGCTCGCGTACGTCCAGAGGCGGGCCGGACCGGGCAGCGTACGAGGCACGATCGGGTCGTAGTAGCGGGGGCGGAGCAGATGGGTGACGCCCGCCGCGGCGAGCAGCCCGGCCAGGGCGACGGCCTCGCCGCGTCGGCTGGTCATCGATGGTCCCCCTGCTGTTCGACGGCACGCTGCACGGCCCGGTAGATCTGCCCGAACCGTAGCGCGTCCGGCGTACGCAGGAGCATGTGCTCCTGACCGTGGTGCTGCACCCACAGTTCGTGCACGTGGCTGCCGCGCTCGTAGGAGCGGTCCAGCCAGCCGAGGGGGATCTCCAGGAAGGGCGCCAACGCCAGCGCCCCCACCGCGCAGGCGGCGAGGATGATCAGCGCCAACTGCCAGTTGCCCCGGTCCTGGGCCGACCACGCCAGCGACACCACGCAGACCAGCGCGACGAGGGGCGGCAGCGACAGCAGCAGGACCAGCACACCGCGACCCAGCACCCGGCCGCGTACGGCGAGCGTCTTCGGCCCCCGTTGGTGCCAGACGAACGTCACGTCGGGCAGGGCGATCACCTGACCGCCCGCCCGGATCGACTCGGATGTCACCTGCACCGCGTCGTCCCGGTAATAGAGGGTCATCACTAAGCCTAACCACCGCAAGGCAACCCCGCGCTCTCTGCCCCGCGTTCCCTGCCCCGTCGATCTTGCACTTTCTGCTGCGACATAAGGGGCATAGCCGCCCCTACTGGCAACAGAAAGTGCAAGATCGACGGGGTGGGGGCGGGGGTGGGGCGGGCTAGCGGCGGGCGGCGGGGCGGGCGGGTTGCGTCGCCTCCATGGCGCGCTGGACCGCCCGGTAGATCTGGCCGAAGCGCAGCGCGTCGCGGGTGTGCAGCAAACGCACCGGCTGGCCCCGCCAGCGGGCCCAGATCTCCAGTTGGCGGCTGCCCCTGGCGTACGAACGGTCCAGGTGCTCGAAGAGGAAGTCGGCGACCGGACCGACGGCCAGTCCGACCAGCACCGAGGCGCCCACGATCGCGATCGTGACGGTGGGTGAGCGGTGCATCCAGACGGCCACGCCGATGCCGATCACCGCAGCGACCAGCGGGCCGGCCAGGGCGGCACCGATCGCGCCCCGCCCGGCGAGCACCCGCCAGGAGCGGCTGCCACGGCGGTGCCAGACCATGGTGATCTCGGCCAGGGGATAGTTGCGCCCGTCGACCTGGACGGCGGTGGAGGTGACCCGTACCGACCTGTCGTCGTAGAAAGTGATCATGGCTGGACTCCCGCCCGCGGGGCTGACACCACACTACTTACCCCAACGACCCGGGTCGTAAGGTTGGCACGCGACTTCGACGAGGAAGTGAGGGCAGCGTGGGCGATTTCGTTCGGCTGGAGACCAGGGACGGCATCGGCACCATCCGGCTGGAGCGGCCGCCGATGAACGCGCTCAACACGCAGGTGCAGGAGGAGTTGCGCGCCGCCGCCACGGAGGCCACCGCCGATCCCGAGGTCCGTGCCGTCATCGTGTACGGCGGGGAGAAGGTCTTCGCCGCCGGTGCGGACATCAAGCAGATGGCCGACATGTCCTACGTGGACATGGCCGACCGGGCTGCGGCGCTGTCCAGCGCGCTCGGCGCGATCGCCCGCATTCCGAAGCCGGTGGTGGCAGCGATCACCGGGTACGCGCTCGGCGGCGGCTGTGAGCTGGCGTTGGCGTGCGACTGGCGGGTGGTCGCCGAGGATGCCAAGCTCGGCCAGCCGGAGATCAAGCTGGGCATCATTCCCGGCGCGGGCGGTACGCAGCGGCTGGCCCGTCTCGTGGGTCCGGCGCGGGCGAAGGATCTGATCATGTCCGGGCGGATGGTGGACGCCCAGGAGGCGCTGCGGATCGGTCTCGCCGACCGGGTCGTACCGGCCGCGGAGGTGTACGACGCGGCCGTCGCGCTCGTCACGCCGTACCTCAAGGGTCCTGTGCAGGCCCTGCGCGCCGCGAAGCTGGCGGTCGACGGCGGCCTCGACATGGACCTCAACTCGGGCCTGGCCTGGGAGAGTCAGCTTTTCGCGGCGCTGTTCGCGACCGACGACCGGCGCGAGGGGATGACCGCGTTCGTCGAGAAGCGCAAGCCGGACTTCACCGGCCGCTGACCGGTCGGGCCGACGGCGAACCGAGAACGGTTCACATTCTGCCTACCGGCCAGTAACGTGTGACGTCGGCCATCTGCGACCAAAGGAGCGGCGATGACGGAGCGGATCGAAGGTCACGGCGGGGAACTGGCGCTCGCGGCGTTGCGGGCGCACGGGGTGCGGGAGATGTTCACCCTCTCCGGTGGCCACGTCTTTCCGCTCTACGACGCCGCGCACAAGGCCGACTTCCCGATCTACGACGTCCGGCACGAGCAGTCGGCGGTCTTCGCGGCCGAGGCCGTGGCGAAGCTCCAGCGCCGACCCGGCCTCGCCGTGCTCACCGCCGGTCCCGGTGTCACCAACGGCATCTCCGGCATGACCAGCGCGTTCTTCAACGCCTCCCCGGTGCTGGTGCTCGGTGGTCGCGCGCCCGCCTTCCGGTGGGGCTCGGGCAGCCTCCAGGAGATGGACCACCTGCCGCTGGTCGCCCCGGTAACCAAGCACGCCGAGACGGTGTTCAGCACCGACGACATCCCGCGCGCGGTCGGGGCCGCCCTCACCGCCGCGCTCACCCCGCACCGGGGCCCGGTCTTCCTCGACTTCCCGCTGGAGACGGTCTTCTCGGTCGCCGACGCGGACCTGCCCACGCCGGCCGGCGTCGACGCGGTCGAGCCGGACCCGGACGAGGTGAGCCGCGCCGCCACCCTGATCGCCGGCGCGCAGCGCCCGGTCATCATCGCCGGCTCGGACGTGTACGCCGGTAACGCCGTGGCCGCGCTGCGCGAGGCTGCCGAGGCGTTGCAGGTGCCGGTGTTCACCAACGGGATGGGCCGCGGCTCGCTGCCGCCGGAGCACCCGCTCGCCTTCGCCAAGGCCCGCCGCGCCGCGCTCTCCGGCGCCGACGTCGTCGTGGTGGTCGGCACGCCGCTGGACTTCCGGCTCAGCTTCGGCGACTTCGGTGACGCCAAGGTCGTGCACATCGTCGACGCGCCGAGCCAGCGCGCCACGCACGTGCAGCCGGCCGTGGCCCCCGCCGGCGACCTGCGCCTGATCCTCTCGGCGCTGGCCGACCACGCCGGCGACCGGGCCGACCACGCCGACTGGATCGCCGACCTGCGGGTCGCCGAGGACGCGGCGAAGGCCCGGGACGCCGCCGAGATGGCCGCCGAGACCGACCCGATCCGGCCGGCCCGGATCTACGGCGAGCTGCGCCGGGCGCTCGCCCCGGACGCCATCACCATCGGCGACGGCGGTGACTTCGTCTCGTACGCCGGGCGCTACCTGGAGCCGTCGCAGCCCGGCACCTGGCTGGACCCGGGCCCGTACGGCTGCCTGGGCACCGGCATGGGCTACGCGATGGGGGCCCGGGTCAGCCACCCGGACCGGCAGATCTGCGTGCTGATGGGTGACGGCGCGGCCGGCTTCTCGCTGATGGACGTCGAGTCGCTGGTCCGCCAGAAGCTGCCGGTGGTGATCGTCGTCGGCAACAACGGCATCTGGGGGTTGGAGAAGCACCCGATGCGGGCCATGTACGGCTACGACGTGGCCGCCGACCTCCAGCCGGAGCTGCGCTACGACTCGGTGGTCAGGGCGCTGGGCGGCGCGGGGGAGACGGTCGCGAAGGCCGCCGACCTTGCGCCGGCGCTGCAACGGGCCTTCGACTCCGGCGTGCCGTACCTGGTCAACGTGCTCACCGACCCGACCGACGCGTACCCCCGCTCGTCGAACCTGGCCTGAGTCCGAGCCGGTAGCCGCCGTCGTCCCGCGCGGGGCGACGGCGGCCCGGCACTAGACCTCCGGCCGGTCGCCGTCGCGGGGCGGCTCACCGTCGCGCCGGCGCAGGTCGTCCTCACGCCGGCGCAGGTCCTCCTCCCAGCGGCGGAAGAGTTCCTGGTCCTGCTGCTTGGCGCGGTCCTGCACCGAGCGGAGGAACTCCGGGTCGTCGTCGGGAGCGAGTGGACGGCGCGGCTTCCGCTCGGCGGCGCTCGGGCCACCCGGCCACACCGTGCGGCTCGCGGTGCCGGGCTCGCGCCCGGCGACGAACCAGGCGATCGACCCGACCAGGGGGAAGAACAGGATGATCAGCACCCAGGCGATCCGGGGCAGGGCACGGATCTGACCCTCCTCGGCGGACAGGCAACTGATCAGCGCGCAGACGGCGAGGACGATCTGCGCCAGGAAGAGGAGAACGTACAGCCGGGCCATGCACCCATCATGGCGCACGGCGTCCCGTCAGCGTAGTCCGCGAACCGTCAGCAGCACGCCGAGCAGCGCGAGCCCGACCGTGCCCAGCGCGACCAGCGGCAGCGTCCGGCCGCCGGTACGGGCCCCGCCGACGCCGGTGGCGCGCGGCCAGCAGAGCACGAGCAGGCCGCCCCAGACGAGCACGGCCGCGCCGACGACGAGCGCGCCGAACAGGCCGCCGTTCGACGCCAGCCGGACGGCCAGCGCGGTCACCACGGTCAGCGTCAGCAGGGTGCGCCGCCAGGCCAGCCGGGTCCGCTCCGGTTGCAGCCCCGGGTCGCGTACGGCGTTCACCGTTCCCCGATCGCCCGGGCCAGGACCGCGAGCACCAGCAGGATCGCCCCCGCGCCCACGGCGAGGGCGAGGATGGCGGGGAAGCGGGAGGCGGGCAGCTCCTGACCGAGCCGGATGGCCCGTTCGGTACGCGCCCAGTGGTCGACGGCGCGGATGGCGACGGCGCCACCGAGCAGCAGCAGCGCGACCGCGATGACCTCCCGCAGGTGGCTCATCGGCAGCGGCGGCAGGAACTGCGCGGCGGCCAGCCCGCCGCCGACCAGCGCGAGACCGGTGCGCAGCCAGGCGAGGAAGGTCCGCTCATTGGCGAGGGAGAACCGGTAGTCCGGTCTCTCACCGACGGTGCGCGCCTCCGCCGGGTCGAACCATCGCCTGATCGCTTCCCACACGTGGGCAGATTATCCGTTTCCCCCGGACCGTAGCCTGGTCTGGTGACCGATCTTGATGTGAACACCCTGCGTGACGCCTACGACAACCAGATCCGCCCGGAGATCCCCGACCCGGTCCCGGCCGGGGTGACCGTGGAGCGCGACGGTCCGCTCGTCCGCATCATCGGGCTCGACGCGGGCGGTTTCCTCACATACCGCGACCTGGGCGGCTTGACCGGCGACGCGCTGGACGAGCTGATCGCCCGGCAGGTGCGGTACTTCCGCGAGCGCGGCATGTCGGTCGAGTGGAAGCTCAACGAGCACGACGAGCCCGCCGACCTGGCGGACCGCCTCCGCGCCGCCGGGTTCGTGCCGGAAGACCGGGAGACCGTCGTGGTCGGGCCGGTCGCGCCGCTCGCCGCCGCGCTGCCGGTGGTTCCCGAGGGGGTACGCCTGCGTGAGGTGACCAGCCGGGAGGACCTGGAGCGGATCGCCGGTATGGAGGAGGAGGTCTGGCAGGAGGACCGCTCGCACCTGGTGTGGGGTCTGGCCAAGGAGATCGACGCCGACCCGAACTCGATCACGGTGGTGGTGGCCGAGGCGGACGGGGTGGTGGTGAGCGCCGGCTGGGTGCGGTACCTGGCGAACACCGGCTTCGCCACCCTCTGGGGCGGCTCGACCCTGCCGCAGTGGCGGCGCAGGGGCATCTACCGGGCGTTGGTCAACTACCGGGCGCGGCTGGCCGAGCAGCGGGGTCGGACGCTCGTGCAGGTCGACTGTTCCGAGGACAGCCGGCCGATCCTCCAGCGACTCGGACTCGTAGCCGTCACCACCACCACGCCGTACGTCTACACTCCATGATCATGGAGCAGCGGTTGACGGACGAGGAGCGCCTGACCCTCAAGACGGGCGCGTTCGGCGCGGTCTTCCTGGTCTCGAACGCCGACCCGGGGATGCTGGGCGTGATCCGCGAGAGCGTGGCCGCCTCGGGCGCGCTGGCCGACGCGAGTGGCGTGGTCAAGGAGGCCCTGACCACCGGCCCGCTGCCCCGCCTGCCCCGGGACTCCCAGTTGGAGATCGAGTCGGTGGTGCTGCCGGCGCTCGGTCGGGCGGTACGGATCCTGCGGGAGAAGTCGCCGGCCGACGTCGAGGCGTACCGGTCGGTGGTGCTGTCCGCCGCGGATCGGGTGGCCCGCGCGCACGACGGGGTGGCCCCCGCCGAGGCCGCCGCCATCGAGCAGATCCGGGGCGCGCTGGCGGAGTCCGTCTGACCTGCGCCACGCCGGTGACCTGTGTCACTCTGCGTGCCCGGCAGCGGTAACCTACTGGCAGGTAACATTGCCGCGTGGGCAACTGCACAGCAGCCCTCGGTTGACCGGGCGTCGACCGACACGCGAGGCTGCGGCCCAGACCGGGCGAGCCAATCGCAACACCACACAGGAGGGTCGTCGAAGCGCGATGAATATCGTCGTACTCGTCAAGCAGGTGCCTGATTCGGGCGCGGACCGCAACCTGCGCAATGACGACAACACCGTCGACCGCGGTTCGGCGAACAACGTGATCAACGAGATGGACGAGTACGCCATCGAGGAGGCGCTGAAGATCAAGGAGGCGCACGGCGGCGAGGTCACCATCCTGACCATGGGTCCGGACCGGGCGACCGAGTCGATCCGCAAGGCGCTCTCCATGGGTCCCGACAAGGCCGTGCACGTGGTGGACGACGCCCTGCACGGTTCCTGCGCGGTGGCGACGTCCAAGGTGCTCGCCGCCGCCCTCGGGCAGCTCAACGCCGATCTGGTGATCTGCGGGGCGGAGTCCACCGACGGCCGGGTGCAGGTCCTGCCGCACATGATCGCCGAGCGGCTCGGCGTCGCGGCGCTCACCGGCGCGCGCAAGCTCACCGTCGACGGCACGACGCTGACCGTCGAGCGGCAGACCGAGGAGGGGTACGAGGTCGTCACGGCCGCCACCCCGGCCGTCGTCTCGGTCTGGGACACCATCAACGAGCCGCGCTACCCCTCCTTCAAGGGCATCATGGCCGCGAAGAAGAAGCCGGTGCAGACGTACTCCCTGGCCGACCTGGGTGTCGCGCCGACCGAGGTGGGCTTCGACGGCGCGACCAGCGCCGTCGTCGAGCACACCAAGCGCCCGGCGCGTTCCGGCGGCGCCAAGATCACCGACGAGGGCGAGGGCGGCGTCAAGCTGGTCGAGTTCCTCGCCACCGAGAAGTTCGTGTGAGAGGGGCTTTGAGACATGTCTGAGGTTCTCGTCGTCGTCGAAGCCACCAAGGAATTCGGCGTCAAGAAGGTCACCCTCGAGATGCTCACCCTCGCCCGTGAGCTGGGCACTCCGACCGCCGTGGTGCTCGGTGGACCCGGGGCCGCCGAGGCGCTGAGCGCCAAGCTGGGCGAGTACGGCGCCCAGAAGATCTACGCCGCCGAGGGTGACGACATCGACGGCTACCTGGTCGCCCCCAAGGCGAGCGTGCTGGCCGAGCTGGTCCAGCGGGTGCAGCCGGCCGCCGTGCTGCTGGCGTCGGCCCAGGAGGGCAAGGAGATCGCCGCCCGGCTCGCCGTCAAGCTCGACAACGGCATCCTGACCGATGTGGTCGGCCTGGACGCCGACGGCACCGCCACCCAGGTCGCCTTCGCCGGCTCCACCATCGTCAAGTCCAAGGTCACCAAGGGCCTGCCGCTGGTCACCGTGCGGCCGAACTCGGTCACCCCCGCCCCGGCGGCGGCCACCCCGACGATCGAGCAGCTCGCCGTGTCGGTCACCGACACCGACAAGCTGGCCCGGGTCGTCGAGCGGGTCGCCGAGCAGAAGGGCTCCCGCCCCGAGCTGACCGAGGCCGGCATTGTCGTCTCCGGCGGTCGTGGCGTCGGCAACGCCGACAACTTCAAGCTGGTCGAGGAGCTGGCCGACCTGCTCGGTGGCGCCGTCGGCGCGTCCCGCGCGGCCGTCGACTCCGGCTTCTACCCGCACCAGTTCCAGGTGGGTCAGACCGGCAAGACCGTCTCCCCGCAGCTCTACGTGGCGCTGGGCATCTCCGGCGCCATCCAGCACCGGGCCGGCATGCAGACCTCGAAGACGATCGTCGCCGTCAACAAGGACGGCGAGGCGCCGATCTTCGAGCTGGCCGACTTCGGCGTGGTGGGCGACCTGTTCAAGATCGTCCCGCAGGCCGCCGAGGAGATCCGCAAGCGCAAGTAAGTGTCTGTCGCAGAAAGTGGCCGCCCGTCGTGACGGGCGGCCACTTTCTTTGCGGGAGCTGATCGGCGGGCCGGGGAGCTGAGCCGGCCCGCCGATCAGCCCGTCAGGGTGCCCCTCAACAGGCTGTCGCCGGAGTGGCGGGTGTTGTTGTCGTACTGCTCGGCGGACACGTCGACCACCGAATAGCTCTTGAGATCGACGTTCGGGGGCAGGGGCAGTAGAGCGTCCGCGTCGCCACCGAGGGTGCCGATCGAGAACATCTCCATGGTCGTCGGGTTGATGAGCCAGACCTCGTAGTACCCCGGCACGCGCGGGAGATTCGCCACATGCAGATGTAGTTGACCGCCCTGCAGGACGCGCGCGTCGCCCTGGGCCGACTTCGGCGTCGAGCCGAAGGCCGCCAGTGGCGCGCTGGCCAGCACCGTCGGCGTCTCCGCAGGCGTCGGATCCGTCGGCCGCAGCACCGTGACCGTGCCCACCACACCGATCGCCGCCGCCGCGACGGCGGTCACCGCCGTGGCCGCCCAACGGGACCAGCCACGACCCCGGGGGGACCGGCGCGTCGGGTCCAGCCGGGTGACCGCCTCGGTCGCCGTCGCACGGGTCTGCGCGGGCACCTGCTGCCGATCGACGCCGGTCAGCACCGCCACGGGTGCGTGGACCTCGGTGCCCTCGGCCGCCCTGATCTGGGCTTCGATGCCCTGCCAGAGGTGCTCCGGCGGGTCGGGCAGGTCGCCGAGGCCCTGCGTCTCGGCGCCGAGCCCGGCCACCTGCCGCAGGGTCGTCAGCTCCGTCCGGCAGTGCGCGCAGGTGTCGAGGTGGGTGCGCTCCCCGTCGTCCGCCTCGCTCTCACCGAGCGCCAGAAAGACCAGCCGCTCGTGCTCCAGGTGCTGCACCATCCACCTCCCATCTGCGTTTCAAGCTCGCCATGCCGCGCCGGATGTGACTCTTCACGGTGCCCAGCGGCACCCCGGTCACCGCGGCGATCTGCTGGTGTGTCAGGTCGTCGTAGAAGGCCAACTCCAGCATGCGCCGCTGGTCGTCCGGGAGGCGTGCCAGCTCGTCGGCGATCACCAGCCGATCCACCACCCGGTCCGGGTCCGGCCCGGTCTGCGCGGGCTCGGGCAGTTGCCGGACCGTCTCCACCACCCGCGTCTCCCGCGCCGCGGCGCGCAGGCGGTCGATCACCTTGCGACGGCCGATGCCGAGCAGCCAGCCGACCAACGAACCCTTGGCCGGGTCGAAGGTCTCCCGGCCCAGCCACGCGCCCACGAACGTCGCCTGGGTCACGTCCTCGGCGTCGGCCCGGTTGGCCAGCATGGTGGTCGCCAGGTGCAGGACGGCGCGGCCGTAGCGCTCGTACGCCGCACGCAGGGCCGCCTCGTCGCCGGCCCGGAACCGGGCCGCGAGGTCGTCCGCCGGTGGGTCCGGTTGCGGTGGCAGCGCCGTCACGGGGCGGCCCGCCTTCGATGGGGCATGCCCGACTGTAGCTGCCACAGCCCTCGCCCCACTCTCCCGGTCAAAGTCATCTCACCTGCTCTTCGGCCACCGACGGTGATCTGGATGCGGTCGGAACCGAGAAAAAGAAACGCGTCGAGAGCGCATCCGCCCGTCGCGGAGCCGGCGTAACCCGTTCTGCAAGCCAGGCCTGACGAATCAGCACCAATCACCAGGAGGCAGACATGCAGCTCTCGTACTTCCGTCGGGTCGCCGCGGGCGGCGCGGTCGCCGCGCTCGCCTTCGCCGGTGTCGGCGCGTTCACCGCCACCCCCGCGTACGCCGCCACGTCGAAGGTCTCCGTCGTCCACGGCATCCCGGACACCCCGGTCGACGTCTACGTCAACGGCAAGAAGACGCTTGACAACTTCAAGCCCGGCGACGTCGCCGGTCCGTTGAACCTGGCCGAGGGGGAGTACGACATCGCCCTCACCAAGCCCGGCGAGCCGGTCGGCAGCGCGATCCTCAAGGCCGACGACGCCAAGGTGCCGGGCGGGGCGAACATCAGCATCGCCGCACACCTCGACGCCGCCGGCAAGCCGACGATCACGCCGTTCGTGAACGACGTCTCCAAGGTCGACGCCGGCAAGGCCCGCCTGATCGTCCGGCACACGGCGGCCGCCCCGGCGGTCGACGTACGGGCCGGCGGCACCCCGGTCTTCAAGGGCCTGACCAACCCGAACGAGGCCAAGGGCGACGTCGACGCCGGCGCGGTGAAGGCGGACGTGGTGCTGGCGGGCACCGACACCGTGGCCATCGGCCCGGCGGACCTGAACCTCTCCGAGGGCACCGCGACGATCGTCTACGCCATCGGCTCCGCCGAGGGCAAGACTCTCGACGTGGTGGCCCAGACGATCACTGGCCTGCACTCCGCACCGGGCGGCGTGCCGAGCGGTGACGGTGGTCAGGCGGGTACCGGCGTGGGCGCCTGGTGGTACGCGCTCACCGGCGCCGGCGTACTCCTGCTGGTCGGTGGTGGGGCGCGGATGGCGACCGCGCGGACCGGCCGCAAGTGACGGTGCGCAACCGCGGCGCGCTGGCGGCCCTGGCCGCCGGCGCTGCCGCGCTCACCGTCGCCACCCTGGTGGCGTGCAACTCGCAGCCGGCCGGAAACGTGGGGACCGAAGAGGCGACCGCGCTGGCCAGCCCCACCCCGACCGTGGCCGTCCCGTCGGTGCCGGTGACCGTCGGCGACCTGCCCGCCGGCGCCGAGGCCGTCCCGCCGGTCCGGCTGGTCATTCCGGAGATCGGCGTCACCGCCACGGTCAACGCGGTCGGCATCAACGAGCGCACCAACGAGTTCGAGGTGCCGCCGAGCGTCGACGAGATCGGCTGGTACCGCTACGGCCCCGGCCTGGAGGCGGACGCCGGATCGGTGGTCATCGCCGGGCACGTGGACAGCGCCAGACAGGGCAAGGGCGCGTTCTACCGGCTGCGCGAGCTGGACCAGGGCGACACCCTGACCGCGACCGGCAGCGACGGCACGGCACGGCGGTACCGGGTCGTCGCCCGGGAGGAGTACGCCAAGACCAAGATTCCGTTGGACCGCTACTTCGCCCGGGACGGCAAGCCGCGGCTGACCCTCATCACCTGCGGTGGGCCGTTCGACGCCAAGGCCCGTAGGTACCGGGACAACATCGTCGTCACGGCGGTGCCCGCCTGAGCGGTCCGCGTCCGCTTCGTGCCGGGGTGGCCGTCACACCCCGGCACGTCGCGCGGAGTCCACTCCGCCCTCGGGTCTCCGGCCGGTCGGCCGTACGCTGAAGGGCGATGGCTTACCTGGATCACGCGGCTACCACCCCCATGCTCGACGAGGCACTGGAGGCGTACGTCGTCACCGCCCGCGAGGTCGGCAACGCGTCCTCCCTGCACGCGGCCGGTCGTCATGCCCGTCGCCGGGTCGAGGAGTCGCGCGAACGGGTGGCCGCGGTGCTTGGCGCCCGGCCGTCCGAAGTGATCTTCACAGGCGGTGGCACGGAGAGCGACAACCTGGCGGTCAAGGGCATCTTCTGGGCCCGCCGGGACGCCGTCGCCGACCGTCGGCGGGTCGTCTCCAGCGCCGTCGAACACCACGCCGTGCTCGACTCGGTCGACTGGCTGGCCGAGCACGAGAACGCCGAGGTCGGCTCGCTGCCGGTGGACGCCACCGGCCGGCTCGACGCGGATGACCTGCGCGCCGAGCTCAGCGCGCACGCCGACCGGGTGGCCCTGGTCACCGCGATGTGGGCCAACAACGAGGTCGGTACCGTGCAGCCGGTGGCCGAGCTGGCCGCCGTCGCCGCCGAGCACGGTGTGCCGTTCCACACCGACGCCGTCCAGGCCGTCGGCCAGGTGCCGGTCGACTTCGCCGCCAGCGGGGCCTCCGCGCTGACCGTCACCGGTCACAAGCTGGGCGGCCCGATCGGGGTGGGCGCCCTGCTGCTCGGCCGGGACGTGGCCGCCGTACCGCTGCTGCACGGCGGCGGTCAGGAGCGCGACGTCCGTTCCGGCACGCTGGACACCGCCGGCATCGTCGCCTTCGCGGTCGCCGTCGAGACGGCGGTCAAGGGCCAGCAGGAGTACGCGGCCCGGGTGGCCGCCCTGCGCGACGACCTGATCGAGCGGGTCCGCCGGGCGGTGCCCGAAGTGATCTACAACGGGGACCCGACCGACCGGCTCCCCGGCAACGCGCACTTCTCCTTCCCGGGTTGCGAGGGCGATGCCCTGCTGCTCCTGCTCGACGCCCAGGGCATCGCGTGCTCGACGGGCTCGGCCTGCTCGGCCGGCGTCGCCCAGCCCTCGCACGTGCTGCTGGCGATGGGCGCCGACGACGACCGCGCCCGATCGTCGCTGCGCTTCACCCTCGGCCACACCAGCACCCAGGCGGAGAT
This sequence comes from Micromonospora sp. NPDC051543, assembly GCF_044454415.1. Taxonomy (NCBI): domain Bacteria; kingdom Bacillati; phylum Actinomycetota; class Actinomycetes; order Micromonosporales; family Micromonosporaceae; genus Micromonospora; species Micromonospora sp. NPDC051543. The sequence goes on from NZ_JBITDT010000007.1 coordinate 261,446, forward strand.
CGACGCCCTGGTGTCGGCCCTCCCCGCAGCGGTCGAGCGAGCCCGCAGAGCCGCCGCCCCCCGAACCCCCCGCTAAACCCCTTCCCGGCCCCCTCGGCCCCCCGCCCTGTCCCCGTTGATCATGAAGTTATTGCCCTGCCGATCGGCGTGTCGTGGCAATAACTTCATGATCAACGGGGGTGTTGGCGGTGGGGGGCGTGGGCGGGGTGGGTTGGGGGTGGGGGGTGGGTCGGGGTGGTGGTTAGGGTTGGTGGGTGGGGAAGGGGGTTCGCTGGTGAGAGTTCTGGCGGCGATGTCGGGCGGGGTTGACTCGGCCGTGGCGGCGGCGCGGGCGGTGGCGGCCGGGCACGACGTGACCGGCGTGCACCTGGCGTTGGCCCGTAACCCGCAGACGTACCGGACCGGGGCGCGCGGCTGCTGCACGCTTGAGGACTCCCGGGACGCCCGCCGGGCCGCCGACGTCATCGGCATCCCGTTCTACGTGTGGGACATGGCGGACCGGTTCCACGAGGACGTGGTGGACGACTTCGTCGCCGAGTACGCCGCCGGTCGTACGCCCAATCCGTGTCTCCGGTGCAATGAGAAGATCAAGTTCGCGGCGGTGCTGGACCGGGCGATCGCGCTGGGCTTCGACGCGGTGGTCACCGGTCACCACGCCCGCCTCGGCCCGGATGGCCTGTTGCGCCGCAGCGTCGACATCGCCAAGGACCAGTCGTACGTGCTGGCGGTCCTCACCCGCGAGCAGCTGGACCGCTCGATGTTCCCGCTCGGCGACTCGACCAAGGCGCAGGTACGCGCGGAGGCCGCCGAGCGCGGCCTGGCGGTGGCCGACAAGCCGGACTCCCACGACATCTGCTTCATCGCCGACGGTGACACCCGTGGCTTCCTCGCCGGCCGGCTCGGCGAGGCGCCCGGCGACGTCGTCGACGCGAGCACCGGCGCGGTCGTCGGTAGCCACACCGGGGCGTACGCGTACACGGTGGGCCAGCGTCGCGGCCTGCACCTGGACCGGCCCGCCCCCGACGGTCGGCCGCGTTACGTGCTCTCCATCACACCCAAGACCAACACCGTGACGGTCGGCCCGGCCGAGGCGCTGGAGGTGTCCCAGGTCCGAGCCGTCCGCCCGGTCTGGACCGGCGGTCCGCGCCCGGACGCGCCGGTCGAGTGCGAGGTGCAGCTCCGCGCGCACGGCGACGTGGTGCCGGCGACCGTCGACCTCGACGGCGACGCGCTGCACGCCGAGCTGCGCCGGCCGGTCCGCGGCGTCGCCGCCGGCCAGGCCCTGGTGGCCTACCGACCGGACCCGGCCGGCGACATCGTCCTCGGCTCGGCCACGATCGCCGGCTGAGCGGGCGGCTGCTGGCCGGCGACCGACGTCGGGATCGGCACAGCGCCCGGCTGATCGGCGTGCACGTCTGCTGGTCGTCGGCGCGGCGTGCAGGTCGGACGGTCGTCGCCCGGCCGGCAGGGGCGCCGGGATAGCCTTCGGCCGTGACAGATCAGGCGTGGCCCTGGCCGGCGGGCGCGGCGACCGGCATCGGTTCGCTGCCCGGCACCGACATCGCCGAGGCTCAGCGGGTGGTCCTCGGCGAGCTTCCCGACCTGCCGCACCTGCCCGAGCTGCCGGCCCGAGGCCCCGGAGCCGACCTCATCGGGCGCAGCGCCGGGCTGCTGGTCGAGCTGCCCGTCGAGCTGTACACCGGGCGTTGGCGGGTCGCCCCCCGCGCCGGCCGTGACCTGCGCCGGGCCCGGGACCTGATGGAGCGTGACCTGGACCAGCTCGCCGAGCAGGCCGAGGGGTACGCCGGCCCGATCAAGGTGCAGGCCGGCGGTCCGTTCACCCTGGCCGCCGCGCTGGAGCTGCCGATCGGTGGCCGGCTGCTGCGCGATCCCGGTGCCGTGCGCGACCTCACCGGCTCGCTCGCCGAAGGGCTGCGCGAGCACGTGGCGGCGGTCGCGCGACGACTGCCGCAGGCGTCGGTGCTGCTGCAACTGGACGAGCCGTCGCTGCCGACCGTGCTGGCCGGGCGGGTGCCGACCGAGAGCGGGCTCGGCGCGTACCGGGCGGTGGACTCGGTCGACGCGGCGGCCCTGCTCCGCACGGTCGTCGACGCGGTGGCCGTACCCACGGTGGTGCACTGCTGCGCCCCGGACGTGCCGTTGGAGCTGATCCGCTCCACCGGGGCCGTCGCGGTCGCCCTCGACCTCGATCTCGTCACCGACCTGGATCCGCTGGGCGAGGCGATCGACGCCGGCCTCGGGCTGTTGGCCGGCGCCGCGCCGACCCGGCCGCCGTCGGCCGGGGGCGCGCCGACCTCCGGGCAGATCGCCGATCGGGTACGCCACATCTGGGACCGCCTCGGCTTTCCCCGCCGGCAGCTCGCCCAGCAGGTGGTCGTCACCCCGGCGTGTGGCCTGGCCGGGGCCACCCCGCGGTACGCCCGGGCGGTGCTCGCGGCCTGCCGGGACGCCGGCCGCCGGTTCGCCGAGGAGTGAGGTTTTTCTGTCGTACCCGCTGGGCAGGATGACCGTCATGATTGGACAGCTACGTTCAGTGGTGATCGACTGCCCCGATCCTCGGGCGCTGGCCGCGTTCTACTCCGAGCTGCTCGGCATCCCCTTCGCCGAGGCCGCCTCCGAGGACGACGACTGGGTGGTGCTCGGTGGTTCGCCCGGTCACCAGCCGCGACTGGCCTTCCAGCGGGCGCTCGGCCTGCGTACGCCGGCCTGGCCGGACCCGGAGCGTCCGCAGCAGTTCCACCTGGACGTGACCGTGGACGACATCGAGAGCGCGGAGAAGGCGGCGCTCGCGCTCGGTGCGCGGCGGCTGCCCGGCGAAGGCGAGGGTTTCCGGGTCTACGCGGATCCGGTCGGCCACCCGTTCTGCCTCTGCTGGGACTGACCGCTTCTGCCTTTGCGGGGGCTGCCCGCTTCTGCCTTTGCGGGGACTGCCCGCTTCTGCCTTTGCGGGGACTGCCCGCGCCCGACGGCGGTCGCGGCGGCCGGGCATGATGGCCGCCGTGACCTCCGCCACCGCGCTGCGCGCCTCCGGTTCGCTCTTCGGTCTCGCCTACGGCGACGCGCTGGGCAAGCCCACCGAGTTCCTGACCGTCGCCGACATCGAACGCCGCTACGGTCCGGCCGGCCCACGTGAGTTGACCGGTGTCCCGGCGCTGGTCACGGACGACACGCAGATGGCGTTGGCGGTGGGCTGGGCGCTGCACGAGGCCCCGACGTTCACCCCAGACGCGGTGGAGCCGCTGCTGCGACGCCGCTTCGTGGCCTGGTCGGTCAGCCCGGACAACAACCGCGCCCCCGGGATGACCTGCCTACGCGCCTGCGCCGACCTGGATCGGGGGCTGCGCTGGCAGCAGGCGACGGTCGCCGGTTCGAAGGGCTGCGGCGCGAACATGCGAGTCACACCGGTGGGCCTCCTGGACGTCGACCTCGACACGATGGCCGGTCTGGCCCAGTTGCAGGCCGGGCTGACCCACGGCCACGCCACCGGTCTGGCCGCCAGCGAACTCACCGCGTACGCGGTCGTCGCCCTGCGCGGTGGCGTCACGCTGCCCGAGCTGCCCGCGATCCTCACCGAACGGGCGCGATCCCAACGCCGGGTCTACCGGCACGACTGGCTGGGCGACCTCTGGCGACGCCCGGGGGTCGACACGCCGGAGGAGTTCATCGCCCACGGTTGGGACGAGTGCCTGACGGCGCTGCGCCGGCTGACGACCGCCCTGCGCACGCCGGACGACGGCGGCGACCCGTGCCGGGCCACCGGGCAGGGTTGGGTGGCAGAGGAGGCGCTGGCCACCGCGCTGTTCTGCGCCGTACGCCATGCCGACGATCCGGTCGCGGCGCTGGCCCGGGGCGCGACCACGGTCGGCGACTCCGACTCGATCGCCGCCCTGGCCGGCGCCTTCGTGGGCGCGGCAGCGGGCATGGCCGCCTGGCCGTCCGAATGGGCCGAGCGCATCGAGTACGCCGATCAGCTCGCCACCCTCGGCGAGAGCTGGGACTGACCGTCCGGCCTGGCGCGGGCCGGCCTCGCGCGGCCTGAGTGCGGTGATCGACTCGGGTTCCTGGAAGTCGGGGTGCTACTCGCGGGTGGACGGGCCGTTTTCCTGGAAGTCGAGTGGATCATGGCGTGAGGTGGGGGCGCCTTCGGCTCAGCTGGTGGGCAGGTGGCGCAGGCTGCGGACCTTGCGCCACAGGTCGGCGTCGCAGCGGCCGGCGCGGTCGGCGAAATCGGCCGAGCTGATCCGGACCGGCTCGGTCAGGCTGAGGTAGCTGTCGTGCTCGGCACCGGGATCCCAGTCCCGGGTCGGAATTCGGACGTGGTCGTCGCGGTCGCTCTTGTCCTGGCTGGTGATCTTCAGGACGTCGGCGCCCCGCGAGTCGGCGCGTAGCACCAGGCAGGGGCGGATCTTCGAGCCGCTGCCGTCGGCGTACGGGACGTCGGCCCACCAGATCTCGCCCGCCGCCGGAGCGTCGGTCGCCCGATCGGTGTCACGGGAGCGGGGCGTCGAGCCCGGCCGATCGGTGCCCCGCGGCCTCGGAGGCGCGGGACGACGCCCACCCGCGTGGGTCGTGGCACCCGGACCGGTTCGGTCGGACGGTCGGCGCGTGGCCGCCCGGTGCCGCCAACTGTTCCACGCCCAACCGGCGGCCACCGCGAGCAGGATCGCCGCCGCCCAGAGCAGCGTCTTGTTCATCGCCACCTCCGCGCCCACGCGGCACACCGGCCGCTTCGTGCGGCGATCCTCGCACGTCACCGCCCCCGCCGCCCGTCGACGACACCGCCGCTAGTGCCGCAGGGTTTCCCCACCGTCCGGAACGGTCGGAACCGCCCCCAGTCAGCAGCCATCCCCCGCCCCGCACCCGCGCCCCGCACCCGCACCCGCGCCGCACCCGCGCCCCCGCCCGCGCCCCCCGCCCGCGCCCGCCGACCCTCACCCCCGCCGATCTTGCACTTTCTGCTGCGACATCCCGGGCATCCCACCCGTATCGACGACCGAAACTGCAAGATCGGCGGGAGTCCGACGACGGGCCCGCCTCGGCCTCGCGGGGACACCGCCGTCGACGCGCGCCGGCGACCCCACGAGGCCGGCGTCGCCCCCCCACCCCCCCCCGGCCCCCACTCCGCGACTCCGTTGATCATGAAGTTTTTGCCACCCGGCCCGGCGTGTCGGAGCAATAACTTCATGATCAACGGGGGGGGTCGGGAGGGGGAGGGAGGGAGGGAGGGAGGGGAGGGGCGGGCGGGTTCGGAGGTTACGTGCGGCGGGGCCTTGGGGTCGGGCGCGTGGGGGTGTCACCGTCGGCGCGGGTGGGCGGCGGATTGTCAGCCCGGACCGATACCGTGCCTTAGTAGCGTGATCAGGGAGGTCGCAGGCGTGTCCGAAGGTGGCGGGGTGTCCGAGGAGCAGATCGGTCAGCAGGTCAGCCCGGCTCAGGAGGCGGCGGCCGGCGCGGAGCCGACGCCGCAGGCGCGGGAGCGGCACGCCACGCTGAGTGGCGAGCTGACCGAGCATCAGTACCGCTACTACGTGCTGGATTCGCCGATCGTCACCGACGCCGAGTTCGACAAGCAGCTGCGCGAGCTGGAGGCGTTGGAGCAGGAGTTTCCCGCGTTGCGTACGCCGGATTCGCCGACCCAACGGGTGGGCGGCACGTTCTCCACCGACTTCACCCCGGTCACGCACGCAGAGCGGATGCTCTCGCTCGACAACGCCTTCGCCGACGAGGAGCTGGCGGCCTGGGCCGAGCGGGTCGAACGGGACGCCGGGGGGCCGGTGCCCTACCTCTGCGAGTTGAAGGTCGACGGTCTGGCGATCAACCTGACGTACGAGGCCGGTCGGCTGGTCCGGGCCGCCACCCGGGGCGACGGCCGCACCGGCGAGGACGTCACCGCCAACGTGCGCAGCATCCGGGACGTGCCCGGCCAGCTCGCGCCGTCCGCCGAGTTCCCGACGATCCCCGAGCTGCTGGAGGTCCGGGGCGAGATCTACTTCCCGGTCGCCGCATTCGCCGACCTCAACGCGGGCCTGGTCGAGCAGGGGCGCGCGCCGTTCGCCAACCCGCGCAACGCCGCTGCCGGCAGCCTGCGGCAGAAGGATCCGCGGGTCACCGCCTCCCGGCCGCTGCGTCTCGTGGTGCACGGCATCGGCGCGCGTCGGGGGTTCCAGCCCGCCGCGCAGTCCGAGTCGTACGCGGCGCTGAAGGCGTGGGGGCTGCCGACCAGTGACCGGTGGAGGGTCGTGCCCGACCTGTCCGGCGTCGCGGAATACATCGCCTACTACGCCGAGCACCGGCACGACGTCGAGCACGAGATCGACGGTGTGGTGGTCAAGGTCGACCCGGTCTCCATCCAGGGCCGTCTGGGCTCGACCAGTCGAGCCCCGCGCTGGGCGATCGCCTTCAAGTACCCGCCGGAGGAGGTCACCACCAAGCTCCTCGACATCGACGTCAACGTGGGGCGTACCGGTCGGGTCACCCCGTTCGCCGTGCTCGAGCCGGTGCGGGTGGCCGGCTCCACGGTCGCGCTCGCCACCCTGCACAACGCCCGCGAGGTGGAGCGCAAGGGTGTGCTGATCGGCGACACGGTGGTGCTGCGCAAGGCCGGCGACGTGATCCCCGAGGTGCTCGGTCCGGTGGTCGACCTGCGGCCCGCCGACGCCCGCCCGTTCGTCATGCCGACCACCTGTCCGTCCTGCGGCACCCCGCTCGCGCCCTCCAAGGAGGGGGACGTCGACATCCGCTGCCCCAACACCCGCAGCTGCCCGGCCCAACTCCGCGAGCGGGTGTTCCACCTCGCCGGCCGTGGCGCGTTCGACATCGAGGTGCTCGGCTACAAGGGCGCGGGGGCGCTGCTCGACGCGGAGATCATCGCCGACGAGGGTGACCTCTTCCAGCTCGACGCCGACCAACTGTCTCGTTCGCCGTTCTTCGTCAACAAGGACGGCAGCCTCGGCAGTAACGCGGTCAAGCTGCTCGACAACCTGGCCGTCGCCCGGGAACGTGACCTGTGGCGGGTGCTGGTGGCGCTCTCCATCCGGCACGTCGGCCCCACCGCCGCCCAGGCGCTGGCCCGGCACTTCCGATCGATGGAGGCCATCGACGCGGCCAGCGAGGAGGAGCTGTCCTCGGTCGACGGCGTCGGGCCGACCATCGCGGCCAGCATCCGCGAGTGGTTCGCCGTGGACTGGCACCGCGAGGTGGTCCGCAAGTGGGCCGACGCGGGCGTACGAATGGCCGAGGAGGCGGTCGACGAGGGCCCGCGTCCGCTGGAGGGGTTGACCGTCGTGGTGACCGGCACCCTCGCCGGCTTCTCCCGGGACCAGGCCGCCGAGGCCGTGCAGACCAGGGGCGGCAAGGTCAGCGGGTCGGTCTCCAAGAAGACGAGCTTCGTCGTGGTGGGGGACAACCCGGGTTCCAAGGCCGACAAGGCCGCCAGCCTCAAGGTGCCGGTGCTGGACGAGGACGGGTTCCGGCTGCTGCTGGACGCGGGCCCGGACGCCGCGCGGGAGGTCGCCCGAGTCGAGGGCTGACGCCGCCACGTCGCCGAGGTGGGCCGCCGCGTATACCAACTTAATTACGACTACTACCGATTCGTGACTGTCATACCGGGAAACTCGGGGCCGAGGGCGTTTCATTGGGTCACGGCGTGCTCACCGACACGTCGACGGTTCCTCGGGAGGTGTGATGGAGGTCGCCGACCCGCGCAACTCCCTCCCACCTGGGCGGGTGGCGCCGTTCGCCACCTTCGTCGTCGGCATCCTGGTGGTGGCGGCGCTGACCGCCGCTGGTCCACTCGCGACGCTTCCCGGGGAGCTGTCCCGGCTGCCGGTGGCGTTCTGGACGATGGCCGCGCTCGCGGTGATCTGCGACGCGCGCCCGTTCGTCCCGCCCGGGCGACGGCAGACCTCGGCGGTCTTCCCGTCCACCTGTTTCACCTTCGCGATCCTGCTCGGTTGGGGGCCCGGCCCGGCGGTGGCGGTACAGGCCCTCGGGGTGATCGTCTCCGGCTGGCGGATGGGCAACGCCGCCTGGCGGACGGCGTTCAACGTCGGCCAGTACGCCTGCGCGCTCGCCGCGGCGTACGGGGTCGTCCAGCTCGGGCCGGGCACCATCTTCTCCGGGGGACGCCTGCACTGGACCGACGTGGTCGCCGTCGGCGGCGCGACGCTCGCCTGGTTCTCGGTGAACTACGGGCTGGTGAGCTGGGCCGTACGACTGCGTTTCGGCGGCCGCTGGTGGCCCACCGTCCGCCAGGGCGTCGGTTTCGAACTGCTCTCCACCGGCTCGCTGCTGCTGCTCGCGCCGGTGCTCGTCGCCGCCGCCCGGCTCAGTGCGGCGCTGATCCCGCTGGTGCTGGTGCCGCTGTTCGCCGTGTACCGGATGGCCCGGTTGACCGTCGAACAGCAGCACCTCGCCGCCGCCGACCCGCTGACCGGTCTGCCGAACCGCAAGGCGCTGCTGGCTGAGGTGGCGGAGCAGGTCCACCTGCACGCCGAGCGGACCGCCCGGGGCGAGCCCGGCGGACATCTGGCGCTGCTGCTCATCGACCTGGACCGCTTCAAGAACGTCAACGACGCGCTCGGGCACGCGGTGGGAGACCGGCTGCTGGTCGAGGTCAGTGCCCGACTCGCGGACGTGGAACCCCGACCGCAGATGATCGCCCGGCTGGGTGGGGACGAGTTCGCCATCGTGATGACCGGGCTGTCCGACGTCGGTCAGGCGCGTGAGCTGGCTGACCGGGTGGTCGGGGCGCTGGCCGAGCCGGTGCCGTTGGACGGGTTGCCGCTCGACGTCGGCGGCTCCATCGGGATCGCCCTCTTCCCCGAGCACGGTGAGGACTTCGCCACCCTGATGCGGCACGCGGACGTGGCGATGTACGACGCCAAGCACCGTAACGACACGGTCGCCGTATACGCCCCGGAGTCCGACCACAACTCGGCCGAGCGTCTCGGGCTCCTCGCCGACCTCCGACGGGTGCTCGAATCCGGCTCACCCGCCGTCGAGGCGGATCACGCGGCCGACGCGAGCCACGCCGTCGAGGCGGGTCACGCGGTCGAGGCGGGTCACGCGGCCGACGCGAGCCACGCCGTCGAGGCGGGTCACGCGGTCGAGGCGAGCCACGCGGTCGAGGCGGGTCACGCGGCCGACGCCAGCCACGCCGTCGAGGCAGATCACGCCGACAGTTCGGATCACGCCGACGGGGCGGGGCACGACGTGGACGCCGCGCAGGCCGTACCGGCGGGCGAGACCGCGCCTGCCCGGCACGCCGAGCGGGGTGGTTCGGAGCGGACGGCAGACGTACCCCTCGCGGTGGAGGCCGAGGTGCGCGGCGGTGACGGCGCCGCGCTGCCGGCCGGGGCCGCGCCGGTGATCGCCGCGCCGCAGGTGACCGGCGGGCGGTGGTGGGGTCTCCGTCGGCGTGCCGGCGAGGAGGTGGCGCACGCCGATGAGTTGATCAATCGGATCGCCACCGGGGCCGATCCGATCCGGGGCCGCAACAGCCGCGCGACGATTCCCGGGAGCCGTCCTGGTCCGAGCCGGGACCGGCGTGCCGGCGGCCGCGGGCGGCGCTCGCCGAACGGTGGCGCGCCGTCGACGGCGGGCGACCGCCGTCCGGGGCGCGACGGCGGGTCCGCTACGGGCGGGCGGACGATCGGGCCGACGATCGGGCCGACCGGGTGGGCACGCGACGGTGAGCCGGTCGACGACGCCGGTGAGATCACCATGTACTACCAACCGCAGATCGCCATCGCGACGGGCGAGGTGGTCGGCGTCGAGGCGCTGCTGCGCTGGCGGCATCCCCGCCGAGGCATGGTCGACCCGGAGGAGCTGATCCGGGTCGCCGAGCAGAGCGCGGTGATGCGGCTGCTCACCCGCCGGGTCGTGGACGATGTGGTGGAGCAGCTCGCCAAGTGGTCGGCGGCCGGCATCGGGTTGCGCGCGGCGCTCAACGTGAGCGTGCGCGACCTGCACACCGGCGAGATCGCCGACCAGATCGCCGACCGGCTGGCCCGCTACGGGGTGCCGGCCGAGCGGCTGCAACTGGAGATCACCGAGGGCGCCCTGATGGCCGATCCGCGTCGGGTGCTGGCGACGATCACCCGGTTGCACCAGATCGGGGTGGCCATCGCGCTCGACGACTTCGGCACCGGCTACTCGTCCTTGCAGCACCTGCGGCGGCTGCCGCTGTCCGAGGTGAAGGTGGACCGTTCGTTCGTGCTGGGCATGGCCGAGGACGCCGACGACGCGGCGATCGTCCGCTCGACGATCGAGCTGGCGGGAGCGTTGGGCCTGCGGGTGGTCGCGGAGGGTGTGGAGGACGAGCGGACCTGGCGGATGCTGTACGCGGCCGGCTGCGACGCGGCCCAGGGGTGGTTCTACGCCCGTCCGATGCCCGCCGAGGAGCTGGTCACGTGGCTGGCCCGCTACCGGCCGGTGCGCCCCAGCGGCGGCCCGGAGACGGACGCCGGCCGCCGGCTCACGCGCTGACCCACCCGAGCAGCCGGCGCGGGGCGCGGAACAATAGACTCGCTCCGGTCACCGCGCGTCACGCTGCACCCGTCGCGCGGCCGGCACACCGCCCGACCAGCAGGACATCAGAAGGGGGCACGGATGGCCGCCATCTCCCGCGAGGAGGTCGCGCACCTGGCGCGCCTGTCGCGGCTCGCCGTCACCGAGGAGGAGCTGGACACGTTCGCCGGCCAGCTCGACGTGATCCTCCAGGCGGTCGCCCAGGTCGGCGAGGTCGCCGCCGCGGACATCCCGCCGACCTCACACTCGGTGCCGCTGACAAACGTCTTCCGCGAGGACGTCGTCACGCCGTGCCTGACCCCCGAGGAGGTGCTGTCCGGTGCGCCCGACGCCGAGGAGCAGCGGTTCCGCGTACCCCGGATTCTGAGCGAGGACGTGGCGTCATGAGCGATTTGACCAGAATGACCGCGACGGAGATCGCCGCCCTGGTCGCCGGCGGGGAGACCTCCGCCGTCGAGGTGACCCAGGCGCACCTGGACCGGATCGCCGCGGTCGACGACCGGGTGCACGCGTTCCTGCACGTGGACAGCGAGGGCGCGCTCGCCGCCGCCCGGGCCGTGGACGAGCGCCGCACCGCCGGTGAGGAGTTGGGCCCGCTCGCGGGCGTGCCGGTCGCGGTGAAGGACGTGCTCGCCACCCGTGGCGTGCCGACCACCGTCGGCTCGAAGATCCTCGAAGGCTGGCGCCCGCCGTACGACGCGACGATCGTGCAGCGGCTGCGTGACGCCGGCACGGTGATGCTGGGCAAGACGAACATGGACGAGTTCGCGATGGGCTCCTCCACCGAGTACTCGGCGTACGGCCCGACGCACAACCCGTGGGACCTGAGCCGCATCCCGGGTGGTTCGGGTGGTGGCAGCGCCGCCGCGCTGGCCGCGTACGAGGCGCCGCTGGCGATCGGCTCGGACACCGGTGGCTCGATCCGCCAGCCCGGCGCGGTCACCGGCACCGTGGGCGCGAAGCCCACCTACGGCGGCACCTCCCGGTACGGCCTGGTGGCGTTCTCCTCGTCGCTGGACACTCCCGGCCCGTGCGCCCGCAACGTGCTCGACGCCGCCCTGCTGCACCAGGTGATCGGCGGGCACGACCCCCGGGACTCGACCTCGATCCCGCAGCCGGTGCCGGATGTGGTGGCGGCGGCGAAGCTCGGCGCGACCGGCGACCTGACCGGCGTACGGCTCGGCATCGTCAGCGAGTTCGTCGGCGAGGGCGCCGAGCCGGGTGTGATGACCGCGTTCCGCGAGTCCGTGGACGCGCTCGCGAAGATGGGCGCGGAGATCGTCGAGGTCTCCTGCCCGACGTTCGCGTACGCGCTGCCGGCGTACTACCTGATCGCCCCGAGCGAGTGCTCCTCCAACCTGGCCCGGTTCGACGGCGTCCGGTTCGGCCTGCGGGTCGGCGACGACGGCAACCGGTCGCTGGAGGAGGTCATGTCGCTGACCCGCGAGGCCGGCTTCGGCCCCGAGGTGAAGCGCCGGATCATGATCGGCACGTACGCGCTGTCGTCGGGCTACTACGACGCGTACTACGGGCAGGCGCAGAAGGTCCGTACGCTGATCACGCGGGACTTCAACGCCGCGTTCGAGCGGGTCGACGCGCTGATCTCGCCGACGACCCCGTTCACGGCCTTCCCGATCGGCGCGCGCACCGCCGACCCGTACCAGATGTACCTGGCCGACCTGTTCACCATCCCGACCAACCTGTACGGCGGCCCGGGCATCTCGGTGCCCTGTGGTCTCTCCGAGGGGCTGCCCGTGGGCCTGCAGGTGATGGCCCCGACGATGGCCGACGACCGGATGTACCGGGTCGCGGCCGCGCTGGAGTCCGCGGTCGGCACGTTCACCCCACCGGCACTGTGAGGCAGGAGCCCAGATGACGACGACGCTGCCCGCGTACGACGAGGTCGTCGCGCGCTACGAACCGGTGATCGGCCTGGAGACCCACGTCGAGTTGGGCACGAACACCAAGATGTGGTGCGGCTGCCCGACCGACTTCGGTGGCGAGCCGAACACCCGGGTCTGCCCGGTGTGCCTGGGCCTGCCCGGGTCGCTGCCGGTGGCCAACAAGGCCGCCATCGAGGCGATCATCCGGATCGGCCTGGCGTTGAACTGCTCGATCGCCGAGTGGTGCCGGTTCGCCCGCAAGAACTACTTCTATCCGGACATGCCGAAGAACTTCCAGATCAGCCAGTACGACGAGCCGATCTGCGTCGACGGTTACCTGGACGTCGAGGTGAACGGCGAGACCGTCCGGATCGAGATCGAGCGGGTGCACCTGGAGGAGGACACCGGCAAGACGCTGCACGTCGGCGGCGCCACCGGGCGGATCCACGGTGCGACGGAGTCGCTCGTCGACTACAACCGTGCCGGCATCCCGCTGGTCGAGATCGTCACCAAGCCCGTCGTGGGCACCGCCGCGCTCGCCCCCGACGTGGCCCGGGCGTACGTCGCCGAGCTGCGTGACGTGATCCGTACCCTCGGCGTCTCGGACGTGCGGATGGAGGAGGGTTCGCTGCGCTGCGACGTGAACACCTCGCTCAACCTGCCGGGGCAGGAGTGGGGCACGCGTACCGAGACGAAGAACGTCAACTCGCTGCGGTCGGTGGAACGGGCGGTCCGCTCGGAGATGCTGCGGCAGGCGGCGGTGCTCGACGCGGGTGGCCGGATCACCCAGGAGACCCGGCACTTCCACGAGGACAGCGGCGACACCACGCCGGGCCGCTCGAAGGAGACGGCGACCGACTACCGGTACTTCCCGGAGCCGGACCTGGTGCCGGTCGCCCCGGACCCGGCCTGGGTCGCCGAGCTGAAGGCCGCCCTGCCGGAGCTGCCCCGGGTGCACCGGCGTCGGCTTCAGCAGCAGTGGGGCCTGTCCGACCTGGACATGCAGTCGGTGCTCAACGCCGGCGCGGTCGAGCTGATCGAGGCCACCGTGGCCGCCGGCACCACGCCGGCGGCGGCCCGCAAGTGGTGGTTGGGCGAGTTGTCCCGCCGGGCCAACGAGAGTGGTGTGGAGTTGGCCGACATCGGCGCGACCCCGGCGCAGGTCGCCGAGCTGCAGGGCCTGGTCGACGCCGGCAAGCTCAACGACAAGATGGCCCGCACGGTGCTGGAGGGCGTGGTCGACGGTGAGGGCTCGCCCACCGAGATCATGACCAGCCGGGGCCTGGAGGTCGTCTCGGACACCGGCGCGCTCACCGCCGCCGTGGACGAGGCCATCGCCGCCAACCCGGGCATCGCCGACAAGATCCGCAGCGGCAAGGTCGCGGCGGCCGGCGCGCTCGTCGGCGCGGTGATGAAGTCGACCCGTGGTCAGGCCGACGCCGCCGCCGTCCGCACGCTGGTCCTGGAGCGCCTCGGCGTCCAGGGCTGAGACCCCGCCCGGACAGGCCGCCGCCGCGACCCGGCGGCGGCCTTCCGTCATCCCCTGTCGACCACGCGGCCACCCCGCACCCCTCGTCGAGGGCGTCGACGGCGACGCCCGAATGGAGCCACCGTGACCCAGCACGACCTTGACGTCCTCGACGAGATCCAGCGGCGGGTGCTGTGGCTCTCCACCCGCATCGTGGACGCCGCCAACCACGACCGGGTCACCGGCGACGGTGTGAAGGTCGGCGGCCACCAGGCGTCCAGCGCCTCGCTCGTCACGGCGATGACCGCGCTCTGGTTCGCCCACCTGGACGCCGAGGACCGGGTGGCCGTCAAGCCGCACGCCTCCCCGGTGTTCCACGCCATCCAGTACCTGCTGGGCAACCTGGACCGGTCGTACCTGCCCCGGCTGCGGGCACGGGGCGGCCTCCAGTCGTACCCGTCGCGCACCAAGGACCCGGACGAGGTGGACTTCTCCACCGGCTCGGTCGGTCTGGGCGCGGCGGCGCCGCTCTTCGCCGCCGCGACCCGGCGCTACGTCGACGCGCACTTCGGCGCCCGGCCGCACTCCCGGTTCGTGGCGCTGATCGGCGACGCCGAGCTGGACGAGGGCAACATCTGGGAGGCGGTGGCTGACCCGGCGACGACCGGTCTGGGCAACGTCATGTGGCTCGTCGACTTCAACCGGCAGTCGCTGGACCGGGTGGTCCCCGGCATCCGGATCAACCAGTGGCGCGGCCAGTTCGAGGCGGCCGGCTGGCACGTCGTGGAGGTCAAGTACGGCCGCAAGCTCGCCGAGGCGTACGCCCGGCCGGGTGGCGAGGCGCTGCGCGACTGGATCGACGCGATGCCCAACGAGCAGTACCAGTCGCTGTTCGGGCTGGCCGGCGACACGTTGCGCAAGCAGTTCCTGGACGGCGCGCCGGCCGGCATCGCCGAGCTGATCGAGGGCATCACCGACGAGGACCTCGGCCCGCTCGTCACCGACCTGGGCGGGCACGACCTTCAGGCGATGCTCGACGCCTACGCCCAGTGCGACGCGGTGACCGACCGGCCGAGCGTCGTCTTCGCGTACACCGTCAAGGGTTGGGGGTTGCCCATCGCCGGCAACCCGCGTAACCATTCCGCGCTGCTCAGCACCGAGCAGGTCGACACGCTGCGCGCCGCGCACGGGTTGACCGCCGAGACCGAGTGGGACCGCCTCGACCCGGCGTCCCCGGCCGGCGTCCGGGCCGGCGCCCGCCGGGAGGCGCTGTCCCGCGCGCCGCGCGAGCGCGCGCTGGGGGTCACCGTTCCGGAGAGCACGGGAGTACGCGCCAACAAGCCCATCTCCACCCAGGAGGTGTTCGGTCGGGTGCTGGTGGACCTGGCGCGGGACCGGGAGGTCGGCCGTTACCTGGTCACCACCGCCCCGGACGTGGCCACCTCCACCAACCTCGCCGGATTCATCAACAAGACTGGCGTGTTCGCGCCCACCGAGCAGCGTTCCTGGACCGAGGACCGGATGCTGCGCTGGACCGAGAGCCCCACCGGGCAGCACATCGAGCTGGGCATCTCGGAGATGAACCTGTTCCTGCTGCTCGGTCAGCTCGGCCTCTCCTGGGACCTGTCCGGTCAGCCGCTGCTGCCGGTGGGCACGGTCTACGACCCGTTCGTGCTGCGGGGCCTCGACGCGTTCCTCTACGGCACGTACTCCGGCTCGCGGTTCGTGGTGGCCGGCACGCCGTCCGGCATCACCCTGGCCCCCGAGGGCGGCGCCCACCAGTCCACGATCACCGCGTCGGTCGGCTTGGAGCTGCCCGGCGTGACGTTCGTCGAGCCGGCGTACGCGGGCAGCCTCGACTGGCTGCTCTGCGACGCGCTGGGGCAGATCGCCGGCGGGGCGACCCCGGCCGTGACCGCCGCCCCCGCCGAGGACGGCGCGTACTACTTCCGCCTCAGCACCCGTCCGCTGGACCAGGCGCCGTTCGAGGCGGCCCGGGCCCGGCTCGGTGACGCGGTGCTGCGCCGGCAGGTGGTCGCCGGGGCGTACCGGCTCGTCGACGCGCACCAGGCGTACCCACACCTGGCCGACGCGCCGGTGGTGCAGCTCGCCGGCTCCGGCGCGGTGCTGCCCGAGGTGTTGGCCGCCGCCGCCGAACTGGCCGAGGAGGGCATCGCCGCGCACGTGCTGGACGTGACCAGCCTCGACCGGCTCTACCGGGCCTGGCAGCGCACCCTGCGACAGGGCGTACGCACCGCCACCGTGCCGAGCGTGCCCGGCGCGCTGCGGTCCGCGTTCGCCGACCGGGTGCCGGTGGTGACCGTGCACGACGCGGCCTCGCACGCCATGGCCTGGCTCGGGTCGGCGCTCGGCGCGCCGGCGGTGCCGCTCGGGGTGGACGAGTTCGGCCAGTCCGGCAGCGTGGCCGACCTGTACGAGCTGCACGACCTGCTGCCCGGCAGCATCGTCAACGCGGCCCTGGCCGCCCTCGCCCTGCGCTGATCTCACCCTGCGCTGATCT
Source organism: Micromonospora sp. NPDC051543 (assembly GCF_044454415.1). Lineage (NCBI taxonomy): Bacteria > Bacillati > Actinomycetota > Actinomycetes > Micromonosporales > Micromonosporaceae > Micromonospora > Micromonospora sp. NPDC051543. Next base: position 277,869 of record NZ_JBITDT010000007.1, read on the forward strand.
CGCCCGTGGGGATTGGCTTCGCCTGCCTGCCTGCCTGCCTGCCTGCCTGCCTGCCCGCCCGCCTGCCCGCCTGCCGGTTCGCGTGCACCGGCCTTCGTGTCTCACTGCGGCCGTCACTGAGAGTGGGGAGCGTCCGCCTGCCTGCCGGGTTCTCTGCGCCCTTTGCTCTGCTTCAATATGCGCAACACCAGCCCTGAGCTGCAGAAATTCGGGTGTACGCAGCGGGAGCGGAGTAACCCGACGTAACTGTTGCCTCCGTTGAAGCAGAGCAAAGGCTGCGCAGACACCCCTCGGGCTCGGGCGCCGGCTTTGGCTCCGGTGCGGGCCCCGCGCGGGAGGCGGGCGGGCACCGCCAGGTCGGCGGGTCGGCGGGTCGGCGGGTGGTAGCCCGCGCTCAGCGGGTCGGGGTGGGGGTGACCGAGGCGGGTGCGCCGGCGCTCGGGTCCTGCACGATGTGGCGCTCCAGGTTGACCTGGGCCTGACCGGTGCCGCCGACGGTGATGTCGTCGTACGCCTGGAGCATCTTCTGCTGGTCGAAGTAGAGCACCGTCATCGACAGCGGGGTGGGCTTCTCGCCCTCCAGACCGCGCAGCCCGGCCCCGCCCGTGGAGCCCTCCACGAACAGGGCCGTCGGCTGCTGGCCGGGGGCCTGCGGCAACTTGGAGACCTGCCGGGCGTGCGTGTGCCCGGCCAGCACCAGCGGGCAGGTGCCGGCGAGCGGCCCGGACGACGCCGGGTCGTGCACGAGGGCGATGTTGACCGGCCGCGGCGAGTTGCGGATCGTCGCGGCGAGCTGGTCACCCGCGCCGATCACCTGGTCGGCCACCTCCTGGGTGAGCCCGCTGCCGGCCGGTGAGGTGTTCTTGTCCGGGGTGAAGCGCGGGTCGCCGATGCCGGCGATGGTCAGGCCCGCGACCGTGGTCGTCGAATTGTTCAGCACGATCGCGTTCGGCTGGCGAGCCACCGCTGCGCCGGTCTTGCCCGAGTCGTGGTTACCCCGGATGAACACGTACGGCTTCTTGAGCAGGCTGATCGAGCCGACGAACGACGCCTCCGGCTCGCTGCCCCAGTCGGTGATGTCGCCGGTGTCGATGACCACGTCGATGCCGAACTGCTCCACCACCGTGCGGATCAGCTGCCAGCCCGTCGGGTTGAGGTGCATGTCGGAGACGTGCAGGACCCGGGTGGTACCCGGCGCGGGATCGAGCACCGGCAACGCCGACACCGTCGTGTAGAGCTGACTGACGTTGCCGACGATGCGTTGCAGCTGCTCGGCGTACTTCGTGTAGTCGTTGGCGATCCGGCGGGCGTCGCCGACGATCGCCGGCGCGTTGACCAGCAGACCCTCGTAGCGCGGCTCCTCGATCGCCTGCGGGCGCAGCGTTGCGGCGGCCGTGCCGAGGCTGCCGGCGGTGACCAGCAGCGCCAACCCGCCGGCCCAGGCCGTACGGCGCACGTCCCGGAAGACCAACGCGGCCAGGATGAGGGTGACCAGCACCGCCGAGGCGAGGGTACGCAGACCGAGCCGCATCACCCCGGAGCGAACGTCCTCCACGGCGCTCTGGCTGGCCCGACTGATGCTCGCGGGGTCGTCGAGCAGCGCTTCGGTGCGCCCCTGGTCGAGTGCGCCGAGTCGTACCGTGAGGTGCGTCGGCCCGCTGTGGCTGTCGATCAGCAGCGCGCCCAGCGGCGGCACGTCGATCGTCGTCCCGCCGTCGCTGGCCGGGGAGAGCGTGAGGTTGGCCCGGAACGGCCCGATGTCGGTGTTCACCCGACCGCCGGCCAGCACGCCGAGCGCCGCCCCGGCCAGGGCCACCACCAGCACGGCGAGGATCATGCCAGTGCGCCGCACCGGCCCGCCGGGGCGGCCGATCCGTCGGCGGGCCGGGCGCGACGGCTCGCCGCCGGTCACCGGGTCGTCCCGGCCCTCGGCGTCGCCGTGCTGCTCGTCGCGTTGCCCGTCCATGCTGAGATTCTGACCTGCCCGTCGAAGGATCTTGGCAAACCTGGGCGGAAGGTGACGCAGGTCAGCTGCGGCCGCCGTCGCCGCCGGCGAAGACCACCCGCAGGAGGCGGTCGTCGTCGGCCGCCGGGTCACCCCGCCCGTCGTGGTTGGAGGTGCTCACCCAGAGCGAGCCGTCGGGCGCGGCGGCCACGGCACGTAGCCGCCCGTACCGGTTGGTCAGCAGCTCGCTCGGCTGCCCCAGCAGTGTGCCGGTGTCGGTCAGCTCCATCACCCACAGTCGCTTCCCACGCAGGCAGCCGGTGACGAGCAGCCGGTCCGTCGCGGCGAGCCCGGAGCAGGACGCGTCGGCCGTGGCCCACTGCGTGATCGGGTCGGTGTAGCGCTTGTCGCCGGCCCGCCCCTCGACCTCCGGCCAGCCGTAGTTACCGCCCTTGGTGATCTGGTTGATCTCGTCCCAGGTGTTCTGGCCGAACTCGACGGCGTACATGCGCTTGGCCGCGTCCCAGGCGAAACCCTGCACGTTGCGGTGGCCGAACGACCACACCGGCGAACCGGGGAACGGGTTGCCCGGCGCGGGCTTGCCGTCGGCGGTGATCCGCAGGATCTTGCCGCCGAGGCTCTTGGTGTCCTGCGCGTTGGGCCGCTCTCCCGCGTCACCGGTGCTGACGTAGAGCTGCCCGTCCGGCCCGAACCCCAGCCCGCCGCCGTTGTGCACGTTCGCCTTCGGGATACCGGTGAGGATCGGGGTGGGTTGCCCGCCGATCTGCAGGCGGGCGACCCGGTTGTCCTGCTCGGCCGTGTAGTAGACGAAGACCGTCCGGTCCTGGGCGTAGCCGGGGGACACGGCGATGCCGAGCAGGCCGCCCTCACCCGCCGCCGCCACGTCGTCGATCGTCTGCACGACCCGGACCCGCAGCCCGTCCGGACCGGACTCCGGGCCCACCTGCAGAATCCGGCCGGTGTCCCGCTCGGTGACCAGCGCGCCGCCGTCCGGCAGGAACGCGATGGCCCACGGCACCCGCAGTCCCTTGGCCAGCACGGTGGTCACCGCCTGTTGGCCCGCGCCGCCCGCGTTCGGCGACGCCGACGGGGTCGGCAGGTTGGGTGGCTCGCCCGCCGGATCGGGGTCCGGCTCGCCGAAGCTGCAACCCGAGGCGAACAGCAGCGCCGCGCAGGACGCCGCGAGGACCGCCCGGAGGCGGCGGACGCGAGGGTACGGGGGACGGGCTCTCACCCGGCCCAGGGTAGCCCGCCGGCCGGGCTGGCCGGGGTCCTCCGCACTCAGCGGGCTCGGACCGCCAGCAGCGCCGTATCGTCCTCGCGGTGGTGGATCGACGCGAGCAGCAGGTCGCACAGATCGTCCAGGGGCATCGTGTCGGTGCCGGCCAGCCGGCCCACCAGCTCGGCGAGCCCGTCGTCGATGGACCGGTCCCGACGCTCGATCAGCCCGTCGGTGTAGAGCAGCAGCGTGTCTCCGGTGGTCAGGCCGGCCGAGTGGCTGGTCCGCGGCGTGGGCCGGGCCAGGCCGAGCAGCGGCTCCGGCGTCGCGTCGAGGACTTCCACGGCACCGCCGGCGCGGACCACCAGGGCCGGTGGGTGCCCGGCGTTGCACCACGTCAGCTCACGGACACCGGAGCGCTCCGGGCCGATCCGCACCAGCGTGGCGGTGGCCGCGATGGGCAGCCGCAGACCCCGGATCGCGTCGTCCAGGTGGCTCACCAACGCCCCGACCTCGTCGTGCCGGCCGAACGCGTTGCCGCGTACCAGGTTGCGGAGCTGACCCATGGTCGCGGCGGCCTCGATGTCGTGCCCGGCCACGTCCCCGATCGCCGCGATCACGTCGCCGTCGGGCTGCACGAAGGCGTCGTACCAGTCGCCGCCGACCTCGACCCGGTCGGCGGCCGGCTGGTAGCGGGCCGCCAGCTCCAGCTCCGGCACGTGCGGTAGACGCGGCAGCATGCTGTGTTGCAAAACCTCGGCGACGTGCCGCTGCTCCCCGTACATCGAGCTGTTGCCGATGGCCTGCCCCGCGCGGCGGCCGATGTCCACGGCGGTGAGCAGGTCGCGGTCGTCGAACTGTTGGCGGCCCGGGCTGTTGACCAGGGTGATGGCGCCCAGCACGGTGCCCCCGGCGGCCCGCACCGGCACGCTGAGGTACGACGCGATGCCCAGCCGCTCGGCGATCACCGACAGCTCCGGATCCGTGGTGCCCCGGGCCACGTCGGCCGGCGACGCCACCCCGCCGAGCCGGGGCTGGCCGGTCCGCAGCACCGCGCGGATCACCGACTCCTGGTTCAGGCCGGTCCGCAGCAGCGCGGCGAAGCGGTCGACGTCCGGCGTCCGGGCCTGGTCCTGGTGCGCCGCGACGACCTCCCGGGGCTGTCCGGTGGGCCCGGCGAGGATGAGCAGGCACCAGTCGGCGAGCACCGGCACCATGGCGTCGGCGAGCCGGCGCAGCGACGTGCCCACGTCCAACGTGCCGGCCAGGGTCTCGCTCACTCCGGCCAGCAGTTCCAGGCGCTCGTGCGCCTGCACCACCCGACGACCCGCCTCCTGGGCCCCGTCCAGCGCGATCCGCAGGCGCAACTCCGACGAGCAGGCCGCCGCCAGGTCGGACAGGGTCCGCAGTTGTCGGGCTGTCCACGCCCGGGGCTTGTTGTCGATGGCGCACAGCGAACCGAGCACCCGGCCGGAGAGGTCGGTCAACGGCATCCCGGCGTACGCGACGACGCCGAGGTCGTCGATGGCGAGGTTCTCGCGTACACGGGGGTAGAGCCGGGCGTCCGGCAGCACCATCGGCACCTCGATGTCCACCACGTGCTGGCAGAACGAATGGCTCAACGGGGTCTGTCGCCGCTGCGACCACGGCTCCGGCAGACCGACCGCCCCCGGGAAGAACTGCCGGTCGGCGGAGACCAGCGAGACCAGCGCGACCGGCACCTCCAGCAGGTCGCTGACCAGTCGGGCGAACCGGTCGAACGCCTCGTCCGGAGTCGCGTCCAGGCCGGTGTCGGCGAGCGCGCGCAGCCGCGCCGCGTCGCCGAGCGCCGGAGGTGGGGTGCTCGAACGTCGCGTGCGGGCGGGGGAGCCGTCGGTCATCGAGCGCCTGTCTGCCGGGGTGGAGGCGGAGCTGACCTCCGACTCTCGGTTATACCCCGTCACGGCCGGGCCGGACACCGGTGTGTCGCCTCTCGCCCGGCGGCGCGGGTTCCGCCGTGCCCGCGCCGGCCGTCGTGGCGACGGCTATCGTCGGCGGACGTGAAGGTATGGATTCCGCACCACGCTGGCCTGGACCTCGTTGGCGAGCTGCCGTCGGGCGTGACGGTGGAGGTCGCCGAACGCGCCGACCGCCTGCCGTCCGCCGTGGCCGACGTCCGTTTCTGGGTGCCGCCGTTCCTGAGCGGTTCGGACGCCACCGCTCTGCTGGGTGAGCTGCCCGACCTGGCGGTGGTGCAACTGCTCTCCGCCGGAGCGGACGCCTGGGTCGACCGGGTGCCCGACGGGGTCACGCTCTGCGACGCCCGGGGGGTTCACGATCCCTCCACCGCCGAGTGGGTGGTCACCGCGATCCTGGCCCAGCTCCGGGCGTTTCCCGCCTTCGCCCGCGCGCAGGGGCAGCGGCGGTGGGCGTACGACGGCAACGCGCCGACCGACGAGCTGACCGGCAAGCGGGTGCTGATCGTCGGGGCCGGCTCGATCGGCACGGCGGTGCGCGACCGGCTCGCGCCGTTCGGGGTGAGCTTCACCCTGGTCGCCCGCAGCGCCCGGCCGGAGCAGTCGGTGCACGCCGTCGCGGAGCTGCCGAGACTGCTGCCCGACGCCGACGTGGTGGTGGTGCTGGTGCCGCTCACCGACCAGACCCGTGGTCTGATCGACAAGGACTTCCTGGCCGCGATGCCCGACGGGGCGCTGCTGGTCAACGCGGCCCGAGGCCCGGTGGCCCGGACCGACGCGCTCGTCGCCGAGCTGGCCACCGGCCGGATCTCGGCCGCGCTGGACGTCACCGACCCGGAGCCGTTGCCCGCCGAGTCTCCTCTGTGGACGATGCCGAACGTGCTGCTCACACCGCACGTGGCGGGGTCGGTGCGGGGTCTGCTGCCGCGTGCGTACCGGCTGGTCGGCGAGCAGGTACGGCGGTTCGCCGCCGGTGAACCGCTCGTCAACACCGTGGTCGACGGCTACTGAGCCGGCGGGCGGGAACGGCCGCCTACGCGCCGGGCGTCTCGGCGGACTCGTCCGGCATCCTCTGGCCGGTGGCCGAGACCAGGCGGGGCAGGTCGGTGCCGCGTACCGCCGGCAGGACGACCTGCTGGCCGTCGTCGAGTCGGGCGACGGCCCGCCCGCGTGCGTCGGTGGCGAACTCGACGACGTGGTCCCAGCCGATCCGGCGTTGCCCGAACAGCGCCCGTAGGCGCAGCTCCCGGGAGTCGGCGTCGGTGCCGGACCGCCAGGCCCACACCCCGACGCCCAGCGGGACGAGCAGCACCGGCAGCAGGTACGCCCGGGCGTTCGCCAGCGGCAGGGCACCGATGAAGGCGATGACCGAGGCGACCAGGATGGCTTGGTTGAAACGGAAGCGGACCGTGTCGGGCGTACTCACCCCGCGATGATCCCACCCCTGGTCGGCCGGGGTCGCGGCGGGCGGTGTCACGGGTGCCCGCACGCGTACAGTGACACGGGTCACTGCTTCGTGCCGATGGCCGACGCGTAACCAATCCGGTCGCCGGTCGTTTCCCAGTGTTGGGCAGCGGCCTCGCAACATCCGCCACCCGTGCCACCGCAGCAGCATTCGCACCACCCGCACCGTCGCACCGCCCCGTGCCCCCTCACGAAGGCGACCGCCGTGCTCCTCGCGTACCCGTTCCGTTTCCTCGTCCCCCGCCGGGCGGCCCCGGAGGCCGCCGTGTCCACGGCCGTGGCGCTGCTCGTCCTCGCCGGTGTGGCGGGGATGGTCCCGACCCCGGTGGTGATCGCGTTGGCCGGTGGCGCGGGCGCCACCCTGGCCGGCGTACGACTCTCCCGGCTGGCCGCCGGTCGGTCCGCGCCGCCGTCGAGCGACTCCTCGGGGCGGGTGGGGCTGGTCCTGCTCGACGCGGCGGTGGTGGCCGCCGGCTGGGTCGCGGCCGCGCTGCCGCTGGTCGACACCCGGCAGCGCGCGGTCGCGCTGCTCGGGTCGCTCACCGTCGCGGCCCTCTCCGTGGCCGGGCTACGCGGGCTCCCGGCACGGACGCCCTCGCCGACCCGACTACGGGAGTTGGTCGAGGCGACGGGACCGACGATCGGTCTGACCCTTGCCGGGTGGTTGCTCCTGCCCGTGGACACTCTCCCCGCTCCGGCCCGGCTGGTCGCGGCGCTGGTGTTGGCCGGGTTGGGCATCGCCGCGCTCGGCGCGTTCACGGGCGCAGGGCGGCGCTCGGGCCACGGGATCTGCCGGGGAGGCCTCCTGCTCACCCTGGTCGGTCTGGCGCTGTTGACGATCCTGCCGCCCACGTCGTCGGGGCGCGCGCCGCTTCTGGCGGTGCCGCCGCTGGTGCTCGGCATGCTGCTGACGGCCCTGGGCGCGACATCGGCGGTGACGTCGGCCAGCTCGACGCCGCCGTCCGGTTCAGCGGCCACGACCTGGCCACGGGCGGTCCTCCCGGCGTCGGTGCTGCTGCTCGCGGCGGGCCTGCACCTCGGCTCCGGTCGCACTCCGGACCGGACGAGTCTGTTGCTCGCCCTGGCGGCGGTGCCACCTCTGGTCCTGCGGGAGCTGCTGCGCGGCGGTGACGGGGGTGTCCCCGAGCGGCCCGCCGCGCACCGTCGGGCCGCCGACCACTCGGTCCGCCGCCGGGAGTCGCAACCGCCGTGGCAGGCCCCGACAACCGATTCGTGGACTCCTGCGGCCGATGCTGACGCGACCTGGCCCGACACGGGTGTCTCCTGGTCGCGCCATGGTTTCGGCCCGGCCGGCGAGGGGCCGGGGGACCGGGCGGCCCTGCTCGCCGCCCTCGCCGCGATCGGCGACGTGCCCGCCCCGACCGGTGCGCTGCTGCTGGTGGAGCTGCACGGCATCGAAGGGCTGGGGCCGGTGGCCCGCGAGGACGCGCTTGCCGAGGCCGCCCTGCGGGCGCGGGCGGTCGTCTCGCCCGGCGATCTGGTGACCGCCTGCGCCGGCCACGGTTTCGCGGTGGTCACCGGTGCGGGGCCCGTGCTGGCGTACGCGCTGGGCACCCGGCTGCTGAGCACGCTCACGTCGCCGTACCGGTTGGCCGGGTCGGTGCTGCGCGTGCAGGCGAGCATCGGGCTGGCCGAGGTGGGTGGCGCGGGGCCGGCCGACGTGCTGCGTCAGGCCGAGCTGGCCCGGCGGCGGGCGGTGCAGCTGGGCCGAGACCGGGTCGAGTGGTACGACGCGTTCCTGGAGGAGCAGCTGGTCCGTCGGCTCGACCTGGAACGCGAGCTGCCGGGCGCGGTGGCCCGGGGCGAACTGGACCTGGTCTACCAACCGGTGCTCGACCTGACCGACCGTCAGCCGGTGGGCGCCGAGGCGCTGCTGCGGTGGCGTAGCCCGGTGCTCGGCACGGTGCTCCCGGCCGAGCTGCTGCCGGTCGCCGAGGATCTGGATCTGGTCGGCGAGCTGGAGTGGTGGGTGCTGGACCGGGCCTGCCGGCAGTTGGCGGCCTGGTCGGCGGGCCCTCGGGAGCTGTGGATGGCCGTCAACGTGACCACCCGGGAGCTGACCACGCCCGACTTCGTGCAGCGCGCCGCGGCGGTCCTGGCCGCGTACGGGGTGCCGCCCGAGCGCCTGGTGGTGGAGGTGGCCGAGCCGAGGGTCGCCGCCGACCTGCCGACGGTGGTGGCCCGGCTCGCGGGTCTCCGGTCGTTGGGCGTACGCACCGCGCTCGACGACTTCCGGCCCGAACACGCCTCGCTGGCCCACCTGCGCCGGCTGCCGATCGACCTGCTGAAGGTGGGGCCCGACCTGGTCGGGGCCGAGCCCACGGGGCAGCCGCCGCTGATCGACGTGGTGGTCAACGTCGGCGAGCGGTTGGGTGTGGAGATCGTCGCGGAGGGGTTGGAGTCGCCCACCCAGGTCGAGGGCGCCCACCGGGCCGGCTGCCGTTACGGGCAGGGCTTCGCGCTGTCCCGTCCGGCGACCGCCGAGCGCGTCGAGGCGTACTTCGAGGAGTTTCCCTCGGCGTACCGGTGATGAACCGGTTCACCTGTCCCGGGGCGGTGCCGTGCTGCCACGCGGGGTCAACTGCGGTGTCTCGTCCCGCAACCGGGTCGCCGGCTCGCCCGCGATGACGCCGAGCAGGTGGCGGGCCGCGTGCGCGCCGTACGCGGAGATGTCGCGGCCCAGGGCCGTCAACGGCGGGTGCACCAGCCGGCACAGCGGCGAGTCGTCCCAGGCCACGATGGACAGGTCGGCCGGCACGGTCAGGCCCATCTCCTGGGCCACCGAGAGTCCCGCGATGGCCATCACGTCGTTGTCGTAGATGACCGCGGTGGGCCGGGAGGTGGCGCTGAGCAGTCGTCGCGTGGCCCGCCCGCCCTCCTCGCCGGTGTAGTCGGAGAAGACGGTGACCGTGTCGGAGAGGCCGAGACGCCGGCACACCGCCGCGAAGGCGTCGGTACGGATCTCGGTGTGCCGCAGGTCGGGCAGGCCGGCGACCCGGGCGATCCGGCGGTGCCCGAGCGCGACCAGGTACTCCACGGCCTCGGTCAGCGCCGCCGCGTCGTCCGAGAAGAGGCTGGCCAGCTCCCCGGTGCCGCCCGGGCCGCCGATGACCACGGCCGGCAGGCGCAGCTGTTCCAGGGCGGGGATGCGCGCATCGTCGGTGCGCAGGTCGCAGACGAGGACCCCGTCCACCCGGCGCTCGCCCCACCACCGCCGGTAGACGGCGATCTCGGCGTCGTGATCGGCCACCACCTGCAACGTCAGCGCGTACGAGCGGGCCGACAGTTCGGCCTCCACACCACTGATCAGCGCCATGAAGAACGGTTCGACGCCCAGCGTCCGCGCGGGGCGGCACAGGGCCAGGCCGACGGCCCGGGCGGTGGCGGCGGACAGGGCCCGCGCGGCGCTGCTCGGACTGAACCCGATCTCGGTGGCGATGGCGAGGATGCGCTGCCGGGTGGCCTCGGAGACGCCGGGCTGCCCGTTCAACGCGTACGACACGGCGCCCTTGGACACCCCCGCCCGCCGGGCGACGTCCGCGATGGTCGGCCGCTTCACCGGCGTTCTCCTTGGCCGTTCGGGGGTTTTGACACCCCGGGGGTCGGATCGTACGGTGGCTGAGCTTATCCGGTTCAGCTAACGTCTCGATCACGAAGGTGCGGTGAATCGTGAGCCGACAGGCCCTGCACGACGGCTGGACGCTGCGGGCGATGTCCGACGTGGACGTGCCGGTGGAGATCGCCGACCGGACCGTACCGGCGACCGTGCCCGGGTGTGTCCACACCGACCTGCTCGACGCCGGGCTGATCCCCGACCCGTACCTCGACGACAACGAGCTGTCGCTGGCCTGGATCGGCCGCGCCGACTGGCGCTACCGGACGACCTTCCGTCCGCCGGCCGGCACCCACGACCGCATCGACCTGGTCTGCGGCGGCCTGGACACCGTCGCCACCGTCAGCGTCAACGGCGTCGAGGTCGGCCGCACCGAGAACATGCACCGCGGCTACCGGTTCGACGTCCGCGCGCTGCTGCGGGCCGGCGACAACGAGCTGACCGTCGCGTTCGACTCCGTGTACCGCTACGCCGAGGCGCAGCGCGACCGACTCGGCGACCGACCCAACGCGTACCCGGAGCCCTTCCAGTTCGTCCGCAAGATGGCCTGCAACTTCGGCTGGGACTGGGGACCGACGCTGGTCACCGCCGGGATCTGGCAGGACATCGCCCTGCACGCCTGGTCCACCGCCCGGCTGGCCACCGTCCGCCCGTTGGTCGCTCTCGACGGCCGCGACGGCCGGGTCGAGGTGCACGTCGAGGTCGAGCGGGTCGCGGACGTCCCGCTGACCGTCCGGGCCGCCGTCGGCGGCGTCCGCGCCGAGGCCGTCGTCGAGGCCGGCCAGCGCACAGCCGTGCTGACCCTCGCCGTCCGCGAGCCCACGCTCTGGTGGCCCCGGGGGTACGGCGAACAGGCCCGCCACCTGCTGGAGGTGACCCTGCACGCGCCGGAGGGCGACAGCCTGGACACCTGGTCCCGACGGATCGGCTTCCGCTCCGTCAAGCTGGACACCACCCCCGACGAGCACGGCACCCCGTTCGCGCTCTCCGTCAACGACGTGCCGGTCTTCGTCCGGGGCGTCAACTGGATCCCCGACGACACGTTCCCCACCCGGATCACCCGCGACCGGCTCGCCGAGCGGTTCGACCAGGCCGCCGCCGCCAATGTCAACCTGCTGCGCGTCTGGGGCGGCGGCCGGTACGAGTCGGAGAACTTCTACGACCTCGCCGACGAACGCGGCCTGCTCGTCCAACAGGACTTCCTCTTCGCCTGCGCCGCGTACCCCGAGGAGGAGCCGTTCGGTGGTCTCGGCGGTGAGGTGGCCGCCGAGGCCCGCGAGCAGGTGACCCGCCTGACGCCGCACCCGTCGCTGGTGCTCTGGACCGGCAACAACGAGAACATCTGGGGCTGGCACGACTGGGACTGGCAGGAAGCCCTGGCCGGGCGCACCTGGGGACGCGGCTACTACCTCGACCTGCTGCCGCAGATCGTCGGCGAGCTGGACCCGACCCGCCCGTACTGGCCGGGCAGCCCCTGGTCGGGAAGCGAGACCATCCACCCCAACGACCCGGCGCACGGCACCACCCACATCTGGGACGTCTGGAACACCGACGACTACACGAAGTACCGCGAGTACGTGCCGCGCTTCGTGGCCGAGTTCGGCTACCAGGCGCCACCCGCGTACGCCACGCTGCGGCGGGCGCTCAGCGACGAACCCCTGGCCCCCGACTCGCCGGGCATGGCCCACCACCAGAAGGCAGCCGGCGGTGACGCCAAGCTCCAGCGGGGCCTGGACGCCCACCTGCCCGCTCCGGCCGACTTCGACGACTGGCACTACCTCACGCAGCTCAACCAGGCGCGGGCCATCCAGCTCGGGGTGGAGCACTTCCGCTCCCACCGCGACGTCTGCGCCGGCACCATCGTCTGGCAGCTCAACGACTGCTGGCCGGTGACCTCCTGGTCGGCCGTCGACGGCGACGGCCGCCGCAAACCCCTGTGGTACGCGCTGCGCCACGCGTACGCCGACCGCCTGCTCACGTTGCAGCCCCGGGGTGCCGGGCTGGCTGGTGGCGGTGGACTGGCGTTGGTCGCGGTGAATGAGACCGCCGAGGCGTGGACCGTGCCGGCCACAGTCACCCGGGTGACTCTCGCCGGGGAGCCGAGGGCGAAGACCTCGGTCGACCTCGACGTCCCGGCGTACTCCTCGGTGACGCTGGCGCTGCCGGCGGAGCTGGCGCGGCCGGACGAGAGCCGCCGTGAGCTGCTGGTCGCCGAGGCCGGCGGCAGCGCGGAGCGCGCGTTGTGGTTCTTCGCCGAGGATCGGGACGTCGAGTGGGCGACGGCGGCGTGGGACGCGACGGTCGAGCCGGTGGACGGCGGCCAGCGGGTCCGGGTGACCGCGCGCACGGTGCTGCGCGACCTGACCCTCTTCCCGGACCGGCTGGAGCCGGCGGCCACTGTGGACGCTGCGCTGGTCACCCTGCTGCCCGGCGAGACAACCACGTTCACGGTGCGGTCCGACGTCGCGCTGGACCCGGTCCCGTTGACCACGCGCCCGGTGCTACGCGCGGTCAACGACCTGACCTGAGCCCCACCCCCACCTTCCCGCCGATCTTGCGGTTTCTGTTGTCGACATGGGGTGAGATATCCCTTGTGTCGCCACCGAAAGTGCAAGATCGCGAGGAGTGGTGGTCCACGCAGCAAGATCCGCGCAACATCCCTGTTGTTGCTGCCTCCCGCACGCCGTATGCAGCAGTAACGGGGAAGTTGCTCAGATCTTGGCGCCGGCCCGAGCTGGCATTTTGATCGACACGAGATCGCCGATGTCGTGGCATCCCGTCGGCAGGGATACCGCGACATCGGCGAAGTCGCGTTGATCAAGCGGTCGAACGGCCGAGCCGCGGCGCGGCTTACTCGGGGACGCGGCGGTAGGCGCCGTCGCTGGCCGAGGTGGCCATCGAGGCGTACGCGCGCAGCGCCGCCGACACCGGTCGCTGGCGATCCGTCGGGGTGTACGGCCGGTCGCGCTTCTCCTCGGCCACCCGCCGCGCCTCCAGCTCGTCGGCGGGCACGTTCAGCTCGATCGACCGGGCCGGGATGTCGATGACGATCTCGTCGCCCTCGCGGACCAGGGCGATCAACCCGCCGGAGGCGGCCTCGGGGGAGGCGTGCCCGATGGAGAGGCCGGACGTGCCGCCGGAGAAACGGCCGTCGGTGAGCAGCGCGCAGGACCGCCCCAGCCCGCGACCCTTGAGGAACGAGGTGGGGTAGAGCATCTCCTGCATGCCGGGGCCGCCCTTGGGGCCCTCGTAGCGGATCACCACGACGTCCCCGGCGACGACCTCCTTGGCGAGGATCGCGGTGACGGCGTCGTCCTGCGACTCGTACACCTTCGCCGGGCCGCGGAACGTCAGGCAGTCGTCCGGCACGCCGGCGGTCTTCACGACGGAGCCCTCCGGGGCCAGGTTGCCGTGCAGGATGGCCAGGCCGCCGTCGGCGGAGTACGCGTGCTCGCGGTCGCGGATGCACCCCTCGGCAGCGTCGGTGTCGAGTGACGACCAGCGGTTGGTGGTGGAGAAGGGCTCCACGGTCCGCACCCCGCCGGGCGCGGCGTGGAACAGCTCGACCGCCTCCGGCGTCGGCGAGCCACCACGCACGTCCCAGTCGGTCAGCCACTGGGCCAGGGAGGGGGAGTGCACGGCGTGCACGTTCCGGTTGAGCTGGCCGGCCCGGTCCAGCTCACCGAGGATCGCGGGGATGCCACCGGCGCGGTGCACGTCCTCCATGTGGTACTTCGGGGAGTTCGGAGCCACCTTCGCCAGGCAGGGCACCCGTCGGGAGATGGCGTCGATGTCGGCGACGCCGAAGTCGAGTTCCGCCTCGCGGGCGGCGGCGAGCAGGTGCAGCACCGTGTTGGTGGAGCCGCCCATGGCCACGTCGAGGGCGACGGCGTTCTCGAAGGCGGCCTTGGACGCGACGATGCGCGGGAGCACCGACTCGTCGTCGCCGTCGTACCACCGCTTGGCGATGTCGACGACGGTCCGGCCGGCCTCGACGAACAGCGACCGGCGCGCGGCGTGGGTGGCGAGGGTCGAACCGTTGCCGGGGAGCGCGAGCCCGATGGCCTCGGTGAGGCAGTTCATCGAGTTGGCGGTGAACATGCCGGAGCAGGAGCCGCAGGTGGGGCAGGCGGAGCGCTCGATCTCGCCGAGCTGCGCGTCGGTGACCGCCTCGTTCGAGGACGCGATCATCGCGTCGATCAGGTCGATCTTGCTGTGCACGATGCCCTCGATCGCCGCCGTCTTGCCGGCCTCCATCGGGCCGCCGGAGACGAAGACGGTCGGGATGTTGAGGCGCAGCGCGGCCAGCAGCATGCCTGGGGTGATCTTGTCGCAGTTCGAGATGCAGACCAGGGCGTCCGCGCAGTGCGCGTTGACCATGTACTCCACCGCGTCGGCGATCAGCTCGCGGCTGGGCAGGGAGTAGAGCATGCCGCCGTGCCCCATCGCGATGCCGTCGTCGACCGCGATCGTGTTGAACTCCCGACCGACGCCGCCGGCCTCGGCCACCGCGTCCGCGACCAGGCCACCCATGTCCTTGAGGTGTACGTGACCCGGCACGAACTGGGTGAAACTGTTGGCGATGGCGACGATCGGCTTGCCGAAGTCGTCGTCGGTCATCCCGGTGGCCCGCCAGAGGGCCCGGGCGCCGGCCATCGTCCGACCGTGTGTGGACGTCCTCGATCGCAGCTCAGGCATGCGTACCAGCATGACACCGCCGCCGCGCAGGACCCCGCGGTAGAGGGCCCGTGTCCCAACAGATGCACATCCGGTCTCCCGCGACGTGCGCTCATCCGGCACTCTTGTTGTCGTGCATCTCCCCCCGGGCATGGTCGCCGTCGCGGCGCTGAGCGGGTTGGTCGCGGCCGTGGCCACCGCGCTGCTCACCATGGTCGTCGGGCAGCGGACCGGGCCGCGTCGACCGGCGCACGTGCTGCTCGCGGGCGCCGCCGGGATGTCCCTGGTCAGCCTGCTGGCGGGCGTGGTGGCGGTGCTGTCGGCGAGCGACCACTGGGCGCACGAGCAGGGGCAGCGGACGGGATGGGCCACCGCCACGGCGATCGGTATGGCGCTGGCCGGGCTGGCCTTCGCGGCCGGTCTGCTCCGGCTGCCGGGGGTCGCCGCCACCGCTGCGGGGACCGCCCGGCTCGCGCTGGACGGCGTCACCGTGGCGGCGGCGCTGTGGTTCGTCGGCTGGGTGCTCTTCTCCGAGCCGACCCGGCTGCTCGGCGCCGCCACCCCGATGGCCTGCCCGGCGATCCTGGTGACGACGGTGAGCGCCGCGCTCGGGGCCGGCCTCGCCGTGATCGTCGTCTTTCGGGCCGCCGCCCCGCGTCGCCGGCTGGCCGTGCTCGCGACCGGCATCACCGCGGTGAGCTGCGGCGGACTGGGCCTCAGCGCGGGGCTCTGCCAGTCCGGGCCGACCATGGCGCTCGCCGGCGCGGCGCTGCTGTCGGCCGGCCTGCTGGCCGTCGCGCTCGAGGTACGCCGGGCCGATCAGCCGGGGGAGGTCGCGCTCGACCTCATCGGTCGGGACGGTGAGTACGCCCTCGCCCCGATGCTGGCGATGGCGGCCTCGGCGATGTACCACCTGCTCCAGGACGGCCGCTTCACCGCGCCGGGCATCCTGGCCGGCAGCGTGGAGGGCTTCGCCCTGGTGGCGCGGCAGTACCTCACCCTCAAAGACGTCCGCGACTACGCCGGCCGCCTGGTCGAGCGGGAGGCGCACTTCCGTGAGCTGGCGCACACCGACCCGTTGACGTCGCTGGCCAACCGGCGCGGACTGCTGCGGGCGTTGCACGACGGCGCAGCCGCGGGCACGCCGTGCGTCCTGCTCGGTCTGGACCTGGACGGCTTCAAGAACGTCAACGACATGCGCGGCCACGACGTGGGTGACGCGGTGCTGGCCGAGGTGGGCCGCCGGCTGCGCGGCAACCTGCGTCCGGGCGACGTGGCGGCCCGGCTCGGCGGCGACGAGTTCGCGGTGCTCATGCCAGCCCGGCCCGCAGAGGCGGACCGCGTGGCCGAGCGGCTGCTCGGGGTGCTGAACCGGCCGTACGACCAGCCGGAGGGCCCGGTCTTCCTGTCCGTGAGCATCGGCGTGGCCGGGTGGGCCGCCGAGCCGGACGTGGAGTTGCTGCTGCGCCACGCCGACCTGGCGCTGCGCTACGCCAAGCAACGCGGCAAGAACCGGATCGAGCGCTACGACGCGGCGTACGACCAGTTGCTGCGCCGCCGCACCACCGTGGAGCACGAGCTGCGGGGCGCGATCGACCGAGACGAGCTGCGGCTCGCCTTCCAACCGGTGGCGTCGCTGCCGTCGGTCCGGCCGGTCGGCGCCGAGGCGCTGCTCCGCTGGCACCACCCCGAGCTGGGCAACGTCCGCCCGGACGAGTTCATCCCCCTCGCCGAGGAGTGCGGGATGATCTCCACGCTCGGCGCCTGGGTGCTGCACCAGGCCTGCTACCAGCTCTCCCGCTGGCTGGCCGACGGGCACGACGTCTGGGTCTCGGTGAACGTCTCGCCGCGCGAGCTGCACGCCCCGGAGTACGTGGTCCAGGTCGCCGAGGCCCTGCGCGCCCACCACGTACCGCCGCAGCGGCTGGTGCTGGAGGTCACCGAGCACGCGGTCGCCACCGATCTGGACGAGCTGATCCGGCGGTTGACCGCGCTGCGGCTGACCGGCGTACGGATCGCGCTGGACGACTTCGGCGCCGGGTACTCGTCCCTGGGGCAGCTACGCCGGCTGCCGATCGACATCCTGAAGATCGACCACAGCCTGGTGGCCGAGCACGAGCCGGTCCGTCCGGTGGGCAAGGACGGTCCGGCCTTCGCGCCCATGGTCGACATCGTCATGCGGCTGGGCCACCAGTTGGGCATGGAGGTCATCGCCGAGGGCGTCACCACGCCGACGGAGCTGGCCGCGGTGGTCGCCGCGGGCTGCCGGTTCGGTCAGGGAGCGCTGTTCGGCTGGGGGGTGCCCGCGGAGCACCTGGAGGCGATGCTGGAGGCGGCCACCTCGCCGGGCGCACGGCCCGGTCCGGTGCCCGTCCAGCGCCGCGCGCCCGGGGGGTCCGGGCAGGTCATGCCCCCTGGCGGTGGCGCGGCGTCGGCCGACGCGCCGCCGTCCGTTAACCAACATGTGGGATCAGTTGACTCATCGCGTGAGATGCGTCAGGCTTAGCCGCATGTCGTCGTACCGGTCGCTGCGAGTACTTATCTGAGCGCACTCTCCTCCGTCGAGAGTGCGCTGGCCCCGTGCATCTGCACGAGGGCCGTTTTTATTGCCGTCGGAACCTGTCGCGACGGGCCCACGCCCACGTCGCATCGCTGAACAAGCCCCAGCCACTCCAGCCGAAGGCCAGAACCACCATGACGAGACCAACGCCCGAGACCCTCGCCCACACCGCCCGGCGGGCCCGCGCGACCGCCGACCCGGCCGGCGCCGCCGACCCCGCCACCCGCGCCGCGGCCACGCCGGCAGTCCCGGCCGTACGGACATCCGCCCCGGCAGAGGTCTCCGGCGCCGGCTCGCTGGTGCGGTCTCTCGAGGCGCTCGGCGTCGACGTCGTCTTCGGCATCCCGGGCGGCGCGATCCTGCCGGCGTACGACCCGCTCTACGACTCCACCGTCCGGCACATCCTGGTCCGCCACGAGCAGGGCGCCGGTCACGCGGCGACCGGGTACGCGCAGGCCACCGGCAGGGTCGGCGTCTGCATCGCCACCTCCGGCCCGGGCGCGACCAACCTGGTGACGCCGATCGCCGACGCGTACATGGACTCGGTCGCGATGGTGGCGATCACCGGCCAGGTGGCTCGCCCGTCGATCGGCACCGACGCCTTCCAGGAGGCGGACATCCAGGGCATCACGCTGCCGATCACCAAGCACAACTTCCTCGTGCAGACCGCCGAGGAGATCCCGCAGGTGCTGGCCGAGGCGTTCCACCTCGCCAGCACCGGCCGGCCCGGCCCGGTGCTGGTCGACATCCCCAAGGACGTGCTCCAGGCGTCGACCACCTTCACCTGGCCGCCCACGCTGGACCTGCCCGGCTACCGGCCCACCCTGCACCCGCACGGCAAGCAGATCCGCGAGGCGGCCCGGTTGCTGGCCGGCGCCCGGCGGCCGGTGCTCTACGTGGGCGGCGGGGTGCTCAAGGCCGGCGCCACCGAGGGGCTGCGTCGGCTCGCCGACCTGACCGGCATCCCGGTCATCACCACGCTGATGGCGCTCGGCGCGTTCCCCGACTCGCACCCGCAGCACCTGGGCATGCCCGGCATGCACGGCACGGTCGCCGCCGTGTACGGCCTCCAGAAGGCCGACCTGATCGTCGCGCTGGGCGCGCGGTTCGACGACCGGGTCACCGGCAAGCTCGACTCGTTCGCTCCGGACGCGGCGGTGGTGCACGCCGACATCGACCCCGCCGAGATCGGCAAGAACCGGCACGCGGACGTCCCGATCGTCGGTGACGCCAAGCACGTCATCGACGAGCTGATCGCGGCGGTCACCGTCGAGCGCGCGGCGGGGCGCGTCACCGACCTGGGCGACTGGTGGACCCAGCTCGACGACCTGCGTAACCGTTATCCGCTGGGTTACGACGAGCCGGCCGACGGCACGCTCTCCCCGCAGTACGTGATCAAGCGGTTGGGGGAGATCGTCGGCCCCGACACGATCTTCGTGGCCGGTGTGGGGCAGCACCAGATGTGGGCGTCGCAGTTCATCTCCTACGAGAAGCCGTACACCTGGTTGAACTCCGGCGGCCTCGGCACCATGGGCTACGCGGTGCCGGCGGCCATGGGCGCCAAGGTCGGCAAGCCGGACACGGTGGTGTGGGCGATCGACGGCGACGGTTGCTTCCAGATGACCAACCAGGAGTTGGCGACCTGCGCGCTGGAGGGCATCCCGGTCAAGATCGCCGTCATCAACAACGGCAACCTCGGCATGGTCCGGCAGTGGCAGACGCTCTTCTACAACGAGCGCTACTCCAACACCGAGCTGGGCACGCACAAGCACCGCATCCCCGATTTCGTCAAGCTCGCCGAGGCGCTGGGCTGTGTCGGGCTGCGCTGCGAGACCGCCGAGGACGTGGACAAGACCATCGCCGCCGCCATGGAGATCAACGACGTCCCGGTGGTGATCGACTTCGTGGTCGGCAAGGACGCCATGGTCTGGCCGATGGTCGCCGCCGGCACCAGTAACGACGAGATCATGTTCGCCCGCGGCGTCCGCCCGGTCTTCGACGAGGATGACATCTGATCATGAGTGAGCGCAGCGAACGAATCATCAAGGCCGGTGCCCCGACCGAGCGAAGCGAGGTCGTGGCATGACCATGCACACTCTGTCCGTGCTCGTGGAGAACAAGCCGGGCGTTCTCGCCCGGGTGTCCGGCCTGTTCTCCCGCCGCGGTTTCAACATCGACAGCCTCGCCGTCGGCGAGACCGAGAACCCGGACGTCTCCCGGATCACCATCGTGGTGAACGCGGACTCGTCCCCGCTGGAGCAGGTCACCAAGCAGCTCAACAAGCTGGTCAACGTACTCAAGATCGTTGAGTTGGATCCGCAGGTCTCGGTCGCCCGGGAGCTGCTGCTGGTGAAGGTCCGCGCCGACCGGGCCGCCCGGTCCCAGGTGCTGGAGACCGTCAACCTGTTCCGTGCCCGGGTGGTGGACGTCGCACCGGACACGCTGACCATCGAGGCCACCGGCACGCCGGACAAGCTCGACGCGCTGCTGCGCGACCTCGAGCCCTTCGGCATCAAGGAAATGGTCCAGTCCGGGCTGGTGGCCATCGGGCGCGGCTCGCGTTCGATCACCGCCGGTCCCGCGCTGCGGGCCGCCTGACCCATCCGCAAAGACCACGACGGGCACTCAGGCCGTCGTACGAAAGGGAAGTTCTCATGAGCGTTGAGGTGTACTACGACGACGATGCCGACCTCGGCCTGATCCAGGCCAAGAAGGTCGCGGTGATCGGCTACGGCAGCCAGGGTCACGCCCACGCGCTGTCGCTGCGTGATTCCGGCGTCGACGTGGTGATCGGTCTGCCGGAGGGCTCGAAGAGCCGTCCCAAGGCCGAGGAGCAGGGCCTTCGGGTGCTCACGCCGGCCGAGGCCTCGGCCGAGGCGGACGTGATCATGGTGCTTGCGCCGGACACCGCCCAGCGCAAGATCTACGCCGAGTCGATCGAGCCGCACCTGGCCCCCGGCAAGGCGATCTTCTTCGGCCACGGCTTCAACATCCGGTACGGCCTGATCAAGCCGCCGGCCGAGGTGGACGTTGCCATGGTCGCCCCCAAGGGCCCCGGCCACCTGGTGCGTCGCCAGTACGTCGACGGCAAGGGCGTGCCCTGTCTGGTCGCCGTCGAGCAGGACGCCACCGGCACCGCGTTCGCCCTCGCCCTCGCGTACGCCAAGGGGATCGGCGGCACCCGGGCCGGCGCGATCAAGACCACCTTCACCGAGGAGACCGAGACCGACCTCTTCGGCGAGCAGGCGGTGCTCTGCGGCGGTGCCTCGGCGCTGGTGCAGACCGGTTTCGAGGTGCTCACCGAGGCGGGCTACGCCCCGGAGGTCGCCTACTTCGAGTGCCTGCACGAGCTGAAGCTGATCGTCGACCTGATGTACGAGGGCGGCATCGCGAAGATGCGGTACAGCATCTCCGACACCGCCGAGTACGGCGACCTCTCCCGGGGCTCGCGCATCATCGACTCCCGGGTCAAGGATGAGATGCGCAAGATCCTGGGCGAGATCCAGTCCGGCGAGTTCGCCCGCGAGTGGGTCGCCGAGGACGAGGCCGGCCGCCCCAACTTCACCAAGTGGCAGGCCGAGGGTGCGGCGCACCCGATCGAGGAGACCGGTAGGAAGCTGCGCGGCATGATGAGCTGGGTCGACCGCCCGATCACCGAAACCGCCTGACCACCCCGAAGCCCCGGACGCGCGCTCCCCAGCGCGCGCCCGGGGCCCGCTCATGCCCGCGCCCGCGCCCGCCCTCGTCGATCTTGCACTTTCGGATGGCGATTTGTGGGGGTTGGCCCCGTACGTCACAGCAGAAAGTGCAAGATCGCGGGGATGGAGGGGCGGAGAGGAGCGGGGTGGGTGGGGTTTCGGGGTGGTGAACGGTTGATGTCGGTCGCTTGTCCGGGCGTGTGAGGGCACTCACCCCGCAGACCGGAACACGCCGGCCAGCGCGGCCCCTACGATCGCGGGTAGGTGCGCTGAGCCGGCACCTGACGGCCACGGCACGGATCAGCACGGGGTGCAGTGCGGCGCCCCGCCACCCGCGCCGATCGCAAACACGACCTCTACGAGGACCGATGAATCCTGTCGTACTGATCGCCGAAGAACTCGCCCCCGCCGCCATCGAGGTGCTCGCCCACGACTTCGACGTCCGTCACGTCGACGGCACCGACCGTCCGGCCCTGCTCTCGGCGCTCTCCGAGGCCGACGCCGTCATCGTGCGCAGCGCGACCCAGATCGACGCCGAGGCGGTCGCCGCCGCGCCGCGACTCAAGGTGGTCGCCCGTGCGGGCGTCGGGCTCGACAACGTCGAGGTGCCGGCGGCCACCGCGCGGGGCGTGATGGTCGTCAACGCACCCACGTCGAACATCGTCTCCGCCGCCGAGCAGGCCGTCGCACTGCTGCTCGCCGTCGCCCGCAACACCGCCAGCGCCAGCGCGGCGCTCAAGGCGGGCGAGTGGAAGCGGTCCAAGTACACGGGCGTCGAGGTGCAGGGCAAGACCGTCGGTGTGGTTGGGCTCGGCCGTATCGGGGTGCTCTTCGCGCAGCGCATCGCCGCGTTCGGCACCCGGCTGATCGCGTACGACCCGTACATCCAGCCGGCTCGGGCGGCGCAGCTCGGCGTACGGCTGGTCGGGCTGGAGGAGTTGCTGCGCGAGAGCGACTTCATCTCGATCCACCTCCCGAAGACGCCGGAGACGGTCGGTCTGATCGGTGAGAAGGAGCTGGCGCTCGTCAAGCCCAGCGTCCGCATCGTGAACGCCGCCCGTGGTGGCCTGGTCGACGAGCAGGCGCTCGCCGACGCCATCGCCGAGGGACGGGTCGCCGGTGCCGGCGTCGACGTGTACTCCAAGGAGCCCTGCACCTCCTCGCCGCTCTTCGCCTTCGATAACGTGGTGGCCACCCCGCACCTGGGCGCCTCGACCCACGAGGCGCAGGACAAGGCCGGTCTGGCGGTTGCCAAGAGCGTGAAGCTGGCGCTGCAGGGCGAGTTCGTGCCGGATGCCGTGAACGTCCAGGCCGGCGGCGTGGTCGCCGAGGACGTCCGCCCGCTGCTGCCGCTGGCCGAGAAGCTGGGCCGGGCCTTCACCGCCGTCGCCGGTGGGGTCGCGGCCAGCGTCACCGTCGAGGTTCGCGGTGAGGTCGTCGGCCACGACGTGTCGGTGCTCAAGCTGGCCGCGACGAAGGGCCTGTTCAGCTCGGTGGTCGAGGATCAGGTCACCTACGTCAACGCCCCGCACCTGGCCGCCGAGCGCGGCGTCGAGGTCACCCTGGACAGTCAGGTCGAGACCGCCGACCAGCCTCTCCTGGTCACGGTGCGCGGTGCCCTGCCGGACGGCCGGGCGGTGAGCGTCTCCGGGACGGTCACCCACGCGGGCAGCCGCGACGTCCCGCGGCTGACCGAAGTGGACGGCTTCGACGTGGAGATCGCCGCGGAGGGCATCCTGCTGTTCCTGCGGTACGCGGACCGCCCGGGCGTCGTCGGCACCGTCGGTACGCTGCTCGGCGAGTCGGGCATCAACATCGCCGCGATGCAGGTGGCCCGGCGCGAGGCGGGCGGCGAGACGCTGATGACCCTCACCGTCGACCAGGCGCTCGGCGCCGATCTGCTGACCTCGGCGGCCGACTCGATCGGCGCGACCGCCGCCAGCGCGGCCGACCTGCGCGACGAGTAGCGGGCGGCCGCCACGCGACAGGTGGCGGCACTGACGACAGCACCACGGGGGGCCCGGCGACAGCGCCGGGCCCCTTCGTCGTACGCCGGGAGGTGTTCCGCCCGGGGGAGCGGTCAGTTCGGCAGCCGGACCGGGGGCGGGTAGACCGAACCGTCCTGGGCGTCGAAGAGCATCAGCCCGTGCTCGCCGGCCAGCCGCTCGATGTCGAGCAGCACCTGGTCCGGGCAGGTCGGGTGCAGGTTCAGCTCGACGTGGTCGTGGGCGGCGTGCAGCGGCGCGACCGCCCACGGGCTGTCCGGGCCGGGGTGACGGTCCGGATAGGACGCGGTGATCGCCCGGTAGAAGCCGACGACGCGCGGGTCCGGGTATCGGTCGACGTGCCGCCCCTGCCGGCAACCCTCGACCGCTGCCCGCACGTCCTCGGGCGTCGCCCCGTCCTCCAGGGCCCACACACTCAGATCGAAACTCACGGCGGACAGCGTGCCATCCGTCGTTCACCATGTCGAAACTGCCTCGCCGCAGGCCAATCGCCGAACCCGTGCGGGTGTCGTCCGAAGGCGTCCGCTGTGGAGACTCTTGCGTCGAGTTGCGTCGATTCGCTAGCGTACGACTGCGGTTACTGGCCGCCAGGCCGTGGCGCCGGCCCGTCTTCGGGTGGCGCGGCCGACGTCCGGCCCGACCGGTCCCGCACCCCTCGATTGTGCGAGCCACGCGCACTCGTCGCTGATCGGCCCCCACAGCCGTTGCCGAGGCCGTGGGGGCCGATCGCAATTCAGGCGCTCTGCGGGTCGCCCCCTCTGACGTGCGACCCGGCTATGATCGGCCGCCGTGACAAGCGCCCAGAATGGCCGCCGGTTCGCCCGGCCGCGGCGACCTGCGCCGCCACGACGAGCGGTGGGATCGTCGGCGCGGCTCCTCGCGGCCCTGGTGGCGGTGCTCGTGCTGGCCGGCTGTTCGCCCGATCCGACCGGCTCGCCCGCTTCGCGCGACTCGCCGTCGTCTCCGGGGGCCACCGAGCCGCGGTCGACGAGTGGGCTGGGCCCGGCCGGGGGCCGGCAACCGGGCACGGTCAGCGCGGACGAGGCCCAACGCCGCCGTTTCGCGGCGGCGGCCACCCTCCTGAAGAGCAAGCCGGGGGTCCTCGGAATCCTGGTACGGGACCGGCGCACCGGCACTTCCTGGCGGGCGGGGACCACCGACCATCCGATCTGGACGGCCTCCACCATCAAGCTCGCGATGGCCGTCGGGCTGCTGGAGCGCTCACGTGCGGGCGAGATCACGCTCGACAGCGTCGCGCGTCGACAGATCGCCGACATGCTGAACTTCTCGTCCGACGACGCGGCCACCGCGCTGTGGAACCGCTACGGCCGTGACGGACAGCTCAAACGCTTCCAGCAGCGCTACGGCATGACCGGGCTGACCACCGTCGCCGGTTACGCGCGCTTCTGGGGTCACCTCAAGTGCACGGCCGAGGATCTGCAGCGGTTGATGTCGTACGTGCTGGACGACCTCGACCCGACCGACCGGGCCTACCTCGTCGGCGCGATGCGTTCGGTCGGCTCGATCCAGCGTTGGGGTGTCTGGGCGGCCGGCACCGGCATGCACCCCGGCACCAAGGACGGCTGGTCGATCGAGCCGGACCCGGGCGGGGAGCACTGGGTCACCAACACCGTGGGGTTCGCCGGCGACGACCAGCGCTACGTCGTCGCCATCATGTACCAACTGCCACCCGGCAAGGGGATCGATGTTGGGGTGCACGCGGTGAGCGATCTGGTCGCCACCGTCTTCGGGGCACGGACCCCGGCGCGGGTGACCGTGCCGGACCCCAGCACGGGACGCTAGGGCCTTCAGCGCCGGTGGGCGAAGAGCGCCCGATACTCGGAACCACCCCGGAACCAGGCCAGGCCGGTGGGGCCAGCGGCGTAGAGCGCGGTGGCGTACGCGTCGGCGACCGTCAGGTCGGGGCCGACGACGGTCGCGGCGACGAGGTGGTTGGCCGGCTCACCGGTGTGCGGGTCGACGACGTGTCCCCGCCGTCCGGACACCCCGGAGGTGCCGACCGCGCCCGAGGTCATCTCCAGCATCAGTGGCGCGCGGTCCGGCGCCGTCGGGTGGTGTACGGCGACCCGCCACGGTCCGCCGTGCGGCGCGCGGCCCCGGACCACGAGGTCGGCGCCGGTGAGTACGGCGTAGTCGTGCACGCCCGCCGCGCGCAGCCGGGCGGCGACGCGTTCCACGGCCCAGCCGCCCAGCAGGCCGCCCGGGTCGAAGCCGCCGGGCACCGCCCAGGCGTCGAACCAGCCGTCGGTGGCGGCGCGCATGGCCGTGCAACGGTCCACCAGGTCGGCCAGCGGGGCGTACGACCCGGGGCTGATCTCGCCCCGGCGCAGCCTGGAGACCAGGCTCTCCGGGCGGTTCGGGCCGTAGGTCAGGTCGATTGCGCGCAGTTCGGCGACGCTGTCCCGCAGCGCCTCGCCGACGCCCCGGCGGCCGAGCCACTCGGGGGCGTTGAGCAGCAGGGTGTACTCCGCCGTGGCGGTGCGGACGGTGTGCTGCACGGCGATGCGGCCCTGGGTGGCGGCGGCCGGGTCGAAGCGGCGACGGCGGCTGCCGAGGCGGAGGTCGGGCCGGCGGTGCCGGAACGCCGACAGGTCCGGCCAGCGGGTCCGAGGCTGCTCGTCGATGCGCATGGCGCCTGCCCCCTCGCAGTTGACGTCGCGTCGTCACGACCACCGTTCGCGGGCCCCCTGACCCGCTGTCCCTTACCGTAGGCAGCGCACATGATCGCTACATGAATCCCAGCTGAGAGACGCCTGTGCATCCTCTCGTCTCAGATTCTGGAAGCTTCGTACCGGGAGTCGGGACGGCGACGTACCGTTGCCGGACAGGGCAGTCGAGCGTGGGGAGAGCGGGCGTGGCGCGGATCGCGGTGGTGGCCGGGGACGGCATCGGGCCCGAGGTGGTCGCGCAGGCTCGCAAGGTCCTCGACGCGGTGCTTCCCGGTGTGCAGGCCACCGAGTACGACCTCGGCGCCGCCCGCTGGCACCGTACCGGAGAGGTCCTGCCCGACTCGGTGCTGACCGAGCTGGCCGGGCACGACGCAATCCTGCTCGGCGCGGTGGGTGACCCCACGGTGCCGCCGGGTGTCCTGGAGCGCGGACTGCTGCTCAAGCTCCGGTTCGCCTTCGACCAGTACGTCAACCTGCGCCCCTCGCGGCTCTGGCCCGGCGTCGCCGGTCCGCTGGGCAACGTGAAGCCGGGCGAGGTCGACCTGGTGGTGGTCCGCGAGGGCACCGAGGGGTTGTACGCCGGCGCGGGCGGGACGTTGCACCGCGACACGCCCGCCGAGGTCGCCACGGAGGAGAGCCTCAACACCCGGCACGGCGTGGAGCGGGTGATCCGTGACGCGTTCGCCCGGGCCGGTCGGCGGGAGCGGCGCAAGGTCACGCTGGTGCACAAGACCAACGTGCTGACCCACGCCGGGTCGCTGTGGTCGCGCGCCTTCGCGGCGGTCGCCGCCGAGCACCCGGACGTCGCCACGGAATACCAGCACGTCGACGCGGCCGCGATGTTCCTGGTGACCCAGCCGCAGCGCTACGACGTGGTGGTCACCGACAACCTCTTCGGCGACATCCTCACCGACATCGCCGCCGCCGTCACCGGCGGAATCGGGCTGGCCGCCAGTGGCTGCATCAACCCCGAGGGCGCGTACCCCTCGATGTTCGAGCCGGTGCACGGCTCGGCGCCGGACATCGCCGGGCAGGGCGTCGCGGACCCGGTGGCCGCGGTGCTCTCCGTGGCCCTGCTGCTGGAGCAGCTCGGGCACGCCGAGGCGGCGGCCCGGGTCGACGCGGCGGTCGCCGCCGAGTTGGCCGGCCGTACCCCGGGCGTGACGCTGCGCACCGCCGAGGTAGGCGACCGGCTCGCCGCCCACGCCGTAGCCTGACCGCCCCGGGCCGTATCGCGGCCGGGGCGGTCTTCGCCTGTCCGGGCAGTCCACCCGGTCCCGAGCGGCGCTACCTTCTGAACGGTCGTTCGGGGTAAGTTTCTGGCACAGCCATGTCGGTGTGCGATCCCGCATGCCGTTGTCCCGCAGGGAGGTCAGCGCGATGAGCGGTGGTGACAAGCTCGACTTCGAGATCCGTCCGAATCCCGCGCCGGTATCCGCCGCCGACCGGGCTGCCCTGCTGGCCAACCCGGGGTTCGGCCGAGTCTTCACCGACCACATGGTCACCGTTCGGTACGCCGACGGTAAGGGCTGGTACGACGCCCGGGTGGAGGCGCGGGCGCCGATCCCGATGGACCCGGCCAGCGCGGTGCTGCACTACGCGCAGGAGATCTTCGAAGGGTTGAAGGCCTACCGGACGGCCGACGGTGGCGTGACGATGTTCCGGCCGGACGCCAACGCCGACCGTTTCGTCGACTCGGCGAAGCGGATGGCGATGCCGGCGTTGCCGCCCGAGGTGTTCGTCGACTCGCTGCACAAGATCATCGAGATCGACCGGGAGTGGATCCCGACCGGCGAGGACGGCAGTCTCTACCTGCGGCCGTTCATGTTCGCCAGCGAGGTGTTCCTCGGCGTCCGCCCGGCCAACGAGTACCTGTACATGGTGATCGCCTCGCCGGTCGGCGCGTACTTCACCGGTGGCGTCAAGCCGGTCACGGTCTGGGTCTCGCCGGACTACACCCGGGCGGCGCCCGGCGGCACCGGCGCGGCCAAGTGCGGCGGCAACTACGCCACGTCGCTGGCGGCTCAGGCGGAGGCCATCGAGGCCGGCTGCGACCAGGTGGTCTTCCTCGACGCCGTGGAGCGCCGCTTCGTCGACGAGTTGGGCGGCATGAACGTCTTCTTCGTCTACGACGACGACACGGTGGTCACCCCGCCGCTGACCGGCACGATCCTGCCGGGCATCACCCGCGACGCGATCATCACGCTGGCCGGCAAGGCGGGGCACCAGGTGCACGAGCGGCCGGTCTCGTTCGCCGACTGGCAGGCCGACGCGGCCAGCGGCCGGCTGCGCGAGGTCTTCGCCTGCGGCACCGCCGCGGTGATCACCCCGATCGGCGGGGTGCGCTTCCCCGGCGGCGAGTTCCTGGTCGGTGGCGGCGAGCCCGGCCGGGTCACCATGTCGCTGCGTCAGCAGTTGGTCGACATCCAGCGGGGCAAGGCCGCCGACCCGCACGGTTGGGTGCACCAGGTCCTCTGACGTCCGTCGGGGGGGCCGCCCCCCGCCCCCCCCCCGCCGCCGCCCCCACCACCCGCCCGCACGAGGGGGGGGGCGCCCGCGGGGCGAGGGTCGGGGGCCACCCCCCCGCGGCGGGGTGGACCGCCCGAGGCCG
>NZ_JBITDT010000007.1:306358-392903 GCF_044454415.1 Micromonospora sp. NPDC051543
CGTCAGGTGTGGGCCCACACCCCGGGGGCCTCGCCCCCCCCCCGGCCGGTTGGGGTCCCCCGGGCCCGCTGCGGGCGGGGGCCCCCGGGCCCCGTCGAACGGGCCGGTCGGCCGCCCTAACCCTCGTCGAGCAGGTGGTCGCGCAGCGCGGCGAGCTGCTTGTCGGTCACCCCGGCATGGCGCAGGTACGCCTCGATCGAGCCGTGCCCCTCGCGCAGCTCGTCCAGGAACATCTGCATGGCCTCGGCGGGCGACGCCAGGAACGGCGCCGGCACCTCCGCGCCGGCCGGCATGGTGGCGGCCAGCCAGGCGCTGAACCGGGCCGACGCCTCGCTGCTCAGCGCGTAGTCGGCGGTGATGTCCGCGTCGTCCACGCCCAGCACGGCGAGCGTCAGGGCGCACACGATGCCGGTGCGGTCCTTGCCGGCCACACAGTGCACGACGACCGGGGCGTTCGCCGAGTCGGCGATCAGCCCGATCGCCTCGCCCAGGCCCGCGGTGCCGGTCTGGGCCAGGTCGGCGTAGCGGTCGGCGAGGTAGCGCGCCAGGTCGGTGCCCTTCTCGTGCGGCGTCAGCGACCAGTCCTCGTGCTCCGGGTGGATGTGCCGGTACGTCAGCCCCTGGTAGGCCGGCACCCGACCGTCGCGCTCCACCTCGGTGGGGCGGCGCAGGTCGACGACGGTGCGGATGCCGATCGCGGCGAACGCGTCGCGGTCCTGCTCGTCGAGCCGGTGCAGGGAGTCGGAGCGGTAGAGGCGACCACGGCGTACGGTGCGGCCGTCGTGGCCGAGGTAGCCGCCGACGTCGCGGAAGTTGAAGGTCGCGGGCAGCGTGATGTGACGTTCGTCGTCGATGGCGTCCACGTGCACACGGTAACGGCCGGTGGGCTCATGTCCCACCGGCCGTCGGGTCGGATCGGTCAGCGCGCGGTGCCCGGGGGGAGCGCGCCGTACGTCTCGTCGTAGTAACCGCCGAGCTGGTCCCGGTACGCCGGGTCGCTGTGGCTG
Organism: Micromonospora sp. NPDC051543; assembly: GCF_044454415.1. Taxonomy (NCBI): domain Bacteria; kingdom Bacillati; phylum Actinomycetota; class Actinomycetes; order Micromonosporales; family Micromonosporaceae; genus Micromonospora; species Micromonospora sp. NPDC051543. The sequence goes on from NZ_JBITDT010000007.1 coordinate 307,366, forward strand.
ACCTCGTCGTACTCCGGGGCGGCCTTGATCTGGTCGCGGGTGCGGTCGACGGAGACGCTGCGCTGGTCGTGGTCGACCAGGTTGACCGTGCCGGCGGGAAGCATCACCTTCTTGCCGAAGATCCACGGCCCGGTGTCCACGACCAGGTAGCTGCCGCCGACCTCGTGGCTGGCGCTGTCGATCTTGCCGACACCGCCGTCGCTGGCCTCGACCTTGTAGCCCACCAGGTCGGCGTCGGCCACGCCGGCGGTGTCGCGGTAGCGCCACGGGTCGAACGTGCCGGCCGGTGCCCCGCCGGCCACGGCGCCCTGGTCGCCGCCGCGCAGCGGGTCCGGCCCGGCGTGGGCGGTGTGCGGGTCGATCCTGTCCATGCCGTTCGCTCCTGACTGTCGCCGACGTGGGGCTGTCGTGCTGCCCCCTGGGGAGCTACCCGGCGGCGGGGGCCCGGAAACGGCGACCGGTTCCAAGCGCCGTCCGGTCCGGGCCGGGGTCCGAGCGCCGGCCGGTCCGGGCCGCACGAGGGGCCTCAGGCCAGGGCGGCCTCGGCGTCCAGCGTGACCGCCGCCGCGTGAACGACGGCGGAGATCCGCAACGCCTCGTGCACCTGCTCCCGGGGTACGCCACGACGGCGCAGCGCCTTCTCCTGCGTCTGGAGGCAGATCTCGCAGCCGATGATCGCGGAGACGCCGAGGCACCACAGCTTGAAGTCGCTCTTGTCCACGCCGGGGCGGGCGACGAGCTGCATGCGGAGGCGGGCCGGTATCGAGGCGTACTCCTCGTCGCCCAGGAGATGCGTGGCGCGGTAGTAGATGTTGGTCATCGCCATGACGGCCGCCGCGCCCTTGGCCGCCTCGACGCCGTCCGGCCCGAGGTGGTCGAGCGCCTCGGCGGCGATCTCGCGCAGTACCAGCGGGTTGCGCGCGGCCACCGCGCAGGCCAGCGCCGTGCCCCACGTCCGCGCCGGGGTCAGCGTCGACGCGCCGATCGTCGAGTCGAGGTTGTGGGCGATGTCCGTGGCGTACGCGGGCAGGGCCGCCCGGATCGTGTCCAGTCCCACGGGTCAGCCCTCGGCGGGCGGGGCGTCGGTGTCGAGCGACACGGTGAGCACGGAGCCTCCTTGTGGACGGGATGTCCCACCATATGGATTGTCTCTCCCAAAAGCGGGAGTGGGTGGCAGAGTAGCGATCGTGACCTGCACCGCCCTGATTATTGCGACCTAGCGCGCCGGCTCTCCCCTCCGCCGAGCGCGCAGACCTCCCGCATCCCGCGGGGGGTCTTTTTGTTGCTCCGAGAAAGGATCCTGATGACGTTCCAGGTCTTCGACACGACGTTGCGAGACGGCGCCCAGCGCGAGGGGCTCACCTACTCGGTGGTCGACAAGCTGGCGGTGGCCCGGCTGCTCGACGAGTTCGGCGTCGGATTCATCGAGGGCGGCTGGCCGGGCGCGGTGCCCAAGGACACCGAGTTCTTCCGCCGCGCCCGCGCCGAGCTGACCCTGCGTCACGCCGTGCTGGTGGCGTTCGGCGCCACCCGCAAGGTCGGTGTCGCGGTCGCCGACGATCCTCAGGTGCGCGGCCTGTTGGACGCGCAGACCCCGGCGGTCGCCCTGGTCGCCAAGGCCGACATCCGCCACGTCGAGCGCGCGTTGCGCACCACCGGCGCGGAGAACCTGGCGATGATCCACGACACCGTCACCCACCTGGTCGCCGAGGGACGCCGGGTGTTCGTCGACGGTGAGCACTTCTTCGACGGCTACCGCCACGACCCCGCGTACGGCGCCGCCGTGGTGCAGACCGCGCTCGCCGCGGGCGCCGAGCGGATGGTCCTCTGCGACACCAACGGCGGGATGCTGCCGTCCCAGGTGACCGCCGCGATCCACGACCTGACCGACCGGCTCGGGGTCGACGCCGCGCTGTTCGGCATGCACGCCCAGAACGACACGGCCTGCGCGGTCGCCAACACGATCGCCGCCGTCGAGGCGGGTGTCCGCCACGTGCAGGGCACCGCCAACGGGTACGGCGAACGCCCCGGCAACGCCGACATCTTCGCGGTCGTCGCCAACCTCCAGCTCAAGCTCGGCATGCCCCTCCTACCGGAGGGCTGCCTGGCGCAGATGGTGCGGGTCTCGCACGCCATCGCCGAGATCGCCAACATCGCCCCCGACACCCACCAGGCGTACGCCGGGGCCGCCGCCTTCGCCCACAAGGCGGGGCTGCACGCGAGCGCGATCAAGGTCGACCCGTTGCTCTACAACCACGTGGACCCGTCGGTGGTGGGCAACGACATGCGGATCCTGATAACCGAGATGGCCGGCCGGGCCAGCGTCGAGCTCAAGAGCCGTGAACTCGGCCTGGACCTGGCCGGCCGTCCGGAGGCGCTGACCCGGGTCACCAAGCGGGTCAAGGAGTTGGAGGCCGGAGGTTGGTCCTTCGAGGCCGCCGACGCCTCGTTCGAGCTGCTCGTCCGCTCCGAACTGCCCGAGGGCGGCCCGGCGCGGCCGTTCACCCTTGAGTCGTACCGGGTGCTGGTCGAGCACCGTGAAGACGGCGCGGTCGTCTCCGAGGCGACCGTGAAGATCCGGGTACGCGGCGAGCGGGTGATCGCCACGGCGGAGGGCAACGGCCCCGTCAACGCACTGGACGAGGCACTGCGGGTCGGGCTGGCGCGGCACTACCCGCAGCTGCGCGACTTCGAGCTGGCCGACTACAAGGTGCGCATCCTGGAGGGCAGCCACGGCACGGGCGCGGTGACGCGGGTGTTGCTGGAGACCGCCAACGGCACCGGCCGGGACTGGACGACGGTGGGCGTACACCCCAACGTCGTCGAGGCAAGCTGGCACGCCCTGGTAGACGCCCTCACCTACGGCCTAGCCCCCACCCCGGTCTAACCCCCCACCCGTCCCCCGCGATCTTGCACTTTGTGTCGACGAAACGCGACTTTTGTCGCTGATGCGGCGACAGAAAGTGCAAGATCGACGGAAGTCTCGGCGGTACTAGGCTCTCGGTGTGATCCGGATCCGGTTCGACGACTCCTCGATCGACCGCACGCGGATCGCCGTCAGCCCGATCTCGGAGCTGGTCGGCGGCCTGGACATGGTGCATCGAGAACGGGGCCGCCAGGCCGCGCCTTGGCCGTACACGGCATGGGTCGCGCGGGCCCGCGAGGTGCTGCGGACGGTTCCCGAGACGGCTCCGTTGAGGATCTACGCGCAGCTGTACGGCGAGAGCCACAACCGACCGACCCCGGACGTGTTCACGCCCGTGCCGTCGGCGGCGAACCCGACTCTCGGTGCGCAGCTCGACGACCTGCGCCGCACGCCGCACGCGGTCGTCCGGGAGCAGTTCGCGAAGCACTATCCGCAGGGGCTTCCCGCCTTCCTGGCGCCCTACCGTGACGACCCGGATCGCGCCTTCGGCCGGCTCGGCGATGCCCTCGCCGCGTTCTGGGAGCTCACGACCGCCGCGCACTGGCCGGCCATGCGGGCCGCGCTCGACGAGGAGGTGCTCCTGCGCGCCCGCACGCTTGCCGTGGCCGGCCCCGAAGCGCTGCTGAGCGGCCTGCGCGGGGCCGCGTGGTGGGAACGGCCCGTGTTGTCGCTGTCGAGGCAGCACGAATCGGTGCTCGATGCGCGAGGGCGGCGTCTGGTGCTCGTGCCCGTGCTGCTCCTGCAGAACAGGATGACCTGCTCCACCGATCACCCCGAGATCCTGATGGTGACGTATCAGGCCCGCGGGGCGGCGGCGTTGGCCGAGCATCCGGCGCCGTCCGATCGCGAGCGCGACCGGCTGGCCCGGCTGATCGGGTCGGGGCGCGCCGCCGTACTGCGGGCCCTTACCCAACCCACGACCACGACGAGTGTGGCCGCGGCTCTCGGCCTGTCGTCCGGGACGGTCTCCGAACACCTCAGCGCCCTCCGCGAGGCCGGCGCCGTCAGCCGGACGCGGTTCGGGCGGCAGGTCTTCTACGCGCGCCGGCCGGAGGGTGACACGCTCCTGGCTACCTTCGAGGATTCGGCATCTGCCGAGCAGTTGGAAGCGGCCGCGCGCGACTCCTAGCGTCCGGAGCCATGCATCCCGTTCTCGCGGGCGTCCTGCACCGTAGGGTGCGCTCGCTCGCGCTCGCCTGTGCCGCCTCGGCCGGTCACCAGATCTGCGAGGCCCTGATTCCACTGGCCATCGGACTGTCCGTCGACCACGCCGTCGACGGTGGCTCGCCGATGTCGATCGTGCTGGCTGTCGGGGGAGTGCTGGCCCTGTTCGCTGTTCTGGCCACGGGCGGTGGCGTCAACTACTGGCGGCTGACCTCCGCCACCACCCGGGAAGCCCACGTTCTGCGCGTGCGTGCGGCCGGCCGCATCCTGACCGATGGCGTCGGCGCGGACCGGATGCCCGGGGACCTGTCGACGGTCCTGGTCTCCGATTCCAAAGCCACCGCCGAGGTGCTGCGGGCGGCCGTACTGCTGATCTCGGGCGTCGCCGGGCTGCTCGTCACCGTGACCGTGCTGCTCTCGATCGATCCCTGGCTCGGCTTCGGCGTCGCCGCCGGGGTGCCCGCGCTCGGGCTGGCGGTCAACCGGATCAGCCCCTTGCTTGAGCGCAGGATCGCCGATCGGCAGCACACCGCCGGTTCAGCCGCCGCCCTCGCCGCCGAGCTTGTCCAAGCCCTGCGACCGCTGCGCGGCTTCGGCGGCGTCGCCGAAGCGGTCCGCCGCTACCGCACGGTGAACCTGACTTCCCGCGACACCGCGCTGCGAAGCGCCACGGCATCAGCGGCCGCCGAAGGAATCGGCGCGGTGACCAGTGGCCTCGTGCTGGTCGGCACCACCGCCGCCGCGGCCGCGATGGCGCTCTCTGGGCGCATCGGCGTCGGCGGCTTCGTCACCGTGCTGGCCATGGTCGCGTTCGCCGGCGAGCCGGTCGACCGGATCGCCGCCGGCATCAAGCAGTTGGCGATCTCCAGGGCCAGCGCCATCCGCATCGCCGTCCTGCTCGACGGTGCGCAGCCGCGCCGCGCTGCCCCGGCACGCACGGACGCGGCGTGCGATCTCTCCGTACGGGAGGGTGAACTGCTCGGCGTCGTCGCCACCGGTTCCGGCTCCGCCGACACCCTGATCGCCACGCTGGCGGCGACGCACCAGGACGTGCTGGTGGAGCCGCACCTGGTGCATCTTCTCGGCCGCACGCTGGCCGAGGCCCTCGACACCGGCCGCGACACCGACCCGGCGACGCTGCGTCGGGCTGTCGGCGCGGCGCAGGCCACCGAGGTGACCGCGGCGCTGCTCGACGGCGGCACCAACCTCTCCGGCGGACAGCGCCAGCGGGTGGCGCTCGCCCGCGCCCTGGCAGCCCAGCCGTCGCTGCTGGTCCTGCGCGATCCCCTCACCGCAGTCGACGCGGTCACCGCGGACCGGGTCGGCGCGGGTCTGGCCGCCATTCGGCGCGACGGCCGCCGCAGCACCGTCATCGTGACCACGTCCCCCACGTTGCTCACCCGGTGCGACCGCGTCGCGTTTCTGTCCGGCGTCGGGACCTCGCGGGTGTCCACCCATGACCAACTCGTCACCGACGCCGAATACGCCGCGGCGGTCCTGCGATGACGGCGCTCCCGATCGCCACCGGCCGGCAGAGCCTCACTCTGCTCGCCAGGGTCCTGAGCTCCCATCGAGCCGCGGTCGTCGCCGCCCTCCTCTGGACCGTGCTGAGCGCCGCCGCCACCGTTGCCGCCCCGCTGCTGCTGGGCTGGCTGGTCGACGCGGTCAGCGCCGGCAGGGCCTCGCATGCGACCGGTCTGACCGCCGGGCTCGGCGCTGTCGTCCTGGCCGGCGCCGCCGCCACCGCGCTGGCCCTACGCGCCACCGAACACCTTGGCGCGCACGTCGCGGCGGACCTGCGGGCCCGGGCCGTCCACCGCACCCTCGAGCTGCCGCCGGCCGTACTGGAGGACGCCGGCCGTGGCGAGGTGGCGTCACGGGTGACCGAGGACCTGGAGAACGTCGTCACCGCGATCCCGTTGCTGGCCGAGGTCCTGCGCGCACTGATCACCGTCCTGCTGTCCGTCGCGGGCTTCCTCACCCTGGACTGGCGGCTGGCGCTCGCCTTCCTGGTGGTCTTCCCGATCTACGCACTCAGCCTGCGTACCTACCTGCCACGGGCCGCCCGCCTCTACGCACAGGAGCGATCACTCGCCGCCGAGCGCGGACGGGTACTGCTGGAGTCACTTGACGGACGGGACACCGTGTCGGCGTACCGGATGGCCGCGCTGCAGACCGAGCGGCTGACGACGGCGTCACGGGACCACTCGGCCGCAACCCTGGGCGCGGCCCGTAGCTTCCTGTGGTTCAGCAAGAGCATGAACGCGGCCGAGGCGACCGGGCTGTCCGCTGTTCTGCTGACCGGTTACTGGTCGGTCCGCGCCGATCTGGTCACCGTCGGCGCGGTGACGGCAGCCGCCCTGCTGTTCCACCGCCTGTTCACTCCGCTGGGCACCCTGCTGCTCTCCTTCGACGACGTGCAGCGCGCGCAGGCATCGATGGCGCGTACCGCCGGAGTCCTGCTGGTGCCGCCGCCCGCCGCCGGCAGGCGGGAGCGACCGGGCACGCCGGGAAGGGTCGCGGTCACCGTGCGCGGGCTACGGCATGGGTACGGCGGGAAACCCGACGTCCTGGCCGGCATCGACCTCGACGTGCCGGCGGGCACCTCGCTCGCGCTGGTCGGCGGCAGCGGCGCCGGCAAGACGACGCTGGCGAACCTGATCGCCGGCACCTTCCCCGCACGCGCCGGCCGGATCACGCTGACCAGTCCGGACACCTCGGTCGGCGTCGCCGACCTGGACCCCGCCGTGCTGCGCGACTGGATCGGCCTGGTGTCGCAGGAGACGCACGTCTTCACCGGCACCCTGCGCGACAACCTCACCTACGCCGCGCCGGACGCCGACGACGACCGCATCCTCACCGCCCTGGCGGCGGTCGGCGCGCGCGACTGGGTGTCGCGCGACCTGCTGGACAGGGCAGCCGGCCCGATGCCGCCGGCACGGGCGCAGCAGCTCGCGCTGGCCCGGCTGCTCCTGCGCGACCCGCCCGTCGTCGTGCTCGACGAGGCGACCGCCGAAGCCGGCAGCGCGGGTGCCGGTGACCTGGACCGGGCGGCCGCGGCGCTGATCGAGGGCCGCACGGCAGTGGTGATCGCCCACCGGCTGACCCAGGCCCGGGCGTGTGATCGCATCGCCCTCCTGGAAGGCGGATCCATCGTCGAGATCGGTACGCATGACGATCTCATCGCCCGCGGTGGCGCCTACACCGCTCTGTGGTCGGCATGGTCGCACCCGGCGGCGTCAACAACCTGACCCTGCCTGCACCCCCGTCGCTGGGCGACGTGGCCGTCCGCCTGAACACGGTCCCGAGAGTTCATCCCGACAGTCCACTATGGACAAATTGTTCCGCTCATCCGAGGAGAACGCATGGCTACTCGTTCCGGCAGGGCTGATTCCTTGTCCACCTTCCGAAGACTCCTGTCCGGTGCGCTCTGCATCCTCGTCGTGGTGCTGGGGCTGACGGCCGGCCGGCCGGCGCTGGCCGCGGGTCTCGATCCCTGCGACCGGGGGGAGAGCGCGTTCACCCTGCCGACGGGAACGGCGGCCGGTGACGTCACACTGCGCCTGGGATGCGCCAGACACGCGGGCGACCTGCGCACGCTGGCCGACAGTGACGACGACGCGATGTTCCAGATCACCGGTCACGGCGCCGAGTACCAGGACCACTTCCACGACTCCATGCAGAGGCTCACCGACGACTCGCGGCGGGCGAAGGCCAGCGGTACGTCGCTCGGCGAGTTCCTCGGGGACCGGTTCACGTTGAACCGTCCTGGCGTCGTACCGCCCACTGGTGAATGGGCGCCCCCTGCTCTCGCCTTCGACGGCAAACTGGTCACCGTCGGCGCCACCCTCGTGGTGGTGATCCCGGCGGGGGAGGTTCAGGCGACCGTGAGCTTCTGGCAGGGGGTGGTGATCACGGTTGGTGCGGGGGCCATCACCCTCCTGGCCGTTGCCATCTGCGGTGTCGCGGCGGGTGCCCTTCCCGCGCTTGCCCCCGCCTGCGGCCCGTTCTCCGGCTTCTTCGGGGGCCTGTTCACCGAACTGTTCGCCGCGATGTTCGATGGTCAGTCGCTCGGCAACAGTGAGGTCTGGGCCAAGGCGTTCTGGGCGGGAATGGTGGGTGCCGGACTGGCCTACGCCGGAGGCGCGATCATGAACTGGGCCCAGGAAGGTGGCGCGGCCCTCGCCCTGCGCCTGCAGACCTACCTGCGGACCTCGTTCTACAACCTGCTTGTGTGGCTGGGGGCCCGTACGGGGACCAGACAGGCGCTCGACAGCGTGACCATCGAGCTGCCGGAGTTGATGCCGGCCATCGTTGCCCGGGGCCGGCAGGCGCTGGAGCAAGCCTCCACCGAGCTTCGGGTCATGCCGCTCGGTGATTCGATCACCGCGGGTGTGGAGAGTTCGGACAACAACGGCTATCGCCGGAAACTGTTCGAGGGGCTGGACATCGTCGCCGGTGATGTCGACTTCGTCGGCTCGCAGGAGGCCGGCACCATGGACGATCCCGACCACGAGGGGCACCCCGGCTGGCGGATCGACCAGATCACCCGGGTGGCCGACTGCAAGGTGGCCCAGTACAAACCGAACGTCATCACGCTGATGGCCGGCACGAACGACATCAACCAGAGCTACGACCTGTCCGGCGCACCCCAACGCCTCAAGAACCTCATCAACAAGGCGCTCGCCTACTCGCCCCGGGCCACGGTCGTCGTCGGCAAGCTGTTGCCAACCGACAAGTCCGGCCTCCAGCCCCGCATCGACACCTACAACCCGGCGATCTACGACGTGGTGCGCGACCTGCGGGCCGAGGGCAAGCACGTGATCTGGGCGGACACCAGCAACATCCAGGCCAGTGAGGGCATGCAGAACGACGCCCACCCGAACGACGGCGGCTACGCCAAGCTCGCTTACGCCTTCTACTTCGGCATCGCGGAGGCCATGGACCAGGGCTGGATCCGGACGCCCGAGATGCCGGAGCCGAGCGCACCGTGCGACGCGACCGGCAACCCGGTCGACGACGGCACGGCGCTGGGGTCCGGTTGGAGCCGGATCGGCGTGATCGCGCCCGGCATGCAACGGCCGGCGAACTACCTCCGGACCGAGATCGCGGAGATGAACGGCGACCGGCGGCAGGACTACGTCCAGATCCGCCAGGACGGCTCGATCCGGGTCGCCGTCAACACCGAGGACGAGCCCGGGCACATCACCTGGCCGCTCTGGCTCGGCGGCACCGGAGTGTTCAATCCCTGCTCCACCTGCGCACAGGTCGGCACCGGCTCAAACCCGGCGGCGCCCGGCAACGAGATCCGCCTCGCCGACATCGACGGCAACGGCCGCGACGACGTCGTCTTCGTCACCGAGGACGGCACCATGGACGCCTACCTCAACCTCTCCCTCACGAACACCTCACCCCCGGGGTGGACCAAGATGGCGAACGCCGGCCCGGCGCAGTTGCAGGGCGTCAAGCGCGCGCACATCCGGTTCGCCGACGTCAACGGCGACGGGCGCGACGACGCCCTGCGCATCGGTGACAACGGCCGGGTCCACGCCTACTTCAACATCGCTGACGGAGACTCGCTGATCAAGAAGCCGAAGTGGGTGGAGAAGCTGAGCTGGGCCCCCGGCGTCAACGGCGCCTCGCTCAACAGCCTCCGCTTCTCCGACGTCGACGGCGACGGCCGGGCCGACTACCTCATGGTCGGCACCGACGGCAGCGTCCACGCGTTCCTCAACCGGGGTGGCAAGGACGCGGGCGGCTTCGAGCAGCACCTGAACTGGTCCAACGCCTCGCACTACCCGCGCGAGTACATCCAGTTCAACGACGTCACCGGCGACAGCAAGGCCGACTACCTCGTCGTCTACCGCCAGGGCGCGGTCCGGGCCTGGCTCAACCGCGGCGGAAACCTGTAACCGGCAGCGGGCCGCCGTCCACCCGGACGGCGGCCCGCGTCAGGCAGGGTCAGGGGTTGGGAAGGCGGAGGGTCGCCAGCACCGGGCGGTGGTCGGACTTGGGGAGGGGTAGCACCTTCACCTCGTCGACGGCTATGCGGCGGTCGAGGAGGACGTGGTCGATGGTGACCGGGGGGATCAGGTCGCCGTCGTACGGGCCCCACGTGCCGGTCAGTCCTTTTCCGGTCGCGTCGGCGGCGTCCACGTAGCCGGTGCGCAGTAGCGCCCGCAGCGGCCCGTGGTCCAGGGTGGCGTTGAAGTCCCCGGCGAGGATCCGCAGCTCACCGTCGGGTGTGGCGGGTGGTTGGGCGGTCAGGTCGGTACGCCACGCGTCGACCTGGTCCAGCGCGGACGGCGCCGACGGGTGGGCCGACTCGACGCGGACCGGTGGCGCCCCGGGGACGGCCACGGTGCCGTACGCCTGGCTGAACCCCCAGCCGCCCTGGCCCCGGTTGTTACGGATGCCGACGTCGCTGAGCGGCCAGCGCGAGTAGAGCCCGGAGCCGGGCGTCCCGTCGTGCGCGTTGAGCTGCCGGTAGGGGAGCAGTCGGTCTAGCCCGAGCCGGTCCAGCGCGGCCTGCGCGTCGGGGGTGAACTCCTGCACGGTGAGCACGTCGACCCGGTGCCGCCGGACCAGCTCCACGAGCGCCGACGCGTCGGCGGCACCGGCGAGCAGGTTCGCGGTGAGCAGCCGGATCGTCGGGCCGGTAGCCGTCGGCTGCGGCGCGGCCAGCGCCCGGGGCGCGACCACGCCGAGCAGCGCCACGGCGGCCAGGGCCGCGACCGCCGCCGGCCACCAGCGCCGCAACGCGACGCTGAGCCCGAGCGCCAGCACGCTTCCCGCGGCGACGTACGGGGTGAAGGCGAGCGCCTGCACCAGCGGTCCCCGGTCCAGTCCGGCCAGACGTACGGCGGCCCAGGCGGCCGTGGGCCCGACGACCACCCAGCAGAGGGCGGTACGGATCAGACCTCGGCGGCGGGTCGGCGCGGGCGGGTCGTCGGTGACGATCATGGCGCTCAGCCTAACCGGGTCGCGGTCGAGCAATTTCATGAATGGTTCTCCGTTCACCTTTCACAATTATCTGACGGCTGGATGACAGGTCGATAATGCGAGATCAACTATTGACCTGCGGCTTTTCGCGGTGCTACGTTCCATCTGGTTGAAACGACGCAACTCTGAGTAGTAATCCCAGCTCAGAGCGGGTGAATATCACCGAGTAATCAACCGTCTAATTCATTTTGGCAGTTATCCGTCCCGCCCCGCGGGTCGGCCGAATTCGCACGGTCACACAAGGGGGAACCTGTCATGAGTACATCCTTCCGACGTAAGGCGGCAGCGATCGGGTTCGCGGTCGCGGCACTCACCCTGGCGGGTGGGGGCATCGCCGTCGCCCAGCCGTCGGCGAAGGCGCCGCAGGCGGTCGTCCAGCCGGCTTCCCGCGCCACGAACACCCAGCCACCGGTGACGGCGGAGTCGGCCCGCAAGGCCAAGGCCGCGCTGAAGGCCGGCGACGCCAGCACCCTGGCGACGGCCACCTACTACACCGTCGTCAACGCCAACGGCACCAAGGTCCGCGGCACCGGCACCGTCATCAAGTACGGCGCCGGTCAGTACGAGGTGCAGTTCGGCGTGAACGTCTCGACCGGCGCCTACCTGGCGACCATCTCGAGCGCCAACGCCTGCTGCATCCCGCCCGCCGGGGAGGCCACCGTCGCCCCGCGGCTGGGCACCCCGAACGCGGTCTTCGTCCAGACCTACAACTCGTCCGGGGTCCCGGCCGACCTGGGCTTCACGCTGCTCACGCACACCTTCTGAGCGAGCTGACACGGCCCGACCCCCGCGCACCCGCGCGGGGGTCGGATCGCGTGACCCGCCGTCTACCGGTGTGCCCTCCTGGCCGCTCCCGTGGGTGATTCGACCCCGCGCGGCCGGCTCGCGTGGCTCGTCACTCTTTCGCGCGGCCCGTGCCCGTTGTGGGCGCTCCCGGCCGGTCCGGCCCACACAATCCCACGTTTGCCGGGGGTCCCGGCCGGGAAGCAAGCACCGTGACGGACATCTCGGACACCCTGGCCAGCATGCCCACCTCGGTCGATCCCGAGCCGAGCGGCGCCGAGCTGGAACAGACCCTCTTCGAGGTCAAACGCGTGATCGTCGGGCAGGATCGGCTCGTCGAGCGTCTGCTCACCGCACTGCTCGCCAACGGGCACTGCCTCCTGGAGGGCGTGCCCGGCGTGGCCAAGACCCTCGCCGCGCAGACCCTCGCCACCGTGGTCGGCGGCACCTTCTCCCGGATCCAGTTCACCCCGGACCTGGTCCCCTCCGACATCGTGGGCACGCGGATCTACCGGGCCTCGAAGGAGACCTTCGACATCGAGCTGGGCCCGATCATGGCCAACCTCGTGCTGGCCGACGAGATCAACCGGGCGCCCGCCAAGGTCCAGTCGGCGTTGCTGGAGGCGATGGCCGAACGGCAGGTCTCCATCGGCGGGCGCAGTTGGCCCGTACCGACGCCGTTCCTGGTGCTGGCCACCCAGAACCCGATCGAGTCCGAAGGGGTCTACCAGCTCCCCGAGGCGCAGCGCGACCGGTTCCTCATGAAGGTGGTCGTCGACTACCCCGGCGACGCCGACGAACTGGCGATCCTCTACCGGATGAGCAGCGACCGACCCAGCGCGCGGCAGGTGCTCGACCCGCAACGACTGCGACACCTCCAGGGGCTCGCCGAGCGGATCTTCGTCCATCACGCCCTGGCCGAGTACGTGGTCCGGCTGATCCTCGCCACCCGCGACCCGGGCCGGTTCGGCCTGGCGGAGATCGCGCCGCTGCTCGCGTACGGCGCCAGCCCCCGGGCCACGCTGGGCCTGGTCGCCGCAGCCCGGGCGCAGGCGCTGTTGCGCGGGCGGGAGTACGTGTTGCCCGAGGACGTCCGGGAGTTGGCGGTGGACGTCCTGTCCCACCGACTGGTGCTCTCCTTCGACGCCGTGGCCGACGGGGTCTCGGCGGAGAGCATCGTCCGGCGACTCGTCGAGGCGGTGCCCCCGCCCCGGGTGGGCACCGGGCACCTCCAGCAGACGCCCGACCTGGCGGCGGCATGAGACGCGCCGCCCGTGCGTCGGTGAGCGCGGCATCCGATCCCGGCCTGGCCGAGCTGACTCCCGACCAACGTCTGCGCCGACTCGAACTGACCGTCACCCGGCGACTCGACGGCCTGCTGCACGGTCAGTACCGAGGCCTGCTGCCCGGGCCGGGTAGCGAACCCGCCGGCAGCAGGGAGTACCGGCCGGGGGAGGACGAGGTCCGACGGATGGACTGGGCGGTGACGGCCAGGACCGCGGTGCCGCACGTCCGCCAGGTCGACGCCGATCGGGAACTGACCACCTGGCTGCTCGTCGACTCCAGCGCCAGCATGGAGTTCGGCACCGCCGAGCTGGACAAACGGGAGCTGGCGGTGACCGCCGTGGCGGCCGTCGGCTTCCTGACCGCGGGCGTCGGCAACCGGTTGGGCGCCCAGGTGTTGACCGCCGACGGGATGCGACGCTTCCCGGCCCGCTGCGGGCGTACCCATCTGCTCGGCCTGCTGCGGGCGTTGCTCGCGGCCCCGCGCGCCAGCGCGCCCGCCCATGGGCCGGGGCAACGGTCGACCGCGCCGGCTCCGGAGCTGGCCGACGGGCTCGACGCGTTGCAGCGGGTGGCCAACCAGCGTGGACTCGTGGTGGTGGTCTCCGACTTCCTCGACGGCCTTCCGGACGACCCCGCCGACCCGCCACCCTGGGAGCGGACCCTGCGCCGGCTGTCCGCGCGCCACCAGGTGCTGGCGATCGAGGTGACCGACCCCCGCGAGCTGGAACTGCCCGACGTCGGCCTGATCACGCTCGTCGACCCGGAGACCGGCCGTCGCCGCGAGGTGTGCACATCGGACCGCCGCCTGCGGGAGCGCTACGCCGCGGCAGCCGCCGCCCAGCGGGATCAGGTCCGAACGGCGTTGCGCCGCAGTGGTGCGACACACCTGGCGCTGCGTACCGACCGCGACGTCAGCGCGGACATCGTCCGCCACGTGCACGTCCAGCGACGGATGGCCGCCGCGCCGGCCGGGGCCGCCCGGGGAGGTGCCGCGTGAGCTGGGAATCCCCGCTGCGGCTCTGGCTGCTGGTGGGCGTGCTCGCGCTTGTCGTCGCTTACCTGGTGGTGCAGCGCGGACGCGCCCGCTACGCCGTCCGCTTCACCAACCTGCGTCTGCTGGACCGGGTGGCGCCCGAACGGCCGGCCTGGCGTCGGCACGTACCCGCCGGGCTGTTCCTGGCCATGCTGGCGTTGCTGGTGGTCGGCTTCGCCCGGCCCAGCGCCGAGGTCCGGGTGCCCCGCGAGCGGGCCACCGTGATGGTTGCCGTCGACGTGTCCACCTCGATGCTCGCCACCGACGTCGAGCCGGACCGGCTTGCGGCGGCCAAACAGGCGGCTCGACGGTTCGTCGAGGGCCTGCCCGACGAGTTCAACGTGGGGCTCGTCGCGTTCGCCGGCAGCGCCGCCGTCCTGGTGCCACCGGGCACCGACCGGGACGCCCTCGACGAGGGCATCGGCCGGCTGGCCGAGGGGGTGACCGGGGTGCAGGGCACCGCGATCGGTGAGGCCATCAACACCTCACTCGGAGCGGTCAAGAGCCTGGACAGCGAGGCCGCGACGGAACCACCGCCGGCCCGGATCATCCTGCTGTCCGACGGGGCCAACACCTCGGGAATGGACCCGATGGAGGCGGCGGCGGAGGCCGTCGCGGCGAAGGTGCCGGTGCACGCGATCTCCTTCGGCACCCCGTCGGGGTTCGTGGACCGGGGCGGACGGCCGATCCAGGTGCCGGTCGACGGGCAGACGCTCAGGGCCGTCGCCGACGAGACCGGCGGGATGTTCCACGAGGCCAGCACCGTCGACGAACTGCGCGCCGTCTACGACGACATCGGCAGTTCGGTCGGCTACCGCACCGAACGCCAGGACGTGTCGGCACGGTTCATCGGCCTCGGACTGGTGTTCGCGATGGGGGCCGCCGCCGGATCGATGCGCTGGTTCTCCCGGCTGCCCTGACCCGCAGCGCCGACGTCGACCGTGAGGAGTACGCATGGCAGTGCAGACCGGACTGGGCGAACCGCGCGGTCCCTGGTTCATCTCGCCGGACCTCGATCCGGACGGGCGAGGATGGTGGGACGCTCCCGGCCCGGGCCGGGACCCCGGAGGGCGGCGACCCGGTCGGTTGCTCGCCGCGCTGGCGATCGTGGCGGTCTCGGCCGTCTCGGGCGCGCTGGCCGGGGGCGTGGTGGCCAGCCGGGACGGTGCCGGCGGGCCGGCTGCCGCGTCCGCCGCGCCGGTGCCGGCGGAGCTGGTCACCGCCGCCGAGCGGACCGTGCCCGGCGTGGTGTCGGTGCTCGCCGGGGGCGCGAACGGCGCGTCCGCGACGGGCTCGGGATTCGCCATCGACGACCAGCAGCACCTGGTCACCAACGACCACATCCTGGCCAAGGGGGGTGGCGGACCGGTGACGGTGGAGCTGCCCGACGGTCGCCGGTACGAAGCCGAGGTGGTCGGCCGGGAGGCCGGCAGCGACCTGGCGGTGCTGAAGGTGCCACCGTCGGCCGGACTCGCCCCGCTGCCGCTGGCGAAGCCGGGCGCGACCCGGGTCGGTGAGCCTGTGCTGGCGGTGGGCTCACCGCTGGGCTTGTCCGGGACGGTCACCGCCGGCATCGTCAGCGCGCTGGACCGTCAGGTGCGGTTGGGCAAGAACCGGCACCGCGCGGTGCAGACCGACGCGTCCATCAACCCCGGAAACTCGGGCGGGCCGCTGGTCAACGCCCGGGGCGAGGTGGTCGGCGTGAACACCGCCATCGCCACCATCGACGGTAACGGCTCGATCGGAATCGGCTTCGCCATCCCCATCGAGCAGGTCCAGCAGACCGCCGACACGATCATCGGCAAGGGCGGCTGACCTGCCCGAACGGCCCTGCCGGCCGCCTTCAGTGTCGGATATCCGGCCCGACGTCAGCGCAGGATGGAAATATGACGCTCGATATGGATACTGGCTGAGGTGGAGCGTCCTCTTCTCACGGTCCTCCTGCTGGTGGGCCTGATCATCGGATGGGCGGTGGGGTCGGCGTACGCCCGGGCACGGCGCGGGTGGACCGACTACCAGACCGCGAAGAAATCGGTGCCCGGCGCTCGCCGAGGCGCGTGGGGGCTGGTCCGCGGAGTGGCCGTGAAGGCCGCGGTCGTGGGGTTGCTGCTGTTCGGGGCGGTGGCGTACGCGGCGGCGGGTTCGGACGACGAGACCGCCGGCCCGGCGCCCACCTCGTCCACCTCGTCAACGACGCGGGATGAGCCTTCGCACCGGTGACCCGCTGCGACTCCCGGCGGGCTAGCCTCGGGGCGTGGACGACGGACTGCGGGTGACCGACCGGTGGGTCGTCCCCGCCGGGGAGCTGCGGGAGCGCTTCTCCCGTTCGTCGGGCCCTGGTGGGCAGGGCGTGAACACGGCCGACTCCCGAGTCGAGCTGAGTTACGACCTGGCGAACTCGCCGTCGGTACCCGACTGGATCCGGTCGCGGGCGCTGGAACGGCTCGCCAACCGCCTGGTGGACGGCGTGTTGACGATCGCGGCCAGCGAGCACCGGGCGCAGCTTGCCAACCGGGAGGCGGCCCGCGAGCGGATGGTCGCGCTGTTGCGCGAGGCCGCCGCGCCGCCCCCGCCACCGCGTCGGGCGACCAGGCCGTCGCGGGGCGCGAAGGAGCGCCGGTTGGCCGAGAAGAAGCGCCAGTCGCAGCGCAAGCGCGACCGCCGCGTGGACGGCGAGTAGCTTAACCCGACGTCATCTCGACGACCCATCCTGCCTTTGAATGACAGAATCTGGAATCTGTCAGCCGATTGGTGTACTGTCATCCGGGTACCCCACGTGAGAGGAAGACCGATGGACACCCGCACCCTCGGCAGCAACGGCCCCACCGTCTCCGCCCTCGGGCTCGGCCTGATGGGCATGTCCGACCTCTACGGCCCCGCCGACGAGGCCGAGAGCATCGCCACCATCCACGCCGCCCTGGACGCCGGCATCACCCTGCTCGACACCGGCGACTTCTACGGCATGGGCCACAACGAGATGCTGCTTCGCGACGCCCTGCGCGGTCGCAACCGCGACAACGCGGTGATCAGCGTCAAGTTCGGCTCCCTGCGCGACGTCGACGGCAACTGGATCGGCCACGACCTCCGACCCGTCGCGATCAAGAACTTCCTGGCGTACACGCTGCGCCGACTCGGCACCGACCACGTCGACATCTACCGCCCCGCCCGGCTCCCGTCGGACGTGCCGGTCGAGGACGTGATGGGCACCCTGGCCGACCTGGTCAAGGCCGGCCACATCCGGCACATCGGCCTGTCCGAGGTGAACGCGGAGACGCTGCGACGGGCCCACGCGGTGCACCCCGTCGCAGATCTCCAGATCGAATACTCGTTGATCTCCCGCGACCCCGAGGCCACGATCCTGCCCACGGCCCGCGAGCTGGGCGTCGGCATCACCGCGTACGGGGTGCTGTCCCGGGGACTGATCAGCGGTCACTGGACGCCGCAGCGCCAGACGACCGCCCGCGACTTCCGCGCCGACCTGCCCCGGTTCACGGGCGCGAACCTGGACCGCAACCTCGCGCTGGTGGACGCCCTGCGCGCCGTCGCCGAGGCGCGGGGCGTCACCGTGGCGCAGATCGCCATCGCCTGGGTGCTGTCCCGGGGTGAGACCATCGTTCCCCTGATCGGCGCCCGCCGCCGGGAGCGGCTGACCGAGGCGCTCGGCGCGGCCACGGTCACCCTGACCGAGGCGGACCTGGCCGCGATCGAGGCCGCCGTACCCTCCGACGCGGTGGCCGGCAGCCGCTACGGCGACGTGCAGATGGCGATGCTGGACAGCGAGCGGGCATGACCGCTCCGTCGTGGCGCGACAGCCGGGCCGGGGGTCGCGCCACGACCGGCGACGTCGTCAGGAAGGCTGGGACGATGAGCGACGCCACCGCCCTGACGGCCGACCGCATCCTCGACACCGCCGAGGAGGTGCTGCGCCGGTACGGCCCGGCGAAGGCCACCGTTCTCGACGTGGCCCGCGCGCTGGGCGTCAGCCACGGCAGCGTCTACCGGCACTTCGCCAGCAAGGCCGCGCTGCGCGAGGCGGTCGCCGAACGCTGGCTGGCCCGGGTGTCGACCCCGCTGGTCGACGTCGCCACCGCAACCGGTCCGGCCTCCGAGCGGTTGCGCCGGTGGCTGGCCGAACTGAGCGGCACCAAGCGACGGATGGCCCGCGAGGACCCGGAGCTGTTCGACAACTTCCACCAGCTCGCCACGCTCTCCGAGGGGGCGGTCGCCAACCACCTGGAGGTCCTCGCCGGTCAGCTCAGTCTGATCGTCGCCGACGGGGTGACTGCCGGCGAGTTCACCGTGCCCGACCCGGCGGTGGCCGGCCGTGCGCTGCTGCAGGCCACCGCACGCTTCCATCACCCGTCGCACCGGACGGAGTGGGACGAGCCGGGCCTCGACGACGACCTGGCCGCGGTGGTCGCGCTGCTCCTCGACGGCCTGCGGGCCCGCCCGCGCTGACACCCCGTGCGCTAGGGGATGGCGGCGAGCAGCCGGTCGCGGAGCACTGCCGCGCGGTCGGCGAACCCGCGCTGCGCCGTCGCGTACTCGGCCCGACCCTCCGGCGTTTCCACCCGCACCGGCGGATGACCGAGCGCCGCCAGGTCGTACGGGCTGGCCCGCATGTCCAGCGTGCGGATCGCTCGGGCCAACTCGAAACAGTCCGCCACCAGCTCGGACGGGACCAGGGGCGACAGCTTGTACGCCCACTTGTAGAGGTCCATGTTGGCGTGCAGGCAGCCCGGCTGCTCGTTCGCGTGCTGCGTCTCGCGCGTCGGATTGAGCACGTTCAACGGCCGGGCCGGCGGAGTGAAGAACCGGTACGCGTCGAAGTGGCTGCACCGCACACCGCGCTCCTCGACGACCTCGGCGGTCCGCTCCGGGGCCAGCCGCAGCGGCCAGGCGTTGTGACGCAGCTCCTCGCGGGTCTGCCGGTACACCATCGCCCACTCGTGCATCCCGAAGCAGCCGAAGTGCGGCGCCCGGCCCGCCGTGGCCGCCAGTAGCGAACGGATCCACGCGATCGAATCGGCGCGTCTGAGGCGTACCCCCTCGGTGTCGAGGGTGACCCCGGCGGACGTGGCGCGGTAGTCCCGGCCGAACTCGGCCGGGTCGGCGTCGCGCAGCTCGACGCCCGCGCCGGGATGCCAGCGGCGTAGCTGGGCCGGCCGGTGCGAGTAGTAGGTGAAGAGGAAGTCCTCCACCGGATGCCGCTCGCCACGACGCCGCCGCGCCAGGTGCGGCGTCAGCCAGGCGTCCGCCCGCTCCTCGTGGGCCCGGCGACGGGCCTGCCAGGTCGCCACGTCGAGCACGGCGGGGGCGAGGGCGGCGGTCACGGAACCCAGGGTACGACCGCCGCCCGCACGCCGGTCAGGGCATCTGCACCCGGACGCCGGCCGAGAACACCCCGCTGCGCAGCTCCAGCTGCCGGGGTGGGTCCCGCCCGTCGACGGTGAAGACCAGCGGGAGCACCACCCGACTGCCCGCGGCCACCGGGTTGGCGAAGACGTCCCGCCCCAGGTTGGCCGCCCGGGTGGCCGACTCGTCCGTACTCACCCAGCGGTTGCCGGGCAGGTAGGCGCGTTGCAACTGGCCGTGCCAGGGCTGCTGCGACCCGGTGAGGTTGCGCACCCCCACGGTGGCCTGACAGCTCCGCGCGCCCGGCGGTGGTGCGCTGGCCCCCGGGGCGGTGGCCGCGCTGCCCGCCACGCCGCACGTCATCCGGTAGACGGTGAACTCGAACGCGGACTCCCGCAGCGGCACGCCCATCGGGCCGGCGACCCCGGTACCCCGCCACGCGCCACTGGTCGGCTGCTTCTGGGTGTCGATCGACGAGACCTGCCGGGTCGCCGTCCAGCCGGCCGTGCCGATCACCCCCGCCAGGACCACCACCGCGCCGCTGACCAGCAGCCAGACCGGCGGGGTACGCCGGCGTCGGCTCGGGCTCGGCGTCGCCGGGCGCGGGTAGATCGTTCCGCGTCCACCGTCCGCCAGGGCGGCCGCGGTTATCCGTCGACCTTGGCGTCCCCGTCGTCGACGCCACACCCAGGCCACGGCGGCGCTGATCAGCAGCAGGATCCCCAACCCGGCCAGCAGCACCGGGTACCGCCGCCACGGCGGCGCCTCGGTGGCCTCCGCCGCCGGGGCTGCGGCCGCCGCCTGCCAGGTGGCGGTGGCGCAGTCGTACGGCCGGCTGCCGTCACTGGTGAACGCGCAGGCCGGCGCGGTCAACGGCTGACCCGGCGCGGTCGCCGTCAGGGCCGTGCCCAGCGTCGTGCTGCTGTGGGCCGGCAACCGCAACCGCCACGTCACCTCGGCCGTCGACCCGCCGGACCGGCTGGACCGGCCGCCCGCGCTGATCGCGGTCGCCGACGATCCGGACGGCAACTCCTGACGCACCGTGGTGTCGACCGGCGAGTTGCCCACGTTGCGAACGTGGATCCGGTAACGCGGCGCCGGACTGCTCTCCGGCGCTACCGCCACCGTGACCGGAGGCGGGGGCGCCGGAACGACGGCCCGCGTGGGCGTCGCCACCGCCGGTGGCGCCGAGGGCGGCGTGGGCTCCGCGCTGGTCGCCCGCGCGGCCACCGGCACCGGCGGTCCGACCGCCGTCGGCCCGGTCGTGGGCGGCGGCGCGGCTGGTCGTGGCGTGCCGACCGCCGGTGGTGGCACGGCTGGCGGTGGCGTGACGGCCGCCGGTGGTGGCGCGGCTGGCGGTGGCGTGACGGCCGCCGGTGGTGGCGCGGCTGGCGGTGGCGTGACGGCCGCCGGTCGTGGCGCGGCCGCCGCCTCCGGGGCCGCCGCGGGCAGGGCCGGCACGGCGGCGAGGATGCCGAGGCAGTGTACGAACACTGCGAGGGCTCTGTGGTGTCGTGTCGATGCAGGCATACGAACGAACCTCCGGAGCCGACGCTAGGGCTGCCCGGCCACCGTGCGGGTACGAAGTGCGGAATTCCGCCTCGGCCGTCCCGAGCTGCGCTAAAGTGCCGCGACACTGACGGGTTGCGCACACCCGCCAGGCGTTGTGGCCGGTGGACGCGTAAGCGGGGCTAGATTGGCCGGGTGCGTATCGCTCGTTTCGCTCATGCCAAGGGAATGTCGTTCGGAGCCGTCGAGGGCGAACCGGAGGCCGGGCCACAGGGCCTGACCATCGCCGAGATCGAGGGTCACCCGTTCGGCCAACTCTCCTTCAGTGGGGCCCGCTGGGCCCTCTCCGACGTCCGGCTCCTCTCGCCGATCCTGCCCAGCAAGGTGGTCTGCGTGGGCCGCAACTACGCCGACCACGCCGCCGAACTCGGCAACGACGTGCCCAAGGAACCGTTGCTCTTCCTCAAGCCGTCCACCTCGGTGATCGGGCCGCGCGACGCGATCCGGCTGCCGATCTTCTCCAAGCAGGTCGAGCACGAGGCGGAGTTGGCCGTCGTGATCGGCGCTCCGGGCGCCCGCCGGGCTGACCGCGCCGCCGCCGAACGCGCCATCTTCGGCTACACCTGCGCCAACGACGTGACCGCCCGGGACCTTCAGCGCTCCGACGGGCAGTGGACCCGAGCCAAGGGCTTCGACTCGTTCTGCCCCATCGGGCCGTGGATCACCACCGGTCTGGACGTCTCCGACCTGGAGATCCGGTGTGAGGTCGGTCGCAACCCCGACGAGATGGAGGTACGCCAGCTCGGCCGAACGAAGGACATGGTCTTCGACGTGCCCGGCCTGGTGTCGTACATCTCGCACGTGATGACGCTGCTGCCCGGCGACGTGGTGCTCACCGGCACCCCGGCGGGGGTTAGTCCGCTCGTCGAGGGGGATACGGTCTCCGTGCGGATCGAGGGCATCGGCGAGCTCAGCAACCCGGTGGTCCCCGTCGCCTGATCGGTCTGATGCCCCTGTTTCCGCAGCTCAAGGGTGTTTCGGGGGGATCGGATTTGGCCTGCCGGCACCGGGAGGGTAATGTTCACTCCCGGCGCCGCAAGGGGCCGATGGGGTATGGGGTAATTGGCAGCCCGACTGATTCTGGTTCAGTTAGTCTAGGTTCGAGTCCTGGTACCCCAGCGCAGCTGGGATTCGCGAGAATCCCGGACGCTGGATTCTGACGGAGTTCGACTCCGTCCCTACGGGGGCGGAGAGTGGTCTCCGATGGAGTGCAGCTCCTCCGCCCGGCAAGGGTGGGGGAGCGAAAGTTGTTCTGGCCCCGTCGTCTAGCGGCCCAGGACGCCGCCCTCTCAAGGCGGTAGCGCCGGTTCGAATCCGGTCGGGGCTACATCGTGCACAGCCCGTCTCACTACGGTGAGGCGGGCTGCTTCGTGTCCGCCGCCTGGCGCTTGTTCGTGGCCTGGCTTGTTCGTGGCCTGGCTTGTTCGTGGCCTGGCTTGTTCGTGGCCTGGCTTGTTCGTGGCCTGGCTTGTTCGTGGCCTGGGTTGTCGTGGCCTGCCGGTCGGTCGCGGCCTGGCTTGGCTTGATCGACTCGGCTTGCATGAAATCGTGGTGTCCTGGGCCGGCTGACAGCCCGAGTTCACGAAACCCGAGTCGATCTGGGCCGCGAGGGTGCGGCCGTTGCCCCGCACCCGGTTCTCGCCCTCGCGGGCGGTGCCGCTAGACTACAAGCCGCGCCGCCCGCGAGGGTGGTGAACAGGAAAGTTCTGGCCCCGTCGTCTAGCGGCCCAGGACGCCGCCCTCTCAAGGCGGTAGCGCCGGTTCGAATCCGGTCGGGGCTACAACCAAAGGCTCACCTCGTTCCGCGAGGTGAGCCTTTTCCATATCCCGGCCCACCCGGCCCACCTCGGTGATCAAGAGATTCGCGTCATCGGGAACGGCGTGTCGTGACGCAATCCTCTTGATCAACGGGGGCGAGCGGGGGAAGTCGGCGGGAGGGGTTGGCCGGCGGGGTCGGCGGGACCCGGTCTGGGGTGACTCCCGCCCGCCCGCCCTCGGTCGGGCTCCGGCCCGGCTCGTCCCGTTGATCATGAAGTTATTGCCACCCGTGTCGGCGTGTCGTGACAACAACTTCATGATCACCGCGGGCAAGCGGGTGAGGGGCGCGGGGGCGGGGTTAGAGGCCGGAGAGGCGTTGGCCGGCTCGCACCACGGCCATGGCGTGGCGTTCGCCGGGGCGGCGGCCGAGGCGTTCGATCGGGCCGGAGATGCTGATCGAGGCGATCACGCGGCCGGTGCGGTCGCGGATCGGCGCGGAGACGCTCGCCACACCGGCCTCCCGCTCGGCGACGCTCTGCGCCCAGCCCCGGCGGCGTACCTCGGCCAGGGTGCGGCCGGTGAACTTGCTGCGTGGGAGCAGCGGCATCACCGCCTCCGGCGGCTCCCAGGCGAGCAGGATCTGCGCCGCCGAACCGGCCGTCATGGGCAGCACCGAACCTACCGGGACGGTGTCCCGCAGGCCGCTGGCGCGCTCCGCGGCGGCCACGCAGATGCGCTCGTCGGCGCGGCGCAGGTAGAGCTGGGCGCTCTCACCAGTGGCGTCGCGCAGCGCGGCGAGCAGGGGCTCGGCGGCGGTCAGCAGGACGTCCGGCGCGGCGTTGGCCAGCTCGCCGAGCCGAGGCCCGGGGCGCCAACGGCCCTGTGTGTCCCGGACCAGCATCCGGTGGATCTCCAGAGCCTGCGCCAGCCGGTGTGCGGTGGCTCTGGGCAGCTTGGTGCGTTCTACGAGTTCGGCAAGGCTGGCGCCGTCGACACAGGCGGCCAGGATGACCACCGCCTTGTCGAGAACGCCGACACCACTCATACTGTGTCCCACAAGCCGAAACTTACCTCCCAGAATTTAGGATGTCCAGATGGTGGGAGTCACTCCTGAGCCGAGGACCCTGGCCGAGAAGGTCTGGGACGCGCACGTCGTACGGTCCGCCGCTGGTGAGCCGGACCTGCTCTTCATCGACCTGCACCTGCTGCACGAGGTGACCAGCCCGCAGGCGTTCGACGGGCTCCGGCTCGCCGGGCGCCGGGTGCGTCGTACCGACCTGACCCTCGCGACCGAGGACCACAACACCCCGACCGGGTACGCCGATCCGGCGTTCCGGTCCCGCCGTGGTGACCTGCTCACCATCGCGGACCCGACGTCGCGTACGCAGATCGAGACGCTGCGCCGCAACTGCGCCGAGTTCGGGGTGCGGCTGCACCCGCTCGGCGACGACAACCAGGGCATCGTGCACGTCATCGGCCCGCAGCTCGGGCTCACCCAGCCGGGTCTGACGATCGTCTGCGGCGACTCGCACACCGCCACCCACGGCGCGTTCGGGGCGCTCGCCTTCGGCATCGGCACCAGCGAGGTGGAGCACGTGCTGGCCACCCAGACGCTGCCGCAGAGCCGGCCGAAGACGATGGCCGTGAACGTCACCGGCCAGCTCGCGCCGGGCGTCACCGCCAAGGACCTGGTGCTCGCGCTGATCACCCAGGTCGGCACCGGCGGTGGTCGTGGGCACATCGTGGAGTACCGCGGCGAGGCGATCCGCAACCTCTCCATGGAGGGGCGGATGACCATCGCCAACATGTCCATCGAGTGGGGCGCCAAGGCCGGCATGATCGCGCCGGACGAGACGACCTTCGCGTACCTCAAGGGTCGGCCGAACGCGCCCCAGGGCGCCGACTGGGACGCGGCGCTCGCCTGGTGGCGGACGCTGCCCACCGACGAGGGCGCGCGCTTCGACGCCGAGGTGACGCTGGACGCCAGCCGCGTCACGCCGTTCGTCACCTGGGGCACCAACCCCGGCCAGGGCGCGCCGCTGAGCGCGCCGGTGCCCGACCCGGAGGAGTTCACCACCGACGCGGAGCGCGCCGCCGCACGCCGGGCCCTGGAGTACATGGATCTGCGCCCCGGCACCCCGCTGCGGGAGTTGCCCATCGACGTGGTCTTCGTGGGCTCCTGCACCAACGGCCGTCTGGAGGACCTGCGGGCCGCCGCCGACGTGCTGCGCGGGCACCAGGTCGCCGACGGGGTGCGGATGCTCGTGGTGCCCGGCTCCGCCGCCGTACGTGAGGCCGCCGAGGCCGAGGGTCTGGACAAGGTCTTCGCCGATGCGGGCGCCGAATGGCGGTTCGCCGGCTGCTCGATGTGCCTGGGCATGAACCCGGACACGCTCAAGCCGGGCGAGCGCTCCGCCTCCACCTCCAACCGCAACTTCGAGGGCCGGCAGGGCCGGGGCGGACGTACCCATCTGGTGTCCCCGCCGGTCGCCGCCGCCACCGCCGTGGTCGGCCGGCTGGCCGCCCCCGCCGACCTGTAGAAGGGACCGACGAGATGGACAAGTTCACCACCCACACCGGTACGGCCGTGCCACTGCGGCGGTCCAACGTGGACACGGATCAGATCATCCCGGCCGTGTACCTCAAGCGGGTGACCCGTACCGGCTTCGCCGACGGGTTGTTCAACGCCTGGCGGGAAGACCCGGCATTCGTGCTCAACGATGAAACCTATTCCGGGGCGTCGATCCTCGTCGCCGGACCGGAGTTCGGCACCGGGTCCTCACGTGAGCACGCGGTCTGGGCGCTGCGGGACTGGGGCTTCCGTGCGGTGGTGTCCCCGCGCTTCGGTGACATCTTCCGCGGCAACGCACTCAAGGAGGGCCTGCTGCCGGTCGAGTTGGAATTGAAAGCCGTCGAGGAGTTGTGGGATCTCGTCGAGGCCGATCCGACCACGCCGGTGACCGTCGACCTGACCGCCCGACAGCTCCGGGCCGGGGACGCGACCTGGTCGTTCCCGCTGGACGACTTCAGCCGCTGGCGGCTGATCGAGGGCCTGGACGACATTGGACTCACCCTCCGACACGCCGCCGACATCGACTCCTACGAGGCCAGCCGACCGCCGTTCCTGCCCTCCGTGGCATAGCCGTACGCGTACTGCACATCGGATTTCGCCCTCACCGGTCCAACCGGTGGGGGCGAATCCGTTACGACACAAGGGATTTTTTCCGCCGAATGTTTGTGTCCAGGCACTACAGGGCATACGGTGCGCGCAGAATGGCTCGCGTCGAGTCAGTTGCACAATCGGGAGGAAGTCGTGAACAAGGCCGAGCTCATCGAGGCGCTCGCCGTTCGCCTGGGGGACCGGAAAACGGCGACGGCCGCGCTCGACGCGGTCCTCACTGAGGTCCAGGCGGCGGTCACCAAGGGCGAGAAGGTGGCGATCACCGGATTCGGAGCATTCGAAAAGCGTGTCCGTGGCGCACGAACAGCGCGCAACCCGCGTACCGGCGAGGCGGTGAAGGTCAAGAAGACGTCCGTCCCGACCTTCCGTCCCGGCGCCGGGTTCAAGGAGATGGTGGCCAGCGGCAAGGTGCCGAAGGCCACGGTGGCGGCGAAGAAGACGGCGACCACCACGGCGAAGGCGGCCGGCGCCAAGGCGACGGGCACCAAGGCCACCGCCACCAAGGCCAGCGCCACCAAGGCCACCGCCACGAAGGCGGCCAGCAAGAAGACGGCCCCGGCCAAGGCGAGCAAGACCACCACGGCCACGAAGGCGGCCAGCAAGAAGACCGCCCCGGCCAAGGCGAGCAAGACCACCGCGACCAAGACGGTCGCCAGCAAGAAGACCGCCCCGGCGAAGAAGAGCGCCGCGGCGACCAAGTCCGCCACGGCGAAGAAGACCACCGCGGCGGCGAGCAAGAGCACGGCGGCCAAGAAGGCTCCGGCGAAGAAGGCTCCGGCCAAGAAGGCGGCCAGCAAGCGCTGACCGACCGAGCTGCGAGGGGCGTCCACCGCGTGGTGGACGCCCCTCGTGCGTGTCGGAACCGTTGACCCGACCGGGCGGTACGCGCAGAATCGCCGTGCCGGCTCCCCCCTTCGAGTCGGTCCGTCGACGGGAAGTGGGGCGCCGGTGCGCTACCGCCAGCTCACCACCTCATCGCTCGCGCTGGGCGTCATCCTGCTCATCGACGTGCTGCGCGTCTGGCTACCCGGCATCATCACCATCTTCGGGCAGGCCGCCTCCACTCCGGCCGAGCTGATGGGCGCGTTCGCGCTCGGCTGGTTCGTCCTGGCGTTGGCCGCGCCGGCGCTGGTCCGTCGGCTCGGTACCCGCCCGGTGACCGTCGCCGCGGCCGTCGTGCTGGCCGTGACCCGGCTCGCGCTCACCGCGACCCCGGGCGGCCGCCCGCAGCTCTGGTTGGCCACCGCGGGCCTGATGGCCGGGCTGGTGTGGCTGGTCGGCGTCGCCGCCGGCACCGACCGCCCGGTGCCGGGGCTGGCGCTCGGGCTGGCGGTCAACGCCGTTGGGCACGCGCTGCTGGACACCTACGACCTCGTCTGGCACGGCGGCTGGGCGGCCTGGCTGCTCGGCGTCGTCGCGGTGGCGTTGTTTCTGCTCGGCACCACCCTGCCCGCCGCGCCGCCCGGCCCGGGCGGGGCCCGATCGTGGCTGTTGTTCGGGCCGACGCTGCTGCTGTCCGGCATGGTGGCCCTCGCGCCGGCCCTGGCACAGGCCGGGATGTCGTACCTGCAAGCGGATGGGACCGTCGCCCGTTCGCCGCTGTTCGGCCTGGCGGCGGTGCCGGTCGCCGTCGCCGGATTCCTGCTGGCCGCGCTGGCGGGCTCGACCCGGCCGTGGACCCGCCCACTCGGGCCGGTGGCCCTGCTGGCGGGCGCGGTGCTCTTCGCCCTCGATCGTGGCGACCTGCTGGTCGCGGCCATGCTGCTCAGCGCCGTCGGCCTCGGCGCCTGCCTGGCCCTCACCGACAGCGCGGGTCCGACCGACAGCGCGGGCCCGACCGACAGCGCGGGCCCGACCGACAGCGCCGGCCGGACCGACAGCGCGGGCCGGACCGACAGCGCGGGCCCGACCGACAGCGCCGGCCCGACCGACAGCGCGGGCCTGATCGACAGCGCCGACCCCGACCGGGTCCGGACGGACGAGGCCGGCGAGGCGGGGGAGGGACGGCGGGCGGCGGCTCGCCGGGGGTACGCGGTGGCCGCCGGCATGCTCGTCTTCGTGGTCGGTTCGATCGGCTACTACTCCGCCTACGACCTCGGCTACCCCAACGCCGCCGTGCCGGTGGTGGTGGCCGGCGTGGTCGCCGTGGTGGCGGTGACGGCCCGTCCCATCCGCCGCCGGCTCCACGGACCGTTGGCGCCCCTGCCGACCACGGCCGTGGTGACCGCGCTGGCCCTGCTCGCGCCGCTGGTCAACGAGGAACTTCCGGTTGCCAGCAACCGGGAGGGCCCGCCGGAGCGGCTACGGGTGGTGGCGTACAACATCCGGATGGGCTTCGGCCTGGACGGCCGGTTCGACCTGGCCGGACTGGCCACCGCGATCGACCGGCAGCGACCGGACGTCGTGCTGCTCAGCGAGGTGGACCGGGGCTGGCTGCTCAACGGCGGCCACGACACGCTGGATCTGCTGTCCGATCGGCTCGGCATGCCGTACGTCTTCGGGCCGGCCGCCGACCCGGTGTGGGGTGACGCGGTGCTCAGCCGCTGGCCGGTCACCGCGCCGGAGTCCCTGCCGTTGCCGGCCGTCGGGGCGCCGACCGGCGCGCAGGCGCTCGCCGTGACCCTCGACCTCGGCGACGACGTGCGTGCCGCCGTGGTGAGCACCCACCTCCAGCCGCCGCCCGGCCGGGGGCCGGTGGTCCAGGCCCGTGCGGTCGCCGACTTCGCCCTCCGGTACGCGGCGGGCCGTCCGCTCGTCGTGGCCGGCGACCTGAACACCGAGCCGGGTGACGAGGCGTTCGGCCAGTTCACGGGGGCGGGTCTGGTGGACGCGTTGGCGGCCGCCCGGCCGCTGGCGACCAGCCCCGCCGACGACCCCCGGCAGCAGATCGACCACGTCTTCGTCTCACCCGGTCTGACGGCGGCGGACCCGGTCGCGCCGCGTGGCGAGGCCAGCGACCATCTGCCGGTGGCGGTGACCGTCACGCTGCCGCCGCGCTGACCTGGCGCGCCGGGCCGGCGATGCCGCGCTGATCCGGTGTGTCGGCTGACCGGGGCGGATCAGCGCGCCCAGGGGTCAGAGGCGATCGGTGGCGAGCAGTCGGTCGCCGACGAAGGCGAGCAGCCAACCGCCGCCCTTCGGGGTGGTGAAGTCCTCGTCGGCGCGGCCGGTCAGCCGCTCCAACGCGCCGGGCAGCACCTTGCCCTGGCTGCACACCGCCACCTGCCCGCCGGCGCAGCCCAGCTCCAGCAGTTGCGCGGCGGTGGCCAGCACCCGCTCGTCGGGCTGCTGGCCCGGCTGCGGCTCGTCCAGGTCGCCGCAGACCTCGATGGGCAGGTCGAGCAGCGCGGCGGCCGGGTCCAGGGTCTGCACGCAGCGGCGTGCCGACGCCGACAGCAACCGGGCCGGGCGGACCACGGCGATCAGCGGCGCCAGCGCGTACGCCTGGGCCCACCCCTCGTCGTCGAGCGGCCGGGCGGTGTCCGGGCCGGTCCACGTGGCCCGCTTGCCGGCGTGCCCGTGCCGGACCAGCGCGACAGTCGCGGTCACCGACGGCAGCGCGGCGAACGCGGCCAGCACCTCGGCGTCGTGTGGGTAGCTGACCAGCCGGATCGCGTCGTCGACGGTCAGCCACCGGATGTCGTCGACCTCGGTGCCCGGCTGGAAACCCCCCTCGGCGACGGCGAGCATCGACCAGTAGTCGACCAGTTTGGTCCGTCCCTCGCTGCGGTAGCGCACCGACGGCAGCCGCACCTGAGGTACGCCCCGCACGTCGGCCTCCTCGGCCACCTCGCGGACCGCCGCGACGAGCGGGTGTTCGCCCGGTTCCAGCTTGCCCTTGGGCAGCGTCCAGTCCCCGTAGCGTGGGCGGTGCACCACGCAGACCCGTACGCCGTCGTCGGTCGGCCGCCAGCAGACCCCGCCGGCGGCCCGGATGCCCGTCACGGCAGCCATCTGGTCCGCCTTCGCCGGGTCGCCCGGTGCCACGCGTTGGGGAACCGGGACCGCATCCGACGGACCGTGTCGCGTTCCCGCTCGGCCAGCCGCCCGGCGGTGACCGCGATCTCGTGGTCGCCGGGACGCTGCGCGGCGAGGGCGAGCCAGGTGTCGGCGGCCACCGCGGCGTCCTGGTGCTCACCGAGCACGTCCTGGACGCGGGCCAGCGCGCGGGCCAGCCGCCGTGCGTCCCGGCCGACCGCCGGGAGGACGGCGGTGACCGCGTACCGGGCCTGTTTGCCCTGCTTGCGGACGGCGTGCCAGCGGTCGTCGGGCGCGAGCGGGTCGAGCCCGTCGACGCCCTCCGGGCCGGTGAGCTGACGCCACGGACGGGCCGCCAGCTTCGGTAGCGTCCGGGCCGCCGGGGTGGCCGCCCGCCGGGTGAGCCGGGGCGCGCGGGCGGCCAGCACGAGGGCGTCCACGAGGGCCAGGTAGCGCGGAGAACGCAGCGCCTCGTCGATGGCGGCGAGCGCCTGCCGCTGCCGCTGCGCGAGCGCCTCGTCGAGCCGGTCCACCGCGTCCGCGTCGAGTGGGCCGAGCGGGTCGGCGGTGGCGGTGCGCCGCAGCCGTTCGCGGAGCACCTCGGCGTCGCGCGCCCCGCCGAGCACCCCGGCCAGCCAGCGCAGCTCGTCGCGCAGCGGACGGGCCCAGCTCCGACGTACGAGTGGACGGAAGGTCCGCAGGTCGCTGCGCAGCCGTCGGCAGGCCACCCGCATCTGGTGTACGGCGCTGTCGCCGTCGCCGGTGGAGTTGTGCAGCCGGACGAGGGGATCGTGCGTCAGTAGCCGGCGTACCTCCTTGCGGACCGCCTCGGTGACCACCTCCCCGGCGCTCGGGTCGTCGGCCAGATCGCCCGGTGCCACCAGGTCCGGTTCGGCCTGTGCCAAGGCCCCCAGCGCCCGCACGTGCTTCGGGGTGAACGAGCCGGCCCGCGCCCCGGCGTCGCGCAGCACCGCGCCGATGCGGCCCAGCAGATCGCGGTCGCCGGCCTTGCGCTCGACCTCCACCTCGCGGAACTCACCCGTGCTGGCGCCGGCGT
Organism: Micromonospora sp. NPDC051543; assembly: GCF_044454415.1. Lineage (NCBI taxonomy): Bacteria > Bacillati > Actinomycetota > Actinomycetes > Micromonosporales > Micromonosporaceae > Micromonospora > Micromonospora sp. NPDC051543. The sequence goes on from NZ_JBITDT010000007.1 coordinate 338,459, forward strand.
CGTCGAGGACGCTCACCCGGTCGTCCACCACCTCGGCGAGCACCGTGCCGTCCTCGGCACACACCTCGTGGGCGTGCCGGACGGTACGCACCACCGTGACCGGTGCCAGGGGCGTACCCCGGTGCAGGGCGGTGACCAGCTCGACCAGCTCCGGCGGCGGCTGCCCGGTCGGCCCGGGACGGGAGATCTCGTGCCGGACGCCGGGCGTGCCGGTGGGCAGCTTCACCGTCCACGGCGGCTCGTCCCCGTCGCGGTGGCGCAGGGTCGCCCCGGCACGGGCCAGCCGCAGGTCGACCGTGTCGAGGTAGCGGGCGACGAGCGTCACCGGCGGCAGCGCCCGGACCCGGCCACCGACCGGGGCGGTGGCGGACAGGTCGGGTAGCACGAAGGTGTCGTCGATCTCGTACTTCTGCTCCTCCTCGACCATCAGCTCAGCCTAGGCGGTGATCGCTCAGCCGGCCGTGCCACCGACGCGGCGCAGCAACAGTTCCTGCAGATGCACGCGGGCCGTCTCGTCGCCGCCGGTACGCCGGGTCCAGGTGCCGTCGCCGGCCAGCTCGAACGCGTCGACGTCCGGGCTCATGGCGGCGGTCAGCACGTGGTCCAACTCGGCTCGGGCGATCGGGTCGCTCACCTGCACCAGCGCCTCCACCCGCCGGTCCAGGTTGCGGTGCATCAGGTCCGCCGAGCCCATCCAGAACTCGGCCTCGCCGTTGTTGCCGAAGCGGAAGATGCGGGAGTGCTCCAGGAACCGGCCCAGGATCGAGCGGACCCGGATGTTCTCCGACAGCCCCGGCACTCCCGGACGCAGCGTGCACATACCCCGGATGAGCAGGTCGACGTGGACGCCGGCCTGGGAGGCCCGGTACAGCGCGTCGGTCACGCCCTCGTCGACCAGGGAGTTGACCTTGAACTGGACCAGGCCGGGCATGCCGAGGCGGACGTGCGCGATCTCCCGCTCGATCCGTTCGATAAGTCCGCTGCGGATGCCCTGGGGGGCGACCAGCAGCCGCCGGTACGCGGTCTGCCGGCTGTAGCCGGTCAGCACGTTGAACAGGTCGGTGAGGTCGGCCCCGATCTCCGGGTCGGCGGTGAGCATGCCGAAGTCCTCGTACAGCCGCGCGGTCTTCGGGTGGTAGTTGCCGGTGCCGATGTGGCAGTACCGGCGGATCTGGTTGCCCTCCTGCCGGACCACCAACGCGGTCTTGCAGTGCGTCTTGAGCCCGACGAGGCCGTACACCACGTGACAGCCGGCGCGTTCCAGGGTCCGGGCCCAGCCGATGTTGGCCACCTCGTCGAAGCGGGCCTTCACCTCGACCAGCACCACCACCTGCTTGCCGGCGGCGGCCGCGTCCACGAGCGCGTCCACGATCGGCGAGTCACCGCTGGTCCGGTAGAGCGTCTGTTTGATGGCGAGCACGTTCGGGTCGGCGGCGGCCTGCTCGATGAAGCGCTGCACGCTCGTCGCGAACGAGTGGTAGGGGTGGTGCACCAGGATGTCCCCGTCGCGCAGGGTGGAGAAGACGCTGCGCGGCACCTCGCCCTCGGTGAGCCGGGGGTGCGTGGCCGGTACGAACGGCGGGTCCTTCAGGTCCGGGCGATCGGCCTCGCCGTACACCTGCCAGAGCGCGGACAGGTCCAGCAGGCCGGGCACCCGCAGCACGTCCTGGTCGTCCATGTCCAACTCGCGGACGAGCAGTTCCAGCATGTGGTCGGAGATGGACGCGGCGACCTCCAGCCGCACCGGCGGACCGAAGCGGCGGCGGGCCAGCTCCCGTTCCAGCGCCTGGAGCAGGTCCTCGTCGCGGTCCTCGTCGACCTCCACCTCGGCGTTGCGGGTCACCCGGAACAGGTGGCACTCGACCACCTGCATGCCGCTGAAGAGCTGACCCAGGTGCACCGAGATCAGGTCCTCGACCGGCAGCATCCGTACGCCCGGCTGGTCCCGGTCGACGCGTACGAACCGCGGGACGTTGTTGGGCACCTTCACCCGCGCGAACAGCTCGGAGCCGCCGTCCGGGTCGCGGACGGCCACCGCCAGGTTCAGCGACCGTCCCGAGATGTACGGGAACGGGTGCGCCGGGTCCACCGCGAGCGGGGTGAGCACCGGGAAGATGTGTTCCCGGAAGTAGGTGCGCAGCCGCTCCCGTTCGCCGTCGCCGAGGTCACCCCAGCGCAGGATGCGGATGCCCTCGTCGGCCAGCTTGGGCAGCACGTCGTCGACGAAGCAGGCGGCGTGCCGGGCGCCCAGCTCGGCGGTCCGTTCGGCGATCAGTTCGAGCTGCGTGCGCAGCGGGAGGCGGTCGCCGCCGCGTACCGGCAGGCCGGCGGAGAGCCGCCGCTTCAGACCGGCGATCCGCACCATGTAGAACTCGTCCAGGTTGCTGGCGAAGATCGCCAGGAACTTGGCCCGCTCCAGCAGGGGAGTGCTCTGGTCCTCGGCGAGGGCGAGCACCCGCGCGTTGAAGTCGAGCCAGGACAGCTCCCGGTTGAGGAAGCGGTCCTCCGGCAGCGGGGAAGGGGTCGGGGCCTCCTCGTCGTCCCCGGCGGAGGGCGGGGCCGGCTGGACCCCACCGGCCGCCGGGCCGTCCGTCTCGGTGGCGCTCACGGCGGGATCGAGGACCTCGTCCAGCCCGGAGGAGGCCCCACCCGGGTCGTCGGCGAGCGTGTCGGCGCGGGCGGCGCCGGCCCGTTCGGCCCGGGACGGGCGGAAACGGCCGTCGGTGCCGCGGATGCGGGCGCCGTTGCGGGGGTCGGTGGCGGGCGGGGTGACCGGGTGCTCGCGAGGGGTGCTCACCCGCTCATAATCACCCGATTCGAGTTAACGCAAAATGAACTTGGCCCTGCCAGCTCAGTTCATCGTCGGCAATGTCACCCGGACGACCTCACCGTCGGGATCGGTGTCGATGCGCACCCGCTGGCCGAGCCGGAGCAACCGCAGGCCGGAGGCGTCGAACGCCCGCGCGGGAAAGCGCAGCTCGGTGCCGTCGTCGAGCAGCAGGACACCGCTGCGCGTCGCCGCGTCGTAGCTGGCCACCGTGCCCTGCATGCTGGCACCGTACACCGGCGGGGTCACCTCTCGCGCCGCGCGGCCGGCGCCCTCAGCTCGTGGCGCGCGCCGGGCGGACCGTGGCGAGCAGCGCGGCCGTGCGCGGTCCCAGACCCAGGCGGGCGGCGTCGGCCAGGTCCCCGGCGGTGTCCACGTCGCGTCGCAGGCTGGGCCAGTCGCCGGTCAGCGGCAGCGCCCCGCTCGCCTCGTGCGCCGCCGCCGAGTCGATGCCGAACCGCGGGTCGAGGTCGACGCCCGGCGGGGCGGCGAGCAGCACGGTCCCCGTGCCGGGCGCGTCCGCCACGAACCGGCGTACCCCCTCGGGGTCGCGCTGCGCCGCGAGCAGCGCGGCGGCCAGTTCGTCCGGGCGCAGCGCCGGTAGGTCGGCGGTGAGCCCGACCACCCACCGCGCCGGGGTTTGTGCCGCGCCGTGCCGGAACGCGGCGTTCAGGCCAGCGTCCGGCAGATCGGCGAGCGTCCGCGCCCCGACGGCCCGCGCCGCCCGCGCCACCCGGTGGTCGTCGGTCACCACCAGGGCCTCGGCGACCGCCGGGCAGGCCAGCACCGCGCGGAGGGTGTCGGCCGCCAGCGCCAGCGCCAGCTCCTCATGGGGTACGCCGGGCAGCGCGCCCCGCAGCCGGCTCTTGGCGACGGTCAGACGCTTCACCGGCACCACCACGGCCCACCTCGGCTGACTCACGTCCGCAATCCTGCCAGCCGGACGACGGGACCCTCGCTGGCCGTACCGGGGGCGAGCAGGCATGATTTCCGCTGCGGGTGTCGCGGGTCGGGCGCGCGCGGTGGGGTCGGCGCGACGAGGAGGCACAGTGGCACGGCGGAGGCTGGGGTTCTGGCAACGGTTCGCCGTGGGGTTGGTCAAGCCGGTGATGACCGTCTGGACCCGGCGGACCTGGCGCGGCCAGGAACACCTCGCCGGTGACGCCGGTGTGATCATCGTGCCGAACCACATCTCGCACGCCGACCCGCTGGTCTCCGCGCACTTCGTCTACGACTCCGGCCGGTGGCCGCAGTTCCTGGGCAAGGCCAGCGTGTTCCGGGTGCCGGTGGTCGGCTGGATCCTGCACCGCTGCCGGCAGATCCCGGTCGAGCGGGGCAGCGTCGAGGCGGTCCGCTCGCTCGACGCGCTGGTCGCCGCGCTCGACGAGGGCGGTGCGGTCGTGATCTACCCGGAGGGCACCACGACCCGGCAGCCGGAGCTGTGGCCGATGAAGGCGAAGACCGGCGCGGCCCGCCTGGCGTTGGCCACCGGCGCGCCCGTGGTGCCGGTGGTGATGTGGGGGCCGGAGCGGATCTTCGACCCGCGCACCAGCCGGCTCAACCCACGCCCCCGGATCCCGGTGACCGTGGTCGCCGGCGCCCCGGTCGACCTCAGCCGCTGGGCGGACGCGTCGCCGACCCGGGAAACCCTCGAAGAGATGACGGACGCCATCATGCTGCGGCTGCGGGACATGCTCGCCGAGATCCGTGGCGGGACCCCGCCACCCCTGTGGGAACGGCCGGCCCGACCGTCCGTCGAGCGGCCGGAGGGCGAAGCGGCATGAGCGGCCACGTCGCGGTGCTCGGCGCCGGCTCCTGGGGCACCGCCTTCGCCAAGATCCTGGCCGACGCGGGCCGGGACGTGACGGTGTGGGCCCGCCGGGCCCCCGTTGCCGAGAGCATCCGTACCGAGCGTCGCAACCCCGAGTACCTGCCGGACCTGCTGCTGCCGGCCCGGGTCACCGCCACCACCGACGCCGCCGAGGCGATCACCGGCGCCGAGGTGGTGGTGCTCTCCGTGCCGTCGCAGACCCTGCGCGGCAACCTCGCCGAGTGGGCCCGGCACCTGCACCCGGACTCGACGCTCGTGTCGCTGATGAAGGGCATCGAGCTCGGCACCACCAGGCGGATGAGCGAGGTCATCGTGGAGACCGCCGGGGTGGCCGCGGACCGGGTGGTGGTGGTCTCCGGCCCGAACCTGGCCCCGGAGATCGCCGCCGAGCAGCCGGCCGCCACGGTGGTGGCCGGCACGAACGCCGACCGGGCCACGCTCGTCCAGTCGTCGATCCGGACGCCGTACCTGCGCCCGTACACCAACGACGACGTGATCGGCTGCGAGCTGGGCGGCGCGGTCAAGAACGTGATCGCGCTGTCCTACGGCATCGCCACGGCGATGGGCTTCGGCGACAACACCCGGGCCATGCTGATGACCCGGGGGCTGGCCGAGACGGCCCGCCTGGGCGTGGCCCTCGGCGCGGACCCGATCACCTTCGCCGGCCTGGCGGGCATGGGCGACCTCGTCGCCTCCTGCTCGTCCCCGCTGGCCCGGAACCGTACCTTCGGCGAGCACCTGGGCCGGGGCGAGACGCTGGAACAGGCCCAGGCCGCCACGCGACAGACCGCCGAGGGCGTCAAGAGCTGCCTCGCGATCCGCGACCTGGCCCGGGCGCACGGCGTCGAGATGCCGATCACCGAGCACGTCGAACGGATCTGCCACGAGGGGATGGACCCGCGTCTCGCCGTCCAGGCGCTGATGAGCCGCACCGCCAAGCCCGAGTCGTACGAGTGAGGACCTGATGAGCGAGTGGGGAGACGGCACCCGCTGCGTACGCGCCGGCCTGCCGGAGCCGGCACCGGGTGACCCGTTCCTGCCGGGGCCGGTGTTCGCCGCGCCGTACCACCTCGATCCGCGGCAGGGGCCGGACGCGTCGCCGAACGGCTACGGCCGCCCCGACAACCCCACCCGGCGGCTGCTGGAGGCCGCGGTGGGCGAGTTGGAGGGCGGGGAGTGCCGCGTCTTCGCGAGCGGTCAGGCCGCCATCACGGCGGCGCTGTTCACCCTGCTGCGCCCGGGGGACACCGTGGTGCTGCCCTCCGACGGGTACTTCCCGGTGCGGGCGTTCGCCACCGCCGTGCTGGAGACGATCGGCGTACGGGTGCTCTTCGTGCCGACCGTCGGCCCGTACCCGTCGTTCGAGGGCGTCCGGCTGGTGCTGGTGGAGACCCCGGCCAACCCGGGCCTGGACGTGGTCGACGTGGCCGCCCTGGCGGAGCGGGCGCACGCCGCCGGCGCCCTGCTCGCGGTCGACAACACCACGGCCACCCCGCTCGGGCAGCGTCCACTGGACCTCGGCGCCGACCTGGTGGTGGCCTCCGGCACGAAGGCGCTCACCGGCCACTCCGACCTGCTGCTCGGCTACCTGGCCAGCCGGTCCGCCGAGGTGGTGGAGGCGGCGACGCTCTGGCGTACCAGCACCGGTTCGGTGCCGGGCGCGTTCGACGCCTGGCTGGCCCACCGGTCGCTGGCGACCCTCGACCTGCGGCTGGCCCGGCAGAGCGCGAACGCCGCCGCCGTCGCCGACCTGCTGGCAGCCCGTCCGGACGTGACCGGGCTGCGCTGGCCGGGGCTGCCGGACGACCCCGCGTACGCGGTGGCCTCGACGCAGATGCGCCGGATGCCCGGGGTGCTGTCGTTCGACCTGGGCGACGCCGATCGGGTCGCCCGCTTCGTCGAGGCCGCCCGGCTGGTGGCGGCCGCCACCTCCTTCGGCGGTCTGCACACCACGGCAGACCGGCGGGCCCAGTGGGGCGACGACACCGCCCCCGGTTTCGTCCGGCTCTCCTGCGGCGCCGAGGACACGGCCGACCTGGTGGCCGACATCGCCGTCGCGCTGGACGCCAGCGCGGGGGCCTGAGTGCAGTCACCGCCGATCGACCGGTCGGCCCTGGTGGGCCGGCTGCGCACCGCCGGCTGCGTGTACGCCGAGGACGAGGCCGAGCTGCTGCTCGCCGCCACCGACGATCCGGTGGCGCTGGCCGAGCTGACCGACCGCCGGGTGGCCGGTGAGCCGCTGGAGTACGTGCTCGGCTGGGCGGAGTTCTGCGGTCTGCGGATCGCCGTCGACCCGGGCGTCTTCGTGCCGCGCGGTCGGACGGCCCTGCTGGTCGAGGTGGCGGTCGAGCTGACCGGCCCCGCCCCGGCCGTGGTCGACCTCTGCTGCGGCTCCGGGGCTGCCGCCGTCGCGCTGGCGCACCGGCTCGCGCCGCGCTGGCTGGCCGCCGCCGACATCGACCCGGTGGCGGTGGCGTGCGCCCGGCGCAACCTCGCCGGGCTGGCCGCCGAGGTGTACGAGGGTGACCTGTTCGCCCCGCTGCCCCAGCGCTGGCGGGGGCGACTCGATCTGGTGGTCGCCAACGCGCCGTACGTGCCGACCGACGCGGTGGCCCTGATGCCGCCGGAAGCACGGCTGCACGAGGCGCCGGTGGCGCTCGACGGCGGGCCGGACGGGCTGGCCGTGCTGCGCCGGGTGGGCGTCGAGGCGGCGACCTGGCTGGCCCCGGGCGGTCACCTGGTGGTCGAGGCCGGCGAGCCGCAGGTGAACGCGCTGTGCGCGGCCCTCCACACGGCCGGCCTGATCCCCGCCGTCCACCACGACGAAGACCGCGAAGCAACAGCGATAACAGCCCGCCGCCCCCGCTGACCCCTCTCGCCCCCCTGGATCCCCGCGATCTTGCACTTTCGGTGGTGGAGATGTGCTTTCACGTGCCTTTTGTCGGCACAGAAACTGCAAGATCGCGGGGATCCAGGGGCGGGAGGGGTAGTGGCGTGGCGGGGGAGCGGGGTTGGCACTAGCCTCGGCTCACACTAATGAGGGCGGGAGGCGGTTGCGGTGGGCAGCGCAGGGGTGCCGGTGGTCGTCGGCCTGGACAACGGTGGCACCAGCAACAACGCCACCGTGCTGACGGTGGACGGCCGCTTCCTGGTCGACGGCCTGCTGGAGATCCCCAGCGAGGTGCAGGCCGGCCCGGAGGCGGCGATCGAGGCGCTGGCGCGGGCGCTGGACGGGGCGCTGGCGCAGACCGGCGTCCCGCGCGAGCTGGTCCGGGCCGTCGGGCTCGACACCCCCGGCCCCGCGAGCGCCACCGGCGTGATCTCGTCGCGCGGTTCGACCAACTTCTCGCAGCCGGCCTGGCGTGGCTTCGACGTCCGAGGCGCGTTGGAGCGTCGACTGGGCCTGCCGGTGGTCTACCACAACGACGGCAACGCGGCGGCGCTCTACGCCCACCACGTGTACTTCGGTGACGAGGCGATGACCCGGTCGTCGGTCTCGGCGATCGTCGGCACGGGCCTCGGCGGCGGGGTGGTCGAGAGCGGCAGGGTGATCGCCGGCGCCGCCGGCATGGCCGGCGAGCTGGGTCACGTGCACATCCCGCTGGGCGGCCTGCTCGGCCCGGAGCAGTCGGAGCCGACCTGCGCCTGCGGCTTCACCGGCGATGTCGAGAGCATCGCGTCGCTCACCGGCATCGAGCGCAACCTGCTGCCGTACTGGCTGGCCCGGTATCCCGACCACCCCCTCGCGGCCGAGCCGGTGGCCCGGGCGGCGAAGCTCGTGCGGGGCTACGGCGAGCGGGGTGACGCGTTGGCCCGCGACCTCTTCACCCAGCAGGCGATGGCGCTGGGCCGCCTGTTCACCCTGGCGGCCAACTTCACCGACCCGCACGCGTACTTCGTCGGTGGCGGTGTGGTGGAGGCCGCGCCGGCATTCCGGGACTGGTTCCTGGCGACGGTCCGCGAGCACACCGTGCTCCGCGCGGAGCAGGCCGCCGTCGCCACCTTCGCGCTCGTGCCGGACCGCGACATGGCCGGCGCCCGTGGCGTGGCGATCGCCGCCCTGGAGGCCGTACGCGCCGCGCCGGAGCCCCGTCCGCTGGTCGCCTGACCCCCCACCTGGCCGCGCCCCGCGTCCCGGGCTTGTTGTGCCCGGTCGGCGGGGCGCGGGTCCTACTGAGTGGTCAGCGGCGCGGTGGGGCTTGGGCGAAGGTGGCCCAGGCGGTCGGGGGGAACAGCAGGGCCGGGCCGGCCGGGTCCTTGGAGTCGCGGACGGCCACCAGTCGGGGGATCGCGGCCACCTCCACGCAGGCTCCCTCGTCGCCGCTACGGCTGCTCTTGCGCCACGCCGCCGTGGCCAACGCCGCTGAGATCGTCGGTGTCATCGGTCTCCTACCGTCCCTTCAGGACTGACAGGAGCATCGCCCGGCTGTCCGCCGGACTGAGCGCCACGCTGCGCAGATGCTCCATGATCTTGGTGCAGGTACGCGTCTCGCCCGCCCGGTCGAGGATCATCTGACCGGCGACGGTCTCCACCGACGCGATGATCGGGTCCTCCGGATCGGCGAACTCCAGGATGTGCAGCGAGCCACGGGTGCCCCGGTGGTAGCCGGCGGAGAGGGGAATCACCTGGACGGTGATGTTCGGCAGCTCGGCCATCTTGACGAGGTGCCGCAGTTGGCCCTCCATCACCGACTCGTCGCCGACGGGGCGCAGCAGCGCGCCCTCGTCGATGATCGCGTCGAGGATGGGTGGGGTGTCGGCGGTCAGCCGCTGCTGGCGGTCGAGCCGGATCTTGACCCGCTGCTCCACCAGCTCGTCGCCCAGGGTGTGCGGGCCGCCGCGCATCACGCCGCGGATGTAGTCGGCGGTCTGTAACAGGCCGGGCACCACCGACGGCTCGAAGTTGGAGATCGCGGTGGCCTCCGCCTCCAGGGCGATGAAGTCGATGGTGCGCGGGTCGAGCAGGTACGAGTACGACACCCACCAGCCCGGTTTGCGCGCGTCCTTGGCGAGTTGCACCGCGGCGGCCACCTCCTCGGACGTCACCCCGTACGAGGTGAGCAGGGCGCGCACGGTGGCCGGGCTGATCAGCGTCTGGGCGTTCTCGTAGCGCGAGAGGGTGCTTCGAGTGCTGTTGATCTCGTCTGCGGCGGACTCCAGCGTCAACCCGGCGGCTTCCCGGAACTGGCGTAGGGCGATGCCGAGTCGGCGGGCACGGGCGGTCTTGGGGGCCATGCATCGATGGTCGCACACATTTATGGGAACGGGTACATGAGAGATGGCCGATGAGAGTTGCATTCATGGCTGTAGACGTGTCAATCTGTTATCGCGTCCTCACCGCCGGTTGTCGTGGCGACGGTGGTGGTGAGCGACCGGAGGGGATAGGGCGCGCGGCGATCGGGTTTCTCCCCCGTACCCGATCGCCGCGTGCCGCCCGTGCCCGCCCGCCGGAAGGGGACGACGTGCGTACCGGTCCGAAGTCTCCGCCCCCGCGCCGCGGGGTTCGGAGATGACCCGCTTCCTGGTCGTGCTCACCGACGTGCGTCCCGTCGAGGGCATCGACCGCAACGAGCGGGTCGCCCCCGAGCGTCGCCGCCAGGTCGTGGGCGCGAGCAGCAGGGAGGCCGCCGACCGGATCGCCGGCGCCTTCATGGCCCTGGGCATGGTCCGGGCCGGCCGGCAACGGGTCAAGGTGATCGCGGTTGGTCGCCGGCACTCCCGGGACTGATTCGACCCCACCATTCCGTCACACACCGTATATGCTCTGTTGACCGAATGCCGTGTCGCATCGTGGCTCGCCGGGTATCGCCGCGCCTGATCGCCACGCACAGTAAGGTCAACCGGGTGAGCGCCACCGGCGAGCACGACCAGCCGCAGTCGCGTACGAAGAGGTGACCGGAGTGACCACCCCAGGCAAGACCCGCGTGGCGATCGTCTTCGGCGGCCGCAGCCCGGAACACGGCATCTCCTGCGTCAGCGCCGGCAGCGTGTTCGGCGCCCTCGACCCCGACGAGTACGAGGTGGTGCCGGTCGGCATCACCCGCGCCGGCCAGTGGGTGCTGACCAGCGGCGATCCCGCCCAGCTCGCCATCGACGCCCGCCAGCTCCCGGAGATCACCGCAGAGTCCGGCGCGGACATCGTGCTGCGCGCCGACCCCACCGGCAACGGGCTGATGGTGCTCGACCCGACCGAAGGCCCCCGGGCGTTGGCCGACGTGGACGTGGTCTTCCCCGTGCTGCACGGCACGTACGGCGAGGACGGCACCATCCAGGGCATGCTCGAGATGGCCGGCATCCCCTACGTGGGGGCGAACGTCTTCGCCTCCGCCGCCGCGATGGACAAGGAGTTCACCAAGAAGCTCTGCGCCATCGAGGGCATCCCGGTCGGCGCGTACGCGGTGCTGCGCAACGGGATGACGCTGAGCGAGCAGGACAAGAAGCGGCTCGGCCTGCCGGTCTTCGTCAAGCCGTCCCGCGCCGGCTCCTCGTTCGGCATCACCCGGGTGACCGACTGGGCGCAGCTCGACGAGGCGGTCGCCACCGCCCGGCAGTTCGACCCCAAGGTCATCATCGAGGCCGCGATCGTCGGCCGCGAGATCGAGTGCGGTGTGCTGGAGGGCGAGGCCGGCGGCACCCCCGAGGCTTCCGTGCTGGCCGAGGTGCGTGTCGTCGCCGACCACGACTTCTACGACTTCGAGGCCAAGTACCTCGACGACTCCTGCGAGTACGACATCCCGGCCGGCCTGCCCGACAAGGTGACCCGCCAGGTGCAGGAGTACGCCATCCGCGCGTTCACCGCGCTGGACTGCGCCGGCCTGGCCCGGGCCGACTTCTTCGTCACCCCGGACCTGGACATCTACCTCAACGAGGTCAACACGATGCCCGGGTTCACCCCGACGTCGATGTTCCCCCGGATGTGGGCGGCCTCCGGCCTGGAGTACCCCAAGCTGGTCAGCCGGCTGATCCGTACCGCCCAGCGGCGCGGCGTCGGCCTGCACTGAGCCGAGGACGTCCTCGACGCGTGGCCCGTCGTACGGGCCACGCGTCGGCGCGTCAGCCCTGGCAGCCGGCGGGGACGGTGCCGCCCGAGGGCACCGACGCCACGATGGCGCTGGAGATCGGGGCGGCCCACTGCAACGGCTGCGTGTAGGAGCGCGGGATCCGGAGCGTCACCGGCGCCTCCCGGTCGACGGTGGTGAGGACCGTCATGTCGGTCTCCTCGACGGGGTGCCAGCAGACCCGGTTGACCACCCAGACCTCGTCGGTGGCCGGAATGGTCGGCTCGGCGCCTCCGCAGGCCACGGTGAGCGCGGGGTCGCCGTACGCGGCGTTCTGCTCGGGGCCCGCCGTGACCGGACGCTGGGTCAGGTCGCGGATGGTCTGGGGGAGCTGGGAGAGCAGCGCCCGGCAGACCGTGGCCGGGCGCTCGGCCAGCGCCGGCGCGGCCATCTCGACCGGCGCGCTGGACTGTGCCCGGGTGGTGCTCGCGGACGGGCTCGGCGCGGCGGCCGGCGTCTCCGGGGCGAGTTTGGCGAAGGCCAGCACGGCCACCAGCAGCGTGACCGGTAGTGCGATCACCGTGGCGAGCAGGGCTGCTCCCCGGACGGTCCGGTCCCGGCCGGCCGGCGCGTCGGCGGCCGGATCGGCGTCCGCGCGGGTACCTTCAGCCGGCTCGGGCGAGGTGTCCGCCGGCTCCCGCTCGCCGTCGTCCCGAACCGCCGAGGGGGTCGTCATCTCGTCCACTTACAGCCGCACCACCGAACACGTGAGGGTGCGGGTGATGCCGGGCACCATCTGCACCTTGCTGACGATGAGTTTGCCGAGCTCGTCGACGGTGTTCGCCTCGGTGAGGACGACCACGTCGTACGGCCCGGTGACGGCGTCGACGCGTACCACGCCGGCGATGTCCGCGATGAGACCCGCCACGTCCCGTGCGCGGCCGACCTCGGTCTGGATGAGGATGTACGCCTGTACCACGACTCGACCTCCGTCCGTCGCCGCCCGAAGGCGGCCCGAAGGGTGAAACTACCTTACGGACCAGGTCCGATCCCTATCGGTGGTCAAGGAGCAGCGGTGAGCGAGCGCGGCGGTGCCGGGCAGAACGGGTCGAACGCCGGCAGTGCCGCCAGCGTGGCCGGGATCGGCGAGTTCGGGCTGATCGGGCGGGTCACCGCCCGCCTGTCGATGGGCCCGACGACGGTGCTCGGGCCGGGTGACGACGCGGCGGTGGTGGCCGCGCCGGACGGCCGGGTGGTCGCCTGCACGGACGTGCTCGTCGACGGGCGGCACTTCCGGCGGGACTGGGGGTCGGCGCGCGACGTCGGTCACCGGGCCGCCGCCGCCAACCTGGCCGACGTCGCGGCGATGGGCGCCGTCCCGACCGCTCTGCTGGTCGCCCTCTGCATGCCCGCCGACCTCCAGGCGAGCTGGGCGGAGGACCTGGCCGACGGGTTGGCCGCGGAGGCCGCCACGGTCGGCGCGAGCGTGGTGGGCGGGGACATGTCGTCGAGCCCCACCCTGACCATCGCGGTCACCGCGTTGGGCGACCTCGGTGGCCGGGCGCCCGTGGTGCGCTCCGGCGCCCGTCCCGGCGACGTGCTGGCCCTGGCGGGTCGCATCGGGTACGCGGCGGCCGGGCTGACCGTGCTCAGCCGCGGCTTCCGCACTCCCCGGTTGCTGGTCGAGGCGTACCGGAGGCCGAACGTCCCCTACCCGGCCGGCCCGCAGGCCGCCCAGCTCGGCGCGACCTCGATGATCGACGTCTCGGACGGGCTCCTCGCCGACCTGGGGCACGTGGCGCGGGCCAGCGGTGTGGCGATCGACGTGCGCCGCGACGCCTTCGAGGTGCCCCGGCAGATGGCGGATGCCGCGCAGGCGCTCGGCGTCGACGCGTACACCTGGATCCTGGCGGGTGGCGAGGACCACGCGCTGGCCGCGACCTTCCCTCCGACGGTGGCGTTGCCGCCGCAGTGGCGACCCATCGGCACGGTGACGGACGGTGTCGGGGTGACGGTCGACGGCGGCGCCTACGACGGGCCCCGGGGCTGGGACCACTTCCGGTGAGGCCATTCGGCGGCCGTACGCTGGATACCGTGAGTGAGATCGAGATTCGACTGGTGCGGTTCGACGCGCCGGTGGCGCAGCAGTTGATCAAGGCCGCGTTGGCCGACCTGGCCGCCCGGTACGGGGGCACCGGCGACGACACCCCGGTCGCGGCGAGCGAGTTCGAGCCGCCGGACGGCGCGTTCCTCGTCGCCTACCTGGCCGGTGAGCCGGTCGGCTGCGGCGGCTGGCGCAGCCACGGCACGGACACCGCCGAGCTGAAGCGGATGTACACCGCCCCGACCGCGCGTGGCCGCGGCGTGGCGCGCACGGTCCTCGCGGCCGTCGAACGCTCGGCCCGGGAGCACGGCCGCAAGCGGATGGTCCTGGAGTGTGGGGACAAGCAGCCCGAGGCGATCGCCATGTACGCGTCCGCCGGCTATGACCGGATTCCCAACTTCGGGTTCTACAAGGACGCGGAGGGCTGCGTCTCCTTCGGCCGCACGCTCTGAGCGACCGGCGTCAAGCCGGGTGCGGACACGACAGAGCCGGCGGGCCGCAGGGCCCGCCGGCTGAGCCGAACGAGAAGAGTTGGTGCTGCCGCGTCAGGCGCGGGTGACCTTGCCGGCCTTGATGCACGAGGTGCAGACCTGCAGCTTCTTGGTGTTGCCACCACCGGCCGGGGTGCGCACCGACTGGATGTTCGGGTTCCAGCGGCGGTTGGTCTTCTTCTTGGACCAGGGCACGTTGTGGCCGAAGCCCGGTCCCTTGCCACAGACGTCGCACACGCTAGCCACGGGATACTCCTGGGATTGAAACGTTCATGAGGTCGCCGGCAGGTGCTGCCCGGGCAACCGCGTCAGCCTACCCGATGCCCCGCCGAGGTGACCAACCGCCCTGACCCGCGGAGCAGCCGCCCCACCGCTCAGTGGCTGGTGGCCGGCCCGCCGGGTGACGGGGGTGGTTCCGGCGGCAACTGTACCTGGCGGGCGGATCCCGCTCGTGCGGGCCGGGAGGGTGGGGGCCCGTCGGGCGTCGGCGCAACCGGACACGCCGGACGAGTCCGACGTGTGTCGGCGCGCGCCAGTAGGCTTCTGCCCGTGCTGGACACCCTCGACGCCGCCACGGTCCGCCGCTGGTGCGCGAGCGGGCTGGTCGCGCTCAAGCGTCACCAGGGCGAGATCGACCAGCTCAACGTCTACCCGGTGCCCGACGGCGACACCGGCACCAACCTGGTGCTCACCCTCACCTCGGCGCAGCAGGCCCTGTCGATGGACCTGGACACCCTCCCCGACAGCGGCCCGACCGCCCACGGGCACGCGCTGCGGTTGATGGCGCAGGGCGCGCTGCTGGGCGCGCGGGGCAACTCGGGGGTCATCCTCTCGCAGATCCTGCGCGGGTTCGCCGACGCGGTCGTCGGCGTGCCGGCGGTGCGCGGGCGGGCCCTGGCCGGCGCGCTGCGGGCGGCGACCACCGCCGCATACACCGCGGTCGGCCGTCCCGTCGAAGGCACCCTGCTCACCGTTGTCGCCGCCGCGGCCACGGGGGCCGAGCGGGCGGGCAGCGACGACCTGGCGGTGGTGGCCCGGGACGCGGCGCGGTCGGCGGCCGAGGCCCTGGCCCGGACGCCCGAGCAACTGCCGGCCCTGGCCCGCGCGGGCGTCGTCGACGCCGGCGGGCGCGGGCTCTGTGTCCTGCTCGACGCCCTCGTCGAGGTCCTCACCGGGGAGAGCGCCACCCCACCCGCGCCGCCGCCGCGCACCGCCCGTCCGGCGGCCACCGTCGCGCGCGAGACCGGTTCCGAGGAGTACGCCTACGAGGTGCAGTACCTGCTCGACGCGCGCGCCGACGCGGTGGCCGCGCTGCGCCGCACCCTGGACGCGCTGGGCGACTCGCTGGTCGTCGTCGGTGACGGACGCGAACCGGACGGCACCTGGACCGTGCACGTGCACGTCAACGACGTGGGTGCGGCGGTCGAGGCGGGCATCGCCGCCGGCCGCCCGTACCGGATCTCGGTGACCCGCTTCGCCGATCAGCCGGAGCCGTCCGGCGGTCCGCCCGAGGACGGCCGGGCCGCCGTGGTGGTGGCCACCGGCGCCGGGATCGCCGAGCTGTTCGCCGCCGAGGGCGCGACGGTGGTGCGCGGCAACCCGTCCATCGGTGACCTGCTGGCCGCGGTGCGCGGCACCGGGGCGACCCGGGTGGTCGTCCTGCCGAACGATCCCAACACGGAGGCGGTCGCCAGCGCGGCGGCCCGCGAGGCGCACCGGCACGGCGTCAAGGTGAGCGTGGTGCCGACCCGTTCACCGGTGCAGGCCCTCGCGGCCCTCGCGGTCCGCGACGGCACCCGCCGGTTCGAGGACGACGTGATCGCGATGGCCGAGGCGGCCGGCGCCTGCCGCTACGCCGAGGTCTGCCACGCCAGCCGCGAGGCGCTCACGGTCGCCGGCCCCTGCCGTCCCGGTGACGTGCTGGCGCTGGTCGAGGGCGAGGTGCACCTGATCGGCACAGATCTCACCGACACCTGCGCCGCCGTCGTCGACCGGATGCTCGGCGGTGGCGGAGAGCTGGTCACCCTGCTCGCCGGGGTGGACGCCCCCGCCGGGCTCACCGATGCCGTCCGCGCGCACGTCGCGCGACGCTGGCCGTTCGTCGAGGTGCAGGCGTACCCGGGCGGTCAGCCGTTCTATCCGCTCCTGGTGGGGGTCGAATGAGTGAGCTGGCCACGGTGGACACGCCGCTGAAGAAGCTGGTCGGCGACAAGACGGCGAAGGCGCTGGCCTCCCAGCTCGACCTGCACACGGCGGGCGACCTGATCTACCACTTCCCGCGCCGCTACGACGAGCGGGGCGAGCACACCGACATCCGGTCGCTGGACGTCGGAGAGCAGGTCACCGTGCTGGCCCAGGTGCAACGCACCGCCGTACGGCCGATGCGTCAACGTCGGGGCAACCTGCTCGAGGTGACCGTCGGCGACGGCTCCGGCGGCGTTCTGACGCTGACGTTCTTCGGCAACCAGGCGTGGCGCGAACGGGAGCTGCGGCCCGGCCGGTGGGGGCTGTTCGCCGGCAAGGTCACCGAGTTCCGGGGCAAACGGCAGCTCAACGGCCCGGAGTACGTCCTGCTCGGCGAGGGCGGCGAGGGCGAGGCGGCGGTCAACGACGAGATCGAGGAGTTCGCGGGCGCGCTGATCCCCGTCTACCCGGCCGCCGCTGCCGTACCGACCTGGGTCATCGCCCGCTGTGTACGGGTCGTCCTGGACACGTTCACCCCGCCGGACGATCCGCTGCCGGCCGCCGTCCGGGCCAGCCGCAACCTCGTCGACCTCGGCGCGGCGCTGCGGGAGATCCACCGACCGTCCACGAAGGAGGCCCTGCACCGGGCGCGACGGCGGCTCAAGTGGGACGAGGCGTTCGCCGTCCAGTTGACGCTGGTGCAGCGCAAGCACCGGGCCGCCGACTGGCCGGCCCGGCCCCGGCCGCCGCGCGCCGGCGGGCTGCTGGAGGCGTTCGACGCCCGTCTGCCGTACGAGCTGACCGCCGGCCAGTGCGAGGTGGGCGCGGAGATCGCCGAGGACCTGGCCGCCGCGCATCCGATGCACCGCCTGTTGCAGGGCGAGGTGGGCTCGGGCAAGACGGTGGTGGCCCTGCGGGCCATGCTCCAGGTGGTGGACGCGGGCGGGCAGGCCGCGCTGCTGGCCCCCACCGAGGTCCTGGCCGCGCAGCACTACCGGGGCATGCTCGACCTGCTCGGGCCGCTGGGCCGGGCCGGTGAGCTGGACTCCGCCGACCACGCCACCCGGGTCGAGCTGGTCACCGGCTCGCTGGGCGCGGCGGCCCGCCGCCGGGCGCTCGGCGAGGTGGCCAGCGGCGCCGCCGGCATCGTGCTGGGCACGCATGCCCTGCTCTACGAGGGTGTCGACTTCGCCGACCTGGGTCTCGTGGTGGTCGACGAGCAGCACCGCTTCGGCGTGGAGCAGCGGGACGCGCTGCGCGCCAAGGCCGACCAGCCGCCGCACACGCTGGTGATGACGGCGACGCCGATCCCGCGAACGGTGGCGATGACCGTCTACGGCGACCTGGAGGTGTCCACCCTCTCCCAGCTGCCCCGGGGCCGGTCGCCGATCGCCTCGCACGTGGTCCCGGCCGCCGAGAAGCCGGCGTTCCTGGACCGGGCGTGGCGTCGGCTGCGCGAGGAGGTGGCCGCCGGCCACCAGGCGTACGTGGTGTGCCCGCGAATCGGAGACGGCCCGACGTCGGACGAGGAGCCGCCCCCGGAGGACGACAACGGCCGGCGGCCTCCGCTGGCGGTGACCGAGGTGGCGCCACTGCTGGCCGAGGGTCCGCTGCACGGGTTGCGAATCGGGGTGCTGCACGGCCGCCTGCCCGCCGACGAAAAGGACGCGGTGATGCGCTCCTTCGCCGCCGGTGACCTGGACGTGCTGGTGGCGACCACGGTGATCGAGGTCGGTGTGGACGTACCCAACGCCACCGTGATGATCGTGCTGGACGCCGACCGCTTCGGCGTCTCGCAACTGCACCAGCTCCGGGGGCGGGTCGGCCGAGGGGCCGCCGCCGGGCTCTGCCTACTGGTGAGCGAGGCCGCCGAGGGCTCGTCGGCGCGGGAACGCCTGGACGCGGTGGCCTCCACCAGCGACGGTTTCAAGCTCGCCGAACTGGATCTGGAGCAGCGCCGCGAAGGCGACGTGCTCGGGGCCACCCAGTCCGGGCACCGCTCGCACCTGCGGCTGCTGTCCCTGCGACGCGACGCCGACCTGATCCGCGACGCCCGCGCCGAGGCCATCACCCTGATCGGGGACGACCCGGAGCTGACCGGCAATCCGGCGTTGGCCGCGTCGGTGGCGGCGCTCGTCGACGAGGACCGCGCGGAGTACCTGGAGAAGGGCTGACCTGCGCGTCTCGAAACGTAGGTTGTCGAGTCGATATTATGTTCGCCGGGGTGGGGTGAAGTATGTCGGAGATTCCGCTGAAGAGATTCGGCCGGATCCTTGCGGGCGAGAGTGAGGGTTACCTCCTGCACGTCCACTTCGACGCGGACGTCACCGGTGGTTTTTACGTGTATCTCGTGGATGACCTTGAGAACCCCTCCGATGGCGGCGATTTCTGGGCGAGAGATGAGGACGAGCTCGCCACGTTGTTCCGAACTTCCGAATGGAAGATCGAGTGGCTGGAGGGTGTATGCGTCGTCTGCGCGCGAGCCGTGGGACATAAAGTGGAGGGTGACTCGTGGCTCCTCGACGACTGAGATACTTCGGCTTCTACGAAGACCTTGGATATGTCATCGGTGAAGGTGTGAAGCTCAGGGACGTCGGACGCTCCACGAGCGGCGACAAGTCGCTTGTCGTGGCGTACCTTCGCGCTGGGCTGCCACTAGTGGTCGTGCCCGGCGGCATGCGTGATCCGCTGACGCCGTCCGGCCCGATGGTCCCGGGCGGGGAGAGCGTCTTGACCGACGGCATTTGGGTCTGGCCGCGGATCGCGGCGGATCTGGTGGACGTACACGACGTTGCGCTGCCAGACGACTTCCATGCTCATATCAGAGCTTTGAACTTCGTCATGCCTGGGCTGAGTGAGGACGAGCTTCGCGGCACCTTCGAGGTTGCCCAACCGGCGCTTGCGATCCAACCGGTTCCCGGAGCGGATCGAGATTGCTTGCGGATACTCGACGTACGGGACGTCCGTGATGATTCTGTGGTTTGTACCGTACGAGCCGAGGGCGGTGTCGTGCGTGCGGGGCAAAGGCTGGGTAACCCTGCGAATGC
The DNA here is from genome assembly GCF_044454415.1 of Micromonospora sp. NPDC051543. NCBI lineage: Bacteria > Bacillati > Actinomycetota > Actinomycetes > Micromonosporales > Micromonosporaceae > Micromonospora > Micromonospora sp. NPDC051543. Next base: position 357,941 of record NZ_JBITDT010000007.1, read on the forward strand.
GGCGGTCTTGACGGTCGGAATGATAACTGGCCCCGCTGGTCGACTGACTCATCTTCTCGACGGCCAGACCGCCAGAGTTGGTCTGGTTGGCCCCGGCGGCGACCGCTTGGTGGCGGGTGTGATGTTGATCAGATCAGAGGATGACCCGCAGGGCCCTGCCTAGGCATCTCCAGCTTGCAGCGCACCGAACCGCTCAGGTGCTGCCACGGAAGCGACCGAGGGCGCGTCGACCGGGTGGTCGACGCGCCCTCGGGCTTCAGCTCAGGTCAGGTCAGGCGGTGAAGGTCACCCGACGCCGACGGGCGATGACGAAGAGCACCGCGCCCGCGATCAGCAGGGCGATCGCGCCGGCGGCGATGCCGCCCGCCGCCGCACCGGTGACCGGGAGGCCCGGCTCGTCGTCGTCCTTGCCACCGCCACCGCCACCGCCGCAGTTGCCCTCGGGGGTGTAGATGGCCTCAAGCTCCAGGTCCATGTCCGGCAGGGCGACGATCGCCGTCTTGTCCTTGCCGGCCTTGAAGGTCACCGTCTCCGACGCGCCGGCCGCGACCGTACGGGTCTCGGTCTTGTCGCCGTAGGTGAAGGTGGTCTTCACCGGCAGGCCACCCTCGGGGTTGGTGACGGTGAGGGCGAACTCCTTGCAGTCGGCCTTGGTGGTGACGGCCGGCAGCGGGCAGTCCTCGGGGCGCGCCCACGAGTAGGTGCCGTTCTCGATGACCTTGCCGTCGACCAGGACCTCGATCTTGCCGGCGTCGGCGGCGGGCACCACGATGCTGGTGTCGGCCTTGCCGGGGGCCACGGAGACCTTCTTGGTGAAGCCGTTCTCGCCCTTGACCTCGAACTCGACGGCGTACTTGCTGATCTTGCCGTCGTTGCTCAGCGACACGGCGACCGAACCGTCGCAGTTGGACGCGAAGGTCGAGGCCGGGGTGACGCAGCTCTTGCTGCCGCCGTTGTACCAGCCCTGCGGGCCCTTGGACCGGTTGCCCGGTGCGCCCGGCGAGCCGAGCTTCTTGTTGTCGTAGCGCTTGCCGCCGTCGACGATCTCGTCGATGACCTGGTCCTTGTCGCCCCAGATGAGGTCGACCTGGGTGTGGCAGTCCGGGATCTCGACGTTCAGCTTGATCTCGGTCTGGGTGGCGCTGACGAAGTCGCTGTCCGGCGTGCCGTAAACGTACTGCGGGGTGGCGAACTGCGGCCGCGGCGCGAAGTACGACACCAGCGTGAAGTACTGCTTGCCGTCGCCGCAGATCGGCAGGTCACCGTCGAGCTTGACGGTGGCGGTGCCCTTCGGACCGTCGAAGGTGTGGCTGAACTTGGCCTTGTCGAGTTCGACGCACTTCGGGGCCGGCGCGCAGGACTTGTCCGCAGCGAGGTTGATCTCGCCGTTGGCGGTGTGGTTCTTGGTCTCCTGCCCCTCCTTGATCCACTCCGCGTACACCTGGAGGTGGGCCGTGGTGGTGTTGCCGGGCACCCGCTGGGTGGCCAGCTTGTAGGAGCCCATTGGGACGATCAGCCCCTGCAGCGGCTGCGCCTCCTTCACCCCCACGACCAGCGAGGTCACCGGGGTGCCGGGGTCGGTGGTCACCTTCTGGATGGTCGCGTCCTTGTTGGCTTCGCTGTTCAACACCTTCCACGTGATCACGCGCTCGCCGGTCTGCCGGTCGCAGTCGGCGGTGGCGCTGATCTCGGTGTGGTGTGCGCTGGCTGGGGCGGCCACCGCGACGACCCCGGTGAGGCCGACGATGGCGGCTCCCAGGATGGCCAGCGGTCGCCGGAGCGACAGCTTGGGACGGATCACGGGTACTCCTGGAGTGCTGAAGCGTCAGGGGTGTGGCACGGGAGAGACGGTGGACGGTCACCGCACGTCCGATCGGAAAGGCGCCCTCCCGAGCCGTGGGCCGGCGGGTTGTCGCCGGCACCCGGCAGACCCTAGCGATATCGCCCCGCGTGAGACAGTGCTCAGGATTTGCTAAGACTGATGTTATGAAGTTGAGATCATTGATATACGAGAAGTGATCACATGGTCGGCGTGGAGGTACCGACCGTGTCGGCCGTCGAGTCCCGCTGATCGCGTAGCGTCCAGGTCATGAGCAGGAGGAGACGGTGACCCGGATCGTGGCCGGGACGCTCGGTGGCCGACGGATCGCCGCACCGCCCGGCGCCGGCACCCGGCCCACGTCCGACCGGGTCCGGGAGGCGCTCTTCAGCGCCGTCGAGTCCGAGGTCGACCTCGACGGCGCGCGCTTCGCCGACCTGTACGCCGGCTCCGGCGCGGTCGGGCTGGAGGCGCTGTCCCGGGGCGCCGGGCACGTCCTGCTGGTGGAGTCCGACCCGCGGGCCGCCCGGGTGATCCGGGAGAACGTGGCGACCCTGCGGGCCGGCGCCGCCGTACGCCTGGTGGCCGGCAAGGTGGCGACGGTGCTGGCCGCCGGTCCGGACGGCGGCGGGTACGACGTGGTCTTCGCCGACCCGCCCTACGCCGTGCCGGACGCGGAGATCACCGCGCTGTTGACGACGCTGGTCGACGGCGGCTGGCTGACGCCGGACGCCCTCGTGGTGGTGGAGCGGTCGCGCCGGACCAGGGACTTCGAGTGGGTGGAGGGGATCACGCCGGAGCGCAGTCGCCGGTACGGCGAGACCACCCTTTGGTACGGTCGCCGATCATGAGACGTGCGGTCTGTCCCGGCTCGTTCGACCCGGTCACCAACGGGCACCTCGACATCATCGGCCGCGCCAGCCGGCTGTTCGACGAGGTGATCGTCGGCGTTCTGGTGAACCAGTCCAAGAGCGGCCTGTTCACCGTCGACGAGCGGATCGAGATGCTCCGCGAGGTGACCTCGTCGTACGACAACGTGCGGGTCGAGTCGTTCCGGGGACTGCTCGTCGACTTCTGCCGGGCGCAGCAGGCGAGCGTCCTGATCAAGGGGCTGCGGGCGGTCAGCGACTTCGACTACGAGTTGCAGATGGCCCAGATGAACATCGGGCTGGCCGGCGTCGAGACGCTCTTCATGCCGACCAACCCGCTCTACTCGTTCCTCTCGTCCAGCCTCGTCAAGGACGTGGCCAAGTGGGGCGGCGACATTTCCGCGCACGTCCCCGACCCGGTCCGCGAGGCCCTCCAGTCCCGCCTGGGCCCCCCACCCCGTACCTGACCCGGCCCTTCTCCCTCACGCCGATCTTGCACTTACTGTTTCCGGATCACCCCGTTTCAGGGTGCTTCGCGGCGACCGAAAGTGCAAGATCGACGCGAATCGAGGGGCAGCGGGGGGCGGGGAGTGACCATGTCGCGACTCGCCGGGTTGGGGTGGTGGGGGATCGGGTGGGGCGGGCAGGCCATGATGGGCGCAGCGGGAAACCGGCCGTAGCCCGCATCATGGAGGTCGGCCGACGAACGACAGGAGTGAGGTACCGGTGGACCCGCTCGATCGCATCGACGAACTGATCGCCATGGTGGAGCAGGCGCGCTCCGTCCCGATGTCGCGGAACAACTGCATGGTCGACCGGGGCGAGATGATCGCCGCTCTGGACGAGATGCGCGCGGACCTCCCCGCCGACCTGCGTCGCGCCGCCGCGCTCCTGGAGGAGCGCGACAAGATCATGGACGCGGGCAAGCGCGAGGCGGACCGGATCATCAGCGAGGGTGAGGCAGAACACGCCCGCCTCGTGTCGGTGAACGAGATCACCGTGTCAGCCGAGCACGAGGGTGCCCGGATCATCGCCGAGGCCCGTGCCGAGGCGCAGCGGCTGCGTGAGGAGGTCGACGACTACGTCGACACGGCGCTGGCCAACTTCGAGCAGTTCCTCACCCGGGCCCTCGCCTCGATAGAGCGTGGCCGCGACAAGATGCACGCGCTGCGGGAGATCGGCACCTTCGGTGGGGATGAGGCGGAACGCCCGCTACCCTTCTGAGCGGCACCTCACCAGCCGACATTCGCGCCTCGGCGTCGCCCCCGGTTCGACGGCCGGGCGGTCGCCCAGGTAACCTTTTTTGTCGGCCTCTCACCGGCCGGAGTCTTACTATGCCCAAGCACTCGCCATCGACACTCGACCCCAGGTCGCCGCTGGTCCTCGACACGAGAGACCTGCCGCGCCGCCCTGGTGCGTTGCGTGAGGTCCAGCGGGTCGTGCCGGCACCGGTGGACCTCGGTGTGGAGTTGATCGCCGTACCGGAGGGCGCGGACCTCGACCTCGATCTGAGGTTGCAGTCGGTGTCCGAGGGTGTGCTCGTCTCGGGGACCATCACCGGTCCCGTCCGGGGCGAGTGCGGGCGCTGCCTGCGCGAGATCAACGAATCGATGGCCGTGACGATCCAGGAGCTGTACGCGTACGAGAACAGCACCACGGACGCCACGACCGACGAGGACGAGGTGGGCCGGATGCAGGGCGATCTGATCGACCTGGAGCCGGCGCTGCGGGACGCGTTGGTGCTCACGCTGCCGACCAACCCGCTCTGCCGGGAGGACTGCCCAGGACTGTGCCCCGACTGTGGGGCGCACTGGGACGATCTGCCGGCCGACCACAGTCACCAGCAGATCGACCCGCGTTGGGCGGGCCTGTCGCAAATGACCGTTACAGAGGAGTAAGAACCGTGGCCGTCCCGAAGCGCAAGATGTCGCGCAGCAACACCCGGTCCCGCCGGGCGAACTGGAAGGCGACCGTGGTCGCGACCGTCGCGTGCCCGCAGTGCAAGTCCCCGAAGCTGCCGCACGCCGCCTGCTCCGTCTGCGGCACCTACAACGGCCGCCAGGTTCTCGAGGTCTGACCTGGACGCCGAGTGACGCCCCCGACCCCAGGTCGGGCGGCGCGCGCATCCTGGCATTCGCCCGGTGCCCCGGCTCCCTCCGACGCCCGGCCCACTCCGGCCGGCGTCCCGGTGGAGCCGGGCACCGCGCGGATCGCCGTTGACCTCCTCGGCGGGGACGACGCTCCCGCCGTCGTGGTTGACGGCGCTCTGCGGGCCATGCGCGCCGACCCTGACCTGCACCTGCTGCTCGTCGGTCCGACCGAGGTCGCCGACGGGCTGATCGCTGCCCTCGCGCCGGCCGAACGGGCCCGGATCACGGTCCGGCCGGTCCGCGCCGCCGTCGGCATGGCCGACCATCCCAGCGCCGCCCGCTCGGAGAGCACCGTCCGGGCCGCCGTCATGGCCGTCCGCGACGGCACCGCCGACGCCCTCGTCTCCGCCGGCGCCACCGGCGCCACGGTCACGGCTGCCGTGCTCGGCCTCGGGCGCTGGTCGGAGATCCGCCAGCCCGCCCTGGTCGCCACCCTGCCCGCGGTCGCCGGGCCGGTGGTCCTGCTCGACGTGGGCGGCTCACTGGAACCCCGCCCCGCCACCCTCGCCCGGCACGCCGTGCTCGGCGCCGCGTACGCCGCGGTGGCCCACTCGATCGCCGCGCCGCGGGTCGGCCTGCTCTCGGTGGGCACCGAGGCCGGCAAGGGCGACCGGGTACGCCGGGCCACCGACCCCCTGCTCGCCGTCGAACCGCTGCCCGGCGGGGCGCGCTACGTCGGCCTCGTCGAGGGGTACGACGTGGCCGTCGGCGCGCGCGCCGATGTGGTGGTCACCGACGGCTTCACCGGTAACGTGCTGCTCAAGGCGATCGAGGGCGCGTACGCCATGGCCGGCGGCCCACCCGCCGAGGGTGGCGCTCCCCGCGCGGCGGCCCTGCTGGGCGTCGCGGGGACCGTCGTCGTCTGTCACGGCTCCGCCCGGGCCGCCGACGTCGCCTCCGGCATCGCCCTCGCCGCCCACCTGTGGCGGCGCCGTGCCACCGATCTGGTCTCCGCGTTGCTGGACGGCGACGCCGCGACGGACCGCACCGACCGCCCCACCGACACCGAGGTACGCACATCATGAGCAACGACAAGCGGCGGCGGGCGTCCGTCGGTCACCTGGAAGCCGCGTTCGGCGTCAGCCTGGAGCCGGACCTGCTGCAACGCGCGCTGACCCACCGCTCGTACGCGTACGAGAACGGCGGCCTGCCGACGAACGAGCGACTGGAGTTCCTCGGCGACTCGGTGCTCGGCGTCGTGATCACCACCGCCCTGTTCCACAACCATCCGGACCTGCCCGAGGGACAGTTGGCGAAGCTCCGGGCGAGCGTGGTCAACATGCGGGCGCTCGCCGACGTGGCCCGTGGCCTCGGCCCGGACGGTCTCGGCGCGTACCTGCTGCTGGGCAAGGGTGAGGAGACCACCGGTGGCCGGGACAAGGCGAGCATCCTCGCCGACACCCTGGAGGCGCTGCTCGGCGCGATCTACCTCCAGTACGGGCTGGACACCGCCGGGATCGTGATCCACCGCCTCTTCGACCCGCTGATGGCCGAGTCGGCCGGCCGGGGCGCTGCCCTGGACTGGAAGACCAGCCTGCAGGAGCTGACCGCCGCGCTCGGCCTCGGCGTACCCGAGTACCGGATCGAGGGCACCGGACCGGATCACCTCAAGACGTTCACGGCCTGGGTCGTGGTGGCCGGCAACCGGTACGGCGGCGCGGAGGGGCGCAGCAAGAAGGAGGCCGAGCAGCGCGCCGCCGAGGCGGCCTGGCGGATGCTCTCCGACCAGCACGAGCAGGCCGAGAGGGACAACGCGGCCGACCAGACCGACCAGGCCGACACGGCCGACCAGATTGACGCGGCCGGGCCGCTGGAGCGCGCCGATCAGGCGACCCTGGCCGAGGAGGCCGACCACCTGGCGCAGGTCATGCCGGCCGACGTGGCGCAGGAGCAGGGGTCCGGCCGTGCCTGAGTTGCCCGAGGTGGAGACCGTCCGGCAGGGGCTGGCCCAGTGGGTCACCGGCCGACGGATCGACTCGGTCGAGGTCCGGCACCCGCGTGCCGTCCGGCGGCACGTACCCGGCGGCGCGCACTTCGCCGACGTGCTCGCCGGCCGGACGATCCTGGACGTCCGGCGGCGCGGCAAGTACCTGTGGCTCCCGCTGGACAGCGGTGACGCGGTGGTCGGGCACCTCGGCATGTCGGGTCAGTTGCTGCTCCAGCCGCCCGGCACCCCTGACGAGACCCACCTGCGGGTCCGGTTCCGGTTCGCCGACGACGGGCCCGAGCTGCGCTTCGTCGACCAGCGCACGTTCGGCGGGCTCGCGGTGAGCGAGGGCGGCGCCGACCTGCCGGCCGAGATCGCGCACATCGCGCGTGACCCGATGGACCCGGAGTTCTCCGACGCGGCGTTCGTCGCCGCGCTGCGACGTCGGCGGACCGAGGTGAAGCGGGCCCTGCTCGACCAGACGCTGATCTCCGGGGTGGGCAACATCTACGCCGACGAGGCGCTCTGGCGTGCGCGGTTGCACGGCGCCCGCCCGACCGACGCGCTCACCGGTCCGGCCGCCCAGCGTCTGCTCGGCCACGTCCGGGACGTGCTCGCCGAGGCCATCAAGGAGGGCGGCACCAGCTTCGACGCCCTCTACGTCAACGTCAACGGCGAGAGCGGCTACTTCGACCGTGCGCTGAACGCGTACGGCCGCGAGGGCGAGCCGTGCCGGCGCTGCGGTACGCCGATCCGGCGGGAGTCGTTCATGAACCGTTCCTCGTACAGCTGCCCGCGCTGCCAGCCCCGGCCTCGGGGTGCCCTTCGGGGATGACCCGGAGTCGGCTCCGGGTCGGCGTCGGCGGGTCGCGGCCGGACGCTCCGGGTAGTTCCCCGGCGTACGCCCGAATCGCGGGTTGATGCCCGCCCGGCGGACCCGCCGCCCCCGGTCCGACGACTCCGGGGCGGGCCGGGGCCGTTCCCCGATGTGACCGCCTCGTCACGCCCCTAACGTCAGCACGGTCGGCAGGGGGTCGACGTGACAGGGGGGCACTGATGGGCAGCAGACCGGTGACGGTGCGGATGGCGCGGTGGAGCGCCGAGCATCCGTGGCGGGCGATCGCGTTGTGGGTCGTGTTCGTGGCGGTGTGCTTCGTCGGGGGCAACGCCGCCGGCCTCAACGAGGCCACCAGCGGCGACCAGGCGATCGGCGAGGCCGGGCGGGCCAGCCTCATCATCGACGGCGGGGCCTTCGACGACCCGGCCGTGGAGAACGTCCTCATCACCCCCCGGGGCGGCGCCCTGGACCCGGCCGCGGCGAAGGCGGCCGCCGACGACGCCGCCGCCCGGCTGCGTACGGTCACCGGGGTTGCCGAGATCGGCGCACCGGTCACCGCGCGGGACGGGTCGGCGCTGTTGCTGCCGATCACCATGGCCGGCGACCCGGAGACGGCGTCCGACCGGGTGCAGCCGTTGCGGGACGCCACCGCCGGGGTGCAGAGCGCGCACCCCCAGGTGCGCGTCGAGCAGGTCGGCGGGCCGTCGATCGGTCAGGCGCTTGACGACACCCTCGGCAAGGACTTCGAGCGGGCCGAGCTGCTGAGCCTGCCGGTGACCCTGGCCATTCTGATCATCGCGTTCGGCGCGTTGATCGCGGCCAGCGTGCCGGTGCTGCTGGCGCTCTCGTCGGTCGCCGCGGCGATGGGTCTGTCCACGCTCGCCTCGCACCTGGTGCCGGCCACCGACACCACGGCACCGGTGATCCTGCTGATCGGCATGGCGGTGGGGGTCGACTACTCGCTGTTCTACATCCGCCGCGAGCGGGAGGAACGCGCCAAGGGCCGCTCCGGGCTGGACGCGGTGGAGATCGCCGCGGAGACCTCCGGGCATGCCGTGGTGGTCTCCGGGGTCGCGGTGATCATCGCGATGGCCGGGCTGTTCCTCGCCGGAGACGTCGTCTTCTCGTCGCTGGCCGTGGGATCGATCCTGGTGGTGGCCGTCGCGGTGACCGGTTCGCTGACCGTACTGCCCGCCCTGCTGGCCCGGCTGGGCCGCTGGGTCGACCGTCCCCGGGTGCCGCTGCTGTGGCGCCTCACCGCGCCGCGCACGGGGCGGCACGGCGAGGCGCGTACGCCCCGGCTCTGGCCGACGGTGCTGCGTCCGGCGCTGCGGGCGCCGGTGGCGACGCTCGTCATCTCGGTCGGCCTGCTGCTCGCGTTGGCCGCGCCGGCGCTCGGCATGAAGCTGAAGTTCCCCGGCATGGAGGACCTGCCGCGCACCACACCGGCCATGCAGGCGTACGACCGGCTCACCGCCGCCTTCCCGAGCACCGGCACCAATCACGTGGTGGCCGTGCGCGCGCCGGCCGACCAGGCCGACCGGGTCGGCGCGGCCCTCACCGACCTGGCCGCCCGCGCCTCCGCCGATCCGCTGTTCGCCCCCACCGAGGCGGACGGCCCGAAGATCAAGGTGTCGGCCGACCGGCGGGTGTCGGTGCTGGACGTCGCCACCCCGTACGCCAGCCGCGACGACCGGTCGGTGCAGTCGCTGGAGAAGCTGCGCGCCGACCTGGTCCCGGCCGAGCTGCGGGGAATCCCCGGCATCGAGTACGCGGTGGGCGGCAGCGTGGCCGACAGCGAGGACTACGCGGCGCACGTCCGCGACAAGCTGCCGCTGGTGATGGGCTTCGTGCTGGTGCTCACGTTCCTCGTCATGACGCTCACCTTCCGCTCGGTCGTGGTGGCCGCCAGCTCGATCGTGCTGAACCTGCTCTCCGCCGGCGCCGCGTACGGGCTGCTGGTGCTGGTCTTCCAGGGTGACTGGGCCGAGGGACTGCTCGGCTTCACGTCGATGGGGGCGATCGTCTCCTGGCTGCCCCTGTTCCTGTTCGTGGTGCTGTTCGGCCTCTCGATGGACTACCACGTGTTCGTGGTGAGCCGGATCCGCGAGGGGGTACGGGCCGGCATGTCCAACCGGGACGCGGTCTCGTACGGCATCACGTCGTCGGCCGGGGTGGTGACCAGCGCGGCGATCGTGATGGTCGGGGTGTTCTCGATCTTCGCCACGTTGAGCACGATCGACATGAAGCAACTCGGCATCGGTCTGGCGGCGGCGATCCTGCTGGACGCCACGATCATCCGGGGCGTGGTGCTGCCGGCTCTGATGACCATGCTCGGGGACGCGAACTGGTGGGCGCCGCGGTTCCTGCGCCGGCGTCCGGAGCCCGCTCCCACCGATCCGCCGACCCCCGCCCCGGAGCTGGTGCCCGTCTCCTGAGCAGCCGACCGAGTGCCGGGCCGCGACCAGCGGCCCGGCACGTGTCTTCCCGGCGTGCACGGGGGCGCCGGGCGGTCACGGCAGCGGGCAGGGCTCCCGCCAGGCATCCAACTCCCGGTCCTTGCGGATCGACGCGAAGCCGTAGCCGACCGTGGTGACGCAGAACTCGTCGGTCGTGCCGACGTACTCGACGTGGAAGACCGGTTTGCCGGCGTCCGCGAACGGCAGCAGCTTGGCGCACTGGTCCAGCCGGACACACTCCTCGTTGACCACGAAGTCGAAGTCCGGCGCCAGGGCCGCGAGCTGCGGGACGTCGTTGACCAGCCCGGGGGAGAGGTCCAGCGACCGGGCCAGGCGGGCCAGCCGGCGGTTGAACAGCAGTTGGTCGTCGAAGCCCAGAGGGAAACCGCTGCGGTGCGCGTACCCGTCGGCGTCAGCCAGCGCCACCGCGCCGAAGCCCTTGCCCCGGCACAGCCGGAACCGGTCGGCCAGCACCGGCTCCAGCGCGTCCCAGGCCCGTACGTCCAGCCACCGGCTGCCGGACTGTCGACCGGGGGCGCCGAGCGCGACGGCGGGCAGTCGGCTGGCGTCCGGGTCGGTCGGGCGCACCGAGCCGACCGCCACCTGGCAGATCAGCCGTCGGTCCCGTGCGCGCAGCTCGGCCGTCTGCGCCGCCGTGGTCGCCACCGGGTCGAGCAGGAAGACGTCCGCCTCCACCGTCTCGTCGAGCGGGCCGTCGAGTTGCCACTGCCACTGCCAGTGGCGGGACTGGGCGGCCGGCCACGGGGTGGGCGCGCCCGGCGGAATCAGCTCGCGGCGGCAGCCGTACGCCGGCACCACCAGGACGAGCGCGACGGCGGCCGACACGATCCGGCGCAGCGCGGGTGCGGCGCGACGTCGCCGCGGCCGGATCCGCATCGGCAGCTCCCGGGTCCCGGGCGGCCCGTCGCCGCCCCCACCGGCACGCCGCCGTCTACCCCGGCGTACCCAACCGGGTCAACGAGCGCGGGGGCGTGGACGATGCGCGGTCAGCGCGGCGCCGCGAAGACCTGCGTCCAGTACGGCCCGTTGCTGCTGGCGATACCGACGCCGATCTCGGTGAACGCGCAGTTCAGGATGTTGGCGCGGTGCCCGGAGCTGTTCATCCAGGCATCCATCACGGCGGCCGGCGTCTTCTGGTTCCACGCCACGTTCTCGCCGTAGGTACGCCACGCGTAGCCGACGCGGTCCAGCCGGACGCCCGTGTCGCTGCCGTCGCTACCGGTGTGCGTCATCTTGCTGTGGTCGGCCTGGTCCTGGCTGTGCCGCTGCGCGGCGGTCATCAACTTGTCGTCGATGCTCAGCGCCTTGCAGCCGGCCTTGGCCCGCTCGGCGTTGACCAGGTCCACCACCTCGCGGGCCTGATCGCTGACGGTGCCGCCGGCGGTGCTCGGAGCGGTGCTGCGCTCGACGCTGCGGCGGGACGTGGCGGTGGTCCGCGACGAGGCCGGCGTCGGCTTGACGACCTTGCTCGGCGACGGGCTCGGCCGTGCTGGGCTGGGTGAGCTGGTCGCCGACGGTGGGGCCGGGGTGTCGCTGGTCGCCTGCTCGGTGGGGACCGCGGGCGCGGCGGCGACGGTGTCGTCGACGGCGGACGGCTCGTCGTTTGTGCCGTTGCCGCCGGGCATCGCGAGCGCGCCGACGCCGATGCTCACCACGAGGGTGGCCGTCGCGGCCGCGCCGCCGATCATGAGCGGGCGACGCCAGCTCCGCGGCGAGCGGTGCCGCCCGGTGCCGGTCCGTCCGTCGCCGGCGGCCTCCGTGTTCCTGCCTCCGGTGGGGTACGCGTCGGTCTGGTCGCGCCACCCGTGGGTGACCTCTGTCGGCCGTGTGTCGCCGGTCGGTTCGTCGCCCCACCCCTGGCCCGGCCGGCCAGTGGTCGACGCCTTCATGGGGGCGGGTTCCCAGCGGGGGGAGGGCTCGGCGGCGTGCCACTCGTCAGCGGGCTGGTCGGGGTCGTCCCCGAACAGGTACGCCGAGCGGGGCTCCGGGCGGTCTGTCAGCCAGTCCGGCTCGTCGGTCGGCCGCTCGGCGCGCCGGGCGGCGCCGTTCGGGTCCATCGGGTCGGTCCAGCCGTACACGCCTCTGCCTCCACGGGGTCGGTTGTTGGCCCGGGTGACGCTACGACTCGCCCGCGACCTGCGGCAACGTGGCTAAGGAAGAGTTAAGAGGAAGTCGGACGCCAAGGCGGTGACTTCCGGGAATACGGGCGTACAGTAAAGGCGTCCGGACAGAGCGTGTCCGTGCCTTGCGGCAGCCCCCCCGACAAGTGGACAGGTCGACGTGGAGATGATCTACGGCCTGCGAGAACTTGACGAAGGAGGGGTTTGCGGCTCAATATATAGGTGTCGCCAGTCGCGCCCGGTCATGCCCAGATACACCTGGAATGACAGCCGCGTACTTAATGGGCGCGCGCTTGGCCGGCCTTTCCGGCAGCGCATATCAAGGAGTCAGCATGGCGAAGGCCCTCTACGGCCACGTAGGTGCAGCGCCCGACCGGCGTCTGCTCGACGAGGTCACCCGACTGCGTTCCAGGGTTCAGGCACTGGAGTTCGAGATCACGCGTCTGCGTGCCGACAATGATCGGCTCGCGGCGGCTGCGGCGGAAGCGGACGACCTGCTCCGTCTCGCCGAGCCGGCGCTGACCTGATCTTCGGGGTCGGAAAACTGAATCGCAGCACCACCGCAAAAATGCGCGCCGACACTCATGTGCCGGCGCGCAACGCTGTCCAGCCCCTTTCGCGGCCGACGATTTATGATCTTGTAACCGGCCTCGCGTTAAGCGCTCCCGCAGTTATCGCAGAACGTGCCGAACCGCATTCTGATCATGAAAGGTCTTTGCCTTTCCGTTACTGCAGCGACGACAGCGCGTTGTCTCCTCCGCCACGGGCGAGCGCGGGCCGTCGGCACGGCCCGGGGCGGGTCGCGTGCCGGGCGGGTGCCGTCACCGGGTTAGTCTGCGGGTTCACCCAGGTCCCCGCAGCCGGCGACGGTACGGCGGCCACTGGACGAGGATCGAGAAGGTGTATCTCAAGAGCCTGACGGTGAAGGGCTTCAAGTCCTTCGCCTCCGCCACGACGTTGAAGCTGGAGCCCGGGATCACCTGCGTGGTGGGCCCGAACGGCTCCGGCAAGTCGAACGTCGTCGACGCCATCGCCTGGGTGCTCGGCGAACAGGGCGCCAAGGCGTTGCGCGGCGGCAAGATGGAGGACGTCATCTTCGCCGGCACCGCCGGCCGCGCCCCGCTGGGCCGCGCCGAGGTCACCCTCACCATCGACAACACCGACGGCGCGCTGCCGATCGAGTACACCGAGGTCTCCATCACCCGCCGGATGTTCCGCTCGGGCGAGAGCGAGTACGAGATCAACGGCAACACCTGCCGCCTTCTCGACATCCAGGAGCTGCTGTCCGACTCCGGCATCGGCCGGGAGATGCACATCATCGTCGGGCAGGGCCGCCTGGACGGCATGCTGCACGCCAAGCCGGAGGACCGCCGCTCGTTCATCGAGGAGGCTGCTGGCGTCCTCAAGCACCGCAAGCGCAAGGAAAAGGCGCTGCGCAAGCTCGATGCGATGCAGGTGAATCTCAACCGCCTGACCGACCTCACCGCCGAGCTGCGCCGTCAGCTCAAGCCGCTCGGCCGGCAGGCCGAGGTGGCCCGACGGGCGGCCGCCATCCAGGCCAACCTGCGCGACGCCCGCCTGCGGCTGCTCGCCGACGATCTGGCCACCCTGCGGACCACGCTCGACCGGGAGATCGCCGACGAGACCGCGCTGCGGGAGCGTCGCGAGCAGATCGAGGGGGAGCACGCCGAGGTGCAGGGCCGGCTCGGCGAGTTGGAGGCCGCCCTCGCCGAGGACGCGCCGCTCCTCGCCGCCGCGCAGGACACCTGGTACAAGCTGTCCGCGCTGCAGGAGCGGTTCCGCTCCATCGAACAGCTCGCCCGCGAGCGGCTGCGGCACCTCAGCGCCAGCGGCGACGACGAACGCCCCGGCCGCGACCCCGACCAGTTGGAGGCCGAGGCCGAGCGCGTCCGCGAGCAGGAGGAGGAGCTGCGCGCGGCGCTCACCGACGACCAGATCCGGCTGGCCGAGGCGGTCGAGCACCGCCAGGAGCTGGAACGGCAGCTCGTCGCCGCCGAACGCGAGCTGGTCGCCGCCGCCAAGGCCATCGCCGACCGACGCGAGGGCCTGGCCCGCCTCACCGGCCAGGTCAACTCGGCCCGCGCCCGGACCACCAGCGCCGGTGAGGAGATCGAACGCCTCGCCCTCGCGCACGCCGACGCGCTGGGTCGCGCCGAACAGGCGCAGGCCGACCTGGACGCGGTCGCCGCCCAGTCCACCGAGGCGGACCGGGACAACGCGGACCTGGACGCCCGGCACGCCGAGGCGCTCGCCGTCCAGGAGCGCGCCCAGGCGGCCGTCCGGTCGTTGGCCGATGCCGAGCGGGCCGCGGAGAAGGACGCCGCCACCTGGAAGGCCCGCGAGGAGGCCCTGGCGCTGGGCCTGCGGCGCAAGGACGGCGCCGGTGCGCTGCTGGCCCGCGCCGGTGACGTTCCCGGCCTCCTCGGCAGCCTTGCCGGGCTGCTCACCGTCGCGCCCGGACACGAGGCCGCGTTGGCCGCCGCGCTCGGAGGTCTCGCCGACGCGGTCGCCGTCAGCGGGGTGGACGAGGCCGTCGAGGCGATGCGCCTGCTCAAGATCTCCGACGCCGGGCGGGCCGGTCTGCTGGTCGGCAGCCCCGCCGGGCCCGGCATGACCGGATCGGCCGACGCGCTGCGCCCGAAGCTGCCCGACGGCGCCCGCTGGGCCCCCGACCTGGTGGAGTGCCAGCCCGACATCCGTCCGGCGGTGCACCGGGCGCTGCGTGACGTGGCGCTCGTCGACGATCTCGCGGCGGCGGCCGAGCTGGTCGCCGGCAACCCCGAGCTGCGGGCCGTTACCCCGGACGGTGACGTGGTCGGGGCGTACGCGGCGGCCGGCGGGTCGGCCAAGGCGCCCAGCTACATCGAGGTGCAGGCGGCCGTCGAGGAGGCCCGCGCCAACCGGCTCACCGCCGAGCGGACCGGCGCGGAGCTGCGGGACCAGCTCGTCGAGGCGCGCGCCGAGGTGACGGCCGCGAAGGAGGCCGTGCAGCACGCCGCCGCCGAGAAGCGGGAGGCGGAGAGCCACCGCAACGCCGCCGCCCGCCGGCTCGCCGAGCTGGGGGCGGCCGCCCGCTCCGCGAAGGCGGAGACCGACCGGCTCGGCGAGTCCCACTCGCGCGCCGAGGCCGCCCGGCAACGGGACCTCGCCACGCTCGACGAGCTCCAGGAGCGGCTGCGGCTGGCCGAGGAGACCCCGGTCGACGCCGAGCCCTCCACCGAGGAGCGGGACCAGCTCGCCGCCATGGTGCCGCAGTCCCGGCAGAACGAGATGGAGGTCCGGCTCGCGGTGCGTACCGCCGAGGAGCGCGTCTCCTCGATCGCCGGCCGGGCCGACTCGCTCGCCCGGCAGGCCACCGCGGAGCGTGCCGCGCGCGAACGCGCCGCCGCCCGGCGGGCCGCGCGCGCCCGGGGCGCGGGCATCGCCCGGGCCGTCGCGGGCGGGGCCCGCGCGGCGCTCACCCGGCTCACCACGTCGATCGCGGCGGCCGAGCAGCACCGCGACGCCGTGGCGCGCGAACGCGCCGCCCGCGAGGCGGAGCTTCAGGAGGTACGCGGGGCGGCCAAGCGCCTGGCCGCCGAGCTGGAGCGTCTGACCAGCCAGGTGCACCGCGACGAGGTGGCCCGCGCGGAGCAGCGGCTGCGGATCGAGCAACTGGAGGCGAAGGCCGCCGAGGACTTCGGGCTGGACGTGGAGACCCTCGTCGCCGAGTACGGCCCGAGCCAGCTCGTCCCACCGACCCAGGTCGACGTGGCCGCCGCCGAACGCGACGGTCTGCCGGTGCCCGAGCCGGTGCGCTACGAGCGGCCGGTGCAAGAAAAACGGGCCGCCAAGGCGGAACGCGAACTCGCGCTGCTCGGCAAGGTCAACCCCCTCGCGTTGGAGGAGTTCGCGGCGCTGGAGGAGCGCTTCAAGTTCCTCTCCGAGCAGTTGGAGGACCTCAAGGCCACCCGACGGGACCTGCTCACCGTCGTCAAGGACGTGGACGAGCGGATCCTGGAGGTCTTCGCCAGCGCCTTCGAGGACACCGCGCGTGAGTTCCAGCAGGTGTTCACGGTGCTCTTCCCGGGCGGTGAGGGCCGGCTCATCCTCACCGATCCCGAGGACCTGCTCACCACCGGCGTCGAGGTCGAGGCCCGGCCGCCGGGCAAGAAGATCAAGCGTCTGTCGCTGCTCTCCGGTGGCGAGCGGTCGCTGACCGCCGTGGCCATGCTCGTGGCGATCTTCCGCGCCCGGCCCAGCCCGTTCTACATCATGGACGAGGTGGAGGCGGCCCTGGACGACGTGAACCTGGGCCGGCTCATCACGCTGCTGGCACAGTTGCGGGAGAAGAGTCAGCTGATCGTCATCACGCACCAGAAGCGGACGATGGAGATCGCCGACGCGCTCTACGGGGTGACCATGCGCAGCGGGGTCACCCAGGTGATCAGTCAACGGCTCAACCGGGCCGACAAGGACGACCAGCGGCCCGGCCGCGGCGAGGAGAACGGGTAGTGGCTCGGGAACGCGCGAAGGCGCTCCTGCTGGACTTCGACGGCGTACTGCGCCGGTGGGACCCGGCGGTGGCCGCTGACGTCGAGCGGGAGTACGGCCTCTCCGAGGGGGTGCTCACCGAGATCGCCATGCAGTGGGGGAGGCTCCAGCCGGTGCTCACCGGCCAGGTCAGCCACGCCGACTGGGTGAGCAGCGTGGCCGACGCGCTCGCCGAGCCGGCCGGCGGGCCGGACCGGGCCCGCGCGGCCGTCGAGCAGTGGCAGCGCTACCGGGGCGAGGTCGACGCCGAGGTGCTGGACTTCGTCCGGGAGGTGCGCGCCGCCGGCATTCCCGTCGGCCTGGGCACCAACGCCACCGACCTGCTCGACGCCGACCTCGCCGCGCTCGGCCTGGTCGGCGAGTTCGACGTGGTGGTCAACTCGTCCACGCTCGGCGTGCACAAGCCCGCTCCGGAGTACTTCGAGGCCGCCTGCCAGGCGCTGGCCACCCCGCCGGCCCGGGTGCTCTTCGTCGACGACGAGGACTGGGCGGTACGGGGCGCCCGGTCCGCCGGGCTGTCGGCGCACCGCTGGGGCGGCCACGCCGATCTGCGCTACCTGCGGGCAGCTCTGGACTACTAGGGCGTGTGTCAAAGTCCTCAGGCCGGCCAGGGGCTTTGACACACGTCCTAAAGCGGCGCTCACTCGCCGGTGACGCCGTCGATGCGTTCCCGGATCAGGTCGGCGTGGCCGTTGTGCCGGGCGTACTCCTCGATCATGTGCACGTACACCCAGCGCAGGTTGAAGGTGCGCTTCTTCGGGCCGACCTCGGTGAACGTCTCGTCGAGCGAGTGCCCGGCGGCGGCCGCGCGGGCCAGTGCCACCTCCCGGTGGAAGGTGGCGAAGTCCTTCTCGGCGTCGGCGGCGCTCACGTCGTGGTCGGCGTCCGGGTTCTCGGTCGTGAAGTACGGGTAGTCGACCCGCTCGCCGGCGAAGCTCTCCCGGAACCACCACGCCTCCACCTCGGCGAGGTGCCGGACGAGGCCGAGCAGGGTCAGCCCGGACGGCTCGACGCTCGGCGTGCGCAACTGCTCCTCGGTGAGGCCCGCGCACTTGAGCAGCAGTGTCTGCCGGTGGTAGTCGAGCCAGCCGTCGAGCATCGTGCGCTCGTCGCCGACGTACGGTTCGGGGGTCCGGGTGATCTCCGGTGCGGTCCACGTCATGGCGCGCATCCTGCCCGGGACGTGTGACGGTCCGCGACGGGTTATTCAGGGCACCACGACGACGGGCCAGTGCCCCTTGCGGACCAGCCGGGTGGCGACCGAACCGACCAGCCGGTGACCGGCCTGCTCGGACGCGCCCACCACCACCATGTCGGCCCGGAACTCGTCGGCGGCCGCACACAGCTCGGTGTACGCGTCGCCGCGTCGGCACAGCAGCGTCACTGGAATGCCCAACTGCTCGGCCCCGCGTCGGCACTCCCGGCGCAGCTCGTCGGCCAGCTCGTCGTGGGTGCGCTGGACCGCGCCGGCGTCCATTCCGGGCACCAGGGAGGTGAGGCCGCTCGCCGAGCTGACGAAGACCACCACGAGCGCGGCGCCCTGCCGGCGGGCCAGCCCTGCGGCGTAGGAGCCGGCCCGCCCGGAGGTACGGGTGCCGTCGACGCCCACCATGATCACCCTCGGGCCGTCGGTGCCGCGCTCGAAGGGAAGCGAGCTGACCCGGGGGCCGTACTCCTCGCGGTCCGGTGCTCCCACGCCCATGGCTCTACCTCACCTCTGCTCGCCGGCGGGGACCGCGCCAGCGCCTACGACAGGATTCGATTCCCGCTCGCCCTCGCCGGAAACCGGGCCGGCGTTGTGCTGGCGCAGCGGCACTTCCTTGATGAAGAGCACGGCGATCAACGCGATCAGCGCGAACGGGGCGGCGGCCAGGAAGATGTCGCCGGCGCCGTGGCCGTATGCGGCCTCCACCACCGCCCGCAGCGGACCGGGCAGGGTGTGCACGTCGGGCAGGGTGCCGCCGCTGCCGGAGCTGGACGCGGGGATGCCGAGCTGGGACAGTCCGTCGGCGGTGTAGTCCTTGACCTTGTGGGCGAGGACCGCGCCGAGGGCGGAGACGCCGATCGCGCCGCCCAGGCTGCGGAAGAACGCCACCACCGAGCTGGCCGCGCCGAGCTCGTGCGTGCCGACGGTGTTCTGCACGGCGAGGACGAGGTTCTGCATGGTGAGGCCCAGGCCGACGCCGACCAGCAGCATGTAGACGCTGAGCAGGGCGTAGCTGGTGTCCGCGCGCAGGGTGCCCATGAGCGCGAAGCCGACGGTGAGCAGCGCCGAACCGGCTACCAGGAAGCGCTTCCAGCGGCCGGTCTTCGTGATGATCCGCCCGCCCACGGTCGAGGCGACCAGCAGGCCGAGGATCATCGGTAGGGTCATCAGGCCGGCCATCGTCGGGGACTCGCCCCGGCTGATCTGGAAGTACTGGCCGAGGAAGATCGACGCGCCGAACAGGCCCACGCCCACCGCGACGCTGGCGACGACGGCGAGGGTGATCGTCCGGTTGCGGAACAGCCGCGGCGGGATCATCGGCTCGGCGGCGCGGGTCTCCACCCGGATGGCGAGCGCGCCGAGGAGCAGGGCGCCGAGGACCATGGCGACGGTCTGCCAGGACGCCCAGGCGAACTGGTCGCCGGCCAGGGACACCCAGATCAGCAGCACCGAGACCGCCGCCGTGATCAGGGTGGCGCCCCACCAGTCGATCTGCGCCCTGCGCTTGACCACCGGCAGGTGCAGGGTCTTCTGGAGCACGACCAGCGCGGCGATGGCGAACGGCACGCCGACGTAGAAGCACCAGCGCCAGCCGAGCCACGAGGTGTCGACGATCACGCCGCCGATCAGCGGGCCGCCGATGGTGCCGACGGCCATCACGGCGCCCAGGTAGCCGCTGTAGCGGCCCCGCTCGCGCGGCGCGATGATCGTCGCCAGGATCACCTGGGCCAGGGCGGTGAGGCCACCGGCGCCGACGCCCTGGAGCACCCGGCACGCGATCAGTTCGCTGGTGCCCTGCGCCAGGCCGGCCAGCACCGAGCCCAGGACGTAGATGCCCAGGGCGAGTTGGACGAGTGTCTTCTTACTGGTCAGATCGGAAAGTTTGCCCCAAATTGGGGTGGTTGCGGTGGTCGCGAGCAGCGCCGAGGTGACCACCCAGGTGTAGGCGGACTGACCGCCGTGCAGTTCCGTGATGATCCGCGGCAGCGCGTTCGAGACGACCGTGGAGGAGAGGATTGCGACGAACATGCCCAGCAGGAGCCCGGAGAGAGCCTCCAGGATCTGCCGGTGGGTCATGTCGACGGCGGGCGCTCGGGACGCTGTCGCCTGGCTCATCGTGTGGTGCCTCCAGCCCGTACGTTTTGGTTGCCTCAAGCAACAACTTGCCGGGGGGTGGCGACATTCCCCGCCTCGTGGGGTCATCTCCAGGAATCGTTGAAGCGGCCGAGGAGCCGGGCGAACTCCTCCACGTCCCGGACCGGCCAGTCGTCGAGCGCGCGGAGGAATTCGCCCAACCGGGCGGACCGGGCGACATCGAACCGGTGCTGCCCCTCCTCGGTGAGGCTGATCTGCGCCGCCCGCCGGTCACTCGGGTCGGGCTCGCGGTGCACCAGGCCGAGTGCCTCCAACCCGTTGATCTGCCGGCTGAGCGTCCCCTTGCCCACGCCGAGCCGCGCCGCCAGCTCGGTC
Source organism: Micromonospora sp. NPDC051543 (assembly GCF_044454415.1). Lineage (NCBI taxonomy): Bacteria > Bacillati > Actinomycetota > Actinomycetes > Micromonosporales > Micromonosporaceae > Micromonospora > Micromonospora sp. NPDC051543. The sequence continues at coordinate 378,374 of NZ_JBITDT010000007.1, forward strand.
AGCCGGATCGACCCGCTGCGCCGCAACCAGAGCAGCAGCCCGTAGGTGTTCGGTTCGAGGGTCGGGTGCACCTCGCGGGCGATCTCCCAGGAGACCGCCCGCCCGCGACGCAGCAGCGCGGTCAGCTCGTGCTCGACGGCCCGGATCGGCTCCGGCTGATGCTCGCTCACGGCCTAGAGAGTACGGCGAGGACCGGTCACCCGTCGCCGGAGAGGCGGCGGCTCATCACGGGGCGTAGGTGACCGTCGCTGGTGGTGCCCTCGATCGTCACCTCGGCCTGCCGACCCCGATGGGTCAGAGTGGCGACCGCGTTGCCGAAGTAGGGCCCGGCCAGCTTGCGCCAGCGCACCCCCGGCCGCCGGACGCCCGCCGAGCGGGCCAACGCCCGGGTCGCGCCCGCAGGACCCGACGACCAGCCCATCTTCATCAGCGGTCGGATGCCGGCCGGCACCTGGTTGTGGATCGGCGAGCAGGTGAGCTGGTGTACCGGCGTGACCACCGCGGGGTCGGCGAACCGGGCCCGGGCCACGTACGAGTGGTGCACGTCCCCGGAGAGCACGCTGATCGACGCCGGTGGGGCGTACGCCGGACCGGCGCCGACCCGTGCTCCGGAGGCCCTCGGCGTACCGGTGCCGATCCGGGCGAACGTCTCACCGAGGGCCTCGAAGGACCGCCGGAACGCCGCCCAGTGCTCCAGGTCGAGAGCCCGGCGCAGCTTCTCGGCCGTCCGGGCCACCCACGGTCGGCGCGAGTCGGCCAGCTTCTCGTTCCACGCCTCGATGTGGTGGATGCCCTGGGGCAGCAGCCAGGGCAGCGAGGCGCCCACCACGAGGTGGTCGTAGACGCCGTGGGCCTGGTCCAGGAACCACGACCACTCACCCGGCGGCAGCATCGCCCGGCTCTCCGGCTCCAGCACGCGGCTGCACCGGTTGTCGAGCATGACGAGCCGGGTACGCCCCAGGTCGAGCGCGTAGCTCCACTGGTACTGCACGGCCCGCCAGCGCTCGGTGTCGTGCGCCAGGTCGGCCTCCTGGTCGACCCGGTGCCCGAACTCGCGCAGCACGCCGGTGGCGTCCTCGGCGGCGACGACCTTGGCGTAGACCGGGTCGGCGGCGATCTCGTCCGGCGCGAGGTTGCCCAGGTGCTGGTAGACCCAGTACGAGGCCAGCCCGCTGCCGATCCGTTCGGCCCACCACGGCTGCTCACGCATCTCGGCACGCCACGACGCCGAGGTGTTCCAGTCGTCGATGATCTCGTGGTCGTCGAAGATCATCACGCTGGGCACGGTGGAGAGCAGCCAGCGGATCTCCGGATCACGCCACGACTCCAGATAGAGCTTCGTGTACTCGTCGAAGCTCACCACCTGATCGGCGGGAGCGCCCTTCGGCCGCCGACGGCGTCGGCGCAGCAGTCGGCGCACGGTCGGTGAGGTGACATCGGCGTACACCTGGTCACCGAGGAGCACCAGCAGGTCCGGCAGCGGGTTCGACTCCGGGTCCGCCATCGACCGCCGGGCGTACGCGTCCAGGGCGTCCGGTGGGAGCTTGCGGGTGGTGGCGTGCTGGGTGGTCTCCCGACACGAACCGAAGATCAGGTTGACCGGCTGGTCCAGGTCGTCGACCGCCCGGGTACGGATGACGCTGGGCGGGAAGCCGCTGCTCTCCACGGGCCACACCAGCTCGTCGTCGACCAGCACCTCGTACGTGGTGGTGCTGTCCGGGGTGAGGCCCTCCACCACGACGAGGGCGTAGTGGTGGTCGTACGCCGAGAAGGTGGGCGCGGTGCCGGTGGCCCCGTCGGCGGTGCGGACGGTGACCACGGCGGGCGCGGCGGTCTCCACCCAGATCGTCGCCCGGGTGTCGACCACTCGCCGCAGCAGTGGGCCGATCAGGAGGTGTGCGGCGGGCATGACGCGAGCCTACCGCCGGTTTCCGGGCACCGGCCGGGTGCGGTGGCTGGGACGCCGTCGCCGGCATCTGACAGGATTCCGGCATGGCCGAATATCTCGTCCTCGCTCTGGTCCTGCTCGGTGTGCTGATCGCCGGCACAGTCGGGCTGGTCGTGCCCCGTCTGCGGCGGCGGCCCGAGCCGCCGCTTCCGCGCACCGAGGTCGACACCCGGGCCGAAGAGGATCTCGCCGGTCCGCCGGTCGAGGCACCGGAGTCCGATCTGTCCACCGGTGTCCTGGTCGAGCCGCCGCCGGTGCTCGAACCGCAGGTCGAGGTGCCCGAGCCGACCGCCGGGCGGCTGGTCCGGCTCCGGTCGCGGCTGTCGCGCTCGCAGAACGTGTTCGGCAAGGGCCTGCTCGGCCTGCTCGCCCGCGACCACCTCGACGAGGACGTCTGGGAGGAGATCGAGGACAGCCTGATCACGGCCGACGTCGGCGTGGACGCGACCCGCGACATCGTCGACCGGCTGCGGGAGCGCACCCGGGTGCTGGGCACCCGCTCGGCCGGCGAACTCCGCGCGCTGCTCGCCGCCGAACTGGTCAACGCCCTCGAGCCCGGCATGGACCGCGCGCTGCGGACCGCGCCCAAGGACGGCGTGCCGGCGGTGGTGCTGGTGGTCGGCGTCAACGGCGCCGGAAAGACCACCACGTGCGGCAAGGTCGCCCGGGTGCTGGTCGCCGACGGCCGTACCGTGCTGCTCGGCGCCGCCGACACCTTCCGGGCCGCCGCCGCCGACCAGTTGCAGACCTGGGGCGAACGGGTCGGCGCGGAGACCGTGCGGGGCCCCGAGGCGGCCGACCCGGCAAGCGTGGCCTTCGACGCCGTCAAGCGGGGCATCGACACCGGCGTGGACACGGTGCTCATCGACACCGCCGGTCGCCTGCAGAACAAGGTCGGCCTGATGGACGAGCTGGGCAAGGTCAAACGCGTCGTGGAGAAGCAGGGCCCGATCGACGAGACGCTGCTCATCCTCGACGCCACGACCGGCCAGAACGGTCTGGAGCAGGCCCGGGTCTTCACCGAGGTGGTCAACGTGACCGGCGTGGTGCTGACCAAGCTCGACGGCACCGCAAAGGGCGGCATCGTGATCGCCGTTCAGCGTAAGCTCGGCATCCCGGTCAAGCTCGTCGGTCTCGGTGAGGGCAAGGACGACCTCGCGCCGTTCGACCCGGCGCAGTTCGTCGACGCGCTGCTGGGCACCGAGCCCGCTGGACGGGACGCGTAGTCTCGGGTGACCAGTGACGATCGCGCGTACGCGGGCTGGCGTGATCCCGGCCATTCCTCGCAGCGCCTCGGGAGACCGTACGTGACTTCGCAGGAGATCCCGCTGCACGGCGGGAACGTGAGCACCGTGGTCCGGGTCGGCGACACGGTCCGTCGCAACGCCGGGCCGTGGACCCCGTCCGTGCACGCCCTGCTCCGGCACCTGGAGTACGTCGGCTTCACCGGCGCCCCCCGGGCACTCGGGATGGACGAGCGCAACCGTGAGGTGCTGTCGTACCTGGAGGGGGAGTGCGGGGAGTACCCGCTCGCCCCGCACTGGGTGACCGACGAGGCGCTGGTCACCGTCGCCACCATGCTGCGGATGTTCCACGACGCGCAGTACGGCTTCGCCCCGCCGGCCGGGGCCGTCTGGCGCTCGTTCGGCCCGCCGCCGCCGGACACCGAGGTGATCTGCCACCACGACGCCGCCCCGCACAACGTGATCTGGCGTCCGGACGGCACCCTCGGGCTGATCGACTTCGACCTCGCCTCGCCCGGCGCGCGGATCTACGACGTGGCGTACGCGGCGTGGACGTGGGTCCCGATCTTCGCCGACCGGGACTCGATCACCCTGGGCTGGAAGCACCCGGACCGGCCGCGCCGGCTCCGTCTGTTCGCCGACGCGTACGGGTTGATCCCGCGGGACCGGCACCGGCTGATCCGCACCATCCGCAAGCGGATCGTGGATCACGTCGAGGGCATCCGCCGGATGGCCGCCGCCGGCGAGCCGGCGTTCGTCCGGATCGTGCACAAGGGGCACCTGCGGCGTCCGATGCGCGACCTGCGGCTGCTCGACTACGAGCGGCACGTTCTGGAGAACGCCCTCCGCTGAGCGCGGAACGGTCGATGCTCGGCCGGGCCCGTCAAGCGGACCGGTCGATGGGCCTGGCCGGTCAGCCATCGACGTACGCCGTCCGAACGATCCACCATTGTCCATGCTGACGACTGTGCGGACTCCGTGACACGTACGAAACAAGCCGTCACGAATTGGAAACCCGCACGGGACCCTGGGTGAAACAGCCGGCAACAAAGCTTCCGCGCAACCGGCCTACGGGCGACGCTGCCCCGGAAAGCCGCGAAGGAGGACTTCACCTTTAGGAGGCCAGCGTGCCTGAAGCACCGACGATCGACGGCGCCAATACTACGTGGCTGCTGGTTTCGACCGCGCTCGTGCTGCTCATGACCCCGGGACTGGCGCTGTTCTACGGCGGCCTCAACCGGGCCAAGGGCGTACTCAACATGATGATGATGAGCTTCTCCGCCATCGGGCTCATCTCTATTCTGTGGTGGTTTTACGGCTTCAGCGTCGCCTTCGGGACCGACGTGAACGGCTTCTGGGGCGACCCGGGCGCGTACCTCGGCACCAAGACCTTCCTCGCCGAGACCGACCTGTGGGGCGCCACGACGGAGAACCCCAGCGGCATCGGCATCCCGCTCTACGTGTTCATGGCCTTCCAGATGGTCTTCGCCGTGATCACCGTCGCGCTGATCAGCGGTGCCATCGCCGACCGGGCCAAGTTCGCCGGCTGGCTGCTGTTCGCGTTCGGCTGGGCCACCCTGGTCTACTTCCCGGTCGCCCACTGGGTGTGGGGCGGCGGCATCATCGGCGGTGACATCCACGCGCTGGACTTCGCCGGCGGTACCGCGGTGCACATCAACGCCGGTGCGGCGGCCCTGGCCGTGGCCCTGGTGCTCGGCAAGCGTCTCGGCTGGCCCCGCGAGGGCATGAAGCCGCACAACATCCCGCTCGTCGCGCTCGGCGCCGGTCTGCTGTGGTTCGGGTGGTTCGGGTTCAACGCCGGCTCGGAGCTGACCGTCGACGGGGTCGCCGGTCTCGCCTTCATCAACACCCAGCTCGCCACCGCGGCCGCCGTGCTCGGTTGGATCGCGGTCGAGTGGATCAAGGACCGCAAGCCGACCATGGTCGGTGCCTCGTCCGGTGCCATCGCCGGCCTGGTCGCGATCACCCCGGCCTGTGGCTTCATCGCCCCGTGGGCGTCCGTCCTGCTCGGCATCGTCGCCGGCATCGTGTGCGCCCTCGCCGTCAGCCTGAAGTACAAGCTGGGCTACGACGACTCCCTCGACGTGGTCGGCGTGCACTTCGTCGGTGGCTGGATCGGCTCGCTCTGGCTCGGCCTGTTCGCCACCAACTCGGTCAACGCCGCGATCAGCGACGTGGTCGGCGCCTCCGACGGTCTGTTCTACGGTGGCGGCGTGACCCAGCTCGGCCGGCAGGCCCTGGCCGGTCTGATCGTCACCGCGTGGTCGTTCGGCATCGCCTGGGTGCTCGCCTTCGTCATCGAGAAGACGATCGGCTTCCGCGTCAAGAACGAGGCCGAGGTCGAGGGCATCGACATCTCCGAGCACGCCGAGAGCAGCTACGACCTGTCCCCGTCGGGCGGCGGCACGGGTGGCGCGTTCGCGATGGCCGGCATCGGTTCCACCGGTGGCGCGCCGAGCACCGCCGCTCCCGAGACCGAGTCCACCGAGCCGGTCAGCGCCAAGGTCGCCGGTTAACGTTCCTTAGATGGAGGGGTTGGACATGAAGCTGGTGACCGCGGTCATCAAGCCGTACCAGCTGGACGCGGTGAAGGAAGCTCTGCACGCCCTGGGCGTGGCCGGGCTGACCGTCAGTGAGGTCCAGGGGTACGGACGGCAGAAGGGGCACACCGAGGTCTACCGGGGTGCCGAGTACACGGTCGAGTTCCTGCCCAAGATCCGGGTCGAGGTGCTCACCGACGAGATCGACGTGGAAAAGATCGTGGACGCCATCGTCGGCGCCGCCCGTACGGGCAAGATCGGCGACGGCAAGGTGTGGGTCACCGGTGTCGAGGAGGTCGTCCGGGTACGTACCGGCGAGCGCGGCCTCGACGCCCTCTGATCCGGACCACGACTGACATGACCTCGTTGATCAAGAAGAACGCGTCAGGAAACGCCGGCGACGGTGACGCGAACATCTTGATCAACGAGGTCGTCGGCGTACCCGGGGGGATCGGGGAGGCCGCCCGGGTGGGGCGGGCGGCCGCGTACGACGAGTTCCTGCGTGGGTTGCTGCCCGCGCGCGACGGTGTCGCGCTGATGGCCGTCGGGGGCCTGGGGCGGCGGCAGTGCGCCCCCTACGGCGACCTCGACCTGGTGCTGTTGCACGCCGGAGTGCCCGGCACGGACGAGTTGGCCGCCTCTGTCTGGTACCCGATCTGGGACGCCGGGCTGCGCCTCGACCACTCCGTGCGGACCGTCTCCGAGGCCCTGTCGGTGGCCCAGGACGACGTCAAGGTCGCCCTCGGGCTGCTCGACGCCCGCCTGGTGGCCGGCGACCAGTCCCTGGCCGACGCCCTGAGCCGCACCGCCGCCGACCACTGGCGGCGGACCGCCGTGCGGCAGCTCCCGGGTCTGCGTGAGATCACTGTCGCCCGCTGGCAGGCGCACGGCGAGCTGGCCTTCCTCCTCGAAGGCGACCTCAAGGAGGCCGCCGGCGGGCTGCGCGACGTGGGGTTGCTGCGCGCGATCTCCGCCGCCGGGATCACCGACGCGCTGCGTCCCGCCGTCCGCGCCGCCCACCTGCGGCTGCTGGACACGCGCGACGCCCTGCACCAGCAGGTCGGCCGCCGGGTCGACCGACTGGTCGCCCAGGAACGCGACGGCGTCGCCGCGCTGCTCGGGCTGGAGGACGGCGACGCCCTCCTGCGGCGGGTGGCCGGGGACGCCCGCACGGTCAGCCACGCCCTCGACGACGCCTTCCGCGCCGCCGACCGGCTGCGCTCGGGCCGCTCCCGAGGTGGGAACGGCAGCCCGGTACGTCGGCCTGTGGCCCGGGACGTGGTCGAGCACGACGGGGAGTTGGTGCTGGCCCGGACGGCGATCGGCGCACGCCCCGACCCGAGCCTGTCCCTGCGCGTGGCCGCCGCGGCGGCCACCACCCGGCTGCCGATCGCGCGGGCCACCTGCGAGTGGCTGGCCGCGTACTGCCCTCCGCTGCCCGCGCCCTGGCCGGCCGAGGCCCGGGCCGCGCTCACCACGCTGCTGGGCGCCGGTCCCGGTCTGGTGCCGGCCTGGGAAACCTGCGACAGGTACGGGCTGGTCGACGGCTGGCTGCCCGAGTGGACCCGGCTGCGTAGCCTGCCCCAGCACAACCCGGTGCACCGCTACACCCTCGACCGGCACCTCGTGCAGGCCGCCTACGAGGCCAGCCGGCACGCCCGCGAGGTGGACCGTCCCGACCTGCTGCTGCTCGGCGCCCTGCTGCACGACATCGGCAAGGGCCTGCCCGGCGACCACAGCACCGTCGGGGTACCGCTCGCCGAGACGGTGGCGACCCGCGTCGGGCTGCCCGCCCCGGAGGTGGCGCTGATCGGCACGCTCGTCCGGCTGCACCTGCTCCTGCCGGACGTGGCCACCCGGCGGGACCTCGCCGATCCGGTGACCATCGCGTCGGTCGCCGGGGCGGTGGGCGACACCGGCACGCTCGACCTGCTGCACGCCCTCGTCCGCGCCGACGCCGCCGCCACCGGCCCGGCCGCCTGGTCGGACTGGAAGGGCCGACTCGTCGCCGAACTGGTCGCCCGCGTCCGTACCGCCCTGGACACCGGCGTGCTGCCCGAGCCCCCGGCCCCGGACCCGGCGCTGCTGGCCGGGCCGCTGCCGGTCGTCCACCTCACCGGAGACCGGGTGGCGGTGGCCGCCGCCGACCGGCGGGGACTGCTCGCCACGGTGGCCGGCTGCCTCGCCCTGCACCGACTGGAGGTGCTCTCCGCCGACGCCTCCGTGGTCGACGGCCGAGCGCTCGTCGAGTGCCGGGTGCAACCCCGCTACGGCCTACCGGCCGACCCGGTCCCGCTCCGTGCCGACCTGCGCCGCGCGGTCGCCGGCGATGTGTCCGTCACCCAACGGCTGCGGGGTCGTGCGCTCGCCGCCCGGGGCAGCGGCGCCGCACCCCGGGTCGTCTGGCACCGCGAGGCGGCCACCGACGCCGTCCTGCTCGAACTTCGCGCGGCCGACGCCGCCGGGCTGCTCTACCGGGTGGCCGGCGCGCTCGACGAGGCGGGCGCCCTGGTCCGGGCCGCACGGATCTCGACCCTCGGCGCGGACGTCGTCGACGCCTTCTACCTCGTGGGCGGCTGGCCGGACGACGCCACCCGGGCCCGCCTGGAAGCTGCGGTTCTCGCCGCCGTCTGACCGCGCCAGCCCGTCGTGGGCTCTCTCGGCTGTCGTGGCTCTCTCGGGCGTCGTGAACGCCCCCGGCCGTCCTGGTCCTCTCGGCCGCCCTGTGCTCGCGCGCTCGGGGGCTCGTGTGATCGAGGGCCCGCGTCGTCGCAGGGCCCACGACGACGTGGGCCCTGCGGAATTTCGGGGCGCTCGCGGCCCGCACGGGCGGGACTACTTTGTGCCTGATGCCTCAGTGGCATCAAGATGACTCAGCGGCAGCACGCTTGTTGCGGTGGGCGTCCCCGGACTCCGCCCCGTCGGCCCCTCGGACGCCCCGCCTCCCGAGGCAGTTCGACGGCCGACGGATTCCGCGGCGGCGATGTGCGTGAGGGCGGGCCGGGAGGGCGTGTGCCGCGGGAGGTCGCGGCTACGTCCCCGGACGTAGCGGCGGTGCCGCTCGTGGACGCACGTCAGGAGGCGTCTGCGCGGGCAGAATGACGGCCATGCGGGGGAACGGGTGGCGTGGGCGGCACGCGGTGTCGGACGCCGTGCTCGCCCTCGTGCTGCTCGTGTTCGGTCAACTCGCGACCGGGCTGGCCGGGGACAACCAGCCGGGCTCGATGCCGGTCGACGCCCTCTGCCGGACGCTGATCGTACTCGCCGCGCTCGCCCTGCTGCTCCGACGGCGAGCTCCGGTGGCGACTCTCGTCGTGGTCACGCTTGCCACCTCGACGTACCTGGTGCTCGGCTACCCGTACGGGCCGATTCTGCTCGCGTTCCTGCTCGCGGTGTACACCGTGGCGGTGGGAATGCCGGTGCGTCCGGCGGCGCTCGCCAGCGGCGGCGCGTTCGTGGTGCTGCTGGCGCATGTCTTCACCTCGCGCGGCCCCGCGCCGGGCTGGACCGGAGTGCTCCCCGCGTCGGCCTGGGTGGTCGTACCGTTCGCGGTGGGTGTGGTGGTGCGGGTCAGCCGGGAGGCGGCCGCCCGTACCCGAGCCGAGGAGGCCCGTGAGCGTGCCGAGCAGGGTCGGCGGCAGGCCGACGAGGAGCGGCTGCGCATCGCCCAGGAGGTACACGACGTGGTGGGGCACGGGTTGGCCGCGATCAGCATGCAGGCGGACATCGCCCTGCACCTGCTGCCGAAGCGGCCGGAGCAGGCGGAGATCGCACTGACCGCCATCAGCCGCACCAGCCGGGAGGCGCTGGACGAGCTGCGGGTCACGTTGGGTGCGGTGCGGCGGGGCGCGGAGCGTGAGCCCGTACCCGGTCTGGCGCGGCTCCCCGCACTGCGCGACCGCCTGGCGGGCGCCGGTCTCGCCGTCGACCTGCGCCTGGCCGGTGGCCTGCGGGAGTTGCCGGCGGCGGTCGACCTGGCGGCGTACCGGGTGGTGCAGGAGGCGTTGACGAACGTGCTGCGGCACGCCGGGGTGGCGCGTGCCGAGGTGACCGTGGCCTACCGGGCCGACGAGGTGACGGTCGAGGTCACCGATCGGGGCGTCGGCGTCCCAGGCCGGCTCGATGCGGCCGGCGACCTCGAACCGGCCGACGGCCGGTCCGGCGGGCACGGGCTGGCCGGCATGCGGGAGCGGGTGACGGCGTTGGGCGGGCGGCTGAGCGTCGGACCCCGCTCGGACGGCGGGTTCCGCGTGTGGGCCCGGCTGCCGGTGGAGCCGTCCCCGTGATCCGGGTGCTGATCGCCGACGACCAGGACCTGGTCCGCCTCGGGCTGCGCGCGCTGGTGGAGAGCGAGGACGACCTGGCGCTCGCCGGTGAGGCCGCCGACGGGTTACGGGCGGTCGAACTGGCCCGGCGGGAGCGGCCGGACGTCGTCCTGATGGACATCCGGATGCCGGGCATCGACGGGATCGAGGCGACCCGGCGGATCGTCGCCGATCCCGACCTGACCGGTACGCGGGTGGTGGTGCTCACGACCTTCGAGCTGGACGAGTACGTCTTCGACGCGCTGCGCCACGGCGCGAGCGGGTTCCTCACCAAGGACACCCGGCCGCCGGAGCTGCTGCGCGCGATCCGGCTGGTCGCCGAGGGGGAGGCGCTGCTGTCGCCGTCGGTGACCCGCCGGGTGGTGCGGGAGTTCGCCACCCGGCCGTCGCGGGCACCCCGTCCGCACCCCCGACTGGACACGCTCACCGACCGGGAACGCCAGGTGGTGGGCCTGGTCGGAGAGGGACTGAACAACGAAGAGATCGCCGCCCGGTTGGTGGTCAGCCCGGCGACCGCCCGTACACACGTCAGCCGGGCGATGGGCAAGCTGGCAGCCCGGGACCGGGCCCAGCTCGTCGTCTTCGCGTACCAATCGGGCTTGGTCTCGGGGTGAGGCCGGGCCGCCAGCGGCCGTGCGGCCGGGCGGCTACCCTAGCGGTGGCCGGACTCCGCAGTGCCGGCCGCGTTGTGCCCGCCGGAACACTGACAAACGGGATGTTCGCGTGTTTGACACCTTGAGTGACCGCCTGTCCGGGATCTTCACCAAGCTCCGCGGCAAGGGACGGCTCACCGACGCCGACATCGACGCCACCGCGCGCGAGATCCGCCTCGCGCTGCTGGAGGCGGACGTCGCGCTGCCGGTGGTCAAGGGCTTCATCGCGGCCGTCAAGGAGCGTGCCCGCAGCACCGAGGTCTCCCAGGCGCTCAACCCGGCCCAGCAGATCATCAAGATCGTCAACGAAGAGCTGATCAAGGTGCTCGGCGGCGAGGGGCGGCGACTCCAGTTCGCCAAGCAGCCGCCGACCGTGATCATGCTGGCCGGCCTCCAGGGTTCCGGTAAGACCACCCTCGCCGGCAAGCTGGCCCGCTGGCTCAAGAGCCAGGGGCACCAGCCGCTGCTGGTCGCCGCCGACCTCCAGCGCCCCAACGCCGTCGGGCAGCTCCAGGTGCTCGGTGGTCGGGCCGGGGTCGAGGTGTACGCCCCGGAGCCCGGCAACGGCACCGGCGACCCGGTGCAGGTGGCCCGCGCGTCGATCGAGCACGCCAAGCGCGCCGCCCGCGACATCGTCATCGTCGACACCGCCGGTCGACTCGGTATCGACGCCGAGATGATGCAGCAGGCCGCCGACATCCGCGACGCCGTCTCGCCGGACGAGGTCATCTTCGTCATCGACGCGATGGTCGGTCAGGACGCCGTCCGCACCGCCGAGGCGTTCCGCGACGGCGTCGGCATCACCGGTGTGGTGCTCTCGAAGCTCGACGGCGACGCCCGTGGTGGTGCCGCGCTGTCGGTTCGCGAGGTCACCGGGCAGCCGATCCTCTTCGCGTCCACCGGTGAAAAGTTGGAGGACTTCGACGTCTTCCACCCCGACCGGATGGCCAGCCGGATCCTCGGCATGGGCGACGTCCTCACTCTGATCGAGCAGGCCGAGCAGGCCTTCGACTCCGATCAGAAGGAGAAGATGACCGCCAAGCTGATGGGCGGCGAGCAGTTCACGCTTGACGACTTCCTCGACCAGCTCATCGCGGTACGGCGGATGGGCCCGATCGCCAACGTGCTGGCCATGATGCCGGGCATGGGGCAGATGAAGGACCAGCTCGCCGAGCTGGACGACAGCCACTTCGACCGGGTCACCGCGATCATCAGGTCGATGACCCCGGGTGAGCGCAACAACCCGAAGATCATCAACGGCTCGCGCCGGGCGCGTATCGCCAACGGCTCCGGTGTCACCGTCATGGACGTCAACCAGCTGCTCAACCGCTTCGCCGACGCGCAGAAGATGATGAAGCAGATGGGCGGCATGATGGGCCTGCCCGGCGGCGGTCGGCGCAAGGCCACCAAGAGCCCGAAGAACAAGCGCAAGGGCACCAAGGGCGGCGGTCGTCCGCGTACCGGTGCCGGGATGCCGGCCGGCTTCCCCGGTGGCATGCCGCAGCTCCCGCCGGGGATGGACCCGAACGACCTGGCGGCTGGCCAGGGCCTTCCGCCGGGCTTCAAGCTTCCGAAGATCGACTTCAACAAGCTCGGCAAGGGCGGCGACAAGGGCCCGCGCTGACGCGTGTCGGTGACGTTAGGCCACTGATCCGGCGCTTAGGGTCATCTCTCCCCCCGGTGAGGAGATGTCATGACCGCGGCCCCGACTGCCGTGCACCAAGATCTCTGCGTTCGACTGCTGCTGGCCGTCGAAGTCAACTGCCCACCGGAATACCTGGTCAGCATCGACCTGTCGATGCGGGTCGACCGGCGCAACGAGCCGCGCCCCGACGTGGTGGTCATCCGCCGCAAGCACGCCGGCCGGTCGCCCGTGCCGGTCGAGGATGTTCTGCTCGCCGTGGAGGTCGTCCCGTCGCCCTTTGTCTTCCGCGACATGTACGACAAGGCGAAGGTCTACGCGCACGCCGGAATCCGGTCCTACTGGGTGGTGGACCCGTCGCAGGAGCGCGTCACGCTGACCGAGTACGCGCTCGGCGCGAACCGGGAGTACGAGCAGGTCGCGCACACCGAGGATCTGTTCGTCACCGAGCGGCCGTGGAAGGTCTCCGTCGACCTGCCGGCGCTGACCAGCCGGAAGAACGACCTGCTCGCCCCCGACGAGGAGTGATCGGGTAGGACTGTGCGCATGGCCCTTCATGTGCGCGGCGTGCTGCTCCCCGACGACGAGGTCCGGGACCTCTGGCTGGTCGGCGACCGGGTGACCTTCACCCCGGTACCCGACGCGGAGACCGTGGTCGACGGCGGGTTCGTGCTGCCGGGGCTGGTCGACGCGCACTGCCACATCGGCATCGCCCGAGGTGGGGCCCCGATCACCTCGCTCGACCAGGCCCGCGAGCTGGCCCACGTCGACCGGGACGCCGGGGTGCTGGCGATCCGGGACGCCGGCTCGCCGTACCCGTACCCCGAGTTGGACGACGAACCCGACCTGCCGCGACTGGCCCGCGCGGGCCGGCACGTCGCCCCGCCGAAGCGCTACCTGCGGGACATCGGCGTCGAGGTCGACGCCGCCGAGGTGGCCGCGACGGTGGCCGCCCAGGCGAAGGCCGGCAACGGCTGGGTCAAGCTGGTCGGCGACTGGATCGATCGGGGCGTGGGCGACCTCGCGCCGGCCTGGGACGCCGACACCCTGACCGCCGCCGTGCGGGCCGCGCACGACGCCGGGGTACGCGCCGCGGTGCACACCTTCTCCGAGTCCGCCGTCGAGATCATGGTGCGCGCCGGTGTGGACTCGGTCGAGCACGGCACCGGCCTGAGCCTCGACCTGATCGACGAGATGGCCCGGCAGGGGACCGCCCTGGTCCCAACGATGATCAACATCGCGACCTTCGGCGGAATCGCCGAGCAGGCGCAAGCCAAGTTCCCCGGGTACGCCGAACACATGCTCGCGCTGCGCGACCGCTTCCCCGAGGTGGTGCGGGCCGCCCACGAGGCGGGCGTGCCGATCTACGTGGGCACCGACGCCGGCGGTGGCATCGACCACGGGCTGGCCGCCGAAGAAATGCTGCTGCTGCACGAGCGGGCCGGCATGCCGGCCGAGGACGTCCTCGCCGCCGCCTCCTGGGGCGCCCGGGAGTGGCTCGGCTTTCCCGGGCTGATCGAAGGCGGTCTCGCCGACCTGACGGTCTACCCCGAGGACCCCCGCCGCGACCTACGGGTCGTCCGTGCCCCGTCCCGCACGATCCTGCGCGGCCGAGTGGTGCGCTGACCCGTCTACGCCGGGCCGCGCTGGGCCGCGCTGGGCCTTGCGCGCTGGCCGTGCCGGGTCGCGCTGGGCCTTGCGCGCTGGGCCGCGCTGGGCCGCGCTGGGCCTTGCGCGCTGGCCGTGCCGGGTCGCGCTGGGCGTTGCGCGCTGGGCCGCGCTGGGCCTTGCGCGCTGGGCTGCGCCGGTTCGAGCGCTGGGCCGTGCGGGTCACTCTCTCACGGGGATCTGGACCGGCCGGGCGGGGATCATGGGGCGGATCCACACACGCTGGGCCGAGCAAGATCGCGCTACATCCTGGATGTAGTGGTCTCGACATCGCGGGATCCCACTACATCCAGGATCGAGCGCGATCTTGCCACCCAAGATCCGCGCAACAACCCCGATGTTGCTGCTTCCGGCGTGGCGGATGCAGCAACATCGGTGATGTTGTGAGGATCTTGGCGCGGGGCGCGGGGCGCGGGGCGCGGGGCGCGGGGCGCGGGGCGCGGGGCGCGGGGCGCGGGGCGCGGGGCGCGGGGCGCGGGGCGCGGGGCG
>NZ_JBITDT010000008.1:0-340474 GCF_044454415.1 Micromonospora sp. NPDC051543
ACTCAACGACCGCCCCCGCATGACCCTGAGCTGGGCCACCCCCGGCGAAAAAATGGCCCAACTCCTGAATGTTGCAACCACCGGTTGAGCCCGCCGAGCTAACAGTAAGTGTCCAAGATTGCCAGCGATGGCGGTTGAAGCTCTCTGCGGCCGGAGGTCAACTCGCCGCGACACGTCACGGACCGACGGGCGTTCGACCACGTTGCTAGCAGTTACTCAGGACACGCTCCACGTCCGCGCCCGACCGGATCACCAGCGCGGCGGCGCGAAGCTCCTCGGGAAGGTGGCACCGCTGCCCTTCGTGCGCGAGCAGGGTGGGGCAGCCAGGTGGAAGCACCACGGCATCGGCGAGCCCGATAAACGTGACGAGCATGTCGAGAACTGCGCCGGAGGAGAATTGACTGATCATGAGACTTCCGAGCATGTCGTCGGCAAGGTCGGCGTAAAGGTCTCTACGAGCTGGGAGAAGGTCGGGGTGACGATCCGCCATGAGCACTGCTCCGGATCGGTCCAGAAGTCGCTGGCCACGACTCGGGGGTCGGCGGCATCGGTCCGATAGTCGAGGGCCATTGCGACGTCGTCACCGGGGATGCGGTTGACCGCAATCAACACTGCCTGCTCCGCGTCGAGCCAGGGCAGCTCGACGCTGACGGTGACGGTGCTGCCGCGTGCCTCCCGGAACAGGTACGACGACGGAGGGTCGTCGGCGAACATGGCGAGCGATCTACTCTCGCGGCGCATCCACTCGACGCTGGTGAGGAAGTCCAGCGGAGATTTGAACCAGGGCATGAGATCGCGGAGAACGTCGTCACCTGGATGCCGCCAGCGGCGGGTGTTGAGGAGTTCGGTCATCAAGGCGGGCAGCACCAGACCATTGACGTGCAAGGGGTTCCCCACGCGCACCGCCTCTCGTTAGCCCTGCACGAGGGCGTGGAGGGTGTCGTAGAACGTGGTCTTCGGCCACGGTGGAGTCTCCGGGGCAGCTCTCCAGGTGAGGTGGACGAGCGCCCAGCGTTCGGGAAGCTGGACGAGGATGTCGTCCGACGCCTGCGACCGGGCAACGACCGTGGTGGGCTGGCCATGCAATGGATGGCCAGGTGCCACCTCGACGAGAAGTTCGGCATGCAGTGCCTGGCGTTGCTGTCGTTCGCGGGGATCGTCCCCGCGCAGGTCCCACCACGGATCGGCCAAGGTGGGTGTTAGCCGCCCGCTGTCATCCACGGCCCCGATCCTAGGGCCACAGGTGATCCAGCGGTGTCGGGCTTTCCGCGCGACGAGATGCCTCGACACCGGCGATCTGGAGACGATCAGGCGCCGGAGCCAGCTAGACCGCTCTGGTTCCGCAGGGCGGCTACCTCAGCCAAGGCCATAGGCCGCCAGGGCGGCGTCGAGCATGCGTTCCTGCACCTTCGCCGGGTACGCGGCGGGATCCGCGGCCGCGAGAGCCGCGACTCCCTCGGTCATCGCGATCAACCCCAGGGCGACCGTGCCGACCTGGTCGGCCGGCCAGTCCGGGGCGGCCGCGGCGACCAGCCGCTCGGCCCGTTGCCGCCAGGCCCGGTTGTTGCGGCGGTGCATGCCGATCAGTTCGTCGTCCGCCACCGCCGCAGCCAGGAAGCCCAACCAGACGATGCTCCAGTTGGTCGTCTCCGGATCGGTCGCCATGCCCTCGCGGAGGACCGCGCGCAGCGCCGCCCGTGGCGAGGTGGCCGCGGCTTCGAGTGCCTCGACCCGCTCCCGGGTGATGTCGTGCAGCAGTTGCCGGGCGTGCAGCAGCAGCGCTCGACGGTTCGGAAAGCGATGCATGACCAGGCCGGTCGTGCAGCCGGCCGCCGCGGCGACCGCGCGCACCGTCAGCTTTTCGAGGCCCTGCTGCGCAAGCACGTCCCAGACCGCGCGCGACAGAGCCTCGCCCTGGGCCGCTCGGTCGGCTGGCAGCGACACGATTCTCACCCTCCATTGTCGTCGTAACGGATGTTACCGTAACGCTTGTTACCGAGCACTGGTGAGGAGCGGCATGACCTGGACCATCACGCAGCGGCCCTGGACCGACCCGGCGGGAGAGGCGCTCCGGCTGGCGCAGAGGGCCGAACTCGACCTGCGCTACGGTACCGACGACCACGAGCCCGGCCCGCCGCCGACCGCCGAGGACATCGACCTGTTCCTGGTCGCGGTCGACGACGCCACCGGCCAACCGCTCGGCTGCGCCGCGCTGCGCCGCCTCGACCCGGTCACCGTCGAGATCAAGCGGATGTACGTGGTACCGGCACGCCGCGGCTCGGGGCTGGCGACCGACCTGCTCCGGGGGCTGGAGAACGCCGCACAGGAGCGCGGTTGGACGACTGTCCGGCTGGAGACCGGCGTGGCCCAGCCGGACGCGATGCGCTTCTACGAGCGCGAGGGCTACCGCGAGATCCCGCTGTACGGCGCGTACGTGGGCTCCGACAACTCGGTCTGCTACGAACGCGTCCTATCTGACCGAGCACCCGCTGACGGCCGCGTCGTGGGAAGCGTTCAGATGCACGATCCCGGGTCGTCGGCCGAGCCGATGATGGCGTAGAGGGCCCGTCGCAGCTGTACGACCTCGGCCGCCGGGATGGGCCGGACCGCATCGGCCTCCCGAGCTTCGGCGCCGGCGGCGATAGCCTCCCGCACCGCGTCGCCCTTCGGGGTGATGGCGACGATGCGGGCCCGCCGGTCTCGCGGGTTGACGCGCCGTGAGACGAGTTCCAGGCGTTCGAGCCGGTCGATCTCCGCAGTGAGAGTCGTCTTGTCCATGCCGAGGGCCTGCCCGAGTTCGACCTGGGTGAGATCGGCGGTCTTGTGCAGGGCGCTGAGGACGATGTGGTCGCGCAGCGTCAGGCCGTGGCGTTCTGCTTCCGCGCCGACGAGTGCGTGCATCCGCTGGGCCGCCCGGTGCAGCAGCCACGTGAGTTCGGAGTCGGGCCCCGGCCCCAGCGTGGGGCGCTGCGGTGCCTCGTCGTCGATCGTCGGACCGGGGCGGCTCGAGGCGGGTGAGGCCGGCATGGTCACAGTGTGACGCTCGGGAACCGGGACGGCAGGAGCGGGATGCTGTCGTAGGCGGCGACATCGTGGGCCGGAACGACCTGCAACAGGCGGCTGAGGGCGATGCTGCGCCGCAGGCCGACCCGGACGGTCTCGGCGTCGACGTCGGCGACGCGGCGCATCAGCCACGGGCGCTCCGCACCACGGGAGATGCCGTCCATCTGCCAGGTGAGGTCGCCGATGAACGCATACCGCTTCCCGGCGGGCAGCGTGACGAACACGACGACCGAACCCGAGGTGTGCCCCGCGGCGAGGGCCACGATCACCGAGCCGTCTCCGTAGACGTCGAAGCTCGCCGGGAAGCCGAGATACTCCGGGCCGTCGAAGGCGTACTCCTGGATCTCCAGGCCTTGCGACACCGCGCGGAAGACCCTGCCGTGCGAGTCGTCGGCGCCGTAGCGGATTTCGGCCTCGTTGATCCACACCGGCGCCCGCAGGGAGTCCAGGCCGCTGACGTGATCCCAGTGCACGTGCGTGACGAGCACGCCCAGCAGCCGGGACCGGTCATAGCCGGCCGCATCGAGTTGCTGCGCCGCGGTCCGGCCGAGCTGGAGGGGAGCGCGCTCCATGCGCGCCAGCATCTTGATGTGCTCCGCCACGTGCTCGCCGAACCCGGCGTCGATGAGCAGGTCGCCCTTCGGGTGGGCGATGAGCACGGCGGTGGCCGCGAAATCCCGCTTGTCCCGGATGGACCCTCCGGTCACGGCGAACGCCGCCCGCGTCGTGTAGGTGCCGGTGGGCAGACGGTACAGCGCCATGCCGGCCGGCGGAGTCGCCTCGGGCAGCCGGCCCGTCCAGTACGAGGAAGGTGAGATGACCACACCCAAAACCGTACGACCCAGGAACGTCCGAGTTAAGAACGTCTGAGCTAGGAGGATTGAGTCCGCCGATCTTGCACTTTCTGCTCAGTCATAAGCGCCCAAGAGCGCTCATCTCGGCAACTGAAAGTGCAAGATCGGCGGGAAGTGGGCGCGGCGGACCCCGCAGCCTTACGACACCGCGAAAATCCCCGCGACACCCAGAATCACCATCACCAACACCGCTACCAGCGCCCCCCGTTCGCTCTCCACCGCCGGCTCGCGGTACTCGTTCACGGGGTTCGTCGTTTCGCGGGGCATGGTGTGGCCTCCTTGGCTGTTGTCGCTGCTCGCGTGGCGTCATCCAGGTCACCGGTCGGGCGGCCTGGCATGCGGACCCGCGTCGGGGGTCCTACCGTGAGGACGTTGTCGACCTCCGGGGGGCTGGAGACGTGCCGTTACAGGACTGGTTCCTCACCGCGCAGGAACGCGCCAACCCGGTGTCTGGGTTACCCGTTTGGACCAGGGGAAACCTCGCCGAGCCGTTGGTTCACGGCGCGGCGTACTTCGACCGGCTGGTCGACGAGGTGGAGGCGTTGACCGATGGCGACCACCTCTTCTTCACCGACTGGCGGGGCGACCCGGACCAGCGTCTGCGCCCGGACGGCCCCACCGTGGCGCAGCTCTTCGCCCAGGCCGCCCAGCGCGGCGTGGTGGTCAAGGGCCTGATCTGGCGCTCACACCTGGACGTGCTGGCCTACAGCGAGGCGGAGAACCGCAACCTCAGCGAGACGGTCTCGGCGGCCGGCGGCGAGGTGCTGCTCGATCAGCGGGTCCGCCGGGGCGGCTCGCACCACCAGAAGCTGGTGGTGCTGCGGCACGTCGACGCCCCGGAGCGGGACATCGCCTTCGCCGGTGGCATCGACCTGTGCCACAGCCGCCGTGACGACGCCGCGCACGACGGCGACCCCCAGCCGGTGCAGATGTCCTCCCGCTACGGCCCGAACCCGCCCTGGCACGACGTGCAGCTCGCGGTGCGCGGGCCGGTGGTCGGCGCGCTGGACACCCTGTTCCGGGAGCGCTGGACCGACCCGATGCCGCTGGACTCGGAGAACCCCATGGCGTACGCCCGGGACCGGCTGCGCGGCGCGGACCTGCGACCGGACCCGCTGCCCGACCAGCCCGCCGACCCGCCCGAGTGCGGGCCGCACCAGATCCAGGTGCTGCGCACCTACCCCGCCGTGCGCCCGCGCTACTCGTTCGCCCCGGACGGCGAGCGGACCGTGGCCCGGGGCTACACCAAGGCGGTGCGGCGGGCCCGCCGCCTCATCTATCTGGAGGACCAGTACCTCTGGTCGACCGAGGTGGCGAACCTGTTCGCCCAGGCGCTGCGGGAGAACCCGGAGCTGCACCTGGTCGCCGTGGTGCCCCGGCACCCGGACGTGGACGGCCGGCTCGCCCTGCCACCCAACATGGTCGGCCGCGAGCAGGCGCTGTCGCTGTGCGAGCGCGCCGCGCCCGACCGGGTGCACGTGTTCGACGTGGAGAACCACGCCGGTACGCCGGTGTACGTCCACGCGAAGGTCTGCGTGGTCGACGACGTGTGGGCCAGCGTCGGCAGCGACAACTTCAACCGCCGCTCCTGGACCCACGACAGCGAGCTGTCCTGCGCCGTACTCGACGACACGCGCGACGAGCGGACGCCCACCGACCCGGCGGGCCTCGGCGACGGGGCCCGGGTCTACGCCCGGGACCTGCGGCTGCGGCTCTGGCGCGAGCACCTGGACCGCGATCCGGACGGCGCCGACGACGCCGACCTGCTCGACCCGGCCGACGCCGTCGCGGCCATCACGGCCGCGGCCGACAAACTTCAAGAGTGGTACGACGGCGGCCAGGTCGGCGAGCGTCCGCCCGGCCGGCTGCGCCCGCACCGCCCCGAGCGGCTGCCCTGGTTCACGCGGGCCTGGGCGCTGCCGGTGTACCGACTGGTCTACGACCCCGACGGCAGGCCGCTGCGCGCGAGGCTGGCCGGCACCTGGTGAGCCGGCCGGGCCGGTTCGGGCAGACCGGCCCCGCCCGGGTGCACGCTGAGCCCTCCGGGGTAGGCGAACGACGAGCGCGGTGAGAAGTAGCCGAACCCGATGATCAGCGGGTTGGCGGGGCGCAGCGCGTACATCGGGTGTCGGGGTTGCAGGAACTCCACCGACTCGATCTCGAACGGCGTGACCGGCTCCGCCACGTACGGGTAGACCGAGCTGAGCAGTTGACCGTCGCGCCGCGTGAAGTAGCGGTGGTGCCCGCTGCTGATCACGTGCCCGGTCTGTCCGACCCGACACCGGGCGCGGATCAGCGGCACCCCGTCCGCCTCGGTCTCGGATTGCAGCGCCTCGCCGTTGAGCCTGATCGTGGTCAGGCCGGCCAGCACGGGAGCACCGCGCGCGGTGGCGTACTCGCGGACGACCCGGCTGGAGGCCACGTAGTGGGTCCACCAGCCGCCGGGGCTGAGCCCGCCGGGGGCGTCCACGCCGGCCAGCGAGACGCCGAGGTACGTCAGCGAGTACGCGCCGAAGCCGGAGGTCTGCGTCTCGTCCTCGACGACGTACTGGTTGAGGAACACCTGTCGGTCGGCACGGGGGCGCAGCCCGGTGGGGACCAGGGCGGCGACCGCGTCGGGATCCGCTGGCAACCAGCTGAAGTAGAGGGTGTGACTGTTCACGACGAGCTGGGGAGCGGTTGGATCGAGCATGGTGCCTCCGAACCGGGTGTCTACTCCGCGACGCTACGGCCGGTCCCGCCGACGGGACAACGACGGATAGGCGACACCCCTGCCCGGTTGTCGGATTTCATGTTGACCTCTCGGCGGGGGTGGAGCACCGACCGGTCGGGTCGATCTGGAGGACCGGGTGGCGCAGGATCGCCCGAAAAACGGGTATGAGACTCCACTGTCTGCGCATTTGCCGCCGGTTATGGGCGTTTTGTGGTTCGACACACCTTAAGTACATCAACCTTTCGGCTAGCTTTCCGCGAGCCGATCAGGTTAAGGTGACTCCCGAACGGCCCAACTGAAGCTAAACCAAAGCGACACCTTCTTTTTGTCCGCGGACGAGGTGCAGGGAGGACCACCATGACCGCGTCAACGATCACCGAGCAGGCGAGCAGCAAGACAGCCGAGCAGACCAGCACCACCAAGCTGGACCCGCGCGCGCTCACCGACAGCGCCGCCGATCTCCTCAACGCGATGGCCGCGCTGCCCGCCAACCACCCGTCGCGCGCCGCTCTGCGGGACCGCGCGATCGAGGCCTGGCTGCCGCTGGCCAACCACCTGGCCCACCGCTACAGCGGGCGGGGCGAGCCGACCGACGACCTGGCGCAGACCGCAGCCGTCGGCCTGATCAAGGCCATCGACAAGTTCGACCCGTCGCGCGGCGTCGACTTCGCCGGTTACGCGATCCCCACCATCATCGGCGAGCTCAAGCGCCACTTCCGCGACCGCACCTGGGACATCCGGGTTCCCCGCCGTCTCCAGGAGCTGCGGCTCGCCATCTCCGACGCCAACAGCTCGCTGCTGCAGACCCTCGGCCGTTCGCCGACGGTCGCCGACATCGCCGCCCACCTCAAGCTCACCGAGGAAGAGGTCCTGGAGGGCCTGGAAGGCGCCCGCGCGTACAACGCGGTGTCGCTGTCCACCCCGACCGGCGACGGTGACCGGGCCACCGAGCTGGGCGACATGCTCGGCGGCGAGGACAACGAGTTCGAGCTGGCCGAGCTGCGGGTCGCCCTCGGCCCGGCGCTCGCCACGCTCGACGAGCGGGAGCAGAAGATCCTGACCCTGCGGTTCTACGGCAACCTGACCCAGTCGCAGATCGCCGACCAGATCGGCGTCTCGCAGATGCACGTCTCCCGGCTGCTCGCTCGGGCGCTGACCAAGCTGCGGGGCCAGCTCGACGGCACCTACTAGGGATGTCACGGTCGAGGGCCGGGTCAACGTGGCCCCGGTCCTCGGCCGTGTGAACGTCGGCCGGGTCGCTTCCCTTCGGGGCGGCGGCCCGGCCGTTCGCGTACGGTCCACCCGCCCAAGCGGCCCGGGGGCCAGCCGGCGAGGCGGCCCGGGGCCGGGCGGGCAGGTCGAGCCCGCCGGAGCCCGGTGCGAGACTGGGCCGTGCTCTCCGACGTGACCCTGGACCTGCCGGTCCGTCCCACCCTGCCGGCGGTGCTCACCGCGCTCGACGCGGCCGGCGCGGCGGTTCTGGTCGCGCCGCCGGGCACCGGCAAGACCACCCTCGCGCCGCTGGCGGTGGCCGACCGGGTCGACGGCCGGGTGGTGATCGCCCAGCCCCGCCGGGTGGCGGCGCGCGCCGCGGCCCGGCGGATGGCCGACCTGCTGGGCGAGCGCGTCGGCGACCGGGTCGGTTACGCCGTACGCGGCGAGCGGCGGGTCTCCCCGGCCACCCGGATCGAGGTGGTCACCACCGGCCTGCTGGTCCGCCGGCTGCACCACGATCCGGAGCTGCCCGGTACGGGCGCGGTGCTGCTCGACGAGTGCCACGAGCGGCAGCTCGACGCCGACCTGGCCCTTGCCTTCACGGTGGAGGCCCGGGCCACGCTCCGGCCCGACCTGTGGCTCCTCGCCATGTCCGCCACGCCGGACACCGACCGGTTCGCCGCGCTGCTCGGCGGGGCCACCCCGGCCCCGGTGGTCCGGGCCGAGTCGGCGCTGCACCCGGTGCGGCGGATCTGGACGCCGCCGCCCCGGCCCGTCGCGCCGCCCGGGGCCGGCCCGGTCGACCGCGCACTGCTCGACCACGTGGCCGCCACCGTCCGCCGGGCGCTGCGCGAGCAGGACGGCGACGTGCTGGTCTTCCTGCCCGGGGCCGGTGAGATCGCGGCGGTCGCCGGGCGGCTCGCCGACCTGCGGGACACCGTCGCGCTGCTGCCGTTGCACGGCCGTCAGCGTGGGTCCGAGCAGGACGCGGCGCTGCGCCCCCGTACCGACGACCGGCGTCGCGTGGTGCTGTCCACCGCGCTCGCCGAGACCAGCCTCACCGTGCCGGGCGTACGGACGGTCGTGGACGCCGGGCTGTCCCGGGTGCCCCGCATCGACCTGGCCCGCGGACTGGGCGCGTTGGTCACCGTGCCGGTCTCCCGGGCCGCCGCCACCCAGCGGGCCGGCCGGGCCGGCCGCGAGGCGCCCGGATGCGTCTACCGCTGCTGGTCCGAGGCCACCCACGAGCGACTGCCCGCCCGGCCGGAGCCGGAGATCGCCACCGCCGACCTGACCGGGTTCGCGTTGGAGCTGGCCGCCTGGGGCAGCCCGGACGGCGTCGGACTCGCGTTGCCCGACGCGCCACCGGCCGCCGCGATGACCGTCGCCCGGGACACCCTCGAAACGCTGGGCGCGGTCGACGCGACGGGTCGGATCACCGGCCGGGGACGGGCGATCGCCTCCGCCGGGGCGCACCCCCGGCTGGCCCGGGCGCTGCTCGACGCCGCCGACCGGGTCGGTTCCGACCGCGCGGCCGAGGTGGTCGCCCTGCTCGCCGAGGAGAGCGCGGCCGGCCCGGGCGACGACCTGGTGGCCGGCTGGCGTCGGTTGCGCGCCGGCGTCGACGCGGGGGCCACCGCCCGCTGGCGTGCCGAGGTACGCCGCCTGCGCGCCGCGCTGCCGGACCGCGCGTCCGCCACCTCCGACCGGCTGACCGACGACCTCACCGCCGGGCTGGTCGTCGGTCTGGCGTACCCCGAGCGGTTGGCCCGGGTGCGGCGGCCGGGCGGATCGTCGTACCTCATGACGGGCGGGACCGCCGCGGAGCTGGCGGCCGGCTCGAGCCTGGCCGGCGCCGACTGGCTCGCGGTGGCGGTCGCGGACCGCCGCCCCGGCGCGCCCTCGGCGCGGATCCGCCGCGCCACCGGCCTGGACGAGGCGACCGCACGGGAGGCGGCGGGCCCGCTGCTGTCCACGCGCCGGGAGGTCGGCTGGTCCGACGGAGACGTGGTGGCCCGGGAGGTGACCCGACTGGGCGCGATCGAACTGGTGGCGCGGCGGCTGGACCGCCCGGACCGGGCGGAGATCACGGCGGCGCTCCTCACCGGCCTGCGTCAGGAGGGGTTGGGACTGCTGCCGTGGACGCCGGCGGCACGGGGGCTACGCGAGCGGATGGCGTTCTGCCGGCTGCACCTCGACGACGGGTGGCCGGACGTCGACGACGAGGCACTGCTCGACGCCGCCCCGACGTGGCTGGGGCCGGAGCTGGCCGCTGGCCGGCGGCGTGCCGACCTGAACCGGGTCGACGTGGCCTCGGCCCTGCGTCGACTGCTGCCGTGGGTGCAGGCCGCGCGCCTGGACGAGTTCGCGCCCGAGCGCATCGAGGTGCCCAGCGGCTCACGCATCCGCGTCGACTACGCCGACCCGGCCGCGCCGGTGCTCGCGGTCAAGCTCCAGGAGACGTTCGGCTGGCCGGCGGCCCCGCGCATCGCCGGTGGCCGGGTGCCGGTGCTGCTGCACCTGCTCTCCCCCGCCGGCCAGCCGGTGGCGGTCACCGCGGACCTCGCGTCGTTCTGGCGTACCGGCTATCCGCAGGTCCGCGCCGAGCTGCGCGGTCGCTATCCGCGCCATCCGTGGCCCGAGGACCCGGACACGGCGACGCCTACCCGCCGGGCCGCGCCGCGACGGCGCTGAGCAGGGGTTACTCCTCGACGACGTCGGCCACCACGACGGTGACGTTGTCCGGAGCGCCCGCGTGCAGCGCCAGGTCGATCAGCTTGCCGGCGCAGGCGGACCGGTCGGGGTAGGCGGCGAGCACCTCGGCCAGGGTGTCCGGGCGGACGACGTTGGAGAGGCCGTCGCTGCACAGCAGCCACCGGTCGCCGGACCGGGGCACCATCGTCGCGTACGACGGGGAGACGTCCTCGCCCTGCAACGCCTGGGTGACGACGGCCCGGCGCGGATGGCTGCTGGCCTGGTCCGGGGTGATCACACCCTGGTCGACGAGCATCTGCACGAAGGTGTCGTCGCGGGTGATCTGCTTGAGCACACCCTCGCGGAACAGGTAGGCCCGCGAGTCACCGACGTGGGCGAGGGCCAGGCAGCTACCGGTACGGGCGAAGAGCAGGGCGGTCAACGTGGTGCCCATGCCCTGGCGCTCGGGGTCGTCGGCGACCGCCTGCCGGATGCGGGCGGTGGCCAGCGCGATGCCGTCCTGCAGGGCGGCCACCAGGGCGTCCTCGGGTGTCTCCAGGTCCAGCGGGGCGACCGCGTCGATGGTGAGCGAGCTGGCGAGGTCACCGGCGGCCATTCCGCCCATGCCGTCGGCGACGGCGACGAGCCAGGTGCCGGCGTGCAGGGCGTCCTGGTTTCCGCTGCGGATCAGC
Organism: Micromonospora sp. NPDC051543; assembly: GCF_044454415.1. Classification (NCBI taxonomy): domain Bacteria; kingdom Bacillati; phylum Actinomycetota; class Actinomycetes; order Micromonosporales; family Micromonosporaceae; genus Micromonospora; species Micromonospora sp. NPDC051543. The sequence goes on from NZ_JBITDT010000008.1 coordinate 11,232, forward strand.
CCACGGTCGCTCGTTCCCACGGAACGCAGCTTCAGGGTCATGGGAGGCAGCCTGCCAGGCGAAGGGCGCAGTTGTCTCTAGGAGATCAGGACGACGGCGCGTGGCGCGGCCAATCTCACGTCTCGCGTTCGACCTTGGCGCGCGTCTCCGCCCTCGTCGGACCGCAGAACCCATCCAGTCGGATCAATTGACAGGACGTATCGCCACTGGAAACATCGAGCTTCGACCTGGGAGCGCTCCCAGGTCGCCACCGCCACCTGCCTCACCTCCCGTCCCGGAAGGACTACCCCGTGACGCCATCCAAACGTCGCCTCCTCCTGGCTGCGGCGACCACTCTGGCCCTCACCGGCGCGGGCGCCGGAGCGGCCTACGCCGCCCCTCCACCGGACGCCCCCGAGCAGATCGACAACGGGGACTTCAGCGCGGGTGTGAGCCCGTGGTTCTCCTACGGCACCGACTCACTCGGGGTCACCGACGGCCAGCTCTGCGCCGCCGTCCCCGGTGGACTCGCCAACCCGTGGGACGCCGGCATCGGCCAGGACGGAGTGCCACTGATCGCCGGCGCCGAGTACACGCTCGGCTTCGACATCACCGCCACGCCCGGCACCGCCGTCAAGGCCGTGCTCCAGCTCGGCAGCGCCCCGTACACCACGTACGCGGCCGTGGACGCCGCCGCCACCGGCACCGTCCAGCGTGTCGAGTCGACCTTCACCGTCCCGGACGACAACCAGAACGCCCAGCTCATCTTCCAGGTCGGTGGCAGCGCGCAGGCGCAGACCATCTGCCTCGACGACGTGTCGCTGCGCGGCGGCGAACCCCCCGCGCCGTACGAGCCGGACACCGGGCCCCGCGTCCGCGTCAACCAGGTCGGCTACCTGCCCGGCGGGCCGAAGAACGCCACGGTGGTCACCGAGGCGACCACGCCGCTGCCCTGGCAGCTCCACTCGGCCGCCGGGGCCGTCCTGGCCAGCGGCACCACCACCACGCGTGGCGTGGACGCCGCCTCCGGGCAGAACGTGCAGACCGTCGACTTCTCCAGCTACCGCACCCCGGGCGCGGGGCTGACGCTCACCGTCGACGGCGAGACCAGCCACCCGTTCGACATCTCCGGCACCCTCTACAACCAACTGCGCTCCGACTCGATGCAGTTCTTCTACGCCCAGCGCAGCGGCATCGCCATCGACGGTGACCTGATCGGCGACGAGTACGCCCGCCCGGCCGGTCACCTCGGCGTCGCCCCCAACCAGGGCGATACCAGCGTGCCCTGCCAGCCGGGCGTCTGCGACTACTCCCTCGACGTGCGCGGCGGCTGGTACGACGCCGGCGACCACGGCAAGTACGTCGTCAACGGCGGCATCGCCACCTACCAGCTCCTGAACACCTTCGAGCGGACCAAGACGGCGGCCACCGCCAACGGCGGCGCCGGACTGGCCGACAGCACCCTGCGGGTGCCCGAGCGCGGCAACGGCGTCCCGGACATCCTCGACGAGGCCCGCTGGGAGCTGGAGTTCCTGCTGCGCATGCAGGTGCCGGCCGGCAAGCCGCTCGCCGGCATGGTCCACCACAAGATCCACGACAAGAACTGGACCGGCCTGCCGCTCGCCCCGCAGGACGACCCGCAGCCGCGCGAGCTGCACCCACCGTCGACCGCGGCCACCCTCAACATGGCCGCGACCGCCGCCCAGTGCGCGCGACTCTTCGCCCCGTACGACGCGGCGTTCGCGTCCCGCTGCGGCACCGCCGCGAAGACGGCCTACGCCGCCGCGAAGGCACACCCCGCGGTGTACGCCAGCCCGACCGACGGCACGGGCGGCGGCGCGTACGACGACTCGAACGTCACCGACGAATTCTACTGGGCGGCGGTCGAGCTGTACCTCACCACCGGGGCGCAGACCTACCTGACCGACCTGACCGCGTCGCCGCACCACACCGGCAACGTGTTCGAGCCGCGCGGCTTCGGTTGGCAGAGCGTCGCCGCGCTGGGTCGCCTCGACCTGGCCACCGTGCCGAACGGGCTGCCCGCCGCCGACCTGACCCGGGTTCGCGCCTCGGTCACCGCCGCCGCCGACGCATACCTCGCCGAGCTGCGCCGGCAGGCGTACGGGCTGCCGATGCCCGGGGACGCCGACAGCTACTTCTGGGGTGCGAACAGCAGCATCATCAACAACGCGGTCGTCCTGGCCACCGCCTTCGACCTGACCCGCGACGCCCGTTACCGCGACGGCGCCGTGCAGGCGATGGACTACATCCTGGGCCGCAACGCCCTGAACATCTCGTACGTCACCGGCTGGGGCGAGCACGCCGCGCAGAACCAGCACAGCCGGATCTTCGGCCACCAGCTCGACGCCAACCTGCCCCGTCCGCCCGCCGGCTCCCTCGCCGGTGGCGCGAACGCGGCGTTGCAGGACCCCTTCGTGGCGCAGTTGCTCGCCGGCTGCAAGCCGATGTTCTGCTACGTCGACGACATCAACTCGTACTCCACGAACGAGGTGGCGATCAACTGGAACTCGGCGCTGGCCTGGATCTCCTCGTTCCTGGCCGACCAGGGCGAGGCGGGCGCCGTACCGGCCGTGACCTGCTCGGTGAACTACGCCAACTACGGCACCTGGCAGGGCGGCACCGGGTTCACCGCCCAGTTGACCATCCGCAACACCGGGTCCACTGCGGTCAACGGCTGGAGCGTGCGGTTCGCGTTCACCGGTGACCAGCGCGTCCGGGAGGCCTGGCTGGCGAAGGTCACCCAGGCGGGCGCGACGGTCACCGCGAAGAACGAGTCGCACAACGCCAAGATCGTGCCCGGCGGCACGGTGACGTTCGGGTTCAACGCGACGACCAGCGGCGGCGCCAACCCCAACCCGGGGCTGGTCACCGTCAACGGGAAGGCCTGCTCGCTGTCCTGAGCACGACCCCTGGTGGCCGCCCTCCCCCCGGGGGCGGCCACCAGGACCACCCGACCGCCATCACGAATCCAGCACCAGGCGGAACGCACGCTCGCCGATGCCACGCATCAGGGGGTTGTCCTCCGAGTGCGTCAGGAACACCACGGACAGGGCCAGCGCCCAACCGCGCGCCCTCTCCCAGGTCGCGTCGTCCGCGCGGCCGTACGCCCGCCGGAGAGCAGCACGCTGCTCGGCCGTGAACAGCATCCAGGCCACGGACAGATCGGTCGCGGGATCGCCCGAGGTGACGTCACCGAAGTCGATCACGGCGCTGATCCGGCCCCGGTCGACGAGGATGTTGGCGGGATGCAGGTCCCCGTGCAGCCACAGCGGCGGACCACCCCACGCGGGTGCGGCCACGGCCACCTCCCAGATCCGCAGCGCGTCGGCGCGATCGGCCGGATCGACGTGCGCGAGCCCGTTCAGGACCCCCGGGGCGCGGCCGACCAGAGGAATCCCGCGCATCGGGTTGACGGGAGCCTCCGGCGGAGCCGGGGTGTGCAGCGCGTCCAGGAAACTGCCGAGCGTCACCGCCGCCGACCAGGGGTCGTCTGGCTGCGACAGTGCCACGATCCGGCCCGGAAAGAACGGCACGACACTCCATGACCAGGGGTACCGGGTCGTCGGCTGCCCGACCCGCACCGGCGCTGGCACCGGCAACGGCAGACGGCCGGCCAGCTCCGGTAGCCAGCGCTGCTCGTGCGCGGTGAGCTCGGCGGCCATGGCGCGGCGCGGCAACCGGACCAGCAACTCCGTACCAAGACGACACACGAGGTTGTCCCAGCCGTTGGCGAGGATCTCGATCGGCAGGTCCGCCAGATCGGGGTGCTGCTGGTCGAGCAGACCGCGCACCAGTTCGACAGAGACGGGAACCTCCGCGGCGGGCATCCGCTTGACGGTCACAGCGAAACCCTACGACCGCGCCCTCGTCGTGCTCGGCTATGCGGCCCGGCTGTCGTTCTCGGCTAGTCGGCTCGGCTGTTGTGTGCGGAGATCAGGGCCGGCAGCTCGTGCAGCGAGTCGATGCGGAACAGGCACCGGTCGGCCACGGCCGGCATGTCGAGGATGTGCCCCCACGGCGAGCGCCGGATCAGGCACGTCTCCATACCGGCCTCCTGGGCCGGACGGGCGTCGTTGTCGGGCCGGTCGCCGACGTACAGGATCGACGCCGGGTCACCGCCGCCTTCGGCCACCACCCGATCGAAGAAGGCCGGTGCCGGCTTGGCCACGCCCCAGGAGTACGACGTTCCGATCACGTCCACGTCCAGGTCGATAGAGCGAAGGGTCGCCTCGGCGTGGGCCGGCTGGTTACCGGCCAGGCCCACCAGCAGACCCTGATCGCGCAGCGCGGCGAGGCACCCACGCGCGTCCGGGTAGAGATCCTCCGCGCCGAACGTCTCCGGCTGCCCGGCGGCGGCTCGACGGGCAAGCTCGACCTCCAGGTCGAAGTCGGGCCGGAAGGTCCGGAACGTCTCCCGATAGTCCAGGCCCCGCGCGACGACCGCACCGAAGACCGCAGACAACGTGTGCCGTGGGACGCCGAGCCAGTCCGCCCAGGCCGCGAACTCGCGGGACTCGTCGAGGATCACCCCGCCCACATCGAAGAAGACCGCCTTGATCACCCTGTCCCCGTCCTGTCCGGCCGTCGGTGAGCATAGGTGGCAGGTTCGGCGCCCGTCGCCCCGTTCTACGCCGCGCGGGTAAACCCGGTTGGCCGGGTTCGCCTCGTCGGCCATCGTGAGAGCTGTGGACCACGGTGAACTGACCGACGCCGAGCGTCGGGTGTGGGGGGAGCTGCCAGAGGGAGCGCGGGCCGCGCTGGCCGGCCTCTCCGGCGCGAACCTGCGTACTCTGCTGTTGAGCGTGGCCCGCGACCGGGCGGCAACAGTGCGTCCCGCCGACGTCGTACGCCGCTGGCGTGAGGATCGCTTCGTCCGTCCGGCCACCGTGGACCCTCGCGTGCTCGCGCGAGTGGAGGCCCGAATGTGGCACCTGCTGCCCGCCGACGTGTCCGGAGTGGAGCTGTCGCCGGTCGTACCGGTGGGCACCTGCACGGCGGTCGCGACCGGCAGCCAGAACAGGATCGTCACCACGATGCGCGCCAGCGAGGTGCTGAGCGACCCCACCAACGCGCTCGCGATCGAGGCGGCCGTGCGTCGCCGCCAACAGGGCGAGGTGCATCTGGCGGCCGTCCATCGCGTGCTGCGGGCGCAGGACTTCGGCGGCGGCGCGTCGGCGCACTTCCGTCTCTTCGCCCTGGTGTCCAGCGCGCGGGACGTCGGTTCGAGGCTCACGCAGGCCCGACTGCTGATCCGCCACCTCACCTACTGGCAGACCGTCCTCGCCGATCTGTTGCCGGCGGCGGCGCCCCGGCTGCACGTCACGACCCTCGACGACCACGTCATCCGCGAACGTCTGGCCGACACCGTTCGACCGGTCCTGGCCCGGGGGCCGGTGCCGCTGGTGGACGAGCCGGAGCGGACGCGTGGTCGCGGCTACTACACCGGCTGCGCCCTGCGGATCACCGTCCGGAACGGCGATCTGGAGATCGGCGACGGCGGGCTCACCGATTGGACCGCCCGCCTCAGCGGCGACGCCAAGGAACGGTGCCTCATATCCTGCCTCGCCACCGAACGCCTGGCCGACTGCCTCGACGACTGATCCGGCCAACGATGCAGTGGGGCGTCGCCCGCTCAGCGGGCGGCCTTTCGACCGGCACCACAAGATCGTTCGCCGTCACGCGTTCAGCCCCCGAAATTTGTCGTACACCTGTTCTAGTCTCGATCCATGTTGGAGGGGTTGGCGCAGGCGGAGACGGCGGTGGCTGACTGCCTCGACGCCACCGTGTGGGCCCTTCCCGAGCGCGATCTCGTCGCTGCCCTCGACGCCGCGCACCGGCTCGCGCAACGCCTGGCAGCCCTGCAACTGGCGCTGATGCGCGAGGTGGACGGCCGAGGCACGGCCCGGGCGCAGGGCGCGTCGTCGACGGCGGTGTGGTTGCGTGACCGGCTTCGGCTCGACAGTTCCGCCGCTCGCCGGTTGGTCGATCTCGCGAGCGCCCTCGATGGCGGAGCGCCGGCGGTGCGCGCCGCGTTGGCAAACGGGGACATCAGTGTCGAGCAGGCGCGGGTCATCGGTGAGACGGTCCAGACGGTGCACACCGCCGCTGGCGCGGAGGCGGCCGACAAGGCGGTCGGCGTCCTGGTCGAGTGGGCCGGGCAGTTCGAGCCGACCCTGCTGCGCAAGCTGGGCACCCGGGTCCTCGACCATGTCGCCCCCGAGCTTGCCGAAGCCGCCGCCAGGGCGGCGCTGGAGGCCGAGGCGCGCCGCGCCGACCGCGACCGTCATGTCACCGCTCGCCGACCTGTGCCGGCTCGGGCTCCGCACCGGCGAGCTGCCCGACCACGGCGGTGAGCCCGCCCAGATCGTCGTGACGACCAGCTTCGACGTGCTGGCCCGGCAACTCGATGCCGGCACCCTCGACACGGGGCCACGGCTCACCCCGACGACGGTGCGGCGACTCGCCTGCGACGCCGCGATCCTGCCCGCCGTGCTCGGCAGCGCCGGCCAGACACTCGACGTCGGCCGGCAACGCCGACTCGTCACCGGCCCCCTGCGCCGCGCACTCGTTCTACGCGACCGAGGCTGCGCCTTCCCCGGCTGCGACCGCCCACCCCGCTGGTGCGACGCCCACCACATCCGACACTGGACCAACGGCGGCCACACCAGCCTGGCCAACGCGGTACTCCTCTGCGGCCACCACCACCGCCACATCCACCACGGCGAGTGGACAATCCGACTCGGCGGCGACGACCATCCCGAATTCATCCCACCCGCCTGGCTCGACCCCGATCAGGTCCCCCGCCGCAACCAGTACCACCGGCGCACGTAGACCCGCTACGAGACCGGGTACGACCACGACTGAAGCCCCTGAAATGCCAGGCCAAGCGACGCCAGCGCGCACAGGCAACTCGACCGCGGCCTGGTCGGCGGGGTGTTGTCAGCCGCTTGTTCGCCGTCACCGGCCTAGTCGGGCGTTCACCCGGCGGCGGCCCACCCCGGGCCGGCAACCGCCTGGCAGGATGCCGGGCATGAGCGATCAGTCGACCGTCAGCGTCCGCCCCGGCGGCCCCGACGACGCCCCGGCCGTGCTGCGGCTGCTCGACGTGGCCACCGCCTGGCTGGTCGCGCGCGGGCGGACCGGTCAGTGGGGAACCCGGCCGCCGTCCACCGATCCCGGCCAGATCGCCCGCGCCGAGGAGTGGGCCACCAGCGGCGACCTGTACCTGGCGATGCGGGGCGGCCAGCCGGTCGGCGCACTCGTGGTGGGTGCCGCCACCGAGCACGTCCCCCCGGCCACCGAGCCGGAGTTGTACGTGCGGCTGCTGGTCACCGACCGGGCGTACGCCGGGCTGGGGATCGGCGCCCGGCTGTTGGATCATGCCGCCGAGGTGGCCCGGGCGCGGGGGTTGGGGCTCTTGCGAGTGGACTGTTACGGCGGTGACGACCGGGCGCTCGTCCGGTTCTACGAGAGCTGCGGCTTCACCCCGACCGAGCCGTTCACCGTGGTCCGGTCGGGGCGTGAGCCGTGGCCGGGGCAGTTGCTCGTGCGCCGGCTCGACTGAGCGTCAGCCGATCTCCTCGTCGACGAAGCACCAGCGCCACGCCTCGCCCGGCTGCGCCGAGCGCATCACCGGGTGACCGGTGGACGCGAAGTGCTTGCTCGCGTGCTGGTTCGGCGACGAGTCGCAGCAGCCGACCTGCCCGCAGCTCAGGCAGGTACGCAGGTGCACCCAGTAGGTGTTGCCGATGGCGACGCAGTCCGCGCACTCGTCCGGGGTGAGCGGCTCGGCGGTGCCCGCCTCAGCCAGGTGCTGACAGCTCACTGGTCCACCTCCTGCCGCAGCAGCGACTCTTCCAGGTCCAGGTCACGGTAGGCCTGCACCAATACCTCCTCAGGAATCCGACCGGAGTCCCGGGCAGCCCGGAAAACGTCCCGCTCGGCGTCGATCATTTCTTGTCGCAGCCGACCGTACGCCTGCGAGGGGGTCTCCCGCTCGTCGCCGCCGAGCCGTTCCCAGGCCATGTTCGTACGGTCCTCCTGCACCCGACGCAGCCGGTCCACCACGGGAGCGGGCGCGCTGTCGGCCAACTCCTCCAGGCGGTCCCGCGCTGCCCTGCTGGCCTGCTGCTGCACTCCGGCGGCGGACAGGGCGTCCTGCACCGGGTCGTCCTGGGGCAGCTTCAGCCGGCGGGCGACCAGCGGGAGGGTGGCGCCCTGGCCGACCAGGGTGACCACGATCACCGCGAAGGCCAGCCAGATGAACAGGGCCCGGGGGTACGGCTCGTCCTCGGCCAGCGTCAACGGCAGGGCCAGGGCGGCCGCGAGCGTCACCACGCCGCGCATCCCGGCCCAGCCGATGATGATCGGGATCTTCGGGGAGGGGGCCTCGTCCCGGCGGCGAATCCGGGGGACCAGCCGGGCCAGGTAGGTGGCCGGGAAGAGCCAGACGAAGCGGGTCAGGAAGACGGTGGCCAACACCGCCACGGTGATCAGGACGAGGGAGCTGGCCGGCTCGTCGAGATCCCGTACCACGTCCCGCAGTTGCAGCCCGACCAGGAGGAAGACCAGCCCTTCGAGGAGGAACCGCACCAGCCGCCAGAACGCCCCGGTCTGCAGCCGGGACGCCGCCGACAGCAGTTGCGGCAGCTTGTGGCCGAGGGCCAGCCCGGTGACGACCACGGCGACCACACCGGAGGCGTGCACGTGCTCGGCCGTGAACACCACCGCGAACGGGATGATCAACGACAGCGCGTTGTCCAGCAGCGGGTCGCTGATCCGCCGGTGCAGGAAGCCGAAGACGACCGCCCCGAGCGCGCCGATCAGGATGCCGCCGCCGGTCGCGCGCAGCACCTCGACGGCCACGTCCGCCGTGCCGACGGTCGTACCGATGGTGGCCATGGTCGCGACCCGCAGCAGCACCAGCGCGGTCGCGTCGTTGACGAGGCTCTCCCCCTCCAGGATGGTGACCACCCGGCGGGGCAGCCCGACGCGGCGCGCGACCGCGGTGGCGGCCACCGCGTCCGGCGGCGCGACCACCGCGCCGAGGGCCAGGCAGATCGCGAACGGCACCTGCGGCAGCAGCAGATGCAGCACGAAGCCCACCGCGAACGCGGTGAACAGCACCAGACCCACGGCGAGCAGCAGGATCGGCCGGATGTTGTTCTTGAACGCCGGCACCGACGTCTCCAGCGCCGCGACGTAGAGCAACGGCGGCAGGATGCCGATCAGCACCAACTCCGGCTCGAGGTGGATCTGCGGGAAGCCCGGGAGGAAGGACAGGGCCAATCCGAGTACGACAAGAAGGATCGGCGCGAGCAGGCCGAGCCGGCGGGCCAACGCCGCGCCCAGGGTGGCGATCGCCAGGAAGACGACGACCGGAAACAGGCTTTCCATGGGGTACGAGCCTAGGGGGCGGGTCGTCGACGCCCGATCAGCCGGCCGGACGCAACTTCGGCAGCACCTCGGCGCCGAACGCGTCGATGAACCCGCGCTGCTCCTGCCCGACGTGGTGCAGGGCGATCTGGTCGAAGCCGAGCGCCACGTACTCCTCCAACCAGCCGACGTGCCGGCCCAGGTCCGCCGAGACGTTCACCACGTCGGCGACCCGCTGGGCGGGTACGTCGGCGGACACCTCGTCGAAGTGCTCCACGGTCTCCAGGTCCCAGCAGACCGGAGGGGCGAAGACGTTGCTGCGCCACTGGTCGTACGCGATCGCCTCGGCCTGTGCCTGCTCCGGCGCCCAGGAGACGTGCACCTGGAGGTGCAGCGGTCCTCGGCCACCGGCGTCCCGGTACGCGTCGATCATCGCCCGCAGGTGCTCGACGGGCGCGTTCACGGTGATCAGGCCGTCGGCCCACTCGGCGCACCAGCGGGCGGTGGCGACGCTGACGGCGGCACCGACCAGCGCGGGCGGCTCCTCGGGGCGGGTCCACAGCCGGGCCCGGTCCACCCGGACGAGGCCGTCGTGGCTGACCTCCTCACCGGCCAGCAGCGCCCGGATCACGTCCACACACTCGCGCAGCCGGGCGGAGCGGACGTCCTTGCGGGGCCACGCGTCGCCGGTGATGTGCTCGTTGCTGGCCTCGCCGGTGCCGAGGGCGGCCCAGAACCGGCCCGGGTACATCGCGCCGAGGGTGCCGATCGCCTGCGCGATGATCGCCGGGTGGTACCGCTGGCCGGGGGCGTTGACGACGCCGAACGGCATGCCGGTGGCCTGCAGGGCCGCGCCCAGCCAGGACCAGGCGAAGCCGGACTCGCCCTGCCGCTCGCTCCACGGCGAGAAGTGGTCGGAGCACATGGCGGCGTCGAAGCCGGCCCGCTCGGCGTGCATCACCGCTTCCAGCAGGGCGCGGGGATTGATCTGCTCGTGGGAGGCGTGGAACCCGAACGTCGTCATGGGCGCATCTCCTACCCACGACGACGTCCGGTGATGCCTGCTACTCGGCGTGCGCGCCCGCGCCGGCCGACGCCGCCCCCTCGCCCACCCACACCGTCTTGGTGTTGCAGAACTCCCGCATGCCCAGCTCGGACAGCTCCCGCCCGTAGCCGGAGTTCTTCACGCCGCCGAAGGGCAGCTCCGGGTACGAGGTGGTCATGCCGTTGACGAAGACGTTGCCGGCGTCCAGGTCGGTGGCGAAGCGCTCCTGCTCGGCCGGGTCCCTGGTCCAGGCGTTCGACCCGAGCCCGAAGCTCGTGCCGTTGGCCACCTCGATGGCCTCGTCGTAGGACGACACCCGGTACAGGCCGGCGACCGGCCCGAACACCTCCTCGGACCACATCCGCATCTGCGGCGTCAGGTCGGTGACGACGGTCGGCGGATAGAACCAGCCGTCGCCGCTGGGCAGCTCGCCCCCGCAGAGCACCGTCGCGCCGTTGTCCACCGCGTCGCGCACCTGGGCGTGCACCTCGTCGCGGCCGTGCTCGCTGGCCAGCGGCCCCACGTCGGTGTCGCCGTCCATCGGGTCGCCGACACGCAGCGCGGCCATGTTCGCGGCGAACTTCTCGGCGAACGCGTCGAAGACGTCGGTGTGCACGATGAAGCGCTTGGCGGCGATGCAGGACTGGCCGTTGTTCTGGCAGCGGGCGGTGGTGGCGACCTCGGCGGCACGGTCCAGGTCCGCCGAGGGCATCACCACGAACGGGTCGCTGCCGCCCAGCTCCAGCACCGTCTTCTTGAGTTCCCGCCCGGCGATCTGCGCGATCGACCGGCCGGCCGCCTCGCTGCCGGTGAGCGTCGCGGCGCGTACCCGGGGGTCGGCGAGGATGCGCTCGACGGCGTCCGAGCCGACCAGCAGGGTGGTGAACGCGCCCTCCGGGAAGCCGGCGCGGCGGAACACGTCCTCCAGCAGCAGCGCGGTCTGCGGCACGTTCGAGGCGTGCTTGAGCAGGCCGGTGTTGCCGGCCATCAACGCCGGGGCGGCGAAGCGCATCACCTGCCAGAGCGGGAAGTTCCACGGCATCACGGCGAGCACCACGCCGATCGGCTGGTAGCGGATGAACGCCCTGGTCGCCTTCACGGCGGCGGCGTCGGCGGGCTCGTCGGCGAGGAACGCCGGGGCCTTGTCGGCGTAGAAGCGGGCGGCCGTGGCGCACTTGGTCACCTCGGCCTGCGCGGCGGCGTACGTCTTGCCCATCTCCGTGGTCATGATCCGGGCGATCTCGTCCCGCTCGGCGTCGAGGAGGTCGGCGGCGGCGTTCATCCACCGGGCGCGCTCCTCGACGCCTGTGCCGCGCAGCTGCCGGTACGCGAGATCGGTGCGCTCGATGGCGGCGTCGAGCTGTTCGGTGGACATCGCCTCGTAGGTCTTGAGCACCTGACCGGTGGCGGGGTTGGTGGTGGCGATGTGCGGCATTTCGCTTCTCCTGTCACTCGAACAGCGAGTGTCGTACGCCCGGCTCCTCGCGGCGGCGGGCGGCGCGGCGGCGTTGGATCACGACCAGATCGACCACGGCGACCACCGCGAGGATCGCGCAGAGCACGCCCAGCCAGGCGATCCCGGCCCAGAACGCCAGCACCGCGAAGATCACCATGATCACCAGTCCGAAGCTGGCGAGGGTGAGCCGCAGGTTGAGGGCGCTGTACGCGTGCCCGACCGTGCCACGGGCGCGCCGGGGCTGCGATCTCGTCATACCTCCCGATCTACCCGCGATCGGGGGTGTTAACCGGTGGCCGACGACTCCACGCGCGGCGGCACTTATAGCATCCCGACGGCAGGTCCGAGGCACCTTCGCCGCATACCCGACAGCAACTTCCCGCCCGACCGGGTCCAGCGCATAGAGTTACCGCGCTGTCGCTCTGTGCTGCGAGACAGGGGATGTCATGCCTCGACGCTGGATCGCCGCCCTGGCCTGCCTCGCCGCACTGGTGGCGCTGGCCTGCGAGGGTGGCACGTCGGCGTCACCGCGCCCCACGAAGAGCACGCCGTCGTCCGGCGGCCCCGGTGGCATCGCCGCGCTCGGCGACTCGATCAGCACCGGCTTCGCCTCCTGCCTGGTCCTCACCTCCTGCGAGCGCAACTCGTGGTCCACCGGGGACGGTCTGCGGGTACACAGTCACTACCGGCGGCTGCTCGACCAGGACTCCGCGATCCGCGGCCGGGCGTACAACCACGCACGGCCCGGCGCCCGCGCCGACGCCCTGGAAGGCCAGGCCCAGGCAGCGGTACGCGACCGCGCCGACTACGTCACCGTGCTGATCGGCGCCAACGACATCTGCCGGGGCGGGGTGGACGCGATGACCCCGGTGACCACGTTCCGCACCGACGTCGACCGGGGCCTGCGGGCGTTGCGCACCGGCCGACCGAAGGCCCGGGTGCTGGTGGTGAGCATCCCCGACCTGTACCGGCTCTGGGAGGTCGGGCACACCGACGGACGGGCGACGCGCGCGTGGAAGCGGGGCATCTGCCCGGCGCTCCTGGCCAACGCGACGTCGAACGCGGCCGCCGACAAGGCCCGCCGGGCCGCCGTCCGCGAGCGGATCGACGCGTACAACGTGCAGTTGGTGGCGGCCTGCCGGGCGTACGGCTCGCGCTGCCGGCACGACGGCGGCGCGGCGCACCGGGTGCGCTTCACCCTGGACCTGCTCAACCCGCTGGACTGGTTCCACCCCAACGCCACCGGCCAGGACCGGCTGGCCGAGGTGACCTGGCGCGCCTCCGGACTGGCCGACTGAGTCAGCCCGCCAGAGGGGCGGATCAGGAACGGCGGGGCTCCGGAACGGCGGTGCCACGGCGACCGTAGAGCGCCCGCGAGCGCTCGGCCAGGTCCTTCGTGGCGGACGAGTTGGCCCAGGTGCCGAGCACGATCGCCGCCCCGGGGACGATCTTGGCGATGACGCGTTTGGCCGCCCGCACACCGGCCATCTGGGCGAGCCGGACGCCGAGCTGCAACATGACCCGGCCCAGCGGACGCTGACCACCCAGGCCGAAGAGCGCGTCGGCGCGCTCCCGGCCGGCGGCCACCCCGAGCGCCAGGCGGGCGCTCTCGGCGACCTTGTGCACCCGTTGGAGGACGAGCAGATCGGTGGCCCGGTCGCTGTGCAGCGGGTCGACGTCGTACGCGGCGGCGACGTGCAGGACCATCCGCGCCTGGGTCCAGGCCAGCACGCCGACGTCGAGGACCGCGCCGGGCAGCCCGGCCGCGCCGGAGACCGCCCCGGACAGGCGAGCCAGGTTGACGAACTTGCGGACCGCCTGGTCGGCCAGGACGTCGGACGAGACGCCGGGGTGCTCGTTGCGGGCCCGGGCGGCCCACTGCGCGGCCTCCGGCCCGAGTCGGCGCACCGCCTCCAGCGCGAGGTGCTCCGGGGCGTACTGCGGATCGTCACGCATCCGGTCCCACAGCCGCGCCGGCGGACCTTCGGGCGTGGCCGCCGGCGCGACCGGCAGGTCGGCCGACGGCTCGGGGGTGGGCGCGGCGGGTTGACCGCCGGCGGGCGGGGTGTCGGTCACCGGGTCTCCCCAGGGGGTGGGTACGGGCAGGACGGCCGGTGGCGCGGTCAGCGACGGCGGTTGGACAGGCGGGTGGCCAACCCCTTGAGCTTCTGCTGGTTCTCCGGCTTGGCCAGCTCGCGCCGACCCCGGTCCACCAGTTGCTGACCCTTGGGGGACTTCAGGAAAGTGCTGATCCGCTGCATCAGAGACATAACGTCCTCCTGTCGGTGATCCCTCAGTCATGTGTACCCCGAACCCGCAACGGATGTACCCGGGACGCGACAGGCTCAACCCTCACCGTCCATAGTGGTCGGTAGGCTACCGCCCGGTCGGCGCGATGGCGTCGACGACCCGGGTGGCCCGCCATTCGTGCTGCTGGTAGTACTCCGGGTACGCGGAGACCTGCACCGCCTGCGCGGCGTCGGTGAGGCGCATCTGCTCCCAACCGGGCACCTGTTCGAGCGCCGTGAGGAACTGTCGGGTCGCGAACTCCGGGTCCATCAGACGACCGACCGGACCCCAGCCGCTGCTGGAGCGCTGCTGGAACAGCCCGACCGAGTCGTGGTCCCAGCCGACGCCCTGGTGCGGGTAGTCCTGCGACTCCGGCAGGACGCCGCTGGCGACGTTGTAGAGGTTGCTCTCCTGCATGGCGGTCGCCACCGCGATGACCAGGCCACGGCGCGGGACGCCCATCTTGCGGCCGGCGCGGACGATCGCCTCGGCGTTCTCCATCTGGGCCTTGTCGAGACCGGCGACGGGCGCCGGGCGGGTCGGCTTCGCCGGGGCGACCTTGCGGGCGCGGGGGGTGGCGTCCGGGTCGGCGGGGGTGGTGGACGCCGACGGGGTGGCGGACGGGGCCGCCGAGCGGTCGAGCCCGCGGGAGGCGGCCTGCCGCTCGGCGCGCTCCGCCAGCTCGACGCCGGCGGTCTTCTCGCGCGACTGCGCGCCGGCATCCTGGTCCCGAACCTGCACGACGGCGGCCAGACCGAGGCAGCAGACCACGCCGGTGGCGAGCGCCACCTGGGCACGGCGTCGACCGCTCAGGTCGCGGGCGTACGCCCGAAGCCGACTCGCGGCGGTTGTCCGTTCGGCTGAGGTGAATTCCTCTGTTTCGGCAGTGGGGCTACTCGGGGCGTACGGGTCGTCGAGGGTGCCGTCGTCACGCATCAGCCGAGGCTAGGCAGACCGGAGCCCCGATCACGCACGGTGATCACGTGGTCATCGCCACAGAAACGGGTGTCACCGGTGGACGACCGGGGCGGGTCGACCCGCCCGGGGAACGAACGTCGCGTACCGGAGGAAAGCGGCGCGGCGTGCAGGCGGGCACGGGCCGCGACAGAGACGGACACCGGTCCGCGCGACCCGACATGATCGACAAACTCGGCCTTTGGGCCGAACCGCCCATCGGCCGATCGGCGTAATCGGGTGGTTCGTCCGATCGTGCCCACCGGGCGGGCGACGGATCGCCCGACGCAGGAATGCGCCAGGATGGCGGGTACGTTGCCCGAACCGGATGCTGTCCGTCGCGACGGCACCCGAACATGCACATTCCAGGGAGGTCCGCACCGGTGCTCGACCCACACGAGCTCTACCAGCTCACCGACGATCTGCCCGACCTCGGGCAGCCGGTCCTGATTCAGGCCCTCACCGGGTTCGTGGACGCCGGCAACGCCAGCCGGCTGGCCCGCGAGCAACTGCTCACCTCGCTCGAGGGTCGGCCGATCGCCACGTTCGACGTGGACCAGCTCTTCGACTACCGCTCACGGCGACCGGTGATGACCTTCAATGAGGACCACTGGGAGAGCTTCGACGCGCCGGAGCTGGAGCTGCACCTGCTGCACGACGACGATGAGACGCCCTTCCTGCTGCTCACCGGCCCCGAGCCGGACCTGCAGTGGGAGCGGTTCACCGCCGCCGTCGCGGGGCTCGCCGCCCGGCTCGACGTACGGCTCACCGTCGGGCTCAACTCGATCCCGATGGCGGTCCCGCACACCCGGCCGACCGGGGTGACGGCCCACGCCACCCGTCCCGAGCTGATCAGCGGGTACGAGCCGTGGCTGCAACGGGTCCAGGTGCCCGGCAGCGTCGGCCACCTGCTGGAGTTCCGCCTCGGCGAGCAGGGCCGCGACGCGCTCGGCTTCGCCGCCCACGTGCCGCACTACGTGGCGCAGACCGAGTACCCGGCCGCCGCCGAGGTGCTGCTGAGCGCCGTGTCCCGCAGCACCGGGCTGTTGCTGCCCGGGGACGGCCTGCGCTCGGCCGCCGAGGTGGTCCGGGTGGAGATCGACCGGCAGGTCGCCCAGACCGAGGACGCCGCCGCGCTGGTCCAGGCCCTGGAGGAGCAGTACGACGCGTTCGCCCGCGGACGCGGCGAGCGGAGCCTGCTCGCACCGGACGCCGGGCCGCTGCCCACCGCCGACGAACTCGGCGCGGAGCTGGAACGGTTCCTGGCCGAACAGACCCGCCCCGGCGACACTCCCGGAAGCTGAACCCGGCCGCCCCCGAGGCGGCCGGGCGGCGACACGGCGCGCGGCTGAGGCGGCGTCGCGGCGGCGGATACGGCAGGGTGGACGTATGCGCCTGGCGACCTGGAACGTGAACTCGGTGAAGGCCCGGCTCCCCCGGCTGCTGGAGTGGCTGGACGGCACCGGGCCCGACGTCGTCTGCCTGCAGGAGACGAAGTGCCCCGACGGCGCGTTCCCGGTAGCCGAGGTGGGCGAGCTCGGCTACACCGTGGCCAGCCACAGCGACGGCCGCTGGAACGGGGTCGCGATCCTGTCCCGGGTCGGCCTCGACGACGTCCGCGTCGGCTTCGCGGGCGAGCCGGGCTTTCCCGAGCCGGAGGCCCGGGCCATCTCCGCCACCTGCGACGGGGTGCGGGTCTGGTCGGTGTACGTCCCCAACGGCCGCACGCCCGACGACCCGCACTACGCGTACAAGCTCGCCTGGTTCGCGGCGCTGCGCGACGCGCTGCAAGCGGAGCTGGCCGGCGGCCGGCCGTTGGCCGTCTGCGGTGACTTCAACGTCGCCCCGACCGACGCCGACGTCTGGGACCCGGCGGTGTTCACCCACTCCACGCACGTCACCCCGGCCGAACGGGCCGCCCTCGCCGCGCTGCGCGACCTCGGTCTCAACGACGTGGTGCCGACCCCGATGAAGGGGCCGCACCCCTTCACGTACTGGGACTACCGCGCCGGGATGTTCCACCAGAACAAGGGCATGCGGATCGACCTGGTGTACGCCTCAGCGCCGTTCAGCCGAGCGGTCCGCTCGGCGTACGTCGACCGGGAGGCCCGCAAGGGAAAGGGCCCCTCCGACCACGCGCCGATCGTGGTCGACGCGGACCTCGTCCCGGCGGTCGAGGCGTTCTGACCTCCGGCGCTCCCGCCGCCGGGGCGCCGGGGCTGGCTAGGGTGGGCAGATGGCAGTCGTGAAGATCAACGCAATCGAGGTCCCACCGGGGGCCGGCCCCGAGTTGGAGAAGCGGTTCGCGGCGCGGGCGGGCGCGGTGGAGGGCTCCCCCGGCTTCCTCGGCTTCGAACTGCTCCGCCCGGTGGCCGGTGAGACCCGCTACTTCGTCTACACCCGGTGGGAGAGCGAAGCGGCGTACCAGGCCTGGGCCGCCGGCTCTTCTCGCCAGGCCCACGCCACCGCCGAGGGCGACAAGCCCCGCCCGCCGGTGTCCAGCGGCGCGAGCCTGCTGGAGTTCGAGGTGGCCCTGCACGTCCCCCAACCCTGAGCGGCGCTACCAGCCACGTTCGATAGTCAGCGCTTCTGGAACATGACCGAAGCTACTTCCGCCGTCAGCTCGATCGCCCAGTCGAGCTGCGGACAGTCGTTGCGGCCTCGGCACTCCAGGCACCCACCGACTCGCCACGGTTGGTCAAGCGCCCGGGTCCAGTGAGCGTCCAAGACCCTGTTGGCTATGAACAACTCCGTCGCCTTGGAGATCGGCTCATCGATCGGCACCACGACCACCGTTCGACAGGCAGACGGTTCCTCGGGTTACGAACGGCGGGTACTCAAAAGCCCGCTCGTTGATCCAGGACGGCCGTACCAGGCCGGCACGCATCTTGACGCAGTCGATGTACGTCCCATGTCCGCCGCTGTACTCAGACTCACGCCGCAGTCGAAGGATCCGTCGTTTCGGTCCATGCTTGCTGTGGTTCGCCACGGTTCCGCCTCTCCCGGTCGCTCTCTGAGTGGGTTCCAGTCGCTCTGCGTCTCACCTAGACACCTTAGACGTCCTAGGCGCTTAAGGGAACGTTGGCGTTGAGGCTGTTTCGTGATCATGATCGAATGGGGTTGCCCGATGAGAAGGAACCCCCACCATGCCGATACCTACCGGCGGATACCGCCAGATGGCCGAAGACCTGGCCTCACGCATCAGAAGCGGTGAGTATGCGCCAGGTGACAAGTTGCCGTCTTATGCTGAGCTGTCGAAGCTTTACAGCATTGCGGTAACCACGGTACAAAAGGGCATTAGGGTTCTAGAGTTTCAGGGCCTAGTGGTCGGCGTACCCGGTCGAGGCGTGTACGTCCGTGAGGACATCAAGCCCAACCTCTAACCCTCTGGCCGGCAGCTCGGCAATCCTGGACGGGATGGATTAGCAAGAGGACTGGGAAAGATCAAGCAAGCGATGCAATCCGACGTTGTCGACTAGTCCGATTCAATCGGCTAATCACTGTCGCCCATATCATTTGGCCGCGAGGTTCGAATTATCCAGCCCTGCTCATTAACGGAATCGTGTTTAACAAGCCCGAATCCATCTGGCCAAACGTGCGGCACAGAAGGCTTCCAGGTAGCCTTTGCCTCGCGAAAGTTAAACGAGCCTTTCACGCGAACAAAGCGAGTCGGGCCCCTGAAAGTTGTCTGCGAAAAGTCGCACTCAAACCCGAAGGCAGTCCTGTCAAATCGAGCCTGATAGTGAAACTGGGCAGCCCGGAAACGTGAATCGAGGAAAGCGGCTTTTCTGAAGAAGGCCGGACAGAAGTAGTGAGTCCTTGAAAAGTCCGCCAGCCCATGCGAGATTAGCGAGCTAAAAACGGCCGCTCCGTAAAACCTGGCGTCTTGGATTCGAATCGAGGCAACGGAGCAGCTCGAAAAGTCGAAGTCCAACAAGACGGCACCCGATAGATTTATCGACATATTCGGCCAGAAGGCGGCACCCCCATCCTCTTCGAATATCCTCCCATCTTCTACACCGACCACCCTCTTATTCCGCAAGTGATCAGATAACACCCTCTGAGCGGCCAACCGCACTTGTTGTTCTTGTTGGCGCCTCTCCTTATCTTCGATCGATACCTTCGCCGCATCATCGGTGGAGTCGAGCAATAGCGGGTTGAACGGCATTCGCAGATAGGCACACACCAAGTTGACGACCGTCTGCCTGTGCTCAGGGTTACCCTGACCCATACGCTCCAAGGCGTAAAGAGCAGCCATACGTACGGGCGCTTTATCAGAACCCAACTGCTCAGCAGCCTTGGTATACAGTTCGGTTACTCGACGCTCTGCCGCGTCATGTTTGGTGTCTTCAGCGGTCCGGTTCTTATATTCTTGGTCAGCGTGGTCTACACGCTCTTTCACGTACTGTCGGCGCAACGCCACGAATAGTGCGATCAGACCACCCGCACCTGCGCCCACGGCCAGAACGTTCCGAATGACGTCTACCCGTAGTTGGGCTGCTCGGACTGCTAGGTCCGGCGAGTTCGTGAACCTCGCCGGAACCTGAGCGGCGTGCCACATGAACCATGCTGCGACACCGGTTACCGTGAGAGCCACGATGGCCAGCGTTACCAACGTCGCAAGGTGGATGGGCTTGTAGGTCCGAGGCTTCGAAACCCTCTTAGGTCTAGCAAGCTTCTTGGCATTGCGCTTAGACCACTTCCGCCGCAGGAAGCCAACAAGCTTGATGCGCTTATACCACCTTCGACGTTCGGGCATCCCTGGATTATCTCGCACGGTCGCAACAACGGTGTTCCCACCTTCGGACATTATGCGAAGGAAGCAGAACCAGCTACTCCCCTCGGCACGCTACCCCGCATATGCCGAGAATGGTGGCTATGGGGTTCGTTTTGTCGTCTGGGCGATAAACCGCGGAAAGGCCAATAGTCGCAAACTTAAGGCGAACCTCGTTCGGCGTGAGCACCATTTCCGGCGCGACGCGCTGCCTGGACTTCCTGCGCTGAGTCGGGACCGCTGATCGACACGGGTTCGGCGATATCGGGGTATCTGCGCCCCCGGGACACCCCGATATCGCCGACCCCGTGTTGATCAAGGCGGAACCGGCAGGGGTCGGGCGACGCGGCCCAAAGGGCCGCCTTGAAGACGTATGGAAAGTTCTCACCGCCACTGCACCGAACATTTTCCTGCGACGGGCGACGGTTATAACCGCTCTATGGCAGATCAAGTGAGGCTCAACAACCTAACCCGAACATATGCACGCCGCGGCCGAGACAATCGACTCGCCGCGATGCATGAGGAGTTGTCGTGAGCGCTACAGCAGACCGTCCAGATCGTCTAAATCCTCTTTTGTGTCGACCCAATCCGCAATGTCAGCGTAGGCGTTTACGCCGGCATACACGTCCGGCACCAGTTCATCGAACGCTCGTAATAGGGGATAACCTACATCTGGCTCGACTGCGGCGATGTAACACGCCCAGCCCAACAGGCGACGCCGATACATTTCTTGATCTTCACCGCCGAAGTCCGCCATATAGGTGTCGTAGCCGAACTTCGAAATTATGTGCAGGATCCAACGCATACGGCGTTTTATCTTTCGTGGGATCCGTGGCCCGCCCGCGTCCCCCACGTATAAGCCGGTGACGTACTGCGGCCCACCTCGGCGCATGAAGGCCGTTTTACGTGTGTTCACTGACCAGCCAGCATCGTCAAGGATGCGCGCGATGTCCACCAAATGGCGGTCAGAAACCTCGCCAGAAAAGGTAAGGTCATCCACATATCGCGTAAACGACAACTCCCGTGACTGCGCATACTCTGCAAGCAAGCGGTCCGTGTCCTGGAAGGCCAAGTTGGACAAGAAGGGTGACGTGCTTACCCCGACGGGCAACTTGCCGGCGATAGTCACAACGCTTACAGCAATGTCGGTAGCCTTCTCGTCGTACCCCTGGCTTTGCAATGAAGCTCTCACCATTGCGGCTCTAATCGACGGGAAGAAGTCCTCTAGGTCTACGCGTAGTACGCACGTTTTGTCGAGGTGCTGGCTCGCATTGCTAACCGTGGAGCGTCCGTGAACGAATCCGTGAACATGCCCGGGTGCCTCATACGGCAATTGATCTGTGAAGCTGCGGTGCAGGTTCTTCGTAATTGCGTCGAATGGGCCGACTGGCTTGACTACTTCGCGTATGCCACCGTGCTTCTTGCGAGATGTCCACGGGAAATAGAGTCGTCCCTCGCCCAACGGGAGCGCCAACGATAGCGCCTCCAAGACTTCCGTGGATGCGCCCGCGTGTTGTGCAAGGTCATCAACCGAGAATGGCACTAATCACCCCCGGGGCAGTTGGACTTTTGGCGGTAGAGCCGCACTCGCTGTGCTAGGGCTATCAGGCAACGCGCGCGAACTCGCGCACAAGATTGACTGCGACCCTACCGCAAGCCGCAGTATAGCATACGTCAATGGAGTGGGTCTTTTCGGCTGGAGATGCGACCTTGCTCGAATGAATAGAGCAAAGAAACGAACGGTTCTATCTCACGGAAAGCCCTATAGGGCCAGTCCTTCGGACTTGTAGGGCAGCCCGCTTGGAGCCACCTGGTTACGGCTGACATGACGTAGTCGATTATGGCCATAGACATGCATTCCGCCTTGGCGACCATCACAATCTCTAGCCGCGGCAAGGGTGCCACCTTGCCGAGCGTTTCGTGCGCCCGCCCGGCAGCGCTATTGGGGAGCCGCCGGATAATGGATCCCATGCCTTCGCTCTGCTCTATTTGGCAGAGCAGTTCGGGTTCATTGCGATGTCGGATCAAGAGATCGCTCAACAATTTTACATACATGGATTCAATGCGCTCGGATTCGGTGTTGCCAGGAACACTCGTCCGATCCGTGACGACCATATACGCTCTAAAGAACAGGCTGCGCATCAATTCTAAGAATGGACCAGAGACATCTAGTGGGTCTGTCGAGCTATGGAATCCGTTCTTGCGGAATTCATCAAAGCCGGGATGTCCGATGAAACTGCTCTTGGCGCACAAGCGCTTATACAGATCCCGAATCCGTTGCTCCACATCGTCGGCGTCGTGCCCCAATTCGACCGCGCCGACAATCAACGGCTGGGAAGGATTTCCATTTCCCGACTCGTCCATGATTAGCCTCACCGCATTAAGCCCTTCACGAGGCTGGTTGTTGCGCCGTCATGACCGTACGCGCGTCGTCTTGCGGCACCAACAGTTGCGAGGGTGCAACTTCAGCCGGGATACGTTACCTGTAGTCCGGCGACGGTCACGTCCGCTAGCCGCTGGCATGTTCCGGCCCGATCTCGACAAGTTCCGGACCCTGCCGAGCCTAGGCCTCGCCAGAGTCGGGCGTGGATCAAACCCTGGTCAGGGCTTGCGGGACGACTGGAGGGTCGCGAACGCGATCACGTTGTCCTCGTAGCCGGTGCGTCCACCGATGAACTGGCCGCCGCAGGTGATGAGCCGGAGCCCGGCGGGGCCCTCGTGCCCGTAGATGCGCTCGGCGGGCAGTTGGTCCTTCGGAAAGCGCTCGACGGTGTCGACCTTGAACACCACCGTCGCCCGGTCCGCCCGGACGATCTCGATCAGGTCACCGGGCTTCAGCTTGCCCAGGTCGTAGAAGACCGACGGGCCACTCTTGGTGTCCACGTGCCCGACGATGACGGCCGGACCCGGCTCACCCGGTGTCGGCCCACGGTCGTACCAGCCGGTCTCGTTGTGCTTCTCCAGCGGCGGTACGGCGATCGTGCCGTCCGACGCCTGCCCGACCGGCGCCACCGGCGCGGAGACCTTGATCGCCGGGACGGTGAGGCGCACCGGACGGCTCGCCGACAACCCGACCGTCTCGCTGCGCGCCGGACGGTCGCCGCCGGCCGGGGTCAGGTCGAGCGGGCCGACCGAACGACCCAGTCCCGCGCCGGTGGCGAAGACGCCCACCAGCACCAGCACCACGGCCAGCGGCACCGACCAGGGACTACGCCCGGTCGGACGGCTGCGCCGGGGAGACACGGCGGTCGGCGGACGGGCGGCCACCGCCGGCCCCTCGCCGGAGACACGTGACGCGCGGGACACCGGCGAGGGCTTCGCGCCAACGGACGGGCCCGAATTGTCGGCCTGCTGGGCAGCAGCGGGTGGGCGGGCATCGCCGGGTGGGCGGGCATCGCCGGGCAGCCACGAGCCGGCGGACGGGCGCGAACCCGTGGGCGGACGCGATCCGGGCGGCGGCGGTGTGGGGCGGAAGATTTCCATGGCGGGCTCAGCGGCGCGCGACGCTACGGGGCCGGCGCAGGGCCACCACGGCGAGGACCAGGCCGGCGACCGTGAAGGCGGCACCGCCGGGCAGCAGCAGCTTGCCGGTCATTCCCCCGGCGCCGCCACCGAAGCCGGTCGCCGGACCTCGGCTGGGGTGCGGGGAGGGCATCTTCTTGACCACCTGCAACATGGTCGACGCCGTCTCGCCGTCGGGGCACTCCAGCTTGACCCGGTAGTTGCCGGGACGGGTGCGCTCGCGCACCATCGGCGCGGCGGTGAGCACGCCGCGCTGCGGTTGGACGCCGACAGCGCCGAACGCGTCCGAGACGACGGTGGCGCCGACCGAGTTGTCCCGGCAACTGGCCCGGATGCCGACCAGGTAGCCGGGCTGCACGGTGCTGGGGCTCACCTCGACGAAGACGTCCACCACGGGAGTGGGCTGCGGCGCGCCACCCGGCACGCCTCCGGGCTGCGGAGCGGGCGCGGCGACCGGCAGGGCGTAGAGCAGCCCGGCAGGTGCGGCAGCGGGGGCGGCCGGTAGCCCAGCCGAGGCGGCGAGCGCGGGAGCGGTGGCCAGCAGGGGGATGGCGAGCATGGTCGCCACCGACAGGAGCACGCCGCCGCGGGTCACTCGCACGATGCCCCCTCTCGACGCCGTCGGACCGCGCCGGGCAGCGGACCGCCCGGCCTGCCGTACCAACCAAATCCTCTCATCCCCGGTCGCACATCACATCCGATCCGCCGACGAAGTCGCGTACGCTCGGAGCGCTGTGACCATCACCGACCCTGACCCCGCCACCGTCCCGCCCGCCGGCCGGCCGATCCGCACCTTCCACCCCCGTCGGGGGCGGATGAGCAGCCGGCAGACCGACGCGTTGGACCGGCTCTGGTCCTCCTACGGCCTGGACGTGTCGGGCGAGCCCGTCGACCTGGCCGCCCTCTTCGGCCGCCAAGCCCCGGTGGTGCTGGAGATCGGCTCGGGCATGGGCGACAGTACGGCCGCGATGGCCGCCGCCGACCCGGACCGAGATTATCTGGCGGTCGAGGTGCACACGCCGGGAATCGCCAACCTGCTCGACCTGGCGCACCGCGCTGACCTGGGGAATGTCCGGGTTGCTCGGGGTGACGCACTGGAGCTGGTCAACGGCCTGCCGGAGGGCGCGCTGGCCGCCGTACACGTGTTCTTTCCGGATCCGTGGCCGAAGGCCCGGCATCACAAGCGGCGGATCATCCAGCCGGCGCACGTGGCGCTGCTGCGGTCCCGGCTGGCCCCCGGCGGCGTGCTGCACTGCGCGACCGACTGGGCCGAGTACGCCGAGGCGATGCGGGAGACCCTGGACGCGGACCCGGAGCTGGTCGTCACGTACGGCGGATTCGCGCCGCGCCCGGCGCACCGTCCGGTGACGAAGTTCGAGCGACGGGCGATCACCGCGGGCCGCCCGGTCGCCGATCTGATCTTCCGGCGGCGCTGACTGATCTTCCGGCGGCGCTGAATGCACTTCCGGCGGGGCTGAAATGCGAGCCGGTTGGCGCCGGAGGGCATGATCCAGGCACCATGGACAGGCTATGACGCTCACCGCCGCGCTGCCGACAAGCGCCGACCCCGACACCCTCTTCGACGCGTTCGCCGGCTGGGCGAAGGAGCGCGGTCTCGACCTCTACCCCCACCAGGAGGAGGCGGTCATCGAGATCGCCTCCGGCGCCAACCTGATCATGAACACGCCCACCGGCTCGGGCAAGAGCCTGGTGGCGATCGCCGCGCACTTCGCCGCCCTCGCCGACAGCCGGACGACCTTCTACACCGCGCCGATCAAGGCGTTGGTGTCGGAGAAGTTCTTCGCGCTCTGCGAGGTCTTCGGCGCCGAGAACGTCGGCATGCTCACCGGCGACGCCAGCGTCAACGCCGACGCCCCGATCATCTGCTGCACGGCGGAGATCCTGGCCAACCTGGCGCTGCGCGAGGGCGACCGGGCCGACGTCGGTCAGGTGATCATGGACGAGTTCCACTTCTACGCCGAGCCCGACCGGGGCTGGGCGTGGCAGGTGCCGATCATCGAGCTGCCGCAGGCCCAGTTCATCCTGATGTCCGCCACCCTGGGGGACACCACCCGCTTCGTCGACGACCTGACGCGCCGCACCGGGCGGCCCACCGCCGTCGTGCGCTCGGCCGAGCGGCCGGTCCCGCTCATCTTCTCGTACGCGATGACGCCGCTGCACGAGACGCTCGAGGAGCTGCTGGAGACCAAGCAGGCCCCGGTGTACGTCGTGCACTTCACCCAGGCCGCCGCGCTGGAACGCGCCCAGGCGCTGATGAGCGTCAACGTCTGCTCCCGGGCCGAGAAGGACATGATCGCGCAGGCGATCGGCGGCTTCCGGTTCACCTCCGGCTTCGGCAAGACGCTGTCCCGGCTGGTCCGGCACGGCATCGGCGTGCACCACGCCGGCATGCTGCCCAAGTACCGCCGCCTGGTGGAGACCCTGGCCCAGGCCGGCCTGCTCAAGGTCATCTGCGGCACCGACACGCTCGGCGTCGGCATCAACGTGCCGATCCGCACGGTGCTGTTCACCGGCCTGAGCAAGTACGACGGGGTCCGTACCCGCCTGCTCAAGAACCGTGAGTTCCACCAGATCGCCGGGCGGGCCGGCCGGGCCGGGTACGACACCATCGGTCGGGTCGTCGTGCAGGCCCCCGAGCACGTCATCGACAACGAGAAGGCCCTCGCGAAGGCCGGCGACGACCCGAAGAAACGCCGCAAGGTCGTCCGCAAGAAGCCGCCGGAGGGCTCGATCGGCTGGGGCCAACCCACCTTCGACCGCCTCGTGGACGCCGAGCCGGAGCCGCTGACGTCCAGCTTCGGAGTCAGCCACTCGATGCTGCTGAACGTCATCGGCCGGCCCGGGGACGCGTTCACCGCGATGCGGCACCTGCTCACCGACAACCACGAGGAGCCCGCCGCGCAGCGCCGGCACATCCGCCGGGCCATCGCCATCTACCGGGCGCTGCGGGCCGGTGGGGTCGTCGAGGAGCTGCCCGAGCCGGACGAGACCGGCCGCCGGATCCGACTCACCGTCGACCTCCAGCTCGACTTCGCCCTGAACCAGCCGCTCTCCCCCCTCGCGCTGGCCACCATCGAGCTGCTCGACGCCGAGTCCCCGTCGTACGCCCTCGACGTCCTGAGCGTGATCGAGTCGATCCTCGACGACCCCCGCCAGATCCTGTCCGCACAGCAGTTCAAGGCGCGCGGCGAGGCGGTCGCCGCGATGAAGGCCGAGGGCATCGAGTACGAGGCCCGCCTCGAACTGCTCGACGAGGTGACCCACCCGAAGCCGCTTGCCGAGCTGCTGGAGGCCGCGTACGAGATGTACCGGCAGGGTCACCCCTGGGTCGCCGACCACCAGCTCTCTCCCAAGGCCGTCGTCCGCGACATGTACGAGCGGGCCATGACCTTCACCGAGTACGTGCAGTTCTACGGGCTGACCCGCTCGGAGGGCCTGGTCCTGCGCTACCTGGCCGACGCGTACAAGACGCTGCGCCAGACCGTCCCCGAGGACGCCAAGACCGAGGAGCTGATCGACCTCATCGAGTGGCTGGGCGAGCTGGTCCGCCAGGTCGACTCCAGCCTCATCGACGAGTGGGAGCGGCTGCGCAACCCGTCCGACGTGGCCGAGGTGGCCCAGGCGCACGCCGCCCTGACCGACCGGCCACCGGCGGTGACCCGCAACGCGCGGGCGTTCCGGGTGCTGGTGCGCAACGCGCTGTTCCGTCGGGTGGAGCTGGCGGCGTTGCGCCGCTGGGACCTGCTCGCCGAGTTGGACGCCGGGGACGGCTGGGACTACGACGCATGGTCCGACGCCCTGACGCCCTACTTCGAGGCGTACGACTCGATCGGGGTCGGTCCGGACGCCCGCGGTCCGGCGCTGCTCATGATCGAGCAGGGCCGGGAAAAGTGGACCGTACGGCAGATCTTCGACGACCCGGACGGCGACCACGACTGGGGCATCAGCGCCGAGATCGACCTCGTCGCCTCGGACGAGGTCGGCGCGGCGGTCGTCCGGATCACCGACGTCGGCCAGCTCTGAGGTGCCGCGCCCGGTGGCGGTATCGCCCGCCGCCGGGTGCTCCGGAACCGAGCAGAGTCGCGGGACGGCGCGCGGCCACGTCCTCGATCCAGCCGAACAGCAGCATGGCCCCGGCGGTCAGGAGGCACACTCCGGCCAGCCTCAGCACGATCGACACCGCCGAGGTGTACGGCAGCACCGGCGCGAGCAGGACGAATATTCCGAGGCTGGCGGGAATGTGCCAGAGGTAGATGGTGACCGCCCGGGCGTTGACGACCCGCAGCACGGCGCCCAGCGGCACCCCGCCGACGAGCCGGGGCCGCACTCTCAACAGCACGGCGACGAGGGCCATCGACCACAGTGTCGTGCCGCCCGCGACGTGGTTGAGGTCGACGGCCACGCCGCTCACCATGGCGGTGAGGACCCAGGTTCCGCCGGCCACGGCCAGACCCGCGACGAGGCAGCCGTACCAGCGCCACGGCACACGATGCAGCAGCCGATCGTGGTGGGCGAAGCCCAGCAGCCAGCAGGACAGGTAGGCGGCGACGAAGTATCCGGTGCGCGTCCCGGCGAGGTGCATGCCGATCGGCAGTACGGTGGCGAACCCGATGCTGGGCCACGGCCAGCGACGGAACACCCGCAGCAGGATGGGTGAGAACAGCACCAGCCAGAGGTACGTGACGATGTACCAGAGCCCGATGTGGAAGCCCCAGGCCCAGGACGGTCCGCCCACGGGAGGCACCCGCAGGGGCAGGATCCACCAGACCAGTCCAGCCCATTCGCCCACGCCCTGTGGCCGCCACCTGACGGCGAGCACCGCCAGGGTGATCACACCAAACCCCCAGAACGGCAGCAGCAGCCGGCGCAGCCGCCGGAGCACGGCCGACGGACCGTGCCGGCCCAGCGACGCCGCCATCAGCGAGCCAGCGATGCCGAACATCAGACCCATCGCCGGCACCAACAGGCTCAGCCAGACCCAACCGGTCACGTGGAAGAGCACGACGCGGCCCAGGGCGATCGTCCGCAGCAGGTCCAGGTAGCGGTCCCGGTGGGTGGTGGGGTCGGCGGACGTGACAGTCCGCGCCGCCCCGCCCCGGCCAGGGATGACGACCCTGGACACCTCACCAATGACCACAAGGCACAGTAACGCTACAAATGGACCTATATGGCGCATCTCCTACGCAAAGGTTGAGCGGCCCGCCTTCACCGACTGCGATCGCGCGGTCGCCAGAACGTGGTCCCACCCCTCCAACTTCACTGGGCAATGTCAGACTCGTCGATTAGAATGTATGTACTAATAAAGATCCTGACCTGCAGGATTACGACTGGGAGGACGCCCGTGAACGCGCCCACCTCCACGCCCCTCACGCCCTACGCCACCCTGCTCGGCTTCACCCGCTACGTCGACCGCACCGGCCCCACCAAGGCGACCTTCGTGGGCGGTCTGCGCAAGCAGCGCGCCAGCCGCTCCGGCTTCAACCCGCACGGCCAGTTCGTCAAGGCGCTCAAGGCCGACATCGCCTTCCACACCGGCGGCACCCACCTGGCCGGCGTGGTCGACGTGGTCAAGCCGCGCTGGCGCCCGCTCTACCAGGCGCTGGTGCCCGGTGCCACGGCCTGGCTGCACTCCCTCGGCGATCCGGCCACCCTCGACCTGGCCCAGACCCGCGATGCCCTGGCCATGCTCGGCGACCTACCCGTCAAGATCAACCCCCACTTCGGCGTACGCCACCCCGACGGTCACGCCGACGCGGTCCGACTGCACTTCGACGAGGCGCCGCCGAGCGAGGAATCCATGCTCGCCACCCTGCACCTGATGGCCCGCCACATGGACGCGGTCCTCCCGCACGCCGAGCCGGTCCTGGTCGACGTCCGACGCGGTCAGGCCCACCGCATGCCCACCGACGCCAAGCCCGAACAGATCGAACGCTGGCTGGCCGGCGAAGCCGCCGCCTTCCGCGCCATCTGGTCCACCGCCGCCTAACCCCACCCCTCCACCCTCACCGCCCACCCGCGCCCAGCCAACCACCTGCCCACCCGCGCCCAGCCAACCGCGCCCGCCCGCGCTCAGCCAAGATCCGCGCAACATCAGGGATGCTGCTGCCTCCCGCGATCGGGAGGCAGCAAGACCACCGAAGTTGCGCGGATCTCGGCGTACTCACCCCCGGCGGGAGTTATCCACAGGGGCTGTCGGCGGCCACGCCTAGCCGTCAGGGTGTCGACATGCCCGCTTCTTCACGACGTCCGGCGAGACTGCAGGGACGTGTCTGTCGCGGTTCCCGCGCCGTCGCCGACGGTGTGCTCACCCGTGCGGAACTACGCAGCGCGGCTTGGCGTCCGCTCTTCCGCGACGTTTATGCCGATGCCCAACTCGATGTCACTCACCGCACTCGTTGCGCCGCCGCTGCCCAACTCGTGCTACCGCCGGGTGTGGTGATCGCCGGGCGCAGCGCGGCAGCGCTCTACGGCGCGACGACGGTCGCCCACAATGAGCCCGTCGATGTGCTCGTGCCCACCGGCCAGCGATTCGGACCGGTGTCGGGGCTCGCCGTCCATGTCGGCGCGATCGACGAAGTCGACGTCATCCGACGCCAGGGCATCCCGGTGACCACGCCGACGCGCACCTGCTGGGATCTGGCCCAGTGGCTGCCGACCGAGGAGGCAGTTGCCATCGTGGATCGGCTCGCCCACAAGCATCTGGTAGCGCTCGCGCCGCTGCGGGCGAGTGCCCGAGCGCGGGTCGGCGACCGAGGGTGGAAACGCATGGTGCGGGTGGCCGATCTGGCCGACGCCGGCTCGGAGTCGACACCAGAGTCCCGACTTCGCGTGCGGATCGTGCTCGCCCGGATACCGACGCCGGTCACCCAGTTCGTAGTCGAGCACGATGGGAGGTTCGTGGCCCGTCTCGACCTGGCATGGCCGCATCTCAGGGTCGCCGTCGAATACGACGGGTTGTGGCATGACGATCCCGAGCAGCTCCACCGCGACCGCCGTCGCCTCAATCGGCTGCTTGGTGAGGATTGGATCGTGCTGCACGTCACCGCAAAACGACTCCGGGAAGACTTCGACGGCTTCCTCGACGAACTCCGTCAGGCCCTCCGTTCCCGCTCCCGCTGACCCGACCCGAGACGCACCAGCACCAGCACCAGCACCAGCACCAGCACCAAGATCCGCACAACTTCAGGGATGCTGCTGCTTCAACGGCTCGCGAGGCAGCAGTTTCCCCGAAGTTGCGCGGATCTTGGGTGAAGCGCGGGGCGGGGCTGATCAGGTGGCGGGGAGGTACTTGGCCAGGTCGTCGAGGATCTTGTTGGCGGCGCCGACGCCGATGCCGGTCATCCAGATCTCGTCGGAGACCGGGTACGCCTTGCCGGCCTTGACCGCGCCGAGTCCCTTCCAGAGGGTGCCGCCGGCCACCTTGCTCTGCTCGGCGGCGGCCTTGTCGCCGTACGCGGTCACGAAGATGACGTCGCCGTCGACCTCGTTGATCCGCTCGGGGCTGACCAGGTCGAAGCGCTTGTCCTCCTTGTTGGCGAGCAACTGCCGCTCGGGGCGGCCCAGGCCGGTGTCACCGATGACGATGCCGGAGAAGGAGTCCGGGCCGTACACCCGGATGTTGCCCGGGATGAACCGCACGATGGACACCTTGCGGGCGGCGGCGTCGCCGAGGGTCGCGCCGAAGTCCTTGGCCCGCTTCTCGTACGCGCCGAGCAGGTCCTTGGCCTGCTGTTCGCGGCCGAGCGCCTTGCCGTCGAGGAGGAAGTTCTCCTTCCACGTGATGCCCACCTTGTCGGTGAACACGGTCGGCGCGATGGCGGCCAGCTCGTCGTAGAACTTCTCCTGGCGGAACTTGCTACCGAGGATCAGGTCCGGCTTGAGGGCGTTGATCGCCTCCAGGTCGGGCTCGGTGAGCACCCCGACCTCCTTGATGCCGGCGAGCTTGTCCGCGCCGAAGTACGTGGGCCAACTCTTGGCCTCGCCGGCGGTCGCCGCGCCGACGGGCGTGATACCCAACGAGAGCGCCGTGTCGATCTTGTCGGTGTCGAGCACGACGACGCGCTTGGGTTCGGCCGGGACCTTGGTGGTGCCCATGGCGTGGGTGATCTCCCGGGTATCCCCGGTGGCGGAGCCGGCGACCGGGTCGCTCTCACCGCAGGCGGTGAGGCCGGCCCCGAGGGCGACGGCCGCGGCGAGAGCGGCGACGAGACGACGCATCAGTGTCCTTTCGAGGGGTACGTGCCGGCGAGCGGGGTGGCCGCGTCACCGTCGGCGGATCGGGCGTCCGGTACGGACGCCGTCGACGAATCGGGGGCGCCAGGGCCAGCGGCGGGAAGGGCCGGGCCGCCGGTGTGCGCGGGCACCACCAGGGGTGCGCCGGTCACCGGGCAGGGCACGACGACGCAGGCCAGCCCGAAGACGTCCTGGACCAGCTCGGCGGTGAGGATCTCCCGGGGCGGGCCGGCGGCCACCACCGCGCCCGCACGCATCGCGACCAGGTGGTCGGCGTAGCGGGCGGCCTGGTTGAGGTCGTGCAGGACGGCGACGACGGTGCGGCCACGCTCGGCGCGGAGCCGGTGCAGCAGGTCGAGCACCTCCACCTGGTGGGCCAGGTCGAGGAAGGTCGTCGGCTCGTCCAGCAGCAGCGCCTCGGTGTCCTGGGCGAGCGTCATGGCGATCCACACCCGTTGCCGCTGGCCACCGGAGAGGCTGTCCACCGGCCGGTCGGCGAGGTCGGCCACGTCGGCGAGAGCCATCGCCTCGTCGACCGCCGCGGCGTCGGACGACGACCACTGCCGCCACCACCGCTGGTACGGCTGGCGACCGCGTCCGACCAGGTCAGCCACGGTGACGCCCTCGGGCACCAGCGGGCTCTGCGGCAGGACGCCGAGCCGGCGGGCCACGTCCCGGGTGGGCAGGTCGCGGATGGCGGTGCCGTCCAGCAGGACGGTGCCCTGTCGCGGGGTGAGCAGTCGGGCCATCGTGCGCAGCAGGGTGGACTTGCCGCACGCGTTGGGGCCGACGATCACCGTGAACGCGTCGGTGGGCAGGTCCAGGGTGAGACCGTCGAGCACGGTCCGCTCGTCGTAGCCGACTACCAGGTCGCGGGTGGAGAGCATCACACGACTCCTCACAGGCGTCACGACGACCGCCGCCGTCCACGGAGCAACAGGAAGATCAGGTACGGGCCGCCGATCGCGGCGGTCAGCACGCCCGCCGGCAGCTGGGTGGGCGCGAACAGTCGACGGCCGGCCAGGTCGGCCAGGACCAGCAGGAGCGCGCCGAGCAGCGCGGCGCAGACGAGCGGGGGCCGTTCGGCGCGGACCAGCCGGCGGGCCAGTTGCGGTGCGACGAGCGCCACGAAATCGACGGCGCCGACCTGGGCGGTGACCATGGCGGCGACGAGCACGCCGGTGCCGGCGAGCCCGATCCGGCGGGCCACCGGGCGCAGCCCGACGCCGCGCGCGATGTCGTCGTCGAGGGCGGTGCTGTTCAGGGCCCAGCCGGCCCAGGCCAGCACCGGCAGCAGCACCGCGAGTGTGCCGGCGATCCAGGCCGCCTCGGTCCAGCCCTTGCCGGCGAGGGTCCCGATCAGCCAGATCTGCGCCCGCAGGCCGTCGATGGGGCCGGCGGTGAGCATGACCACCTCGGTCAGCGCCCGGAAGGCGAACGCGACCGCCACCCCGGCGAGGACGAACCGTTGCGCGGCCAGCCCGTGCCGGGCACCGAGGGCGAACAGCAGCACCGCCGCCAGCAGACCGCCGACCAGCGCGCTGGGCGCCACCAGGACCGCCGCCGCGCCGCTGGTCAACGCCACGGTCGCGGCGAGGCCGGCGCCCTGGGTGATGCCGATGACGTCCGGGCTCGCGAGGGGGTTGCGCGCGACGCTCTGGATCAGCGTGCCGGCCACGCCGAAGGCCGCGCCCGCCACCGCCGCCAGCACGACCCGGGGCAGGCGAAGATCAAGAACCACGAGGTCGTACGGGGTGCCCGCGCCGGAGAGCGCCCGCAGCACGTCGGCCGGGGCGACGTACGGCGTGCCCAGCGAGAGGCTGAGCACGACGGCCAGCAGGAGCAGCACGGTCAGCACGGCGGCGACCAACGTCGCGCGGCGACGGATCAGCAGGCTGACCGGCCCGATCCGCAGCAGCGACCGCCCGGGCAGCCGCGCCGAACCGCCGCCCGGTGTACCGGACAGGCGGGACGGGCCGCCGCCGGGCGCGCCGGGCGGCTCGGTCACAGCTGCGAGCCCAGACCGGTCGGACGCGCCCGCGGCGCGGGCCGGACCAGCAGCGCCGGACGCTTCGGTAGCGCGCGTCGGACCAGCAACCGGACCAGCGGCCGAGCCGGCTACGCCGGATGGTTCGGCGGGACGGCCGGCGGTCACGCGGTCACCACCCGGGCGCGGCGGACCAGCACAGCCAGCAGCGGCGCCCCGATCAGGGCGGTGACGATGCCGGCGGGTATCTCGCCGGGCGGGGCGACGAGTCGGCCGACGACGTCGGCACCGAGCAGTAGCGCGGGCCCGAGCAGGGCGGAGACGGCGAGGGTCCAGCGGTGGTC
This sequence comes from Micromonospora sp. NPDC051543, assembly GCF_044454415.1. Lineage (NCBI taxonomy): Bacteria > Bacillati > Actinomycetota > Actinomycetes > Micromonosporales > Micromonosporaceae > Micromonospora > Micromonospora sp. NPDC051543. The sequence goes on from NZ_JBITDT010000008.1 coordinate 45,231, forward strand.
CGCGCCGACCAGGGCGCGGGCGAGGTGCGGCACGGCCAGCCCGACGAAGGCGACCGGGCCGGCGGCGGCCACCGCGGCGCCGGTGAGCAGCACGGCGGCGATCCCACCGCCGAGGCGGACCAGACCGATGCGGTGGCCGAGTCCACGGGCCACGTCGTCACCGAGGGCCAGCGCGTCCAGGCCCCGGGCCACCAGCGCGGCGAGCAGCAGCCCGACGAGGACGAATGGCAGCACCTGCGCGGTGACGCCGAGGTCCCGCCCGGCCAGTCCGCCCACCACCCAGAACCGGTACTCCTCGAAGGTGCGGGCGTCGATGCTGAGCAGCGCGTACACCCCGGAGGCGAGACTGGCGTCGAGCGCCGCGCCGACCAGCGCGAGGGTGACCGGGCTCGCGCCCTCGCGGGCCCGGCTGGCGATGGCGAAGACCAGCAGGCCGGCGGCGAGCGCGCCGGCGATGCCGAACCAGACGTACCCGGCGAGCGTGCCGATGCCGAAGACGGAGATGGCGAGCACCACGCCGAAGGACGCGCCGGCGCTGATGCCGAGGATGCGCGGCTCGGCGAGCGGGTTGCGGGTGAGCGCCTGGAACAGCACGCCAGCCACGGCGAGCGCCAGCCCGACGGCGAGCCCGAGCGCGGTACGTGGCATCCGCAGTTCCCGGACGATGGTGCTCGCGTCGCTGCCGTCCGGCGCGACGAGGGCGTGCCAGACCGCGCCGACTCCGAGTTGCCGACTGCCCAGCGCAAAGCTGGCCAGTACGGCGAGCAGCAGCACCAGCGCGGCGCCGACGGTGACGGCGACCCGCCGACCGGTGCGGGCACCGGAGGAGTTGCGGGCCGGCGTCGGCCGGGCGGCGAGGGTGGTCACGAAACTCCTGCACGTTCGAGCTTAGGTTCGCCTAACCTTAGCCGACCTGCGGAAAGTGACCTAACCGGCGTCGGTCGATGCCGCCGGGGCGGCCTGCGGCATCGCCACCGAGCCGCCGTCCCCGGCCGCCGCCGCGCCGCGCGGCAGCACGTTGAGGGGCCGCATCATCTCGTTGTCCTCGTGCTCCAGAAGGTGGCAGTGCCAGGAGAAGCGGCCCGGCAGGTCGAAGCGGGCCTTGATCCGGGTCACCTCCCACGGGTACGCGAGCACGGTGTCCATCCATCCCCGCTCCCCCGGGCCCGGCTCCGCCCGGCCCGACCGTCCCCGGCCCAGCAGCTCGAACTGGGCCTGGTGCAGGTGGACGGGGTGGACGTTGCGGGTGAAGTTGCGCACCTCCCACACCTCGGTCGCGCCGACGAGGGGCTGTTCGGTCGCGGGATCGCTCCAGCGCATCGGCAGACCCCGGCCGCGCTCGTCGAGGGTGCCGAGCAGCATCACCATCGACCGGCCGGACATCCGCTCGTTGAGCGACAGCCGTCGGACCCGCTCCGCCGCGCCGAGCCGGGGGTGGGCCGGCAGTTGCAGGTGCTCCGGTGGCACGCTCGGGTCCGCGCCGGTGGCCTCGGTGACCACGAACCGCATCACCTGCCCGGTGGTCCGCGGGTCGGACGGCGGAAAGTCCACCCCGGGTCGGCCGCCCCGGTACGCCCACTCGGGCCCCTCGTTGACGAGAAAAAGCTCGGTGCCGGCGGGTACGCCGGTGAAGTCGACGATCACGTCGGCCCGCTGGGCGGGGCCGAGGGTGACGCGGTCGTGCGCCACCGGCTCGGGCAGGAAGCCGCTGTCGCTGCCGATCTGCCAGACCGGCAGCACCGGACGGGCCGGCCGTGCGGTGGCGTGAGCGGCGACGCTGAGCATCAGGAAGCGGCTGTTGCAGCCGTTGAGCAACCGGAACCGGTAGCGCCGACGCTGCACGGTCAGGCTGGGCCAGGTCCGGCCGTTGACCACGATGGTGGTGCCGGAGAACGCCGACGTCCACGCCGAACCGTCATGGTGTCCCCCGGGGTAGACCAGCTCGCCGTCGGCGCTGAAACTGCGGTCCTGAATGAGCAGCGGGATGTCGTGGTAGTCGGTGTCCGGCGGATCGTCGTGACCCGGCGTCGGGCCGGGCAGCACCCCGTCGGGCAGGTCGTCGCCGCCCAGCAGGTAGAAACCGGCCGGCCCGGCGTAGACGTTCTCCCGGGTGAGACCCAGCGTGTGGTCGTGGTACCAGAGGGTGCAGGGCCGCTGGTCGTTGGCGTACTCGAAGGTGGCCGAACCCGCCGCCCAGCGCAGGCCGGACCCCTCGGCGAAGCGGGACCGGAACTCGCCGTACGCGCTGCCCGTGACGGCGAAGTCGGCCGGCAGGTCGCGGGCCACCGGCAGGTACCACGCCTCGGAGTGCCCGTCGCTCTCCTGCGTGCTGTGCCCGCCGTGCAGGTGGACCACCTGGGGCACCGGTCCCCGGTAGCCACGGCGGCTGCCGTCCGAGCGGCCGTGCCCGTCCCGGCCGTTGCGGCCACCGGCCGGGTTGGCCCAGTGCAGGGTCGGATCGACGGGCAGCAGGTGGGGCAGGTAGTCGCCCCGGTGGTCGACGAGTTCGTTGACCCAGGTCACCCGCACCGGGCGGTTCACCCGCGCGACGATGCTGTGCGCCGGGTAGCCGAAGCTGTCGTGGTGGGCGGTGGAGCCGTAACCCCACACGGTCGTACGCGGCCAGGACAGCGGCAGGATCTGCTGTCGGAACTGCCGCACCCCGACGACGTACGTGTCCCGCTCGGGATCGTTCGCCACCCGGGGCATGGCCGGCGGGATGCGCAGCGGCGCGACGTACTTCGGGATGTCGGCGGCGCGCAGCACCGTCGCCGCGGCGAGCCCGCGTCCCGCGGCCGTCGAGCCGGCCGGGACCAGAACCGCGGCACCCCCGGCGGCACCGGCCACGAGCACCTGTCGTCTGCTGACCATGCCGCACCTCCACTCGTATCCGACCTCGATAAGAGAATGAGTTTCGCGGAAGGGTGCAAGTGGGGTGGAAGACGGATAACACCCGTAAGAGGGACACCGAGCGCCATAGGGTGTGGGGCATGCGATTCGACCAGCACACGGTCGTCCTGCTGACCCGGCCGTCGGAACCGCCGGAGCTGCCACCGGAGGCGATCGACCGGCTACGTGACGCCCATCTGGCCCACCAGGCAGGGCTCGTGGAGCAGGGACTGGTGCTCGCGGCCGGCCCGCTCCTGCACGCCGACGACGACCGGATGCGGGGCTTCGTCGTCTTCTCCATCGCCCCGGACGAGGTACGCGGGCTCTACGCCGACGACCCGGCCGTCCGTGCCGGCCTGCTCGTCGCGCGGGTGGCGAGCTGGATGGTGCCCGAGGGCAACGTGCGGTACGAGGGCGTGCCGATCCCCGCGTCGATGCTTGAGGCGGCGGCGGGCGACTGACCCGGTCAGCCGGGCAGGTCCGCGATCGGCAGCACCCGCAGGTCGTCCGGCTCGCCCACGATGACCCGCAGCGCCGGGAAGTACGCGCTGAGCACCGGCCGGCACCTGTCGCAGGGCCCGACGACCGTACGACCCCGGTCGGCGACCGAGACGATGGTCTCCAGCTCGGTCACGCCCTGCGTGGCGGCGGTGCCGACGACGACCAGCTCCGCGCAGGTGTCCCCGCTGTCGTGGTGCAGGTTCACCCCGGAGAACACCCGCCCGTCGGCGGTACGGGCGGCCGACGCGCCGGTGTGGTGGCGGCTGCGGCACCGGAGTTTGGCGACCGCCGTGGCGGCCTGCACCAGCGCTCGATCGGTGTCCCGCAACTCCATCCCGGCCCCCCAGCGCTCGACGTCGGCCGCAACTGTAGACCGCCGTACGCGCGCCGAGGCACCCACGCGCGGTAACCCAGGGGCGGTCCGCCGCCGGGCTGCCTATCCTTGGGCACGACATGCAGAATCCAGCCTCCTCCGCCGCGACAGATCCCGTCCGCGACCTGCACCGCCGCCTCAGTCCCCTGATGTTCCGCGACCAGCGCCGGCTCCAGCGACGCCTGGACGGCGCCCGCAAGCTGCGCGACCCGCAGCGCCGGGAGGCGGCCCTGACCGAGATCACCGCCGAGCTGGCGCGGGCCGAGCAGCGGCTGGCCGACCGGCGGGCGGCGGTGCCGACGATCGCGTACCCCGTCGGGTTGCCGGTCAGCGAGCGCAAGGACGACATCGCCGCCGCCATCCGCGATCACCAGGTGGTGATCGTGGCCGGCGAGACCGGCTCCGGCAAGACGACCCAGCTGCCGAAGATCTGTCTGGAGCTGGGGCGCGGCATCAACGGCCTGATCGGGCACACCCAGCCCCGGCGGCTGGCCGCCCGGACGGTGGCCGACCGGATCGCCGACGAGCTGGGTACCGAGCTGGGCGACGTGGTCGGCTACAAGGTGCGCTTCACCGACCAGGTGAGCGACCGCAGCCTGGTCAAGCTGATGACCGACGGCATCCTGCTCGCCGAGTTGCAGACCGACCGGATGCTGCGCCAGTACGACACGTTGATCATCGACGAGGCGCACGAGCGCAGCCTCAACATCGACTTCATCCTCGGCTACCTGCGCGAGCTGCTGCCCCGCCGGCCCGACCTCAAGGTGATCATCACCTCGGCGACCATCGAGACCGACCGCTTCGCCAGGCACTTCGCCGACGCCCAGGGCAGTCCGGCGCCGGTCGTCGAGGTCTCCGGACGCACCTATCCCGTGGAGGTCCGCTACCGGCCGCTGGTCGAGGTCGCCGAGGGCGACGAGGACGGCGACGCCGACGAGGAGAACGTCCGCGACCAGATCCAGGCGATCGGCGACGCCGTCGAGGAGCTGGCCGCCGAGGGCCCCGGCGACATCCTGGTCTTCCTCAGTGGCGAACGGGAGATCCGCGACACCGCCGACGCGCTGGGCAAGCTGGTGCAGAAGAGGCGGTCGCTGCTGGGCACCGAGATCCTGCCGCTGTACGCGCGGCTCTCCGCCGCCGAGCAGCACCGGGTCTTCGCCGCGCACAGCTCGCGACGCGTGGTGCTCGCCACCAACGTCGCGGAGACCTCGCTGACCGTGCCGGGAATCAAGTACGTGGTGGACCCGGGCACCGCCCGCATCTCCCGTTACTCCAGCCGGCTCAAGGTGCAGCGGCTACCGATCGAGCCCGTCTCGCAGGCGTCGGCCAACCAGCGCAAGGGCCGCTGCGGTCGTACGTCGGACGGTATCTGCATCCGCCTCTACGACGAGCAGGACTTCCTGTCCCGCCCCGAGTTCACCGACCCGGAGATCCTGCGCACCAACCTGGCGTCGGTCATCCTCCAGATGACCGCGATCGGGCTGGGCGACCTGGCCGCCTTCCCGTTCATCGACCCACCGGACAAGCGCAACATCACCGACGGCGTCAACCTGCTGCACGAGTTGGGCGCGCTCGACCCGACCGAGACCGACCCGGCGAAGCGGCTGACCGCGCTGGGCCGGCGGCTCGCCCAGCTCCCGGTCGACCCGCGGCTGGCCCGGATGGTGGTCGAGGGCGAACGCAACGGCTGTGCCACCGAGATCCTGGTGATCGCCGCCGCGCTCTCCATCCAGGACCCCCGTGAGCGCCCGGCCGAGAAGCAGGCCCAGGCCGACCAGGCGCACGCCCGGTTCGCCGACAAAGAGTCGGACTTCGTCGCGTACCTGAACCTGTGGCGCTACCTGCGCGAGCAGCAGCGGGAGCTGTCGTCCAGCGCGTTCCGCCGGATGTGCAAGGCGGAGTACCTGAACTACCTGCGGATCCGCGAGTGGCAGGACATCGTCAGCCAGTTGCGCCAGGTGCTGCGTACCCCGGCCGAGGGCGACCGGCGCGGCGGGCGGCCGGCGCGGGACGCCTCGGCCGAGGCGGACGCCGGCCGGGGCGCGGGCCGCCGGGGCGGCGCGGACCTGCCGGAGGAGATCGACACCCCGAAGGTGCACCAGTCGCTGCTGCCCGGCCTGCTGTCGCACATCGGCCTCAAGGACGCCCAGAAACACGAGTACCTGGGGGCGCGGGGTGCCAAGTTCGCGCTGTTCCCCGGCTCGGCGCTGTTCAAGAAGCCGCCGCGCTGGGTGATGGCCGCCGAGTTGGTGGAGACGTCCCGACTGTGGGGGCGCACCGCCGGGCGGGTCGAGCCGGAGTGGGTCGAGCCCCTCGCCCAGCACCTGGTCAAGCGCAGCTACAGCGAGCCGCACTGGGAGAAGAAGCAGGCCGCGGTGATGGCCTACGAGAAGGTCACCCTGTACGGCATGCCGCTGGTCGCCTCCCGCAAGGTCAACTTCGGGCGGATCGACCCGACGTTGAGCCGGGAGCTGTTCATCCGGCACGCCCTCGTCGAGGGCGACTGGCAGACCCACCACCGGTTCTGGGCCGACAACAAGCGGCTGCTGGGCGAGATCGAGGAGTTGGAGAGCCGGGCCCGCCGCCGGGACATCCTGGTCGACGACGAGACCATCTTCGGCTTCTACGACCAGCGGATCCCCGCCGACGTGGTCTCCGGCCGGCACTTCGACACCTGGTGGAAGAAGACCCGCCACGAGCGTCCCGACCTGCTGACCTTCACCCGCGACCTGCTGGTCAACGACGGTCGCGGCGGTGTCGACGAGAGCGACTACCCCGACGAGTGGCAGACCCAGGGGGTGACGCTGCCGCTGACCTACCGGTTCGAGCCGGGCACGGCGACCGACGGCGTCACCGTGGACATCCCGCTGCCGCTGCTCAACCAGGTGCCGGCGGAGAGCTTCGACTGGCAGGTGCCGGGGCTGCGCGAGGAGACGGTGATCGCGCTGATCCGCTCGCTGCCCAAGGCGATCCGGCGCAACTTCGTGCCGGTGCCGGACTACGCCCGCGCCGCCCTCGCGGCGATCAACCCCGGCGAGACGTCGCTGCTGGACGCGCTCACCCGTGAGCTGCGGCGGATGACCGGTGTCACCGTGCCCCGCGACGCCTGGGAGCCGGACAAGCTGCCCGCGCACCTGCGGGTGACCTTCCGCATCCTGGGCGACGACGACAAGCCGGTCGCCGAGGGCAAGGACCTGCCGGCCCTGCAACGTCAACTGCGTCAGGAGGTACGCCAGGTCGTGGCCGCCGCCGCGCCGGAGGTCGCCCGGACCGGCCTGCGCGAGTGGAGCGTCGGCACGCTGCCCCGGACCATCGAGCAGGTCCGTGCCGGCTACGCGGTGACCGCGTACCCGGCTCTGGTCGACGAGGGCACGACGGTCGGGGTGAAGGTGTTCGACTCCCCCGCCGAGGCGGAGGCCGCGCACTGGGCCGGCACCCGCCGGCTGCTGCGGCTCACCGTGCCGTCCCCGGCCCGGTTCCTCCAGGGTCGGTTGAGCAACGAGGCGAAGCTGGCGTTGAGTCGCAACCCGCACGGCGGCGTGCAGGAGCTGATCGAGGACGCGGCCGGCGCGGCCATCGACCGGCTGATCGACGCCGCCGGTGGTCCGGCGTGGGACGCCGAGGGCTTCGCCGCCCTGCGCGAGAAGGTCCGCGCCGACCTGGTCGACACCGTCGTCGAGGTGATGGACCGGGTCCGCAGGGTGCTCGCCGCCGCGTACGCGGTCGAGCAGCGGCTCGGCGCGACCCGCAACCTGACCGTGGTGGCGGCGCTGGCCGACATCCGCAAGCAGCTCGCCGGGCTGGTGCACGCCGGCTTCATCACCGAGACCGGGTACGCCCGCCTGCCCGACCTGTTGCGCTACCTCACCGCCATCGAACGTCGGCTGGACCGGCTCGGCGGCAACCCGCAGCGCGACCGCCAACAGCAGGACCGGATCGCGGTGGTGCGCAAGGAGTACGACGACCTGCTCGCCGCCCTACCGCCCGCGCGTCGGCAGGAGGCGGCTGTTCGGCAGATCCGCTGGATGATCGAGGAGTTGCGGGTGAACGTGTTCGCCCAGGCGCTGGGCACCCCGTACCCCGTCTCGGAGCAGCGGATCTACCGCGCGATGGACGACGCCGAGGGCCGCTGAGCCCGCCGGCCTGGCCGCTGCCGACTCTTCGCGGCGGCAGCGGCCCCGGCCGGGTCAGCCCAGCGGCTCCACGCCCGGCGGCAGCTCGCCCCGGTCGATCGCGGAGTGGACGTAGTCGAGCAGGATCCGCCGCAGTTCGCGTCCGGCGTGCGTCGGCACGACGTCACGCCGACGGGCCACCGCGATGGTCCGCGTCACCCCGGGGGACGCCAGCGGCGTGCCGCGCACCCCGGGCCGGCGGGCCAGCACGATCCCCGGCACCAGCGCGATGCCGAGTCCCGCCTCGACGAAGCTGAGGACGGCGTCCATCTCGCCGCCGTCCACCGCGAACCTGGGCTCGAAGCCCGCCTCCCGACACGCCGCGATGGTGGCGTCACGCAGGTCGTAGCCCTCCCGGAACATCACCATCGGCTGGTCGCGCAGATCGGTGATGCGCAGCTCGCCCGTCCCCGAGCCCGTCGGCACCTCGTCCACCGAGGCCACCACCAGGCTCTCGCGCAGGATCGGGTCGACGCGCAGGCCCGGGTCCGCGCCCTGCGACGGCATGATGATCAGCGCCAGGTCCAGGTCGCCGCGCAGCAGGTCACGCACGAGGTCCTGGGAGCCGCTCTCCTCGACGCGGAGGTCGACGGTGGGGTGCGCGTCGCGGAACCGGCGCAGCACCGGCGGGGCGAGCGAGGTGGCCAGGCTCGGGGTCGCGCCCAGGCGTACGCGCCCTCGGCGCAGGCCGACCAGCTCCTGCACCTCCCGGGTCGCGGTCTCCACGTCGGCGAGGATCCGGGTCGCCAACGGCAGGAGCACCTCCCCGGCCGCGGTGAGGGCGATGTTGCCCCTTACCCGCTCGAACAGCGGGGCGCCGAGGTCGGTCTCGAGGGCGTGAATTTGCTTACTCAACGAAGGCTGGGTTATGCCAACGATGTCGGCGGCTTGGGTGAAATGTCGTACTTCGGCCACCGCGACGAAGTACCGGAGCTGATGGAGCTGCATCTACATAGCTTATGGCTATCAACGCTGCGAGTTCGATGCATTGGACGACTGATCAAAGTGCTCCTAGCGTCGATCTCGTGGTAATGACGAAAACTCGGTCGCCCATCCGCTCGAACGTCGGCCTCAAGGCCGTCATGGCGGTGACGGGCATCCTGCTGGTGCTGTTCCTGATCGCGCACATGCTCGGGAACCTGAAGGTGTTCACGGGGGAGACCTCGTTCGACCACTACGCGCACTGGCTGCGCGACATCGGCAAGCCCCTGCTGCCCGGTGTCTGGTTCCTGTGGATCCTGCGCACCGTCCTCGTGGTGGCCGTCGTCGCCCACATCGTGGCCGCCACCGTGTTGGCGCTGCGCGCCCGCGCCGCCCGCCCGGTGAAGTACGCCCACCGCAAGAAGGTCCGGGGCAGCTACGCGGCCCGCACCATGCGCTGGGGTGGCGTGATCATCCTGCTGTTCGTGATCTACCACCTGCTGGACCTGACCACCGGCACGCTCAACCCGGTTGGCGACGAGGGCAAGCCGTACGGCAACGTCGTCGCCGACTTCGCCCCGGAGCGCTGGTACGTCACGCTCTTCTACACCCTGGCGATCGTCACGCTCGGCTTCCACCTGCGCCACGGCGCCTTCAGCGCGTTCCGCAGCCTCGGGCAGCAGACGCCCCGGGGCGAGCGTCGGGCACGCGCCGCCGCGCTGGTCTTCGCCGTGGTGCTCTGCGCCGGATACCTGGTGGTCCCGTTCGCCGTACTCACCGGATTGGTGTCCTGACATGGAACTCTTCACCGAGGGCGACCCGATCGCCGACACGAAGGCGCCCGCCGGCCCGGTCGAGAAGCGCTGGGAGACCCGGCGCTTCGAGGCCAAGCTGGTCAACCCGGCCAACCGCCGCAAGATGACGGTGATCGTGGTCGGCACCGGCCTGGCCGGCGGCTCCGCCGCGGCGACGCTGGCCGAGCAGGGCTACCACGTCAAGTCCTACTGCTACCAGGACAGCCCGCGCCGGGCACACTCGATCGCGGCGCAGGGCGGCATCAACGCCGCGAAGAACTACCGCAACGACGGCGACTCCGTGCACCGGCTGTTCTACGACACCGTCAAGGGCGGCGACTTCCGCTCCCGGGAGTCGAACGTGCACCGCCTGGCCGAGGTGTCGGTCAACATCATCGACCAGTGCGTCGCCCAGGGCGTGCCGTTCGCCCGTGAGTACGGCGGCCTGCTGGACACCCGCTCCTTCGGCGGCGCGCAGGTGCAGCGCACCTTCTACGCCCGGGGCCAGACGGGCCAGCAGCTGCTGCTCGGCGCGTACCAGGCGCTGGAGCGGCAGATCGGCCTCGGCAACGTGGAGATGAACGCCCGGCACGAGATGCTGGAGCTGGTCATCGTCGACGGCAAGGCCCGGGGCATCGTCGTCCGGGACCTGGTCACCGGCGAGATCAGCACCGAGATGGCCGACGCGGTCGTGCTCGCCTCCGGCGGCTACGGCAACGTCTTCTACCTCTCCACCAACGCCAAGGGCTGCAACGTCACCGCCACCTGGCGGGCGCACCGCAAGGGGGCGTACTTCGCCAACCCCTGCTACACGCAGATCCACCCGACCTGCATCCCGGTCTCCGGCGACCACCAGTCGAAGCTGACCCTGATGAGCGAGTCGCTGCGCAACGACGGCCGGGTGTGGGTGCCCAAGCGCAAGGGCGACGATCGCAGCCCCAAGGACATTCCCGAGGACGAGCGGGACTACTACCTGGAGCGGATCTACCCGTCCTTCGGCAACCTGGTCCCCCGCGACATCGCCTCGCGCGCCGCCAAGAACGTCTGCGACGAGGGCCGGGGCGTCGGTCCGACCAAGCTCGGCGTCTACCTCGACTTCGCCGACGCGATCGACCGGCTGGGCCGCAAGGCCATCGAGGCCAAGTACGGCAACCTCTTCGAGATGTACGAGCGGATCACCGGCGAGGACCCGTACGAGGTGCCGATGCGGATCTACCCCGCCGTGCACTACACGATGGGCGGGCTCTGGGTCGACTACGACCTCCAGTCCAGCATCCCGGGCCTGTTCGTGATCGGCGAGGCGAACTTCTCCGACCACGGCGCGAACCGGCTCGGCGCCTCGGCGCTGATGCAGGGCCTCGCCGACGGCTACTTCGTGCTGCCCACCACCATCGCCAACTACCTGGCCTCGGGCCCCCTCGAGAAGGTCGACGCCAGCCACCCGGCGGCGGTCGAGGCGCGTACCGACGTCGAGGACCGGATCCAGCGGCTGCTGGCGGTCGACGGCGACCGGACCGTGGACTCGTTCCACCGGGAGCTGGGCCAGATCATGTGGGAGCACTGCGGCATGGAGCGCAGTGAGGCCGGTCTGCGCAAGGCGATCGGTGAGATCCGCGACCTGCGCGAGCAGTTCTGGCAGCGGGTCAAGGTGTCCGGCACCGGCGAGGAGCTGAACCAGTCGCTGGAGAAGGCCGGCCGGGTGGCCGACTTCTTCGAGCTGGCCGAGCTGATGTGCATCGACGCCCTGCACCGCGAGGAGTCCTGCGGCGGTCACTTCCGGGCCGAGCACCAGACCCCCGACGGGGAGGCGCAGCGCGACGACGAGAAGTTCGCGTACGTCGCGGCCTGGGAGTTCACCGCCACCGGTGAGCCCTCGGTGCTGCACAAGGAAGACCTGAAGTTCGAATACGTCCACCCCACGCAGCGGAGCTACAAGTGAACCTGACCCTGCGCATCTGGCGCCAGAAGGGCCCTGAGGACAAGGGTCGGATGGTGACCTACCCGGTCGACGACGTGTCCCCGGACATGTCGTTCCTGGAGATGCTCGACGTGCTCAACGAGCGGCTGATCCTCTCCGGCGAGGACCCGGTGGCGTTCGACCACGACTGCCGCGAGGGCATCTGCGGCATGTGCGGCCTCATGATCAACGGGGACGCGCACGGGCCGCAGCGCGGCACCACGGCGTGCCAGCTGCACATGCGGCAGTTCTCCGACGGCGACACGATCGACATCGAGCCGTGGCGGGCCAGCGCCTTCCCGGTCGTCAAGGACCTGGTCGTCAACCGGAGCGCCTTCGACAAGATCATCGCTGCCGGTGGCTACATCACCGCGCCGACCGGCAGCGCGCCCGAGGCCCACTCCACCCCGGTCGCCAAGGCCAACGCGGACGCCGCCTTCGAGTCGGCGGCCTGCATCGGCTGCGGCGCGTGCGTGGCGGCCTGCCCGAACGGCTCCGGCATGCTCTTCACCGCCGCCAAGCTCACCCAGCTCTCGCTGCTGCCGCAGGGCCAGCCGGAGCGCTACACCCGGGTGATCGGCATGGTCGACGCGCACGACGAGGCGGGCTTCGGCGGCTGCACCAACGCCGGTGAGTGCACGGTGGCCTGCCCGAAGGGCATCCCGCTGAACACCATCGGCCGGCTCAACCGCGACTACCTGTCGGCCACCACCAAGGGTGGCAACACCCCCGGCTCCTGACCCTTCCGGCCCAGGCAACCCCCTGACCGCCGCGCCCCGATCGTCGGGCGCGGCGGTCAGCAACTCGACATCCAGGAAGTCGGCCGGTCCGGGCGCCCACGACACCCCAGCTTCCTGGAACCCGAGTCGATCAACCGCAACCACCGACGAGGCCGGAGCGCTTCAACGCCCCCTTCCCGGGTAGCAGTCAGGGGAGGACCGACGGAGGGCAGCCGGACATGAAGGCGTTGACCTGGCAGGGCAAGCGGGACGTACGGGTCGAGGAGGTGCCCGACCCCCGGATCGAGGAGCCGACCGACGCGATCGTCAAGATCACATCGACGGCGATCTGCGGCTCGGATCTGCACCTGTACGAGGTGCTGGGGCCGTACCTGAAGCCCGGGGACATCCTGGGACACGAGCCGATGGGGATCGTCGAGGAGGTCGGCCCGGAGGTGACCGGCCTGAAGGCCGGCGACCGGGTGGTGGTGCCGTTCAACATCTCCTGCGGCGACTGCTGGATGTGCCGACGCCAGCTCTACGCCCAGTGCGAGACGACCCAGGTGACCAGCGAGGGCAAGGGCGCGGCACTGTTCGGCTACACGTCCCTCTACGGGTCGGTGCCCGGCGGCCAGGCCGAGTACCTACGCGTTCCGCAGGCCCACTTCGGGCCGATCAAGATCCCGCAGACCGGCGCGGACGAGCGCTACCTCTACCTCTCCGACATCCTGCCCACCGCCTGGCAGGCGGTGAAGTACGCGGACACCCCGCCCGGCGGCACGCTCGCCGTCTTCGGGCTGGGCCCGGTCGGCCAGTTCTGCGCCCGCATCGGCCGCCACCTCGGCGCCGGACGCGTCATCGGACTGGACCTGGTGCCCGAGCGGCTGGAGCTGGCTCGCCGGCACGGCATCGAGGTGCTCGACGTACGCGAGTTGTCCGACGTGCCGGGCGCGCTGATCGACCTGGTCGACGGGCGCGGTCCGGACGCGGTCATCGACGCGGTCGGCATGGAGGCGCACGGCTCGCCGGTCGGCAAGCTCGCCCACGCGGCCGTCGGACTACTGCCGGACAAGCTCGCCCAGACGCTGACGGACCGGGTCGCCATCGACCGGCTCGCCGTCCTGCACGCCGCGCTCAAGGCGGTCCGGCGCGGCGGCACCGTCTCGCTCTCCGGGGTGTACGGCGGCGAGGCCGACCCGATGCCGATGATGGAGATGTTCGACCGGGGCGTCCAACTGCGGATGGGGCAGTGCCACGTGCGCCGCTGGGTCGACGAGATCATGCCGCTGCTCTCCGGCGACGACGACCCGCTGGGGGTGGAGGATCTGCGTACCCACCGGCTGCCGCTGAGCGACGCGCCGCGCGCGTACGAGATGTTCCAGAAGAAGGAGGACGCCTGCATCAAGGTGGTCCTGGAACCGTGAGTCGGGTGGTGGTGGTCGCGGGCGCGACCAGCGGGATCGGTCGGGCGACGGCCCGGGCGTTCGCCGAGCGCGGCGACCGCCTGGTCCTCGCGGCCCGCGCGCCGCAGACCCTCGCCGAGGTACGCGAGGAGTGCGCGGACGTCGAGGTGCTGACCGTGGCGACCGACGTCACCGAGGCGGGCGCGCTGGACGCGCTGGCGGAGGCGGCGATCGAACGGTTCGGCCGCATCGACGTCTGGGTGCACACGGCGGCGGTGATGGCCTATGGGCGCTTCGACGAGCTGCCGGAGCGGGTGTTCGACCAGGTGGTGCGGACGGATCTGCTGGCCGCCGCCGGCGCGGCCCGGGTGGCGCTGCGGCACTTCCGGGCCACCGGCGTCGGGACGTTGATCCTCACCGGTTCGGTGCTCGGGCACATCACCGCGCCGTACATGAGCGCGTACGTGACCAGCAAGTGGGGTTTGCAGGGGCTGGCCCGGACGCTCCAGCAGGAGCTGCGGGACAGCCCGGGAATCCGGCTGTGCCTGGTCAACCCGGGCAGTGTGGACACACCCGTCTACCAGCAGGCGGCCAACTATCTGGGTCGCGTCGGCCGCCCTCCACCGCCGGTCGCCGGGCCGCAGCGGGTGGCCCGGGCCATCGTCGACTGTGTGGACAGTCCCCGTCGGGAGGTGTCGGTGGGGCGGCTGAACGTGCTGCTACGCGCCGGCTTCACGCTGCTGCCCGGCGTCTACGACGTCCTCGTCGGCCCGTTGATGCGGCTCGCCGGCCTCAGTGGACGGCCGGTCGCGGCGCACGACGGCTCGGTCTTCGCGCCGAACCCGGCGGGCGAGGCGGTCCGTGGCGGTCACCTGCCCGACCTGCGGCAGCTCACCCGGGCGGTGTCCGGGCCGGCGGCACAGCTCCGTGGGACGGCGGCCGGCGCGATCGCCGCCGCGCTGCGCCGACGGTCCGGGTAAGACCGTTCGGGACTGTTCGGGACTCTCTCCGGAGGCATCGTGGATAGATCAACTCGCCTAGCGTGGGGGGCCGGCAGGCGCTCCGGCGCCCCACGACGGGAGAGACGATTGACCATCCGACTGAGCCGCAGGACCGCCCTCGGACTGGGCACGGTGACCACCGCCGGTACGGTGCTCGCCGTGACCACTCCGGCCAGCGCCGCCGAGGCGACACCGACCACCCCCGCGCAGGCGGCCCGGCGGGTCGCCACCGTCTTCGGCCGCCACCGCGCCGAGGCTGGCGGCAACTGGCAGGCGTACGTCAGCGTGGCCGACCCGGCGGGCACGCCGGTCGTCGCGGTGGCGGCGGACGCGGACCGGACGATCGAGGCGTACAGCGTCAACAAGATCGCGGTCGCCACGGCCGTGTTGGACAAGGTCGACCGTGGACTGCTGACGCTGGACCAGCGGGTCGAGGTGACCGCGGCGATCGTGGTGCCCGGTGGTGACGGCATCTTCAGCCTGGACGGCGCGTACCCGAGCAGCGTGACGCTGGGGCACGTGCTGGCGAACCTGCTGACCGTCTCGGACGACACCGCCGTACGACTGTGCGGGCTGGTCGCCCCGGCCGCCGAGATCAACTCGATCCTGGTCGCCAAGGGCTTCCCGAACACCCAGGTCGAGCCGGTCGCCAACCCGAACCGGTTCTTCCTCGGCACCAGCACTCCCCGGGAGACGCACGACCTGCTACGGGCCCTGGTCGCCGGCACGCTGCTCTCGCCGGCCTCGACAACGCACCTGCTCGGGCTGCTGCGCTCCCCGGTGGCCTTCACCGACGGGATCCGTCGCACCATGTCCTCCGACGATCGGGCCCGCATCGCCACGAAGGCCGGCTGGTTCGCCGACGCCCGGCACGAGGCCGGTGTGATCTTCGACCGGTCCGGCGCGGCGGTGCTCACCTACGCGCTCTTCGCCGACGGGCAGGCCGACCCGGACAACTTCGGCGCGACCCATCCGGCGGTGCGGGCGCGGGCCGCCATGGGTCCGAGGTTCCTCGCCGCGGTGGACCGCCTCGGGGGCGCGGGCACCGCGTACCGGACGACCGTCCAGCGGCCCAGCAACGGCGGCTGACTCCGCTGCCGGGTCGGTCGTCGGGGGGACGACCGGCCCGGTGCGGGCGACCGCCGGGGCGGGAACCTCGCGGGGGAACTACCGTGTAGTGCGGGACACGGCGGAGGGACGGCGATGACGCCAACGGAACGCACGGACGGGCAGCGGTCGCTCGGGCGACGGATGCGGGCGACGGCGGGACTGGCCGCGCTGGCCGGCCTGGCCTGGATGGCACGGGACGTGCCGGCGGCACTGGGCGGGCGACTCGCCGGGGCCCGGGCCGAGCGGGCGGCCCGCTCGCCGCAGTTCCGTGACGGCACGTTCCACAACCAGGCCGACGTCCGCACGATGGTCGCCGCCGAACCGGGTCGTAACCTGGTCCGGGAACTGATCTTCGGCAAGCAGAAGCGCCGCCCCACCGCGCCCGTGCCGCTGCTTCGGCCCGGCGCGTCGCCGGCCGCCGACACCGCCGACGAGCTGAACATCGTCTGGTACGGCCATGCCTCGGCGCTGATCGAGATCGAGGGCCGGCGGGTCCTGCTCGACCCGGTGTGGAGTGACCGCTGCTCGCCGTCCGGCGCGGTCGGTCCGCGTCGGCTGCACGAGCCGCCGGTGGGCATCGACGAACTGCCCCCGCTCGACGCCATCCTGATCTCCCACGACCACTACGACCACCTGGACATGCCCACCGTGCGGGCGCTGGTCGCCGGGCAGTCGGCGCCGTTCGTGGTGCCGCTCGGAGTGGGCGCCCACCTGGACCGCTGGGGGGTGCCCGCCGAGCGGATCATCGAGCTGGACTGGTCCGAGTCGCACCGGGTCGACGGGTTGGAGATCACCGCCACCGCCGCCCAGCACTTCTCCGGTCGCGGGCTGCGCCGCGACGGCACGCTCTGGAGCTCCTGGGTGGTCGCCGGGGCACGACGCAAGGTCTTCTACACCGGTGACTCCGGCTACTTCGCCGGGTACGCGGCGATCGGCGCCGAGCACGGGCCCTTCGACGTCACGCTGATGCAGATCGGCGCGTACGACCGGGCCTGGCCGACCATCCACATGTTCCCCGAGGAGGCGGTCGACGCCCACCTCGACCTGCGCGGCGGGCTGTTCATCCCGGTGCACTGGGCGACGTTCAACCTGGCCCTGCACGACTGGTCGGAGCCGGTGAACCGGCTGTGGGCCGAGGCGAAGGCCCGGGACGTGCGGCTCGCCGTTCCCCGCCCGGGTGAGCGGGTGGTGGTCGACGACCCGCCCGCCGTCGACGGTTGGTGGCAGTCCGTCGCCTGAGGTGGCGGTCCGTCGCCGGAGACGGCAGTCCGTCGCCGGAGGCGGGGTCAGAGCACGAAGGCGTCGGTCCAGAGCGCGCCGGAGCGACCGGAGAGCGCGTCCAGCATGGCGACCGCCTGGCCGTCGGTGAGCTGCGCGACGAAGTCCACGATCGCGCGTCCCCGGGCGCGGCCGATCCGGTGCGGCGTACGCGGGTGCAGCTCGGCCTCGGCCAGCTCGACCAGGTCGTGCAGCCGCCGGGGTAGGCGGGACTCCTCCTCCGGGTCGAGCAGCCACTCCCACAGCGCCTCCACCAGGGTGCCCAGGAGTCGGGCCTGACCACGCTGGTGCAGGGCCAGGTCGGGGCGGGCCAGCACGAACCGGTGGTGGACGAACTTGAGCACCTGGACCTCGTGCCACTGCGCGCTACCGAGCAGCACGTGCCCGGAGCGCACCGACGGCTGGTCGGTCACGGTGACGGCCTCGACGAAGCGGGTGGACCAGCGGGCGGAGAACCGCGCCACGTACTGCTCCGCCTCGATCGAGCCGTCGAACGGCAGCGCGAGCAGCCCGTCCACCAACTCCTCGCGGACGTGCTCGACGGCGGCGGCGAACGCGTCGTCGTTGGCGACCCAGGCGTCCTTGCGGTGCAGTTGCCGGCGGAGGCGCTCGATGGCCGCGCCGGGTCGTCGGGCCGAGGTGGCCAGCGCCCCGTCGGTGATCGCCCGGAAGTGCCCGACCTCGCGCTGCCAGGCCATCAGCTCGGCGGACACCGCGCCCTGCTGGAGCACCCCGACCCGGTAGAAGTCCTCCACGTCGTGGATGGCGTACGCGATGTCGTCGGCGGTGTCCATGACGGACGCCTCGACGGTCTGCTGCCAGTCCGGAATGCGGCCAACGAACGGCTCCCGGGCCTGCCGCAGGTCGTCCAGCTCGGTCCGGTACGCCCCGAACTTCAACGAGCCACTCTCCGGGTCGTCCGGCGGCGGGGTGGCGCCCCGCGGCGGCGGGTCCAGCAGGCGCGGGTGAGGGTCGGGGTAGTCCAGCCGCGTCCACGGGTACTTCAGCATCGCCGCGCGGACCGCGGCGGTCAGGTCCAACCCGGTGGTGGCGGCGCCCCGGATCTCGGTGCTCGTGACGATCCGATACGACTGCGCGTTGCCCTCGAAGCCGTCGGCGAGGCCCAGACGCTGGCGGGCCAACCGGTCGAGCACCCGCTCCCCCAGGTGGCCGAACGGCGGGTGGCCGAGGTCGTGCGCGAGCGCGGCGGCCTCCACCACGTCGGGGTCACAGCCGCCGAGCTTGTCCAGCAGGTCACGCCACCTGTCGTCGGCCGTCAACCGCTCGGCGATGGCGCGGGCCACCTGGGCGACCTTGAGGCTGTGGGTGAGCCGGTTGTGCACCAGCAACCCGGAGCCGACCGGGCTGATCACCTGGGTGACCCCGCCGAGCCGGGCAAAGAACGGCGAGCCGACGATCCGGTCCCGGTCGGCGCGGAACGGGTTGGCCGTGAGGTCGCCGAGAGCCCGGGCGCTGCCGCCGAAGAGCCGTCGGGCGCGCGGCTCCGCAGGTGATTCCATGATCGCCACGCTAGCGCAGGCCCGGTGGGGCCGGTCGAGGGATCGACCCGGCCTGCGCGCCGGGGCGCGGCGGAGCGACCTGGCCGGGCGCGGCGACACTCACCGGGGCCGCCCGGCAGAATGCAGGCGGTAACCGCTCTTCGAGGGCGGATCGAGTCGAAGGCGGATCGAGATCGTGACCCAGTCTGTTCATCAGCGGATCGCCGACGAGCTCGGCGTGGCCGAGCGTCAGGTGCGGGCGGCCGTGGAGCTGCTCGACGGCGGCGCCACCGTGCCGTTCATCGCCCGCTACCGCAAGGAGGCCACCGGCCTGCTCGACGACACCCAGCTGCGCACCCTGGAGGAGCGGCTGCGCTACCTGCGGGAGCTGGACGAGCGGCGGGCCGCCGTGCTGGAGTCGATCCGCGGCCAGGGCAAGCTGGACGAGGCGCTGGAAGCACAGATCATGGCCGCCGACTCGAAGTCGCGGCTGGAGGACATCTACCTGCCGTACAAGCCGAAGCGGCGGACCCGGGCGCAGATCGCCCGCGAGGCCGGCCTCGCGCCGCTGGCCGAGACGCTGCTGGCCGACCCGAGCCAGGACCCTCGGGCCACGGCCGCCGGGTACGTCGACGCGGACCGGGGTGTCGTCGACGCCGCCGCCGCGCTGGAGGGCGCGCGGGCGATCCTCATCGAGACCTTCGCCGAGGACGCCGACCTGATCGGCACGCTGCGCGAGCAGATGTGGTCGCGGGGCCGGCTGGCCTCCCGGGTACGCGATGGTCAGGAGACGGCCGGCGCGAAGTTCGCCGACTACTTCGACTTCTCCGAGCCGTACCCCAAGCTGCCGTCGCACCGCATCCTGGCGATGTTCCGGGGCGAGAAGGAGGGCGTGCTCGACCTCACCATGGAGTCGGAGGAGGCCGGCGAGGCCGACGCCGTACCGACCGGTCCGACCCGGTACGAGGCGATGATCGCCGGCCGGTTCGGCGTGTCCGACGCCGGGCGTCCCGCGGACCGGTGGTTGACCGACACGGTCCGCTGGGCCTGGCGTACGCGCATCCTCATCCACCTCGGGGCCGACCTGCGGATGCGGCTGTGGCAGGCCGCCGAGGAGGAGGCCGTACGGGTCTTCGCCACCAACCTGCGCGACCTGCTGCTCGCCGCGCCGGCCGGCACCCGGCCGACGATGGGCCTGGACCCGGGCCTGCGGACCGGCGTGAAGGTGGCCGTGGTCGACGCCACCGGCAAGGTGGTCGCCACCGACACCATCTACCCGCACGAGCCGCGTCGGCAGTGGGACGCGTCGATCGAGACCCTGGCCCGACTGGCCGGCGCGCACGGCGTGGAGCTGGTCGCGATCGGCAACGGCACCGCCTCGCGCGAGACCGACAAGCTGGCCGGTGACCTGATCAAGCGGCACCCGCAGCTCAACCTGACCAAGGTGATGGTCTCCGAGGCCGGCGCGTCGGTCTACTCCGCCTCCGCGTACGCCTCGCAGGAGCTACCCGGGATGGACGTGTCGCTGCGCGGCGCGGTCTCCATCGCCCGTCGTCTCCAGGACCCGCTCGCCGAGCTGGTCAAGATCGACCCGCGCTCGATCGGCGTCGGCCAGTACCAGCACGACCTGTCCGAGGTGAAGCTCTCCCGGTCGCTGGACGCCGTCGTGGAGGACTGCGTCAACGCGGTCGGGGTGGACGTGAACACCGCGTCCGCGCCGCTGCTGACCCGGGTCTCCGGGATCGGGGCCGGGCTGGCCGAGAACATCGTGCTGCACCGGGACTCCAACGGGCCGTTCCGGTCGCGGACCGAGCTGAAGAAGGTGGCCCGGCTCGGGCCGAAGGCGTTCGAGCAGTGCGCGGGCTTCCTGCGGATCCCCGGCGGCGACGACCCGCTGGACTCGTCCAGCGTGCACCCCGAGGCGTACCCGGTGGTGCGGCGCATCCTCGCCAGCACCGGGCAGGACCTGCGCGCGGTGATCGGCAAGAGCGCGATCCTGCGCGGGCTGCGGGCCACCGACTTCGTCGACGACCGGTTCGGCCTGCCCACCGTCACCGACATCCTCGCCGAGCTGGAGAAGCCGGGCCGTGACCCCCGGCCGGAGTTCCGCACCGCCACCTTCGTCGAGGGCGTGGAGAAGATCGGCGATCTGACGCCGGGCATGGTGCTGGAGGGTGTGGTCACCAACGTGGCCGCCTTCGGCGCGTTCGTGGACGTCGGGGTGCACCAGGACGGCCTGGTGCACGTGTCGGCGATGTCCCGGACGTTCGTGAAGGACCCCCGCGAGGTGGTGAAGTCCGGCGACGTGGTCAAGGTCCGGGTGCTCGACGTGGACGTACCCCGAAAGCGCATCTCACTGACCCTGCGCCTGGAGGACGAGCCGGCCGCCGGTGGTCGGACGAGCCAGGAGGGGCGTGGCGGCCCGGCGCAGCGCGGACCGCAGGGTGGTCGCGGGGGCCAGGCCGGCCAGGGCGGGTCCGGCGGTCGCGGCGGGTCCGGCGGGCAGGGTGGTCGCGAAGGCCAGGGCGGTCGTGGTGGCGGGCAGGACAGTCGTGGCGGCCAGGGCGGTCGTGGCGGCGGGCAGGGTGGTCGCGGCGGGCAGCAGCGGCAGGGCGCACCGGCGCCGGCCAACGATGCGATGGCCGAAGCCCTGCGCCGCGCCGGCCTGGCCTAACCCGCTCAGCACGTCAACCCCACGCCGCCTGCGTCGATCTTGCACTTACTGTCCCGACATAAGCTGGCATTCCGCCTATCTCGACGACAGAAACTGCAAGATCGACGCAGGCGGAGGCGGGGCGGGGCGGGGCGGGGGCGGGGCGGGGGCGTCGCGTACCGTCGGCTTTGTGAACGAGCCGGACGGCCGGACGTGGCGGGAGCAGCAGCAGCGGGCGGTGCGCGCGCATGCCGACGCGGACGCGCGGCGGCGGGCCGCCGAGCAGGCCGAGGCGGCGAAGCTGGTGGCCTGGTTCGTGGCCGAGGCGACCCGGCGGGGACTGCGCACCACCCGGCTGGTCGCCCGGGGTTACGACGGGCGCGGGCGCTACCGGACCAGGCTGAACGGCTGGTACGTCGACCGGGCCGAGACCCGGGCGGTGGACGTGGCCGGCCGGTTCCACCTGCTGACCGTGCCCGGAGGTCTGCGGGCCCGGCTGTTCGGCGCCGACCCGGAACCCAGCCCGGCGCCGTTGGTGGTCGGGTCCGGTGGACGCGACGGCGAGTCGATCCCGTTGCGGACGCTGCTCACCCGGTTGCTGGACGACGGGACCGGCGAGCCAGACCCCACCACCAGGCCTGCTGCACCACGAGGGTGAGCAGGCCGGCCAGGACGATCGCACTCAGGTTGATGACCAGTTGGAGTGCCGAGCCGCCCGCTTCGTCCCATACTCCGTAGGCGGCAGCCACCGCCACGTTCGCCGCGGCCGGGACCGTCGTCACCGAGATCAGCACCCCGACCAGGCTGCCGGACTTCTTCGACGTCAACGAGAGCATCCCGGCCACGCCGGCGAGGAGACCGACCACCCAGGACAACGCGTCCGGCCGCCAGATGAAGTCGGTGAGTGGGCGTTCGGCGAGCAGCATCTCCCGACTGACCAGGCCGGCTGCGGTCAGCGCCCAGGTGCTCAGCACGGTCGCCACCATGGCCGCCATGAAGCCGACCACGAGAGCCTGCACCGAGCGGCCGATCACCCCGAGCCGGCGGCGCAGCAACGCCACGCACAGCGCGGCGAGGGGGCCGAACTCCGGACCGACGACCATCGCCCCGACGATGAGAATCGGCTGGTCCAGCAGCACCCCGATGCCGGCGATCATGGTGGCCACCACGATCAGTACGAGGTACGTGCCGGACAGTTCCGTCTGCTCGCCGGTCTTCGCGGCGATCTCGTCCCAGACCACCGCGTCCGCGCCACTGCCCGGCGCCCGGTCCGCCGCCCGGTCGGCCGCCGCGGAGATGGTCAGCTCGATGTCCTCGGCCGCGATGCCGCCGCTGGTGTCCACGCCGATCCGCCGCAACTCCCGCAGCACGCGGTCCGCGCTCTCCCGCACCACGTCGCAGAGGATGAGATCGCCCGGCGGTTGCCGGGCGGCACCCGGCAGCACGGCGAGGTGAGTCACTCCTGCCTCTGCTGAGAGCAGGTCGACGACCTCCGTCGACCTGCTCTCCGGGGTGATCACCCTCAGGTGCAGCACGCGCCATCCCCTCGCCGGTCCGGCCGGTGCTTCCCGCGCCCGACCGGCCGTCGCGACTCTACAGCTCGCCCCGTCGAGGCCGGGAGCTGCACAAGGCCGGGGCCACAACGGGAGCCTCGGCCTGGTCGGAGACCGCGATGGACTCACCCCGCTCGGGCGGTGGCCGGGCGCCACCAGTCTGGACGAGCTGCCCACTTGGAAACGTACTGCAGCGGGTCAGCGCCGTCGGTGGCTCTCCACCGCCTCGCACAACGCCTGCTCGACCCGCTCGGCTCCGGCGGCGACGGAGAAGACCCGGTCGTAGTGCGCCCGGCCGGCATGACCGAGCAGCTCGAGCTTCTCCCGGCCCAGGCCGCAGAGTTCCCGTAGAGCGTCGGCGATCGAGTCGGGGTCACCGGGTCGGGCGGTGATGCCCGCGCCGCTCTCGTGCGCGACGGCGGCGGCGTCCCCCTCCGCGGCGACCAGCAGGGCCCGCCCGGCAGCGAGGGTGGCCTGCACCTTGCTGGGCATCGTGTACGCCGACATGCCGCCGGGTCGCAGGCTCACGTAGTGCGCGTCGCCGGTGGCCATCAACGCGGGCATCCGCTCGCGGGGCAGCCGCCCGAGGAACCGCACGTGTGTCGCGTTCAGCTCTTCGGCCCGACGGCGCAGCCGCTCCTCGGTGGTGCCGGAGCCGGCGATCAGGCAGACCAGTCGCGGATCGTTGATCCGGGCGCAGGCGTCGATGAGCGAGTCGAGCCCCTGCGCCTCACCGAGCGTGCCGGCGTACACCAGCACCACCTGGTCCTCGCGGAGCCCGAACTCGGCGCGCAGGTCCGCGACGCCCGTCTGCGGCGTCTCGTCGGCCCACACCGGAATGTGGACGAGCTTCTCCCGGGGTACGCCTCGGCTGGCGAGCAGGTCGGCGGCGCTGGGCGAGACGTAGGCGACCCGGCCGGCGCTGCGGTACATCCCACCGCACCAGCTGGTCATCCCCCGCTCGATCATCCGGGACACCCGGTCGGGGCCGATGAAGCCGCTGGCCACCGCGCTGTCGGGCCACAGGTCCAGCACGTGCAGCAGCACCGGCACCCGCTGGACGTACCGGGTGAACCACATCGGCAGGGCGACGCTGATCGGCGAGTTGCCGACCCAGAGGGCGTCCACGCCGCGCAGCGCCGACGTGCCGGACACCAGCGCCGAGGCGGCGAAGGAGCCGTAGTTCGCCAGCCGGCGCAGCGCGGAGCGGTCATGGCTGGGATAGAGGGCCACCCGGCGGATCCGGGTCGTCCCGTCGACCTCGTCGAGCCGACGGGTCACCCGGTAGCCGGGCGCCAACTCGCCGGTCGGATAGTTGGGGAACCCGGTGAGGACCTGGACCTCGTGTCCTCGGCGGACGAGAGCCCGAGCGAGCATCCCGGGGAGCGCGGCCGCGCCCGGCTCCGGGTCGAACCACTGGCTGAGCATGCCGATCCGCATGGGCTTCACCTCGCTGCCGAGCCGGCGACCGGACGGGCGGGCTGGTCGCCGTCGGCCTGCCACAGTGTCGCCAGCGAATCCTCGAGGTCGTGTGCGGGCGCCCACCCGAGCACCCGGTTCGCGCGCTCGATGTCGGCGCACATCCACGGCACGGCGGCTGAGCGATCGGCGTCCGGCGCGAAGCTGCCGTCCCGGATGTCGCCGGTGAAGCCGGACACCTCCGCCAGCAACCGGACGACGTCGCGCGTCGCCACCGCCCTACCGCTGCCCACGTTGAAGACCCGGGCGGGCCCCGGGCGGCAGTTCGCCGCGGCGAGGACCGCCGAGGCGACGTCCCGGACGTCGACGAAGTCCCGGTACGTGTCGTGCAGGCCCACGGCGATGTCCTCCGACCCGGTGGCGACCGCCGACCTCACCATCGCGGTCACCCGAGTGAGCACGTTGCCCGCCGGCATCCCGGGCCCGACCGGGTTGAAGATGCGCAACACCATCGTGTCGAGTCGGCCCGCCCCGCCGGCCAGCTCCGCCAACCGCGTGGCGGCCAGGTGGCTGAGCCCGTACTCGCTGATGGGTGTGCCCTGGTACTCCTCACTGACGGCGAGGCCGTGCGGCACGGTGCCGTACTCGGCGGCCGAGCCGATGCGGATCAGGCGGGCTCCGGGGGCGGCGGCGGCCACCGCTTCGATCAGCTTCGCGGTCGCCACCACGTGCGCCTGCACAAAGTCGTGCCCGGAGCCGACGATCCGTCCGGCCGCCGTCACCACCGTGTCCGGTCGCTCCCGGGCGATGAGCGCGGTCAGCTCGCGCAGCTCGACCCGGACCAGGTCACATTCGGCGCGGGTGATCGACCGGACGGTGGCGTGGGCGGCCAGCGCCGTCCGGATGTGCCGGCCGAGGAATCCACCGGACCCCAGGAGCAGGACCCGGTTCATCGCCGGTGGGCGGAGTCGTGGTCGACGCTCGGCTGCGCGGGTGGGTTACCGGTGAACTCGTGCCAGGTGGCCGCGCCCGGCGCGGAGATGCCCTGGCGACCGAGCACCACCCAGATCGTGGCCAGGACGATCCGCAGGTCCAGCAGGAAGGAGCGGCGGTCGACGTACTCGACGTCGTAGGTGAACTTCGCGTCCCAGTCCAGCGCGTTGCGGCCCCGCACCTGGGCCAGCCCGGTGATACCCGGTCGCACGTCGTGCCGTCGGGCCTGTTCCTGGTTGTAGAGGCTGAGGTAGCGCACGAGGTGCGGGCGGGGACCGACCACGCTCATCTCGCCCCGCAGCACGTTCCAGAACTCCGGCAGCTCGTCGAGGCTGCTGGCCCGCAACCAGCGGCCCACCCGGGTCAGACGATCCGCGTCGCTCACCAGCCCTCGATCCGGGTCGGGGTGACGCATGGTCCGGAACTTGACCACCTCGAACAGCTCACCGTGCAGCCCCGGGCGGGTGTGCCGGAACAGCACCGGCCGCCCGTGTGTCACCAGCACGACCAGGCCCACCACCGCCAGCACGGGAGCGCCGAGAACCAGAACGAGAAGAGCGCCGAGGACGTCGAGAAGCCGCTTCCAACGATCATAGGGTCGCCGTGTCGCAGTGCCTTCCCGAAGTGTTTCCCGACCGGTCGTCAGGTCGGAGGCACCGGGGGTCGGGTGCGCCGCGTGGAGAGCAACTTTTGGCATGGAGTACGCATACCACCTTTCCGGAAGGCCAACTCCGTCTTTAGCGCTAACGACTTCGGCGCGTCGACAACGCGGGGCCGAACGGATATTTTGGCAACGCCGAACCTTGTTCGCATATTTGCCGACGGCCACCACGGAAGGTCGAACGCGACTCCAATTCCGTTTAGCGGAAGAGGTCACGGTGCCACTTTTCCGCGCGTAGGGTCGCGTTCGACGAGAATCCGATTCCCGAGGATGGCCCCCCGGGAAACAGGCAGGAGAAGATGTGGTTTCCTCGCTTTCGGACCGGCGATTCCTGATCACCGGTGGCACCGGATCCTTCGGCCAGACGATGGTCTCCCGACTGCTCGACGCCGGGGCCGCCGAGGTGCGCGTACTCAGCCGGGACGAGTCGAAGCAGGACGCGATGCGGCACCGCCTCGGCGACGATCGGGTCCGCTACTACGTCGGCGACGTCCGCGACTACGACAGTGTGCTCAAGGCCGCGCGGGGAATGGAGTTCGTCTTTCACGCCGCGGCCCTGAAGCAGGTCCCCTCGTGCGAGTTCTTCCCACTGGAGGCCGTCCGCACCAATGTGCTCGGCAGCGCGAACGTGGTGGACGCCTGCGAGCGCGTCGGCGTCGAGGCGCTGGTGCTGTTGAGCACCGACAAGGCCGTCTATCCGGTAAACGCGATGGGCATGACCAAGGCGCTCATGGAGAAGGTCGCGCAGGCGCACTCCCGCAACAATCCCCAGGCGCGTACCCGGGTCTGCTGCGTGCGCTACGGCAACGTCATGTACTCACGCGGATCGGTGATCCCGCTGTTCATCGACCAGATCCTGCGCGGCGGCCTGCCGACGGTCACCGAGCCGTCGATGACCCGGTTCCTGATGTCCCTGCCGCAGTCGGTCGACCTGGTGGAGCACGCCTTCCGGTACGGCCAGCCAGGCGACGTCTTCATCCGCAAGGCCGACGCGTGCACGATCGGCGATCTGGCCACCGCGCTGTGCAACCTGTTCCGCGTCCCGGCGAAGTTCAACGTGCTCGGCATCCGGCACGGGGAGAAGCTGTACGAGACGCTGGCCAGCCGCGAGGAACTCGCCCACGTCGAGGATCTCGGCGAGTTCCTTCGGGTGCCGGTGGACAGTCGGGACCTCAACTACTCCCTCTACTTCGAGGAGGGTGACGTCGAGAGCGGCAACATGGCCGACTTCCACTCGCACAACGCCCGGCGGCTGTCCGTACCGGAGATCGAGGCGCTGCTGCTGACGCTGCCCGAGGTACGGGCGCAGGTCGAGGCCGCGGCGGCGGTCGTAACGGCATGAACACCGGCACCGGCGGCCGGCGACCGGAGTTCGTCCCCCGCCGACGCAGCGGCCTCGGCGAGGACGAGCCGCGCCCGACGCGACGGGTCCTCGTCGTCGGCGTGACCGGCATGCTCGGCCACGCTGTCCTGCGGGAGCTGAGCGACGATGCGGACCTCGACGTCCACGGCGTCGCCCGGAGCATCGAGGACCGCGCCGGGTGGTACCCGCCGCGCCTGCTCGACCGGATCACCCCGGCCGTCGACGCGACCCGCTTCGACGAGGTCCGGCAGATCGTCGACGACCTGCGGCCGGACGTCGTCGTCAACTGCGTGGGGGTGATCAAGCAACGGCCGGACGTGCAGGACGCGGTGCAGACGGTCACCCTCAACGCGCTCTTTCCCCATCTGCTCGCCGAGGCCTGCGGGCATCTCGGCAGTCGCCTGATCCACGTCAGCACCGACTGTGTCTTCTCCGGCCGGCGGGGCGGCTACGTCGAGGACGACCTGCCGGACCCACCAGACCTGTACGGGCGGTCGAAGCTGCTGGGTGAGGCGCGCGGGGTCGCCGCGCTCACCCTCCGCACCTCGATCATCGGGCACGAGCTGGTCACGAACCGCTCACTCGTGGACTGGTTCCTCTCCCAGCAAGGCCAGGTACGCGGTTTCACGAGGGCCATCTACAGCGGCGTGACGACCGTCGAGTTCGCCCGACTGCTCCGGACGGTGATCCTGCCCCGGACGGAGCTGGCCGGGCTCTACCACGTCGCCGCCGAACCGATCTCCAAGTACGACCTGCTCCGCCTGATCGCCGAGGTGTACGGGTGGCCCGGTGACATCGTCCCGGACGACGAGTTCACCTGCGACCGGTCGATGAACGCGGACGCCCTCGCCAAGGCCACCGGATACCGGCCGCCGCACTGGCCGGACATGATCCGGGCGATGCACGCCGCCAGGGCCCGCTGGGCTGACGAAACGGCCCAACCGGGCCTACAGGACCTGCCTCGCTGAGGGCGGTCCCCCCAACGACCGCGGGCGACGCCGGCGGCCGGACTTCAAAGGACATCACGTGGGAAACCGGATGGGCCAACTGGGCCTACTCGTCGTCGCGACGTGTCTGGTGGTGATCACCACCATCGCCGCCATCACCGCCCCGCTTGTCGCGACCGGGTTGGTCGCGCTGGTGCTGCTGCTCGCCTTCAGCCGGCGGGTCGACGGATGGCGGTGGATGCTGACCCTGACCGTCGGGCTGCTGGTGTGCGCCTCGTCCAACGTGCCGGCGCTCGTCGAGGCCAGCTTCTACCCTCGGTACGCGGCGGTCAGCGGCCTGGTCCTCTGGGGCCTCTGCCTCCCGGTCCGGACGACGGCCCGCAGCGATGCCTGGACCAGCGTGTTCGTCGGAGCGCTCTGGGCGATGGCCGGTCTCGCCACGGTGAGCTTCGCCTGGTCGGTGGTTCCGATGGAGACCCTCCAGCGAGGCGTCGCGCTGCTGCTCCTGGCCGCCCTGGTGCACGTACTCGTTCGGCGTCGATGGCCCGATCGTGCGGTCATGATGGCCGACCTGCGCGTGGTCTACCTGGTCCTCACCGCGTCCATCGTGGTCAGCCTCGGCATCGGGTTCGTCGACGGCACGCTCGTCGCGGCGACCTCCAGCGTCACGCGGTTCCAGGGCCTCTACAACAACCCCAACATGCTCGGCATCGTCTGTGCCCTGACGATCCCGCTGGGCTGGGCCGTCCACCGGCAGTCCCGGCGGCCCGTCACGCTCCTCGGCATGGCGCCGGCCGCCGTCAGCCTCCTGTTGTCCCAGTCGCGTACCGCGCTGATCGCCGTGCTCGTCGGCGCGCTCTGGCTCGTGGTGCGCCACGGGCTCGGCCGGGTGGTCCGGGTGGCCGCCGGGGCGACCGCCCTGCTGCTGGTGGCATACCTGCTCAACCTGCTGCCCACCATCTTCGCCGCACCCTGGATGCGCCAGTTCGTCATGCGCTTCACCGACCCCACCGGCGGCGACCTGTCCAACGGGCGGACCCAGATGTGGCAGACGACCATCGACCTGTGGTGGCAGAACCGCCCCACGCTGGGCTTCGGGTACGCGTCGCGGAATCACCTGTTCGAGCTGGCCAGCGCCGACGAGTTCTTCGGGACCGCCGGCGTCAGCGTGGTGCACAACAGCTACCTCCAGCTACTGCTGGAATTGGGGCTCGTCGCGGTGCCACCGCTGGTGGTGCTGCTGGTGGCCGCCGGGCGGGTCGCGGTGCGGGCCCCGGTGCGGCGGGCCGACGCGGGGTTGGTCTGGCTCGTCGTCACCGGCCTGCTGATCCAGGTCACCGAGTCGGCCATGTTCGGCACGGGCCAGACCTATCCGTACGTGTTCTGGACCGTGGTCGCCGCCGCGCTGCTGCACCTGCCGAAGGACCGGGCACCCGCCGGCCGGGAGGCCGCTCACGCCAACCCGCCCCACGCGGAGGCGCGCCGGCAGCGGGCCAGCATGTTCGACGACGCCACGCCGCGCCGACCCACCGTCCTGCTGCGCTGAGTGCCTGCCGGCAGCGCCGATGGGCACTCCGGGATACTCGGGCGGTGCGTTCGGCCGGCGGGCGTCGCCTCAGTCGCCCCGGCCCGCCGTCACGAAGGCGCTGACCCGGTCCCGCCAGGCACGGTGGTCGAACGACTCCCGGGCCCGCGAACGGGCAGCGCCGCTCATCGCCGTCCACTCCTCGTCGCGCAGCCGCAACG
The DNA here is from genome assembly GCF_044454415.1 of Micromonospora sp. NPDC051543. Taxonomy (NCBI): domain Bacteria; kingdom Bacillati; phylum Actinomycetota; class Actinomycetes; order Micromonosporales; family Micromonosporaceae; genus Micromonospora; species Micromonospora sp. NPDC051543. The sequence goes on from NZ_JBITDT010000008.1 coordinate 75,183, forward strand.
CCCGCTCGATGGCCGCCCGGACGTCGTCCGGGCCGTTGCCGTCGAGCACCAGACCCTCGATGCCGTCGTGGACGTAGGCGGCCAGGTCACTCGTGTGGTTGAGCAGCACCGGGCACCCGGCGGCGAGGCTCTCCGGCACCTTGGACGGAAACCCGTTTGCCGCGTACCCGCCGGTGGGGCGGACCAGCATCGAGAAGTGCGACTCCGACAGGAGGGTCAGCACCGTCTCGCGCGGAACGCGGCCGAGGAACCGCACGTCGGCCGAGACGGCGTCCAGCACCGTCATGTCCAGGTCGGAGTGGGCGGCGGCGTCCCGCGCGCTCACCCCGGCGATCGTGAGGCTGACCCGCCGCTGCTGCTCCGGGTTGAGCCGGCTGAGCCCCCGCAGGATCACGTCGAGCATGTCCTTGCGCCCGGGTGTGCCGGCGTAGAGCAGGCGCAGGCCCGCGCTGATCGGGGGTGGTTGCGGCGCCCGGAACTCGTCGCAGTCCACCTGCGGCGGCACCACCAGCACCTCCAGGCCGTGGCCCGTCAGGTAGTCGGCCAGCGTGGTGGAGACCGCCGTGGCCCGATCCACGAGCCGGGTCGCCAGGAACGTCGACCAGCGGTGCCGGACGAAGTACGGGGTGAGCCACCCGCGGCGGAACTGCCGTCGGTCGTGGCGCTCGCTGGCGTCCACCACCACCGGGCAGCGCAGCACGAGGCGCAGGGTCGCCCAGTTGCCGAGGGTCAGCAGGGCCATCGGCAACAGCACGACGCTCACGTCACCACGATCCACGCGGGCCCGGCGGACGGCCCGCAGGACCCGCAGCGGCCGGGCCAGCCGGGCCGACGCGCGGGTGAGGTGGTGCCGACCCCGGGTCCGCAGGGTGACCAGGTCGATGCCGGCCGCGCCGAGCTGCCCGGCCGGAAAGGCCACCTCGCAGGGCCAGTCATTGACGACGAGCGTGCGCGCACCCTCGGGCGCGGCGCAACGGGCGAGTTGCAGCAGCCGGTTCGAGGTGGCGTCCCCGTACGGGAACGCGTACGCGCCCACCAGCAGTGGACGCGGCCGGGCGGCCCGAGCGGTCGACCCCGGCGCCGGTCGCGGTTGCCGGCCGAGCACCGTTGTCTGATCGTTCATCTCTCTCCCCGTGTCGAGAAGGCGGGCGGCTGGGGCCGCGCCGGGCGGTGCGGGCGGCTCGACACCCACCGGCGGTAGATCGCCAGGTGGGTGGTGACCGCCGTGTCGATGGCGAAGACGCTGCGCGCGAACCGTTCCGCCGCCGTCGAGGCCGAGGTCTGCTCGGTGTACGTCGCCGCGGCGCACACCGCGTTCGCCCACTGCCTCGGCGCGGCCTCGGTGTCGACGATGGTCACGCCGGGCAGATGCTCGTTGATGAAGCGCACTCCCGGCAGGTCGGCGGCCACCGTGCCGATGCCCAGGGCGACCGGCTCCAGCACGCCCCCGGGCATCCCTTCCAGGCAGGACGGGTGGACGACCACGTCGGCCTGGCTCAACAGCCCGCCCACGTCGTCGCGCGGGCCCAACAGGTGTACCCGCTCGGCGAGACCGGCGGCGGCCGCCGCCGCCCGGACGCGCTCGTCGTCGACGTCGTCGCCCGGCCCGACGAGGACCGCGTGGGCCCGCACTCCCCGTGTCTGCAACTCGGCGAGGATCGGCGGCAGGAGCCAGCGCCGCTTCTCCGGCGATGCCCGGCCGACGCTGACGCAGACCAGATCGGCCGGGCGCGCGCCGATCAACTCGCGTAGGTCGTCCTGACTGGGGCGGCGCAGCCGGTCGAGGTCAAGTCCGTTGAGCACCACCCGGCAGCGGGGATCGTCCGGCCAGCGCGGGTCGTAGGCGACGGCGAGCGAGCTGGGCGAGACGCCGAGGATGTCGGTGGCGAAGACCCGCAGCAGCCGTCTGAAGACCCAGCGGTAGACACGCCGGCGCAGATCGCGGTGCTGGTTGTCGTCGCCCCGGAAGTGGGCGACGCGGACGGGCACCCCGCGGAGGGCGGCGAGCGCGAGAAGCACCCCGGAGAAGTTGGCGCAGTCGACGTGCACCACATCGGGGCGTACCCGCCGCAGCAGTCCGAGGAAGCGGGCGGCGAAGCGGAGGTCGAGCGGGATCGGGGTGACCGTGCCGCCGTGCCGGCTGACAACCCCGGCCAGCGGGCCGGGCCCGATGTGGTCGCTGAGCGTCGCGAGGTGCACCTGGACGCCGGCGGCCCAGAGACGGGGCAGCAGTTCGGCGGTACGCATCTCGGTGCCGCCGAAGTTCAGCTCGCCGACGACCCGCAGCACCCGGCACTCCCCGGTCACGTCGACGCTCCCCTGGTGACCGCCCGCCGGTATCCCACGAACACGGCCGGCCACATGGTGAGCACGTACGCGACACAGGCCGCCACCGGCAGGCCGGCGAGCCCGAACCGCCGCAGCGCCCAGACCTTGAGCGCCGTCGCCAACAGCAGGAACGCGGCCCAGCCGACGAACTGCGGCCGGAGCAACCCGATGCTGTTCTGCACCAGGATCAGCGGTGAGGTGACCGCGATCAGGAGGGACCAGCTCGCCAGTCCGACCAGGACCGCGACGGGGATCTCGGTGCGGTCGATGCCGCCCACCCACAGGTCGATCAGCCGGTGGCCGTAGCCGACCAGCACGACCCCGACCGCCCCCACGATCCCCCCGTAGAGCAGCACCATGCGGCGCGTGTTGCGACGCACCCAGGCCACCTCGCCCCGCGCCAGAGCCGCGCCGTTGACCGGCCAGACCGTCATACCGACCAGCCCGACGAAGATCGAGAGGACGCCGAACAGCTTCCCCACCACCGCGTAGTGCGCCGCCGTGGTGGCCCCGAGGACGTTCGCGACGAGCGGGCTGTCCACGTTCAGCGCGATCGCCGACATCGTGGTGAGCGCGAAGAACCGCAGACCCAGCCGGAGCAGGCCGACCGCGGTGGCCCGGTGCACGAGCTTCGGGCCCGGCCGCCGTCCGCGATCCTGCAACCAGAAGTACGTCACGCAGTTGAGCAGGTTGGTCACCGGCACGGCCAGCACCGCGCAGGCGATGACCGCCAGTGGTCGCCACCCGGCGGCGATGGCGCCGAGCACGGCCGCCATGCCCGACAGCGCGCCGGCCGACTGCCAGATGTTGCTCTGCACCACCTGGCCACGGGCGTACTGGACCCGCTGGACCAGCGAGAGCGGAATGTTGACCGCGAAGGCGCCGAAGCAGAGCAGGACCAGGGAGGGCGCCTCCGCGGCGACACCGGGGTCGGTGACGTTGAACAGCCCGGCCCAGGACACCACGGGTACGACGAGCACGAGACCCGTGAGCAGCGCGAGCGCGACCACACCGAGGGTGGCGAACGCGCTGGAGACCTCCCGGGCCTGTTGCTTCGGGTCGTCGGCCAGGTGACTGAGCCGGGTGAGCAGCCCGTTGCCCAGTCCCAGATCGGCGAACCAGGCCATCCCGGTGAGGGCGGTGACCGCCATCCAGAGGCCGTACCGTTGGTCACCGAGGAACCGGAAGCAGGCCGGGGTGATGACCAGCGGGGCGGCCAGGCCGATGCCCTTGGCCACCATCGCTGCGGCGATGCCCACCGTGACGGAGCGATCCCGATCCTTCGACGCCGCCGAGGGCCGCTCGCCGGGCGCGAGCGTGATTCCGGTCGGCGGCGCGGCCACCGGCACCCGGGCCAGCGGCTCCGGTACGGCCCGACTCGCTGCCCGGGTCACCGAGGCGCGGCGGCTACGGCGCGCTCGGCGTCCAACCGACCGGCCATCCACTCGACCGTCGCCCGCAGGCCCTCCCTACGGGCGACAGGCGCGACGCTCGGAAAGAGGTGCCGCAGCGCGGCGTTGTCGGCGAGGGAGTGCGCGACATCGCCGGTGCGTGGCGGCGCGTACTCGCGGACGATCGGTCGGCCGCACAGCCACTCGAGCTCGTCGAGGACCTGCAGCAGGCTGGCCCGCGCGCCAAACGCGAGGTTCACCGGGTGAGGGTGGTGAACCCGGCGGCGGACCGCGTCCAGGATGACGTCGCAGACCGTACCGACGTACGTGAAGTCACGCGACTGCGTCCCGTCGCCGTGCAGCACCGCGGGTTCGTCGCGTAGAGCGGCGTGCACGAAGCGGGGAATGACGGCCGCGTACGCGTGGTCGTGTCGCTGCCCCGGGCCGAACACGTTGAAGAAGCGGAAAGCCACCGTCGGCAGCCCGAACGACGCCTGGTGGGCCAGGGCGTACGCCTCGGTGGCGAGCTTGCTGGCCGCGTACGGGCTCATCGGGCGGGTCCAGGTCAGCTCGGTCTTGGGCAGGGCCGGGTTCATGCCGTACACCGACGAGGAGGAGGCGACGACGACGTGCGCGACCCGGTGTCGTCGGGCCGCCTCCACCACCATGAGGGTGCCGGTGGCGTTCGCGTGGTGGGAGGCCAGCGGGTCACTCAGCGACCGGGGAACGCTGGGCAACGCGGCCAGGTGGACCACCGCGTCGCGGCCCGTCATCGCGGCGTCCAGGGCCGCCGCATCCAGGATCGAGCCCTCGATCAGCTCGACGTCCAGACCGTCGAGGTTGGTCCGCAGCCCGACCGAGAGGTCGTCGAGGACGGTCACCCCGTCGATGCTGGGCTCGACCATCGCGGCGCGGGCCAGATTGGACCCGATGAAACCGGCTCCGCCGGTGATCAGAATGCGCATGAAATCCCCCGTTTACGGCAAATCACCTGTTCATCGAGTGAACACGGGCCGCGTGACGGCGACGGCGGAAAATTCACCCTGTCCGGGTGCTGACCGAAAATGGTCACCCCCATTTCCACGGCGCACAGTGAGGTTCATCGTCATGCGTTCGCGGCGGAGGTGCCGACCATGTCCGAGTTGATCGTCTACCGGTCCAACGCCCTGATGTCCGTCAGATCCCGCTTCGACAGCACGAGGGACCTGGTGATGCCGGCCAACCTGGCGTACGCCGAGGCGATGGTCGGCATGTGGCACTCGGGCCTGCCCCAGGTCACCCTGGTGCCCTCGACCGCGACCGACGCCCAGGTGTGGCCGGTGATGTCCGCCGTCGGGACGAAGATCCACGACACCTCCGACGACAACTGCCCGATCAACACCAGCTGGTCGTACGTCGGCGGCAACCACGGCTACAACGTCGGCAACCAGATCGTCGTCACCAACCACGGCAAGACGACGGTCGACGTGGGCTCGCAGTGGACCGACGGGACCCGCACCTTCACCCTGCTCGCCATCACCAACGCGGACAGCCTGCTGTTCGGCAACCCGTACACGATCGTCGACGGCATCGCGCAGGGCGCCCGGGTCAAGCCGGGCGCGCCGCTCACCCACCTCTCGGGGGCAACCCACACGGCGACCGTGCCGATCACGGGTCTGACGCCCGACGTGCAGATCCGCCCGGCCACCCACTCCCACACGGTGACCGTCGAACTCGACGGACGACCGGTGCCGGACGGCCGGTTCACGGGGCAGGAGCTGACCATCCGCGAGTCCTACCTGATCCCGTCCTACCAGGGGATGATCGACACCGCACGGGCGAACGTCGGCACACCCATCGCCACGATCATGTCGCGGATCCCGTCGCTGTGCCGCATCTCGAACGTCTACCGCTGGTCGCAGGGGGGTCTGCTGGTCGGGCAGACGGTGGCCGCGTTGGAACGCTTCGCCCTGAACGCCGGGGTGACCCAGTGCCATCCGTTGACTCCGGTTGCCGGCGGCACCCGCCGGCAGTTCATGCCGAACGTGGGCACGGCCGGCGGTCTGAGCTGGTCGGTGTGGGCGAACCTCGACACGTTGCCCGCCCTCACTGACATCACCCCGTCGGCCCTCACGAACCGGCTCATGCCGGCGAGCAGCATGACCCAGTGGGTGGTCGACAGCGGCCAGGTCCAGCAGTGGGGCATCGCCGTCGGTCTGCTGCCCGTCGCCGACGGCGTACCGGAGATCCGGTCCCGGCACACCACGGCCAAGAGTTGGTTCATCAGTTCCAGCCTGAAGAAGAACTATCCGCAGTTGGTGTGGGGTCGCATCCTGGAGGCGGGCGAGTCCGTGACCGGTACCGCCTATCGGCGCTACCTGGCGCCGCCCGCGGCGGCCACCGAGATCGTCGTGTCGGACTCCGCCAACGACTTCGTGATGATCGAACGGGTCGAGCCGGTCACCCAAGCCCAGATGGCGGCACCGCAGCTGTTCCAACGTTTGCTGGTACCGGCCGGGCCGACGAATCTCACCGTGCCGGACCGGGTCGCGGTGGCCGGCATCTCGTACACCATGCCAGTGCCCACCGGGTACGGCATGTGGCGCGCGGAGGCCGGCCCGGCGCAGGTGGGGCCGCTGCCCGGAACGACCTGCCCGCGCGGCAGCTACTTCCTGGCCCTCGCCGGCCCGACCCAGGACGTCACCTACGCCGGCACCTATCAGTCGCTCCTGCTGCATCCGGTGTACCTGGCGGAGCCCACCCCGGTCGACCGGGTGTGCGTCGAGGTGACCGTCGCGGGCTCGGGGGTGCTGCGACACGGCGTGTACGCCCACGATCCGGCCACCGGTCGTCCGACCCTCCTCGGCCCGATCGCCGACTTCGGCAGCGTCGCCGTCACGTCCGCCGGGGTCCAGGAGTCGGTGCTGAGTGTCCCCGTGGTCCTGCCCGCCGGCTGGCACTGGTACGGGCACGTGTGGCAGACCAGCGGCGTCACACCGCCCACGTTGCGCGCCAGCAGCACCGGTGTCGCCACCGGCCTGAATCTCGGCACCAGTTCGGCGGCGATGACCGGCGACCGGTTCGGTTACGAGGTGACCGGGACGACCGGCGCGCTGGGGGCCATCACCATCGCCGGGGTGCACCAACTGCCGCCACCGCGGGTCGCGTGCCGGCGTGCCTGAGCGGGCCGGCGGGGCTCAGACCGTGGTCACCCCGTAGATCTTCTTCATCGCCTCGTGCTTCTCCGGGACGGGGAGGTGCCCGATGCCCAGCGACTTGGCCTGCAACCGTTCGAGGTACTCGTCGGTGGTCCGCAGTGGGCGCGCCGGGACACCGGCCGCCACCGTGTTGTCGGGGATGTCGCGCGTGACGATCGAGCCTGCCCCGATGACGCACCGGTTTCCGATGGTGACACCGGCCAGGATCATCGACCGCATACCGATGTACACGTCGTCGCCGATCGTGATCGGGGCGGTCCAGTCCAGGTCGGGGTGGTCCTTGCGCAGGATCAGCGTGCCGCCGTCGTGGGTGACGAACTGCACCTCGGAGGTGATGTAGACGTTGTCGCCGATGGTGATCAGCCATGGCTCCGAGCCGAACATCGCCCGGCTGATCCCATAGAACCTGACCCGTCCGTTCAGCTTCACCCCCAGGGACCGCGCGAAGGCCTCGGGATTCCGGGTGGCGGCCAGGTGGTCCGAGACTCGTCGGACCATCGTGCGAAGGCGACTGGGCACCTGCTGTCCTCGCTCATCGGAGCCGACCGGCGTGGCGGACGGCGGACCCGCCCACGCGGACCCGTCACTGCAACGAACCAGTTCCAGCCCGGGTGACGCGGTCGCGGCCAGCCGGATCAGCCGCAGGGGCGCGGCCAGCCGGATCAGCCGCAGAACTGTCGGGCGTGGTCCAGCACGTTGGGTTCCTGGAGCTGTTGTCGCCAGAGTCGGTAGCGCCGACCCGCGGCCTCCTTGGCCTCGGCGCGCTCCCCGGCGGACCGGTCGGCGAGCCGGTCGAGGGTCTCGCTCAGGCCCGCCGCCGACGCCGGCCGGACCACCGCTCCCCCGCCGGTCGCGATCAGGTCGCTGAACGGCGTCGCGTCGGAGCAGACCACCGGGCAGCCGGACGCGAGGCTCTCCAGGATGACGTGCCCGTAATTCTCGCCAAGTGTCGGAAAGAGGAACGCGTCGTAGCGGCTGAAGGCCGCCATCACCTCGTCCGCCGCCAGTTCCCCGAGGTAGCGGACCCGCACATGGTCGGGCATCGCGTCGATGAGTCGTCGGCAGCACGCCCAGTACTGCTCGTCCTCCCGCGGACCGTAGATGTCGAACTCCAGCGGGCGCGTGGCGCCGGCGACCGCCTCCAACGCCCTGGTCAGGTTCTTCATCGGGGAGATCCGGCCGACGAAGACCAGCCGCAACGGCCCGTCGTGCGCGACGGCTCGGGGTGCCGGCTGTTCCGGGATGGGGCACTCGTTGCCGTTCACCATGATCTGCGCCCATGGCATGTTCGCACGGATCTGGTCCTCCTCCAGCCGGCTGCAGGCCTGCCACCGCACGTCGAGCCGGCGCAGCAGCGGGGCCCAGACCGCGAGGAAGAGCCGCTTCTTGCGGGCCTTGATGGCGAGCGCGCCGGGCGAGAGTTCGCCGCGCGGGGCCAGCATGACCGAGCGGACCCGCACCAGTCGCAGCGCCACCGCCAGGATCGGCAGCACGGAGAAGAGCGACCAGAGGCTGTTGACGTAGATCAGGTCGAGTGGGCGGGACCTGACGTGCCGCGCCAGTCGTACCCAGTGCCGCAGCGCGAACGCGCCGAGATAGAAGATGGCGCAGCGGTCGTCGCGGCGTACCAACCGCCCGGACAGGCCCGGGTACGGTGTGGACGAGCAGAGGTCCCGGTCGCCGGTGACCAGGGTGACGTCGAGGTCGTCCGGCAGGGTGTCGAGGATGAACCGCAGCGAGCGGATCGGCCCGCCGCCACGAAAGCCCGGCTCGAACACGCGGGCGGTGGCGAGCACCCGGTACCGCGTCGTGGTCGTGGATCGCGCCGTGCCGCTCGGCGTTCCGGTGCTGTCGGGCGGACGCGTCATTGCCAGCTCGTTCACCTTGGGCTCACCTTCCGAAATCCTGTTCCGGCGTCGGTGCGGGCACGTGTTCGCCCACCTGGAACGCGCGAGGACCGGCCAGGGCGCCGCCGCTCACCCGTCACCATCGGCACCGGTAACCGGTTCAGATGACGGAGAGCGGCAAGCGTTCTCCTTAGCCGAGGGAGAGCCGCGGTTGACGACCGACGTAGTGATCGTAGGCACCGGCGGGATGGGCCGAGAGGTATATGGGGTAATTCGCCTATTGAACACCTTTTCGGGCGCTCCGGCATCCTGGCGGGTACTGGGCTTCGTCGACGACTACCCCACCGAGAGAAACGTCGAGTCGGTACACCGCCTCGGCGTCGCCTTCCTCGGCCCGACCCGTTGGCTGGCCGCCCAACCGGCCAGCACCCACGTGGTGCTCGGCGTCGGGCACCCCCGGCTGCGCCGCGAGACCGACCAGACCATCTCCCGGTACGGCCTGCCGGCGGCCACGGTGGTGCATCCGGCCGCGGAGATCGGCCCCGACTGCGTCCACCAGCAGGGGCTGTTCGCCGCCGGTGGCGCCCGGGTCACCACGAACGTGCTGGTGGGGCGGCACGTGCACCTCAACCAGAACTGCACGGTCGGGCACGACACGGTGCTCGGTGACTACGTCTCGGTCAATCCGCTCGCCGCGGTTTCCGGGTACTGCCGGCTGGAGGACGGCGTGCTGGTGGGTACGACTGCCGCGATCCTGCCGAAGCTGACCGTCGGCCGGGATGCCACCGTGGGCGCCGGCGCCTGCGTGACCCGCGACGTACCGCCGGGCGTCGTCGTGACGGGTGTGCCGGCCCGCCCGGTGGAGCGGTCAGCGGCGGATGCCCGCCCAGTCGTGATGGCGGCGCACGGTCGACAGGATGAAGTCGACGACCCGGCGTGACGTATCGGGGACCTGGTAGTCGAGCGGGCAGGCGACCGAGCCCTCGGCCGCCTGCGCCACCACCACACGGATGGCCTCGACGACCCCGTCCGGATCGAGGCCGGTCATCACGATCGCCCCGCTGTCCAGCGCCTCCGGCCGTTCGATGGACTCGCGCAGGGTCACCGCCGGGAATCCGAGAATCGCGGCCTCCTCGCTGACGGTGCCACTGTCCGAGAGAGCGCATCGGGCGTTGCGTTGCAGGGTCACGTAGTCGAAGAAGCCGAACGGCTCGTGGAACGCCACACCGTCGAGGTGCAGGCCGTCGCCGGCGAGCGCCTCCAGCCGTTTACGGGTACGCGGATGGGTGGAGACCAGCAACGGCAGCCGCCACTCGTCGCGGACCGCCCGCAGGCATTCCAGCAGTCGGTGGAGCCGTTGCGGGTGGTCGACGTTCTCCTGCCGGTGCGCGCTGACGACGAAGTAGCCGCCCGGTTTCAGTTCGAGTTGGTCCAGCACGGTGGACCCCTCGATCTGCCGCCGGTAGTGGTCGAGCACCTCACGCATGGGTGAGCCGGTGTGCAGGATGCGACGCGGGTGCAGCCCTTCGGCGAGCAGGTTGCGCCGGGCGTGCTCCGAGTAGACCAGGTTGAAGTCGGCGATGTGGTCGACCATGCACCGGTTGGTCTCCTCCGGCACGTTCAGGTCGAAGCAGCGGTTGCCGGCCTCCATGTGGTACACCGGCACGTTCATCCGCCGGGCCATCAACGCCGAGATCGCGCTGTTGGTGTCGCCGAGCACCAGCAGGGCGTCCGGGCGCAGCTCGGTGATCGCTTTCTCCGTACCGACCAGGACGGCACCCAGGAGGCTGCCGAGAGACCTGGTGTCGGCCCGCAGGAAGAGGTCCGGGGCGCGGACCCCCAGTTCGCTGAAGAAGACGTCGGAGAGCGAGGGATCCCAGTTCTGTCCGGTGTGCACCAGGGTGTGGTCCACGGTCCGGTCGAGCGCGTCGATCACCCGGGCCAGCCGGATGATCTCCGGTCTGGTCCCGACGACGGTCATCACGCGGGTCACTTGACGCCTCCTGGTGGCAGTTGGACGGATTCGGCCCGCTGGGCGGGCAGTGGACACGGCTCCCGATGCGCCGGTTCGTGGATCACTCGTCGGGCCTGGTCGAGAACGCTTATCGGCGCCCTGCTCGCCCGCCACCGGCGATAGGCGGCGCCCGCCTCGATCCGGGCCGCGTGGCGTTGCTCCGGGGTGGCGGTCGCCACCTGCGTGACGAGGGCCCCCAGCGCGACCGGGGTCAGCTCGGTCAGGACCAGTCCGCCGCCGTCGCGCAGCACGCCCGTCCACGGTGTCCGGTCGGAGCAGACCACCGGACAGCATGCGGAGAGGCTCTCGGCGATGGCGTTGCCGTAGTTCTCCCCGCGGGTCGGCATGACGAAGGCGTCGTAGCGGGAGAAGGTCGGACGGACCTGCTCGGGCGGCAGCTCGCCCCGGTAGCTGACGGCGACCGAGTCGGGCAGCTCGGCCAGGCGCTCCCTGCACCGTCGCCAGTACGCCGGGTCCTCCACCGGGCCGTAGATGTCCAGCCGCACCGGCACCGGCACGAAGGCGAGCGCGGCAAGCACCAGGTCGAGGTTCTTCATGGGCGAGATCCGCCCGATGAAGACCAGCCGCGCGTGGTGGGTCGAGATCATCTCGACCGGCTCCGTCTGCGGCTCGGGGCCACGACTGACCGCGACGACACCGATCCGCGCCCGGGGCAGCACCCGCTGGATGTCGTTGGCCTCGACCGGCGTGGTGGCGTGCCACAGCACCCGACGGTCGAGCAGCATCCACCGCCAGGCAGCCAGGAAGATCCGCTTACGGAATCGGTGCACCCGGAGCGCGGCCGCTCCGAACTCACCTCGGGGGGCGACCAGGATGCGGCCCGCCCGCAGCAGCCCGAGCCGGGCCGCGGCCATGGGCAGGATGGAGAAGGTCGACCAGACGCTGTTGACGTACAGCAGGTCGAAGCGGTCGGCGCGCAGCGAGCGCCAGAGCGACCGCCACTGCTCCGGCCGACGCACACCGAGGTAGAAGACGTTCGTCCGGCCGACCCGGGCCCAGCGCCCGGAGAGCCCCGGATAGGGGTCGCGGCATCCCAGATCACGGTCGCGGGTCAACATCGACGTCTCGATGTCGTCGCTGGCCAGAGCGAGCACTTCACCAATGGACCGGACCGGCCCTCCGGCCCGCCATCCGGGAGCGAAATAACCGGCGGTGACAAGGACGTGGAATTTGTTTGCGTTGGCCGATGCAAAGCGTTCCCGGGCGTCCGCCGCGGGGGTGGGGTCGCCGACCATCCGCACTCCTCGCTCGTGCCACAGGATCAATTCACCCAACGATCGAACGCTCGATACGTGACTGATCCTTCTCTCAACTGAGCTGGGCGGTTGGGACGGGAAGAATAAATTCCGCCAGTTACATGAAACCCGAGTGTCGCCGACGTCGAGAGCGATATAAGGAAGCGCGGGGGAAATTGGCCCAGCAGGAGAGGGACTTCATGTCACGAACGGCGCTCATATCCGGCATCACCGGTCAGGACGGCAGTTACCTGTCGGAGTTCCTGCTCGACAAGGGATACACGGTGCACGGCATCAAACGGCGATCGTCCTCTTTCAACACCGAGCGGATCGACCACGTCGACGTACATCCGCGCAGCGGCGACGCCCGCCTCTTCCTCCACTACAGCGACCTCTCCGACCCGGCCTCGCTGACGGCGCTGATCCGGGACATCCGCCCCCACGAGATCTACAACCTGGGCGCCCAGAGCCACGTCCGGGTGTCCTTCGACATCCCCACGTACACGGCGGACGTCACCGGCCTCGGGGCGCTGCGCATGATGGAGGCGGCCCGTTCCGCCGACGTCGGCTGCCGGTTCTACCAGGCGTCCTCGTCGGAGATGTTCGGATCGACCCCACCCCCGCAACGCGAGGAGACTCCGTTCCACCCGCGCAGCCCGTACGCCTGCGCCAAGGTGTACGCCTACTGGTCGGCGGTGAACTACCGCGAGTCCTGGAACATGTTCTGCGCCAACGGCATCCTGTTCAACCACGAGAGCCCGCGCCGGGGCGAGAACTTCGTGACCCGCAAGATCACCCGTGCGGTGGCCAGGATCGAGGCCGGTATCCAGGACAAGCTCTACCTGGGCAACCTGGACGCCGTTCGGGACTGGGGCTACGCACCGGAGTACGTCGAGGCGATGTGGCTCGCCCTCCAGCGGGACACCCCGGACGACTACGTGATCGCCACCGGTGAGGGCCACACGGTGCGCGAATTCGTGGAGGCCGCGTTCGACCGGATCGGGTTGGACTGGCAGCGGTACGTGGAGTTGGACCCCGCCTACTTCCGCCCGGCGGAGGTCGATGCCCTCGTCGGCGACTACTCGAAGGCCCGACGCGCCCTGGGGTGGGCCCCGAAGACGCTCTTCAGCGACCTGGTCCGGATCATGGTCGACGCCGACCGGCAACTGCTCGAGGACGAGCGGATGGGGCGACTGATCCGGGTCGACCGGTGAGGGTCGCGGTCGACGCCGCACCCATCCGTCCCGGTCACGCCGCAGGGCTGGAAGCCTTCACCTACGGCCTGTTGACCGGCATGGCCGCCGACGACTCCTGCGAGCTGCGGGTGAACGTCCTGCGGGGCACGCTGCAGCAGTGGCGGGAACAGGTGCCCGTCCCGCGCATCGGCTGGACCGAGGTGACCCAGCCGCTGCGCTCCGACAACCCCACCGGCCAACTGCTGCGACGGTGGACACCGACGGTGGTACGCAATTCCCGCACGGTCCGCACGGCGGTCAACGCGGTCCGGCAACGGTCCGTCGTACGGCACGCCGACACCGACGTCACCCTGTTCCCGTTCCACTCCGCCCCGATCGGGTCGGGCCCCTCGGTCGTCGTCCTGCACGACACCCGCCACCTGCGGACCGAGTTCCACGCTCCCGGCTTCGCGGCGGTCGTCCGGGAGAACGTGGCCCGCGCGGCGGCGATCGTGGTCACCTGGCCCCATCCGTACCGGGAAACCCTGCGTCTCTTCCCGGAGGCCGCGGAGCGGACCGTGCTCATCCCGACCCCGGCGTTCCAGCCGGCGCCGGAACGCGCACACGCGCGGCCCGAACCGGGGCTGCTGGTCTACCCGTCGTCCACCGCGGAGCACAAGAACCACGCCACGCTGCTGGAGGCGATGGCCCTGCTGCCCGACTGCCGCCTGATCTGCCCGGGGCCGCTGGTCGAGCCCGAGGCGAGCCGGCTGCTCGCCCGAGCCGCCCAGGCTGACCTGCGCGGCCGGGTGTCCTTTCCCGGCTTCGTCAGCCTCGACGAGCTGAACGCCATCTACGCCAGGGCGGACGCGGTGGTCGTACCCTCGCTCTGGGAGGCGGCCAGCGGCGCGATGCTGGAGGCGTTCACCTGGGGTCTCCCGGTCGCCTGCGCCGACGTCGAGCCGCTTCGCGACCAGTTGGAGTTCAACCGCGCCGAGGCGGCGGTCTTCCGGGCGCGGGATCCGCGGTCCCTGGCCGACGCGGTCCGGCACCTCCTCGACGACCGGGAGCGCTATGCCGCGGCCTCCCGGCGGGCGAACGACCGGCTGGCCGCTCGCACGTGGGCGGCCACCGGCCGCGACTACCTGGACGTCCTGGCCTGGGCGGCACGGGGCGGATCAGGCCCGGTGCCGCGCTCCCCCTTCGTCACGGCGGCGAACGACGCCGCCCCCAGCGGAGGTGACGGGCCATGAGCATCGGGGACGACACCTATCCGGTGGCCCGACCGAGCCTCTCCGCGTTGGAGGAGCGGTACGTCGTGGACGCGCTGCGGAGCGGGTGGATCTCCTCGCAGGGTCCGTACCTGCGTGACTTCGAGGAACGGTTCGCCAGTCGCTGCGCCGCCGGCACCGCGCTGACGACGAGCAACGGCACGGTCGCGCTGCACCTGGTCCTGGCGGCGGCGGGCATCGGGCCGGGGGACGAGGTGGTCGTCCCCGCGCTGACGTACGTGGCGACGGCGAACGCCGTGGCGTACTGCGGTGCGCGTGCCGTCTGTGTGGACGTCCTGCCGGAGACCTGGTGCGTCGACCCGGCGGCGGTACGCGCCGCGATCGGCCCGCGTACCCGGGCGGTCATCGCCGTCGACCTGTATGGACATCCGGCCGACTACACCGCCCTGCGGCAGCTCTGTGACCAGCACGGTCTGCTCCTGGTCGCCGACGCGGCGGAGTCGTTCGGCGCCACCCTCGACGGACGGCCCACCGGCTCGCTCGCCGACGTCACGACCTTCTCCTTCTTCGGCAACAAGGTGCTCACGTCCGGCGAGGGCGGCTGCGTGACCACCTCCGACGCGGCCCTCGCCGAGCGGATGCGCCTCCTCCGCAACCAGGGCATGGATCCGCACCGTCGGTACTACTTCCCGGTGCTCGGCTACAACTACCGGATGACGAACCTGTGCGCCGCGGTGCTCTGCGCCCAACTGGAGCGCGCGGACGAGATCATCGCCCTTCGGGACCGGGTCATCGCCGGTTACGAGGAGCAGTTGGCCGACGAGCCGACGCTGTCGGCGCAGCCGGTGGCCGCCGGAGTCCGCCGCGCACCCTGGATGGCGGCCTTCCTCGTCGGGGCCGAGGGGGACGCGACGTCCCGGGATGCGCTGGCCCGTGCGCTCACCCGGCTCGGCGTGGAGACCCGCCCGTTCTTCGTGCCGATCCCGGACCTGCCGGCGCATCACGATCCGGGCGCGGACTGTCCGGTGACCGGGGACCTGAGTCGGCGCGGCATCAATCTGCCCACGTACGCCGATCTGAGCGAGCCGGCGGTCAAGGCCGTGGTGGAGCGCGTCCGCGCCGCCCTGGCGACCATCGCCTGACGCGCCGCCGGACCCGCGCCGACCCGGTCGGCGCGGGTCGGGCGGTCAGACCGGTTGGACCGCCGGTGGACGGTCGGCCGTGCGGTCGGCCAGCAGCAGGAGATAACTGCCGCCCCAGGCGACCGCGCTGGCCAGGGCCATCAGGACCAGCGCGCCGGCCGCGCCGGGAGCGCCGAACAGGACCGCCCCGGCGACGACCGCCGGCACGCGCAGCCCGCCGAGCAGGAGGCCGAGGACGATCGCCCGCCGGCTCGCCCGCTCGATCCGCAGCCCGGCGAAGCCGATGGTGGCCGGCACGGCCAGCAGACTCTCCAACGCGAGCAACACCAGCAGGCTCCGTGCGACGCTCCAGTTGGAGCCGAGCAGCTCCTTGCCGACCGCGTCCGGCAGCAGGGCCACCGCGACTGTCAACGGCCCGATGGCGGCGGCCACCAGCAGGGCCAGCCGGACAGCGGCCCGGGTCCGCACCGTGCGGGACTCGGCGCGGGTGCGGGCCAACTGCGGAAGGACGAGCGTGGCCGCCGTCGACAGCACCAGGTTGACCGGCCCCAGCAGCGTGCGGCCGGCGCTCAACGCGCCGACCACCGCCGTGCCGGCGACGAGCGCCACCGCGGTCAGCGCCAGCTGCGCGGACCCGTTGGTCAGCAGGAACTGCGTACCGAATCCCACCGCGACGCGGGTCTCAGCTCGGCCGACGCGCCAGCCGGGCACCAGCGCGTACCCGCGCCGGGCCGCGACGACCAGGCCGACCAGCGCGCCGCCGACGCCCCACAGGGCGAAGACGGTTGGTGGGTCGATCACCCGGAACAGACCGGCCAGCACGGCGCCCCCGGTGAGCGCGGCCCACGTGATCTCCTGGGCCATCGCCGCCGAGGGAGCGCCGATGCCGACGGCGACCGCCTTGGTGTAGTCGTAGAGGACCAGACCGGGCAGGGCGAGGCCCGCGAACAGCAGGTAGGGCGAGCCGTACGCCACGCCGGCCGCACAGACGAGGGTGCCAACGACGAGGCCGAGCAGGATCGCCCGCCGGGAGGCCGACGCGACCCCGACGCCGGTGGCCAGCACGGTGTCGGTCACCGTGCTCCGCACCAGCCCGGACCCGACGATGTAGAACGAGAACGCCAGGGCGAACTGGCCCAGCCCACCGACCGACTCCAGTCGGGTCACGGTGATGGCCAGCAGCAGGTTGCCACCGCTGGAGAGCCCGCCGACGACGAGCGCGAGCAGCGCCCGCCGTCCGGTCCGTGGCCCCTCTCGGGCGTCGGTACGGCCGACCGCGTGCCGGCCCACCCGTACGGTCACCGGCGCGTGGCCGGGATCGCGGGTGTTCGACCGGGCTCCGGGCGCTTGCGGGCCCCGTGCAGGGAGCGGCGGCTGAGCGCCAGGAGGACGAAGACCGGGATCGCCGCCACCACGTGTTGCAGAAAGCTGATCGTGGAGTCCGGGTAGGTGTTGGACCAGAGCAGCGGGTCGAAGAGCACCAGACAGAAGAGACTCAGCCGGATCGGGCCGGGTGCGCCCCGCCAGCGCAGCAGCACCGCCGCCACCGCGGCCCAGAAGGCGTGCACGGCGACCACGCCGGCCGGACCGTCGAAGAACCAGATGTTGCCCAGCAGCAGGAACGTGTAGGCCGACGTCGGACCACCGCCGATGTACTGGTTGATCCGCTGCCCGGTGGAGATCGCCGGCCGGTCCGGATCGAGCACCCGGGGCACCAACCCGTACCGCAGGTAGTCGGTGGCCGCGGGCTGGCCGAGGTCGACCGGGACATCGAAGCCCGCCACCGTACTGAGCTGGCTGTCCAGCCGCAGCCGGTCCGTGGCGGTGACCTTGGTGTCCACCGCGACGCCGCGATCCTCCCGGATGCTGTTGCGCTGCTCGAACACCGCCGGCCACGCGAGGAAGAGCACTACCGCGCAGAGCACCAGGTAACGCAGCCGGAAGATGCCGCAGAGCGCCCCGGTGGCCGCCATGAAGAACACCAACGCGACAAGCGGAGCGGTGACGGCCGTCAGTACCGCGACGTAGATCTCCGCGCCGACGAGGACGGCCAGCCAGCCGTACAGCTTCGTTCGCGACAGCCGACCGCTCAGATGGCTGGCCACCAGCAACGCGAAGCCCAGAGCCGTCCAACCGGAGAAGAGCGTGCTCACCAGGGCGAGCGGTCCGTCGGAGAGGTCGCCGGCAACCTGGTTCACGATCGTTCCCCGGCCGAGGTGGGCCCCGAGCACGTTGGACACGACGCTGGTCAGGGTGGTCACGATGGCGATCGGGTAGAGCCACGGATAGCGGGCGTGGGCGCGCCGGAAGCCGTCGCGCCAACGCGGGTCGGGACGGCCGAACAGGCGGGCCGTCGTCTCCACGGCGACACTACCCAGCAACGCGAGCCCGACCAGATAGACGATGAAACCGGTCTCCGGATTCCGGTAGTAGACCGCCATCGGCAGGATCAGCAGCGCGTACGGGGCGAGCACGACGACGGTCACCGGATAGCAGCGGAGCAACCGACCAACGAGGTCCCGTTGGGCGCCCGACGCCCTGACCCCGGTTGGCTGGTCCGTCCGCGCGTCGGTCGCACCGGTCGCCTCGCCGGGGGAGAGGGCAGCCCCGGGCCAGGTCATTGCGCGCGGGCCCCCTTCGGGATACGGATGGTCGCTCCTGACCCAACGAGCCAACCGACCGGGCGAAACGCCCTGTGGAGGCGGGCCCCGCGCGTAAGCCCCCTGCCCCTGTTGCCGGAACAGCTTTGCGAGTTGCCTTCTCAAGAGCCTGCGACGCCGCCTCGGTCGCCGCGAGGAGCCCTCGCCGGCAACCTCAGGCCCGTCAGACTTCCCGACCAGAAATCAGACATCCGGTCATAGAAATGTGAAAACCGGATTCCGCACCGCATATTCCGCTAAGCAGATAAGGGACGTCCGTGGGCCCCCTGACCTGCCCTGGGTCATCTTCGGCCACGGACAGGACAGGGAGTCGTAGATGCCCCCGGAGATACAACGGGTCGAGCCAACGGCGTCAACAGCCACCGGCCGGGCCAGGGTGAGCCGCCGTCGGACTGCCATCTTCCTCGCCGCCGACGCCCTCGGCTGGGTCGGCGGGTTCACGGTCGCGGGCTGGGCGAGGTACGAGATGGCCCTCACCGTCGACCAAGCGGTCAATGCGGTACTGCTCGGCGGCGGCGCCGCCGTGCTGCATGTCGGGGTCAGCGCACTGCGTCGTATCCGTTCCGGTCGTCAGCCTCTCGGCACCGTCGAGGAAGTCCGTGGACTCGCCGGCACCACCGCCACCACGGCGGCGATCGTCCTCGTCGCCCTCCTCGCGATGGGCGAACGCCCAGTGCCGGCCAGCACCCCCGTGATCGGTGCCGCACTGGCGCTGCTGCTGATGCTCAGCTGCCGTCTCCTACACCGCCACCGGCGCGACCGCGCGATGCGACCCGACGCCCGCTCGGCCACCCCGGTGCTCCTCTTCGGTTTCGGCGAGGCCGGGCAGGGGCTGGTACGCGCGATGCTCAGCGACCCGAAGGGCCGCTACCTTCCCGTCGGCGCGCTCGACGACGATCCGGGCAAACACGACCTGCGCATCGCAGGTGTCCCGGTGCTCGGCGGCCGGCAACACCTCGTCGACGTGATCGACCGCACCGGCGCCACCACCGTCATCTTCGCCGTGGCCAACGCCGACGCCATGCTGATCCGGGAGGTGCGGGAGGCGACTCTGCGCACGGGAGCGGCGTTCAAGGTGCTGCCGCCGGTCCGGGAGTTGGTGGATCACCGGATCACGGTCAGCGACGTACGGGACGTCCAGATCAGTGACCTGCTCGGCCGACGCCAGGTGGTCGGCGACCTGGCCCTGGACGACAACGGGATCACCGGTCGACGTGTCCTGGTCACCGGCGCCGGAGGTTCGATCGGATCGGAGCTGTGCCGGCAGATCATGCGCGCCAACCCCGGTGAGCTGATGATGCTGGACCGGGACGAGTCGGCCCTGCACAGCCTCCAGATGTCGCTCACCGGGCGCGCGCTGTTGGACGGCCCCGAACTCATTCTCGCCGACCTACGGGACGACGAAGGTATCCGCCGCATCATGCGGGAGCGCCGCCCCGAGATCGTCTTCCACGCGGCCGCGCTGAAGCATCTGCCCCTGCTGGAACGCCACCCGGGTGAAGCGGTCAAGACCAACGTCTGGGGGACGCTCACCGTCCTGGACGCCTGCCGGGATGTCACCCGCTTCGTCAACATCTCCACCGACAAGGCCGCCGACCCGATAAGCGTGCTCGGCTACTCGAAGCGCATCACCGAGATGCTGACCGCGCACGCCGCAGCCACCTACCCGGGCACCTTCCTGAGCGTCCGGTTCGGCAACGTCCTGAGCAGCCGGGGATCCGTGGTGACGGCCTTCCAGCGGCAGATCGAGGCGAGACAGCCCCTGACCGTCACCGACCCGCACGTGACCCGGTACCTGATGACGGTGCAGGAGGCCGTACACCTGGTCCTGCAAGCGGCGGCCATCGGGCGCGACGGGGAGGCCCTGGTCCTCGACATGGGCGAACCGGTACGGATCGACGATCTCGCCCGGCGCATGGTGGAGCAGGCGGCCAGCCCGGTCCCGATCGTCTACACCGGGCTACGACCCGGGGAGAAGCTGCACGAGGACCTGTTCGGCCAGGGGGAGGCGGACCTCCGGCCGCTGCACCCGCTGATCTCGCACGTGACGGTACCGGTCCTGGACCCGTTCGAGGTGAGTGGACTGGACCCGTTCGACGAACCCAACAAGGTCACCGACCAACTCGCCCGGCTCTGCGGCATCCGGCCCGGCCCGCTCTCCAACCGGCGCACCGGGATTCCGCTGGCACGCTGACGCCGTCGCAACCGGGGCCGGCGCACTCCCCGCGTCGGCCCCGGCGTGAGCTGACGGAGCCTCCCACCCGACCCGCCACCTGTAACAGCTGGCTCCGGCATCGACACGGACGGCAACGACCCGCCCATCGACCGATTGACATCGATCACGCCACACCGAAAGCTCGCGCCTACAGGTCCTTCACCCAAGGAGGCGCGATGAGACCGAGACGACTGGCGATCGCCAGCGTGGTCACCCTGCTCGGCGCACTGGCACTAACCCCGCCGGCGAGCGCGAAGCCACCGTCCGAACCGGGCCCCCGCGACGGCCTGGAGGTCTACGTCGGCACGGTCGACGCGAAACAGCGGGACCAGCTACGCGCGGCGGGGGTCGACCTCGGCCACGACGCGAAGACCGACTCGACCGGCAGGACGACGGTCGAGACGGTGCTCAGTCGCCGGCAGGCGAAGCGGCTGACCGACCAGGGCGTCCCGTTGTCGGTGAAGAGGGTGCGCGGCAAGGACGCGTCACAGGCGCTGCGGGAGCAGGCGGCGGCGGGCTGGACGGCGTTCCGGCCCTACGGGGAACCGGGCGGTCTGCGCGACGAGTTGAACGCCACAGCGGCCCGTTATCCCAAGCTGACCAAGGTGGAGACGATCGGCCGCACCCAGCAGGGCCAGCCGATCGTCGCTGTGAAGGTCACCAAGAACGCGCGGACCGTCGCGGACGGGAAGCGGCCCGCCGTGCTCTACGCCGGCGCGCAGCACGCCCGTGAGTGGATCACGCCGGAGATGACCCGTCGACTGATGCACCACGTGCTGGACAGCTACGGAACCGACCGGGAGATCACGAAAATTCTGGACACGACCGAGCTGTGGTTCCTGCCGGTGGCCAACCCGGACGGCTACGACTTCACCTTCACTTCCGGCAATCGGCTGTGGCGCAAGAACCTGCGGGACAACAACGGCGACGGGCAGATCACCTCCGGCGACGGCGTGGACCTCAACCGCAACTTCGCCTACAAGTGGGGGTACGACAACGAGGGCTCGTCACCGGAGCCGAACAGTGAGACCTACCGGGGTCCCGGCCCCAACTCGGAGCCGGAGACCAAGGCCCTGGACCAGCTCTTCAAGCGGGTCGGGTTCGAGTTCTTCGTCAACTACCACTCGGCGGCCGAACTGCTGCTCTACGGCATCGGCTGGCAGGTGAGCACCCCCAGCCCGGACGACGAGATCTACAAGGCGATGGTCGGGGACGACGCGCACCCGGCGGTGCCCGGTTACGACCCGGACATCTCCGCCGAGCTGTACACGACCAACGGTGACACCGACAGCCACGCCACCGTCCGGTACGGCACGCTGGGCTTCACCCCCGAGATGTCCACGTGTGAGGCCGCCTCGGCGGTCGACCCGGACGACGAGTGGCGCCCGGAGGACTGCGTCAGCGGCTTCATCTTCCCCGACGACGAGACGTTGATCGCTGGTGAGGTGAGCAAGAACCTGCCGTTCGCGCTGGCCGTGGCCAAGTCGGCGGCGGACCCGGACGAGCCGGTGTCGGTGGTCGGCCGGAGCACCCCGGACTTCGTGGTGGACGCCTTCGACACCTCGTACGGGCGCACCCAGCAGGTCGCCGCCGTCACCCGGCGGGCGCTGAAGAACGTGAAGATGCACTACACGGTCAACGGCGGGCGACCGAAGACCGTCGCGGTCCGCGAGTGGCGCGGCGGCGAGCGGTACGGCGACACTCACGACGACTACTACGCGGAGCTACGCGGGACGGTCCGCGGCACGAAGCCGGGTGACCGGGTGGAGGTCTGGTTCACCGGCAACAAACCCCGGTCGGGGGTGGTCGCAAGCGAACGCTTCACCTACCGGGTGCACACCGACATCGGCGGTGACGTGCTGATCCTCGCCGCTGAGGACGTCACCGGCCTCAGCCCGGCACAGACCGGCACCACCGCGAAGTACGCCGACGAGGTCGCGGCGTCGTTAAGCGCCGCCGGGCGCAGCAGCGACGTGTACGACTTCGACGCGATGGGCCGCAAGGCACCCCACCCGCTCGGCGTGCTGTCGCACTACAAGGCGGTGGTGTGGGAGACCGGCGACGACGTGATCATGCGCTCCCCCGGCCAGGTTGCCGGCACCGCGGCCAAGGCGGCGCTGGACACCGAACTGGCCGTGCGGGACTACCTCAACGAGGGTGGCAAGCTCCTGGTCAGCGGCCAGTACGCGCTGTTCGCCCAGGGTGCCAACGGTTCGTACGTCTACCATCCGGACGCGCCGCCGGAGTGCACCAACGCCGACGATCCCGCCTGCCTGCCGCTGCTCAACGACTTCCAGCAGTACTGGTTGGGAGCGCACACCTACGTCAGCGACGGCGGCACCTCGCCGGAGGGAGAGCCGTTCCCGGTCGCGGGCCGCGACGACGCCTTCACCGGCTTCAACGGGCAGCTCAACGCGGCCGGTTCGGCGCAGAACCAGGGGCACACCGCGTCGTTCCTGACCACGTCGAGTTTCCTGCCGCCGGACGAGTTCCCGCAGTTCGCCAGCTCCGCGCCGGTGGGCTGGACCCGACCGGGTGGCGCGCCGTTCGACCCGCGTACGGGTGAGTGGTACCTGCACAGCGGGCAGGCCGACGAGTCGTACAAGCGGCTCACCCGCACGGTGGACCTCAGCGGGGCGACCAGCGGAGAGCTGCGCTTCTTCACCTCGTACGAGATCGAGCAGAACTGGGACTTCCTGTTCGTCGAGGCCCACGAGGTGGGTAGCGACAACTGGACGACCCTGCCGGACCTCAACGGCAAGACCACCACCGTCACCGGGGAGAGCTGCGCCTCAGGCTGGGACGAGCTGCACCCGTTCATCGCCCACTACCAGGGCGCGGGCTGCTCCCCCACCGGAAGCACCGGCAGCTGGAACGCGGCGACCGGGACGTCGAGCGGCTGGAAGGAGTTCGTGGCCGACCTGACCGCGTACGCCGGCAAGCAGGTCGAGGTGTCGATCACGTACGCCTCGGACTGGGGCACCCAGGGCCTGGGCGTCTTCCTCGACGACACCCGGGTGGTGGTCGACGGGTCGACGGTGGCGGAGACCTCGTTCGAGTCCGCCGACCTGGGCGGCTGGACGGTGGCCGGGCCTCCGGCCGGCTCCGGCGGCAACGCCAACGACTGGTCGCGTAGCCAGCAGGCGTTCGAGGAGGGCTCGGTGGTGGTCACCGGGGACACGGTGTACCTGGGCTTCGGGTTGGAGGGCCTCTCCCCAGCAGCCCGCGATGACCTGGTCGCCCGCTCGTTGACCCACCTCACCGGTCAACCCCGCCCCTGACGGCGGCGAGGTGCGCCGGCGGTCCACGGGCCGCCGGCGCACCTTCGGCGTACGCCGGGTGCGGCCCGCACCGATGTGATGAGCTGGACGGGTGTCGGGGCTGGGACTTGTGCTGCACCCCACCCGGGATGTCACCGAGGTGGTCGAAATCATCGGACGGTGGGCCACCCGCCACCACAAGACGCTGTACGTGCGCGAGGAGGACCAGCACCGCGTCCCGTCCGGCGTCGAACCGCTGCCGGAGGGCGAGGTCGCCGTCCGCGCCGACGCGTTGATCAGCATCGGCGGTGACGGCACGATGCTGGGTGCGCTGCGCTCCGCCGTCCGCGACCCGAAGCCGGTGCTGGGCGTACACCTGGGTCGTCTGGGGTTTCTGGTCGAGATCGAACCGCCGGGGTTGCCCGACGCGCTGAGCCGGCTGCTGTCGAAGGACTTCACCGTCGAGTCGCACGCGTGTCTCGCCTGCGACGTGTGCGGTGACGACGTCGTGGCATTCAACGACATCGCGTTGGTCCGCCAGCCGGGCGCCGGTTTCGTCAGCGTCACGCTCGCCATCGACGGCCAGCAGTACGGCTACTACCGCAGCGACGCCATAGTGGTCAGCACCCCGATCGGCTCGACGGCGTACAGCTACGCGGCCGGCGGTCCGCTGATCTCCCCGGCGGCGGATTCGGTGGTGATCACGCCGTCGGCGCCGATGGCCGGTATCTCCCGTGCCGTGGTGCTCTCCCCGGACGAGAAGATCCGGTTGGAGCTACAGCCCAACTCGTCGCCGGTCGTCGTGGAGATGGACGGTCTGGTGTTCCGCGACGCGGCGACGGAGGGGGCGGTGGACATCTCGTACCGCCGCGACGCCGGCCTGGTGGTCCGCTTCGACCCGCTGCGCTACCAGGAGCGCAACCAGTTGAAGATGACCCTGCTCGACCTGCCGTTCCTCCCCGAGCAGCTCCGCGAACTACTCCCCGAAGAACTCCGCCGCCGCAGCCAGGAACTCCCCCCACCCGCCGACCCCCCACCCTGCTGAAACCCCCTGCCCCCCAACCCCCCACCGCCCCCGGCCTCCTCCCGGCGCGGTTGATCATGAAGTTATTGCCGTCCCGTACGGCGTGTCGTGGCAATAACTTCATGATCAACGCGGGCGGAGGGGGGTGGGGTGCGCAAGGAAGGGGGTGGGGTGGGGTGGGGTTAGGCTTGGGTTAGGGCCTGGTCTACCAGGGTTTTGGCTTCTTCCTGGATCTTCTTCAGGTGGTCGGGGCCCTGGAAGGACTCGGCGTAGATCTTGTAGACGTCTTCCGTTCCCGAGGGCCTGGCGGCGAACCAGCCGGACTTCGTGCTGACCTTCAGGCCACCGATCGGGGCGTTGTTGCCCGGGGCGGTGGTCAGGGTCGCGGTGATCGGCTCGCCGGCCAGCTCCGTGGCGGTGACCTGGTCCGGGTTGAGCTTCGCGAGCACGGCCTTCTGCTCGCGGGTCGCCGGGGCGTCGATCCGGGCGTACGCGGGGGCGCCGAAGCGCTCGGCCAGCTCCGCCCAGTGCTCGCTCGGGCTGCGCCCGGTGGTGGCCAGGATCTCGGAGGCCAGCAGGCAGAGCAGGATGCCGTCCTTGTCGGTGGTCCAGGTGGAGCCGTCGCGCCGCAGGAACGACGCCCCGGCGCTCTCCTCGCCGCCGAAACCGACCGCCCCGTCGAGCAGGCCCGGCACGAACCACTTGAACCCGACCGGCACCTCCAACAGCGGCCGACCCAGGTCGGCGGCCACCCGGTCGATCATCGAGGACGACACCAGGGTCTTGCCGACGGCGGCGGCCGGCCCCCAGTCGGCGCGGGTCCGGAACAGGTGCCCGATCGCGACCGCGAGGAAGTGGTTGGGGTTCATGAGGCCGGCGTCGGGGGTGACGATGCCGTGCCGGTCGGCGTCCGCGTCGTTGCCCGTGGAGATCTGGTAGTCGGCGCGGGCGGCGATCAGCGACGCCATCGCGTTCGGCGAGGAGCAGTCCATTCGGATCTTGCCGTCGCCGTCGAGGGTCATGAACCGCCAGGTCGGGTCGACCGTCGGGTTGACCACCGTCAGGTCCAGCCGGTGCCGCTCGGCGATCTCACCCCAGTACGCCACGCTCGCCCCGCCCAGCGGGTCCGCGCCGATGCGGATGCCGGCGTCGCGGATGGCGTCGATGTCGATCGCGGCCGGCAGGTCGTCGACGTAGTGGGCGAGGAAGTCGTACTCCCCGGTGGTGTCGGCGGCCCGGGCCCGCGCGTAGGTGATCCGGCGGACCTCCTTGAGCCCGGCGGCCAGGATCGCGTTGGCGCGGTCCTGGATCCACCGGGTCACGTCGGTGTCGGCCGGCCCGCCGTTGGTCGGGTTGTACTTGAAGCCGCCGTCGTCCGGCGGGTTGTGCGACGGGGTGATGACGATGCCGTCGGCGAGCCCGCTGGTGCGCCCCCGGTTGTGGGTGAGGATCGCGTGCGACAGCGCCGGCGTGGGGGTGTAGCCGTCGCGGCTGTCCACCAGCACGGTGACGCCGTTGGCGGCGAGGACCTCCAGCGCGTCCACGGCGGCGGGCGCGGAGAGCGCGTGGGTGTCCCGGGCGAGGAACAGCGGGCCGTCGAGGCCCTGCTCCCGCCGGTAGTCGCAGAGCGCCTGGGTGACCGCGAGGATGTGGTCGGAGTTGAACGCGTTGCGCAGGCTGGAGCCCCGGTGACCGGAGGTGCCGAAGGAGACCTGCTGCGCCGGGTCCGCGGGGTCCGGATGCTCGGCGTAGTAGGCGGTCACCAGGCGCGGCACGTCGACCAGGTCGGCGGGCTCGGCGGGCTGGCCGGCACGGGGGTGGGTCACTGCGGGATCCTCCTCGGTGTGTGCGGGTTGGTCACGGCTCGACCTTCTGGCCCTTGCCGATGACCACGATGCCGTTGTCGGAGACGGTGTAGCGCTGGCGGTCCTTCTCCAGGTCGACACCGATCTCGACGCCCTCGGGGACGAACACGTTCTTGTCCAGGATCGCCCGTCGGACCACCGCGTGTCGGCCGATCTCGACGCCCTCCATCAGCACCGAGCCCTCCACGTGCGCCCAGGAGTGCACCCGCACCTTCGGCGACACGATCGAGTTCTCCACCAGCGATCCGGAGATCACCACACCGGGCGAGACCATCGAGCCGACCGCCCGGCCGACCCGCTCACCCCACTGGTGGACGAACTTCGCCGGCGGCCACGGCGGCTGCTCGGTGTAGATCGGCCAGTCGAAGTTGTAGAGGTTGAAGACGGGGTGCACGTTGATCAGATCCATGTGCGCGTCGTAGAACGAGTCGAGCGTTCCCACGTCCCGCCAGTAGCCCCGGTCCCGGTCGGTGCTGCCCGGCACCTCGTTGTCGCGGAAGTCGTAGACGTTGGCCTCGCCCCGCTCGACGAGCATCGGGATGATGCTGCCGCCCATGTCGTGCTTGCTGCTCTTGTCGGCTGCGTCGCGCTCCACGGCCTCACACAGGGCCCGGGTGGTGAAGACGTAGTTGCCCATCGAGGCGTAGATCTCGTCCGGCGCGTCCGGCAGGCCGACCGCGTCGGTGGGCTTCTCGCGGAACGCACGGATCTTCCGGCCGTCCTCGCCGACCTCGATGACACCGAACTGGTCGGCCATCGACAGCGGCTGGCGGATGCCGGCGACGGTCACCGCCGCCCCGGAGGCGATGTGGTCCTCCACCATCTGCCGGGGATCCATCCGGTAGATGTGGTCGGCGCCGAAGACGATCACGTAGTCGGGCTGCTCGTCGTTGATGAGGTTGAAGCTCTGGTAGATGGCGTCGGCCGAGCCGGCGAACCACCACGGGCCGCGACGCTGCTGCGCCGGCACCGGGGTGACGTAGTTGCCGAGCAGCGTGGACATCCGCCAGGTCTTGGTGATGTGTCGGTCGAGGGAGTGGGACTTGTACTGGGTCAACACGACGATCTTGAGATAGCCGGCGTTGGCCAGGTTGGAGAGGACGAAGTCGACCATGCGGTACATCCCGCCGAACGGGACGGCCGGCTTGGCCCGGTCCGTGGTGAGTGGCATCAGGCGCTTGCCCTCCCCACCCGCCAGGACGATCGCGAGCACCTTGGCAGCCATGCCCCGACGCTATCCACCCGCGTGCCACTTCACCACTCGTACGGGGAGTCTTCTGCACTAGGGTGCGGGGTCATGACGGAACCCACCCCGCTGCGCGTCGACCTGCTCACCCGTGAGTACCCGCCGGAGGTCTACGGCGGCGCGGGCGTGCACGTCGAGTACCTGGCTCGGGAACTGCGTCGCCTTGCCGACGTCCGCGTGCACTGCTTCGGCCTGCCGCGGGCCGAGCCGGGCGTCACGGCGTACGCCGACCCGCCCGGTCTGACCGGCGCGAACGCCGCGTTGCGGACCATGGGCGTGGACCTGGAGATGGCCGCCGGCACCGCCGGCACCGACGTGGTGCACAGCCACACGTGGTACGCGAACCTGGCCGGGCACACCGCGAAGCTGCTGCACGGGGTGCCGCACGTGGTGACGGCGCACAGCCTGGAGCCGCTGCGGCCGTGGAAGGCCGAGCAGCTCGGTGGCGGCTATGCGCTCTCCTCGTGGATCGAGCGCACCGCCATGGAGGCCGCCGACGCGGTGATCGCCGTCAGCCGGGGCATGCGCGGCGACGTGCTGACCGCGTACCCGCAGATCGACCCGTCGAAGGTCCGGGTGGTCTACAACGGCATCGACACCGTGCAGTACGCCCCGGACTCCGGCACCGACGTGCTCAACCGGCTCGGCATCGACCCGGCGCTGCCCAGCGTGGTCTACGTGGGCAGGATCACCCGGCAGAAGGGCCTGCCCTACCTGCTGCGGGCCGCCCGGGAGCTGCCGGCGGACACCCAGCTCGTGCTGCTGGCCGGCGCGCCGGACACGGCGGAGATCGCCGCCGAGGTCGAGGAGCTGGTGGCCGAGCTGCGGGCCAACCGCTCCGGGGTCGTCTGGGTGGCCGAGATGCTGCCCAAGCCCGAGGTGATCCAGGTGCTCACGCACGCGACGGTCTTCGTCTGCCCGTCGGTGTACGAGCCGATGGGCATCGTGAACCTGGAGGCGATGGCGTGCGAGACGGCCGTGGTGGCGACCGCCACCGGCGGCATCCCCGAGGTGGTGGCCGACGGCGACACCGGGCTGCTGGTGCCGATCGAGCAGGCCACCGACGGGTCGGGGACGCCGCTGAAGCCGGAGACGTTCGTGGCCGACCTGGCGGCGGCGATCAACACGCTGCTCGCCGACCCGGCGCGTACCGAGCGCTTCGGCCTGGCCGGCCGCCGCCGCGCGGTCGAACACTTCTCCTGGGATGCCGTCGCGCGGCAGACCCTGGACGTGTACCGCTCCGTCGGCGGGCGCTGACGTCATGCGGTACGACGAACTCGAAGCCGCGATCCTCCGGCTGGTCGTCGCGGCGGGCGAGGACGACCTGCGGGCGTTCGGCCTCGACACGGTCACCCGGCTGACCCGCGACGATCTGCTCGACACCGCCGTCGACGACGAGATGACCGAGGACGCGTGGGCGGCTCTCACCAGCGCCCGCGAGAACGTGCGGACGGCCGACGCGACGGAGCTGCGCGCGCTGCTGGTTCGGATCGACGAGGGCATCCTCGCCGACGGTGACCTCGATCAGGGTCTCCTGACGGCCTTCACCGCGCTGGAGCACTGGACCACCTACCTGGAGGAGAACGCGCGCGGGGAGATCTACGAGCTGGCCATCCGCGCTGTCGAGGAGGTCGACTTCCAGGTCTCGGCCGACCTCGACGACGTCCTCGCCACCCCGGAGATGGCCGCCGAGTACGCCCGGATCGAGCGCCTGCTCACCGCCGGCCTCAGACCGCCGTCCCGGGAGGGGACTTGAGCAACGACGTCACCTCGGCGCGGTAACGCATCGGGCTCATCCGCGCGCTCTACGAGCAACGGGGACTGCGGTTGCGGGACACGCTCGCGGTGTCACCCACCCGGCCGGCTACCGAGCAGGCCGTCGAACTGCTGCGGGCCATGCTGCGCTTCAAGCGCGACAACCGGGTGCTGACGCTGGCGCTGGAGAGCGCCGGAGGCGGCAACCCGTACCGCAACGAGGCGTACGACCACTGGCACGCCCTGCTCGCCGACCTCGTCACGGAGGCACGCGGCCCGCAGTCGGCGGACTACCTGGCCCACGCGCTGCTCGCCGCCGTCCGCAGCGACCTGGTCGAGCACCTGCGCGACTGGCCCGAAGATCGGTGGCACGCGGGACTGGGCGCGCTTGTCGGCTCCGTACTTGGCGACGACGGGAAGACGAGGTGACGGCGGTCAGGCGACACCGAGAGTGGTGGCGAGCTGAACAATGCCGGCTGGCGCGTCGGCGGACCGCCACACGACCGTGACCAGCTTTCGTACCGCCGGGCGGTCGTGCACCTCGCCGGGTGCGGTGCGTTCCGCGTCGAGCAGCGCCCGGCCAGCCCGAAGCATGTCGCCGGTCAGCGCGTAGGCGCGGGCCACATCGAGGAGGTACGCGGCACGGTGTTCGGGCGGCAGCCACCGCCACTCCTCGCCGGCCACCAGCCGCTCGTGTCGAGCGGAGGCCGTGGTGACGTCGTCAAGGGACGCCTCGGCCACCACTCGGGCGGCCTCGACCACCGCCCAGCCAGCGATCCCCGAGGCTTGGTCGAGCGCGCGGCGTGCGCGGGCATGGTCCTTGCCGCCCGCAGCGGCGAGCGCAGCCTGGATCAGTAGCACGCCTCGAAGCGCGTCGGCTGAAGAGTCGTCGCCAGCCCCGGACACACCGATGTTTTCGGCGGCGACGAGCGCGGCGTCCAGGGCGGACCGTCGTCGACCACGAGACCGCAGGGCCTGACTCAGTGACACGGTGGCGAGGCCGACCAACTGCGGGTCATGGGTGGCCAGGGCGACTGCCATGCCCCGGTCGGCGGCCAACCAGGCCAGGTCCCCCTGGTCGACCTTCACCAGCGCCAGGGCGATGAGCGCGTACACCGACACCAGCAGCGCGTCCGTCGCGCCGGGGCGAGCCGCGTGCGCTTCCCGGGCCGCGTCGAGCAGGCCGGGCAACAGTGCGAGCAACGCCGGGTACCGAGCGTGGCGATAGCTCTGCTCGGCATGCTCCACCCGGGCCCGCAATTCCTCCGCCAGCGTCGGTCGATCCGCGCCCGGTAGGTGGTACCGGGCCAGCGCCAGCCGTACCCCGTCCACCCCGACCACGACCGGAGTCGGCCGCACCGGCCGCGCCGCCAAGAGGACCTCCACGTCGATGCGCAGCGTCTCGGCGACCTCCCGGAGGTTCGACACCCGCTCCAACCGGCGCACCCCACGCTCGACCTTGTCCACCCAACTCTTCGACTTGCCGAGCCGGTCCGCGAACTGCTGCTGCGTCATGTTGCGCCGGACCCGCCACTGCGCGACCCGGCGACCCACCGGCAGGTCGTTCACCGCCGGCCCGTCGCGCTCACCGCACGACCCCAAGAATAAACAACAGGAGTACGACCACAGCGATCACGAGTCCGTAGAGGTACTGCCGACGGGTGAGCGACGCCCGCGCCGGAAGCGGCGGGGTGGGAACCCGATCCCCGTCCGGCAGCCGAGGACGCGCACCGGCAACAGGATTGGCCGGTGGCAACGGCCCGTCGGGTGGACGCTCGCGCATCGGTAACTCCTCAAAGGCGATGAACGCAGGCCGGTGAAGACGCAGGTCAGGGCGGAGCGACACGGGGGAATCACCCCGCCCTGCCCGAGGGACCTCCGCTGCTGACGAGAGAACCCTGCAACCCAACTTAGGACCCTAAGTAGCCAGAGTCAACACAGGGTCCACACCTTGTCGCGGGTGGTGAGAGGCTGGACAGGCTGACGAGAGGTGGACCCACATGCCCCGCAAGCCTGTTTACGAGCAGGTAGTCGATGACGTCACAGCATCGATCCGCAGCGGCACCCTGAAGCCTGGCGACAAGTTGCCGACCATCGCCGAACTCGCCCGCCAGTACAGCTCATCTGACAATCCGATCAAGCGGGCTCTCTGGATCCTGGATGAGCGGGGCTGGATCGAGGTGCACCAGGGCAAGGGCTCGTTCGTGGCACCGAACCCGCCCGCCTGATCCGTTCGAGTCGCCCAGGCGACCTTGATCCACTCGTTTTGCAGGAAACCGTGGCCTCCGAGGCGCATTGATGCCGCGGTTTCACGGAACGCGAGTGGATCAGGGCGACGGCGGCCGGTCACCGTGGAGATCCGCGCAACTTCGGGGAAAGTGCTGTCTCGACGCGCTCCGATGCAGCAGTTTCCCCGAAAGTGAGCGGATCTTGGGTCGGGTGCCCACCGGGCGGGTGCTTGGCCGCGCGCGAGCCGATCTCGCACAGTAGGTTGGCGGGGTGACAGGACGGTTCCCGATCGAAGACGTCTCCCCCGTCGTCTCGTGCGGGCGGTACCCGGCCAAGGCGGTCGTCGACGAGCCGGTTCCGGTGTCGGCGCGCGCCTACCGGGAGGGGCACGACGCGCTGGGCTGCAACGTGGTGTGGGTCGGCCCGGACGGCGAGGAACGGCCGTTCACCCGGATGCGCCCAGGCGAGCCCGGCCAGGACCGTTGGCACGCCACGATCCGCCCGGACGCCGTCGGCGCCTGGACCTTCACCGTCGAGGCCTTCCAAGACCCGTACCTGACGTGGCAGAACGCGGTGACCAAGAAGATCGCCGCCGGGCAGGGGCCGGAAGATCTCGCCAACGACCTGGCCGAGGGCGCCCGGGTGCTCGCCGCCGCCACGGACCTGGTGCCGGCCGCCGACCGCGCGAGCGTCGCCGACGCGCTCACCGCCCTCGCCGACACCGATCTGCCGTTGCCGCAGCGCGTCGGGCCGGCGCTCGCCCTCGCCGACCTGCTCTGGGAGCACCCGGTACGCGAGTTGGTGACGGTCGGTGACGCGTACTCCCTCTGGGTCGACCGCAAGCGGGCCCTCTTCTCGGCCTGGTACGAGTTCTTCCCGCGCTCCGAAGGAGCAGCGGGTGGGCGCTCCGGCACCTTCGCCACCGCGACCGGGCGGCTGCCCGGTGTCGCCGCGATGGGCTTCGACGTGCTCTACCTGCCGCCGATCCACCCGATCGGCCGGGTCAACCGCAAGGGCCGCAACAACGCGCTCACCGCCGGGCCGACCGACGTGGGCTCGCCGTGGGCCATCGGCGCCGCCGAGGGCGGCCACGACACGATCCACCCCGACCTGGGTACGACGGCGGACTTCCGGGCCTTCATCGACGCCGCCGCCGCGCAGGGCCTGGAGGTCGCGATGGACCTGGCGTTGCAGTGCGCGCCGGACCATCCCTGGGTCACCGAGCACCCGGAGTGGTTCACCACCCGGGCCGACGGCAGCATCGCGTACGCGGAGAACCCGCCGAAGAAGTACCAGGACATCTACCCGGTCAACTTCGACAACGACCCGGAGGGCATCCGGGCCGAGGTGCTGCGGGTGGTGCTGCACTGGGTGGGCGAGGGCATCCGGATCTTCCGGGTGGACAACCCGCACACCAAGCCGTTCGACTTCTGGCACTGGCTGATCGCCGAGGTCAAGAAGGTCGACAAGGACGTGCTGTTCCTGGCCGAGGCATTCACCCGGCCGGCCATCATGCACGGGCTCGGCAAGATCGGCTTCACGCAGTCGTACACCTACTTCACCTGGCGCACGACGGCCGCGCAGATGCGGGAGTACTGCGAGGAGCTGGTCGCGTCGGCCGACCACATGCGGCCGAACTTCTGGCCGAACACGCCGGACATCCTGCACGAGTCGTTGCAGCACGGCGGCCCGCCGATGTTCAAGATCCGGGCGGTGCTGGCCGCGCTGCTCTCCCCCTCCTGGGGCCTGTACGCGGGCTACGAGCTGTTCGAGCACGTGGCTCGCCCCGGCGCGGAGGAGTACCTGGACAACGAGAAGTACGAGCTGCGTCCGCGCGACTGGGCCGCCGCCGAGGCGCAGGGCCGCTCGCTGGCGCCGTTCCTGACCACCCTCAACCGGGTACGCCGTGACAACCCGGCGCTGCACCAGCTCCGCAACCTGAAGTTCCACGAGATCGACAACCCGGCGCTGCTGTGCTGGTCGAAGCACGACCCGGAGACCGGCAACACGGTCATCGTCGTCTGCTCGTTCGACTCACGTGAGGTGCAGTGGGGCAACACCACGCTCGACATGCCGGCGCTCGGGTTCGACTGGCACGAGCGCTTCACCGTGTCCGACGAGCTGACCGGCACCAGCTACGACTGGGGGCAGCGCAACGCGGTACGACTCGACCCGTACCTGCAACCGGCGCACGTGCTGACCGTCCGCCGCCCGACGCCGCCCACCATGCCCGAGCCGGCCGGCGTCGAAGCGCCCGATCTCACCGTCGCCGACGTGCCGGAGGAGTTGTCCGGAGGCACGGCCCCGGTGGCCCCGGCCACCGAGCCGTCGCCTCCGGCCAGCGCCGCAGAGCCCCGGGCTGCCCAGCCGTCGCCGCCGCCCACCGCGCCCCCGACCACCGCGCCGCCGCCCACCGCGCCCCCGACCACCGCGCCGCCGGCCCCAGCCACCACGACGCCGCCCCCGGCCGCCGAGCCATCTGCCTCAGCCGCCGAGCCCGCTCCCCCGGCCGTTGAGCCATCTGCCTCAGCCGTCGAGCCATCTGCCCCGACGCCGGCGACCCCGGCCCGCGGGGCGGCGACGCCGGCCACCCTGGCGTTCCGCGCGGCGGCCCGTGCGGCGGCCGCCCAGTCCTCGGACGGCCGCCCGTCCACGCCCCACCCGGCTGCCATCCGCCCGTCCCGCTCCGCGCCGACCGCTTCCGCCTCGAAGGACGACCGATGGACCAGCTGATCACCGGTGTGACGCACGACCCGCACGCGCTGCTCGGCGCGCACCCCGCCGAGGGGTCGACCACGATCCGCACGATGCGCCGGGGCGCGGGTGACGTGGTGCTGCTCGTCGGCGACGAGCGGCACCCCATGAAGCGGGTGCACGACCTGGGCATCTTCGAGGCGCAGGTCGAGGGGGGCGTGCTCGACTACCGGGTGGAGGTCGACGGCACGACGCACGACGACCCGTACCGCTACCCGCCCACCCTCGGCGAGCTGGACCTGCACCTCATCGGCGAGGGCCGGCACGAGCGGCTGTGGGAAGCGCTCGGCGCGCGGGTGTTCGACGAGGGAGTGGCGTTCAGCGTCTGGGCGCCCAACGCCCAGGGCGTCCGCGTGGTCGGTGACTTCACCGGCTGGGGCGCGGACGACGGCTGGCCGATGCGCTCGCTCGGCTCCAGCGGGGTGTGGGAGCTGTTCGTCCCCAACGCGCGGGTCGGCGCCCGCTACAAGTTCCGGGTGCTCGGCGCCGACGGGAAGTGGCGGGACAAGGCCGACCCCCTGGCGGCGTACGCGGAGGTGCCGCCGGCCACCGCGTCGGTGGTGCACCACTCGACGTACCGCTGGAACGACGCCGACTGGCTCGCCCGCCGGGCCGAGCGGCGGCCGCACCAGGAGCCGATGAGCGTGTACGAGGTGCACCTCGGCTCGTGGCGGCCCGGCCTGGGTTACCGCGAGCTGGCCGACCAGCTCACCGCGTACGTCACCGAGCTGGGCTTCACGCACGTGGAGTTCCTGCCCGTGATGGAGCACCCGTTCGGCGGCTCCTGGGGCTACCAGGTGACCGGCTACTACGCGCCGACGTCCCGCTTCGGCGACCCGGACGAGTTCCGCCACCTCGTCGACGCTCTGCACGCCGCCGGTATCGGCGTGATCCTGGACTGGGTGCCCGCGCACTTCCCGAAGGACGAGTGGGCCCTCGCCCGCTTCGACGGCACCCCGCTGTACGAGCACCCCGACCCCCGTCGCGGCGAGCACCCGGACTGGGGCACGTACGTCTTCGACTTCGGTCGCCGCGAGGTGCGCAACTTCCTGGTCGCCAACGCGCTCTACTGGTGCGACCAGTTCCACGTCGACGGGCTGCGTGTCGACGCGGTCGCCTCGATGCTCTACCTGGACTACTCCCGCGAGGCGGGCCAGTGGGCCCCCAACCAGTACGGCGGTCGGGAGAACCTGGAGGCCATCGCGCTCATGCAGGAGGTGAACGCGACGGTCTACAAGCACCACGCCGGCGTCGTCATGATCGCCGAGGAGTCCACCGCGTGGCCGGGGGTCACCCAGTCCACCGCCGGTGGCGGGCTGGGCTTCGGCTTCAAGTGGAACATGGGCTGGATGCACGACACCCTGCTCTACACGTCGAAGGACCCGATCTACCGCCAGCACCACCACCACCAGCTCACGTTCTCCCTGGCGTATGCCTGGAGCGAGAACTACGTGCTGCCGATCAGCCACGACGAGGTCGTGCACGGCAAGGGATCGCTGGCCGGCAAGATGCCCGGCGACACCTGGCAGCGCCTCGCGAACGTCCGGGCGCTCCTGGCGTACATGTGGGCGCACCCCGGCAAGCAACTGCTCTTCATGGGCTCCGAGCTGGCCGACGACCGGGAGTGGAGCGAGGAACGCGGTCTCGACTGGTACCTGCTGCACGACCCGGCCCGCGCCGGAGTGCAGCGGCTCGTCGGTGACCTCAACCGCGTCTACCGGGACACCCCGGCGCTGTGGGCGCAGGACACCGAACCGGCCGGGTTCCGCTGGATCGCCGGCGACGACGTCGCCAACAACACCGTCTCCTTCGTCCGGATCGCGCCGGACGGTTCGACGCTGGTGTGCGTGGCGAACTTCTCGGCACTGCCGCTGCACGACTACCGGATCGGCCTACCGGCCGGCGGTACGTGGACCGAGGTGCTCAACACCGACGCCCACCACTACGGCGGGTCGGGGGTGGGCAACCTGGGCGAGGTGCACGCCGAGGACGTGCCGTGGCACGGTCTGGTGGCGTCGGCGGCCCTCCAGGTGCCGCCGCTGGGCGTCATCTGGCTCCGCCAGGGCTGACCGCCGCTGACCGTCGCGCAGTCCCATGATCACTTGATGCTGACCAGTTGCCAGCAGGCTCCAGGAACTGGTCAGCATCAAGTGATCATCACGCTACATACTTGAACGCGCACATCGACTCCTCGGAGACCGCCCGCCGGAAGATCGGCTGAGCGGTGTCCTCGTCCAGTGTCCATGGGTGCCTGTCGGTGGGTTGGGCGAAAGTCATACAGCCGAGCGCGATCCGGCTCACCCGCAGGTCTGCCGAGCCCAACCTGGTGTAGTCCATCGATCGTCACGCCCCACCCGGGTACGGGGCGGCGGCACGGGCGGCACGCAATGCCTGCGCCCACCATTGGAGTTGTTCCAGGAGTGTCTTGGCGTAGCCGGCTGCGGCGGCGTCCAGCGGTGCACCGTCCTGCCAGGCGGTGAAGTAGTTGGGGAAGGCCAGTCCGTCGCGGATCGTGACCGCGTGCAGTTCGGTGAGCACGTTCTCGAGGTGAAGCACCGCATGCCGGCCACCGGCCGCACCGCCGTAGCTGACGAACGCCACCGGTTTGGCGGTCCACTGGGTGAAGTGCCAGTCGACGAACGCCTTCAACGACGCTGGGAAGCTGTGGTTGTACTCCGGAGTGACGATGATGAAAGCGTCGGCCTCCGACAGCCTCCTGGTGAGGTCCTTCATGCCTTCCGGACGGGGATAGTCGTCCCCGGCGAACTTCGGCGAAGCGGCCGGCAGCACCAGCGGAATGTCCACCCCGGCCAGGTCGACGAGGTCGGCGTCGAAACCGCCGTGCGCGTGAATCTGATCCGTCACCCAGGAGGCGACGACGGGCCCGAACCTTCCCTCACGGATGCTACCGACGATGACCACGAGTCTGCTCTTGTCGCTCATGCCGTCGACGATCTGTCGTTTCCGGGCGAGCAGCCAGACCGGGTGCAGGCTGGCCCCCACAGGGCCACCCTGTGTCCCGCCGACCGGGCGTGGCGGGCCGTAGGCTCCGCAGCATGGGTACGCCGCTGGGAGACTTCGTCCGGGCCAAGCGTGACAGCCTCCGCCCCGAGGAGTTGGGCCTGCCGGCACTCCTGCGACGGCGTGCTCCCGGGCTACGGCGGTCGGAGTTGGCCGCGCGGGCTGGGGTCAGCGTCGAGTACCTCACCAGAATCGAACAGGGCCGCGACCGTAACCCGTCGCGCTCGGTCGTCAACGCCCTGGCCGATGCGCTCAACCTCGACACCGCCGAACGCACGCATCTGGGCTACCTCGCCAAGATCACTGGTGGCGCGTGTGCCGGGCACGTGCGGCCGACGCCGCCCGTACGCACCGTGCGGCCAACCGTGCGCCAGATACTCACCCTTCTGGAGCCGGGCATCGCCTTCGTCACCAACCGAATCGGTGACGTGCTCGCCCACACCGACGGCTTCGGCACGGTCATGCGCGCCACCGGCCTGCTGGACACGGAAGAGCCCAACCTCACCAGGTATGTCTTCACGCATCCGCGGGCCAGGACCACCTTCGTCGACTGGGAGCAAATCGCCGACGAGCAGGTCTTCAACCTGTGGCTCGGGCCTTCGGCCGAAACGTTCGAATGGTTCACGGCCGATCTCGCAACCGTGGCCGGCGCCGAGTTCACGCGGCGGCTGCACCGCCACCTCCCTCCCGCCCGCGTCCCGCTGAGGATGACTCACCCGCGCGGGCCCCAACTGCGGTGGAATCGGGAGGTCCTTGAGCTTCCTGCCTCGGACGCCCAGCAACTCATCCTTCTGCTACCCGCTGACGACGCGACCGCCGCGGCGCTGGATCACCTACCTGAGCGCCCACACCGCACGGCCCTCCGCGCTGTCTGACGCCCGCGTGGCCCTGGCATTTTTGGCCGAGTCAGACGAGGCCGGCGTCGCGGAGCAGCTGCCACAGGCCGGCGCCGTCGGGCGCGGACAGCCACTTCTGCCCCACCGGCCCCGAGGACGGCCGTCCGGCCGGGGCGGGCAGGCTACCGGCCAGCACCGACTGCGTCGGGGACAGCCGGCGGATGGCCACCCCGGCGACGTTCTCCGGGTGGGCCGCCGCGAACTCGCGGTAGATCTCCTGGTCGTGCTGGCCGTCGTCGCCGACGAGGAGCCAGCGCACGTCGGGGAACTCCTTGGCGAGCCGCGCGAGGGTGGAACGCTTGTGCTCCATGCCACTGCGGAACCAGCGGTCGGCGGTCGGACCCCAGTCGGTGAGCAGCAGCGGCCCGGCCGGGTAGAGGTGCCGGGACAGGAACCGCGTCAACGTCGGCGCGACGTTCCACGCGCCGGTGGAGAGGTAGAAGACCGGGGCGCCGGGGTGCGCGGTGACCAGTCGCTCGTAGAGCACCGCCATGCCGGGTACGGCGGCGCGGGCGTGCTCGTCGAGAACGAAGGTGTTCCACGCGGCGAGCAGGGGTCGGGGCAGCGCCGTCACCATCACCGTGTCGTCGATGTCGGACAGGATGCCGAACTTGACCTCCGGGTCGAGGATGCGCACGGGCGCGTCGACGGGCTCGGCGTCGGGGACGCTGAGGCGTACGGTGCCCCAGCCGGGTGGCAGGTCGGCCTCGACGAGCGTGTCGACGAAGCCGCTGCGGTCGGCCCGGGCCTCGTGCCGCACCCCGCCGGCCTCGATCTGCACGGTGACGTGCTTGGCGGGCAGGGTGGTGAAGCTGCGCCAGCCGCGGACCTTCTCCAGCCGACCCCGCTGACGGGTGTCGGGCCGACCGAGCAGCACCCGGCACATCACGCGCACCCAGCCGGGGCGGCCGTAGCCGGTGTAGGCGACGATGTTCATCCGCCAGCCGGTGCGGCGCAGCCGACGCTCCACGAGCTGGTGCACGGCGTCTTCGATCCGCGCGGCCCGGTGCAGGTTCGGCACGGCCAGTTCGCCGGCGGGTGTGGGTGGCACCCGCCAACCCTGCCACACGCCGACGCCGTCGGCCACGCGAGCGGGTCCGAACCGCAGCCCGCCAGCCAGGCCGGACTGGGCCGAAGCGGCCCGACCGGCGGTCGGTCCGTGAAACACTCCGGTCGGGACGACGACGGGGGCGTGGTCGTGTCGCATCCAGAGCAGCACCGCGGGCGGTGGCGTCCGCGACTTGACCGGCCGGCGCTCGTCGCGCTGCTGTTCGGGCTGGTCGGCGTCGGGTACCGGCTGGTCCTGACGCTGTACACCGTCCCGGTGTCGAACAGCGACGAGGCGACCTTCGGGCTGGCCGCCCTGCACATCGGGCAGGGCCGGGAACACCCCGTCTTCCTCTACGGCCAGCACTACATGGGGATGCTCGAGTCGTACCTGGCGGCGCCTCTGCTTGCCGTGTTCGGTCCGAGCTGGCCGGTGCTGCGGCTGCCGATGCTGGCCCTGTACGCGATCTTCCTCTACCTCGTGTACCGGCTCACCCGCCGGCTCTACCCGCCGTGGTTCGCCGTGCTCGTGGTCGCTCTGCTGGCGCTGGGACCCGAGCGGGTGGTGCGTGACCAGCTCACGGTGGTCGGCGGCCGACCGGAGGTCAAACCGGCGGTGCTGCTGATGCTGCTGATCGTCGTGGGGCTGGCCGCCGGGTCGGTGCGCCACCGTCGGCTGGCCGTCGCGCTGTTCGGGCTGCTGGCCGGGCTGGCCGCCTGGTCGGACTGGCTGATCCTGCCGTACCTGGGTGTCGCCGTGCTGGCGCTGCTCTGGGCGGTGCGCCGGGAGCTGGTCGGCTGGTCCGGGCTGCTGCTGGTGGCGGGTTTCGTGGTCGGGATCGCGCCGATGATCGTCGACAACCTGCGCGCCGGGCCGGGTGAGGACTCGCTGACGGTGTTCCGGGAGGTCAGCACCAAGGCCGGCCCGCTGCCGCCGTGGTCGGACCGGATCCGGGGTGGCCTGTTGGA
This sequence comes from Micromonospora sp. NPDC051543, assembly GCF_044454415.1. Taxonomy (NCBI): domain Bacteria; kingdom Bacillati; phylum Actinomycetota; class Actinomycetes; order Micromonosporales; family Micromonosporaceae; genus Micromonospora; species Micromonospora sp. NPDC051543. The sequence goes on from NZ_JBITDT010000008.1 coordinate 115,706, forward strand.
GGGGGTGCCGCTGGCGCACGGGCTCTGCCCGGTCGACGGCTGCGGCCGCTGGCAGCAGTGGTTCGGGCTGCTCTACCCGGTGCTGCTGGTGGCCGCCGCGGCGCTCGCGCTCGTCGCGTACCGCCGGGCCGTGGGCACGGCACCCGGCGGGCCCGCCGCCGGCACCCTGCGCGGCGACCGGGCCGAGGGCACGCCACGGTCCGCGCGGGTCGGGCCGGTGGTGCAGCTCGCGCTTGTCGTCGGGGCGGCGTTGACCCTGCTGTCGTACGTGCGCAGCCCGCTCGCCGCGACCAGTCCGCTGGACAACGCGCGCTACCTGTCGGTGCTGCAACTGTCGCTGCCGGCGGTGCTCTGGCCGCTCTGGGCGGCGGCCGTGGCCGGCCGGCGGGGCACGGTGGGCGTACTCGGCCGGCTGACCGGCGCGCTGGCCGCCGCCGTGCTGGCGGCGCTGACCGCGACGACGCTGGTGGTCACCGTGCTCTTCGCGGTCAGCGGCGCCGCCGCGTCGCGGACCGAGGAGCGCCAGGCCCGGGAGTTGGCCACCGCGCTGCGCGCCGACGGACCCCACGAGGTGTACGGGGACTACTGGACCTGCAACCGGCTGATCTTCAACACCGACGAGGCGGTGGTCTGCGGGGTGCTCGACGGCGACCTGTCCCCCGGGCAGAACCGCTACCGACCGTACTGGCGGCAGGTCGGGCGGGCTGCGCGGCCCGGCTACGTGGTGGAGGTCGACTCGCCGATGGACCGGCGGCTGCGCCGGCTGCTCGCCGACCGACCCGACGCCGCACCGGTCCGCGAGGTCGGTGGTTATCGCGTGTACCACCCCGACACCCCGGTGCGGCCCTGGCGCTGAGGACGGGTCGTACGCTGGCCGGGCCGCCGCCGTACGCCGTTCGAGGAGATCCGATGCTCATCCTGCTGCCGCCCTCGGAGGGCAAGGCCGACGCCGGCACCGGACGGCGGTGGACGCCGGACAAGCTCTCGCTGCCGGAGCTGAACCCGGCCCGCGAGCGGGTGCTCGACGCGCTCGTGACGCTCAGCGCGGGGCCGGACGAGGAGGCGGCGTTGGCCGCGCTCGGGCTCAGCGACGGTCAGCGTGGCGAGCTGCGCCGCAACGCCCGGCTGCGGGAGGCGGCGACCGCCCCGGCCGAGCGGCTCTACACCGGGGTGCTCTACGAGGCGCTGGAGCTGGCCACGCTGCCACCGGCGGCGCTGCGGGCGGCCCGCCGGTCGATCCTCATCAGCTCCGGCCTGTGGGGCGCGGTACGCCTCGCCGACCGGATCCCGCCGTACCGCTGCCCGATCGGCGTCCGCCTGCCGGACGTCGGGGCGCTGTCGGCGTACTGGCGGCGGGAGTTGACGCCGGTCCTGGCCGGCGCGGCCGGTCGGGGCCCGGTGCTCGACCTGCGCTCCGGCGCGTACGCGGCCACCTGGACTCCGCGCGGCGAGCTGGCCGAACGGACGGTCACCGTGCGGGTGCTGCACGAGCGGGAGGTCGACGGGGTGCCCGTCCGCTCGGTCGTGAGCCACTTCAACAAGGCGACCAAGGGACGGCTGGTACGGGATCTGCTCCTCACCGGCGCGAAGCCGCGCACCGCCCGGGAGCTGGTCGGCGCCCTGCGCGAGCTGAAGCACACCGTGGTGGAGGAACCGACCGCCGCCGGGCGGGTCCGGCAGGTGGATCTGGTGGTCACCGAGCTGTAGCGCAGCGGGAGCCGCAAGATTTGCTCAAGGCTGGGCGGGACACGTTCCGTAACGGCCGCGCAGGGGCCACGGTAGGGAGACCCAGACTCCGACAAAGGAGCCTTCAGTTGGCCCGCGATCCCGCCCTGCTCGACCGGCCCCGCCCACCGGCGACGCCGCCCCCGCTGGACTGGCTGACCCTGGGCGACGCGTTCGAGGCGTCCTGCCTGCTGCGCTGCACCGCGCCTGCGACGGGCGCCCGGTCGAGCGCCACGCCGTCTGCGCCGGCGCCGGCGCAGACGCCGGGGGTCGAGTTCAACCGGGAGGACGCCGCGCAGCGGATGCGCCAGCTGCTCGCCCGCCTCGACATTCCGGTCACCCAGGAGGTGACGGTCGGCGGACTCCGCCGCCGCTACGAGGTGCACCGGCTGTGGGTGCCGCCGGAGCACCGGGGCACGTACGGCCGGTTGATGGATGCCGGCTGGTGGCAGGGACGTCGGGAGCTGTTGGGCGGTCCCGTGCCGGGCGCCTCGCCGGCCCGCCGCAGGTGGGTGTCCCGCCTCGCGGCGGCGGCATGGCGGTCGGCGCTGCTGGCCGGCGGGCGGCACGTGCGCCGGCACATCCTCGGTGTACGGCTCACCGACCGGGAGTTGGCCGCCGTGCTGATCCGCGGCGCGGCCGTGCTCGACGTGCCGGCCGTACTCCGCCCGGGCACCGGCTGTTTCCTGGTGAGCGTGGCCGACGGGCCGGACCGGGAGCGCATCCTGCACAGCGCGTCGTTGGAGCCGGCGCGCGCCGCGGTGTCGACGCCGGGCCGCCGCCCGGTCTGCTGAGCGAGGGCCGCACCGGCGGTACTGACGGATGCGGGCTTGCGCCTGCCCGTCGGAGCGCGCACAGTGCACCGCGTGAGTCGTACCTCGTCTCCTCGGGCCGGTCGACGCCGCGCGGGGACGGCGGCGCTGGCGCTGGTCGTGGCCCTGACCGTCGCCGGCTGCCGGGACGACCCGGCCGAGCCGGTGGAGATCCGGATCGCCACCGGCAGCCCCACCGCCGTCTACTACGCGTTCGGGCAGTCCCTCGCGACCATCCTCAACCGCGAACTGCCCGGGGTACGGGCCAGCGTGGTGATCACCGCGGCCTCGGCGGAGAACGTCCGCCTGGTCGGCTCGGGGGCCGCCGAGCTGGGTTTCACCCAGGCCGACGTGCTGCCCACGAGCCCGACGCAGAGCCCCTCGGTGGACGCGGTGGCCCGGGTGTACGACGACCAACTGCACCTGGTCACGACCGACGGCGGGCCGGTCCGCACGGTCGGCGACCTGCGGGGTCGGCGGGTCTCCGTGGGCGCGGCCGGCTCCGGCACCGAGATCACCGCCACCCGGCTGCTCGAGGTGGCCCGGCTCGGGGGCGACGCGGTACGCCGGGAACGGCTCGGCCTGGACGACTCGGTGACCGCCCTGCGCTCGGGACGCATCGACGCGTTCTTCTTCTCCGGTGGTCTGCCGGTGCGGGGCATCGAGGAGCTGGCCGGGCGCAGCGCCACCCGGGTCGTCGACCTCGGCGAGTGGACGGAGCCGCTGCGCGCCCGCTACGGGCAGGTCTACGTGTCCCGGGACATCCCCCGCTCGGTGTACGGCATGAACCCGGTGACCACGGTCGCCGACCCGAACTATCTGATCGTGCGGGCCGACCTGCCGGAGCCGCTGGTCCGGGATGTGACCCGACTGCTGATGGAGCGCCGGGCCGAGCTGGGCGCGGCGCATCCGGCGGCGGGACGGATGAGCCCCCGTTCGGCGATCGCCACCGCGCCGCTGCCACTGCACCCGGGCGCCGCCGCCTGGTACCGGGCCGCCAAGCCCTGAGCTGCCGGACGGCCACGCCGTGGGCCGCCCGGGTCGCCGCAGTGGCCGAGCCGTGAACCGCCGCTAGCGCGCCGGGGTGGGCCACCGGTCGGCGGCCGGGTCCCCCTCCCCGTCCAGCGGCTCTCCCGCCGGCTCGGTGGCCGGGAACCACAGGCCGGCGACCAGCCCGCGCGGGGTGCCCGCTCGCATGGTGAGCCGCCCGTCGGAGGCGTCCACCAGCACGGCGGCGATGGTCAGGCCGAGCCCGGCCCCGTCGACGTTCTGCGCGTCCGGGGCCCGCCAGAACCGCTCGGTGGCCTGGCGGAGCTGACTCTCGGTCATACCCGGGCCGGTGTCGCGCACCTCCAACAGGACGCCGTCGTCGCGGCGCGCCACCGTCACCGTCACCGCCCCGCCGGCACCGCTGAACTTCACCGCGTTGTCGATCAGGGCGTCCAGCGCCTGGTCGACGGCGGTCGGCACGGTCCGCGCGTACGCGGGGGCATCGCTCGTGGCCAGGCGCAGCGCGACCGACCGGTGCCGGGCCAACGGCGCCCACGCGGCCACCCGGGAAGCCGCGACGGCGGCGGCGTCCACGCTGACCCGCTCGTTCTCCTCGCGTTCGGCCCGGGCCAGGGTGAGCAGCGCGTCGAGCACCAGCGCCAGCCGGTCGGTCTCCTCCAACGCCAGCCGGTGCTCGGAGCGCCCGTCCGCGTCGGTGAGGCTGGGACCCAGCTCCTCCACCCGCAGCCGCAGCGCCGTGAGCGGATTGCGCAGCTGGTGGCTGGCGTGCGCGACGAAGGCACGCTGCCGGTCCATCACGTCGGAGACCACGTCGGCCATGTGGTTGAAGCTGGTCGCGAGCCGGCGCAGCTCCGGCGGGCCGAGTCGATGCTGCACCCGGGCGCCCCGATCGCCCTCGGCGATCTCGTGGGTGACCGCGTCCAGCTCGGTGACCGGCCGCAGCACCCATCCGGCCAGGCCGAACGCGGTGAGCACGCAGGCCAGCACGACGAGCAGGCCGGCCACGGTGAGCAGCAGCCACCAGATGGTCACGGCCCGGCGGATCTCGCCGGCGGGTGTCACGATCACCACCGCGCCGAGGACCTCACCGCCGTCGTTGATGGGCACCGCCACCACCACCGGTCCGGCGGACCAGGGCCAGATCGACTCCGGCGCGCTGGCCTGCTGCCCGGACAGCGCCACGTCCAGGACCGTGGCCGTTCCGGTGGACCGCCAGCTCGCCGAGTCGACGACGATGCCCCGGTCCCGGTCGACGACCGCCGCGCCGATCCCGTACAGCTCGTCGTAGCTGCGCAGCTCCGCGCCGATCGGGCCGGGCTCGCCGCCGCGCAGCGCCGGACCGGCCAGCGAGGCGAACCGGGTGGCGTCGGCGAGCCGGTCGGCGCGTACCCGCTCGGTCTCCCGGCTGGCCAGGGTCACGGCGAGCGGGCTCTCCAGCGCGACGAGGACGAGCACCATCAGCAGCAGGTAACTGATCACCAGTCGACGGCGCACGGCGTCCCCTCACGCATCGCGCAACCGGTAGCCGACCCCACGGACGGTCTCCACCAGCCGCGCGTCGCCCAGCTTGCCGCGCAACGACCCGACGTGCACCTCGACCGTGTGCGGATCGCCCCAGGTGGTGCCCCAGGCGTCGAGCAGGATGCGGTCGCGGGGCACCGCCACCCCCGGCTGGCGGGCGAGCGACAGCAGCACGTCGAACTCCTTGCGGGTCAGCGTCACCGCGCGCCCCGCCACCGTCACCGTGCGGGCGGCCACGTCGATGCGCACCGCCCCCGCCTCGATCAGGTGCCGCTCGGGAGCGGCATTCGCGGCGCGGCGCAGCACCGCCTCGATCCGGGCCTGCAACTCCACCATCGAGAACGGCTTGACCACGTAGTCGTCCGCGCCCAGGCGCAGCCCGAGGACGCGGTCGCGCTCCTCACCCCGCGCGGTCACCGCGATGATGCCGAGCTGGCTGCTGCGCCGGCGCAGCTCCCGACACACCTCGGTGCCGTCGCCGTCGGGCAGGGTCAGATCCAGCAGCACCAGGTCGCAGGGGGCGGCGGAGAGCGCCGCGGCGACAGTGGCGGCGTGCTCGACCTGGTAGCCACGACGGGTCAGGGCGGAGGAGAGCGCGGCGGCCACCCGGCGGTCGTCCTCCACCAGCAGGATCCGCACCGTGCCCCCATCCGTCGCAGCCGTCCTGCGAATGGTGGCAGAAGGCCGCCGCGAGCGGGAGGGCCGCCTCCCGGTCGGGCCCTAGAGACCGAACGTGTCGTCGGCGACCGCGTCCCGCACGCCGTCGGTGAAGCCCCGGAAACCGGGGTCGTCGTGCCGGGCCGGCACGCTGGTCACGTTGACGCCGCTGGCCTGGGTGACGGCGTCGACCAGGGGCGGAAAGTCGATCTCGGAGTCGTCGAAGGCGTCGTCGTCCGCCTCGGCCAGGTTGATCACGTGCTGCACGTCGTCCGACGGGGTGTCCGGGTCCTCGGCCCACTCGCCGCCGGCCCGGTAGCACTCGTCGTACAGCCCGCGCTGGGTGTCGGTCCAGTCGTCGTCGTAGCTCGCCATCGTCCATCCCCTTCCGGCGGGTCCACCTGAGCATGACGGGCGGTGGCCGACGTCGGCGGCGGTACGGCCGAAACGTGGGAGACGTAGTCTGCGGAGGTGATCTACAAGCTGTTGCCGACCGTCGAGTGGGACGACGCGCGGGCCGCCGGCGCCGTCGCCGGCTCGGCCCTGGACCGCCAGGACGGTTTCATCCACCTCTCCGCCGCCGACCAGGTGGTGGAGACGGCCCGCCGGCACTTCTCCGGCGTCACCGGCCTCACCCTGCTGGGCGTGGACGAGGGCCGGCTGGCCGACGTCCTGCGCTGGGAGCCGTCGCGCGGCGGGCAGCTCTTCCCCCACCTGTACGGGCCGCTGCCGCTGAGCGCGGTCGTGACGGCACGGGCGTTGCCGGCGGACACCCCGGTCGCCGACGCGGTCGCCGCCCTGCTCGACTGAGTCACCCCTCCTCGCCGCCGACACGACCGCGCCCGGTCCGACGAGTGTCGGGCCGGGCGCGGGACGTGGTGCGCGGTCAGCGGCAGAGCCGGGTGATCTCCTCGGCGAACCGGTCCATCGGGTTGGCCTCCGCCGGCCCCAACAGGTAGGTCTTCAGGTCGCGGCGTGCCTCGGTCATCGGGTCGTCGCCGGCCCGGGTCACCGCCACGATCTTCTCCAGCTCACCGCAGTCGGCGGAGAGCAGGTACGCGGCCCGCGAGGTCGGGTACTCCCGACGGAACTCGTCCTCCGGCAGGCCGGACGGGTTTGCCACCACGTACGGCCGCTGACTCTGCACGAAGTCCGAGACCACACTGGACACGTCGCTGATCAGCAGGTCGGTCTGGTTGAAGCAGTCGAACAGCCCGGGCGTACGGCCGGTCACCACGAGATGCGCGGTGCCGTCCAGGGAGGCCGCGTTGGGGTTTCCACCGGCGGAGCGGATCGCCTCGACGATCCGGTCGTGCACCGCCTTGGCCGCCTTGGACCGCGACCCGGTCAGCGGGTGCGGCTTGTAGACCAGACGCACTCCGGGGTTGCTCGCCAGCAGGCCCTTGACGATCCGCTCACCCATCAGCACCAGGGAGGTGTGGTACGGGTCGTCGTCGAGCCAACCCTCCCAGGTGGGCGCGTAGAGCACGGTGAACGGACGGTCCACCGACTCGGCCCCGAAGGTGTGCACGCCGGCCAACTGCGGCCGGCCGATCTCCACGATGTCCGAGTCGAGCACGCCCACCCCGGCACGGGCGTACCGCTCCCGACCGGCCAGGCCCGCCACCCAGACCTCGTCGTACACCTTGCTGTAGGGGTTGACGCTGGCCTGCTTGTCGCTGTCGCCGTGCCCCACGAAGACGTGCTTCATGCCGGGCTCGCGCAGCATGTGGATGTTCGCGCCGACGTTCGCGGCGTAGAGGGCGGCGCGGACGCTGCCGAGTTCGAGGTTCATGAAGTCCACCCCGGCCGGGACGCAGAGCACCGGCAGCCGGGTGTCGGCCAGCTCGAAGAACGCCTCCCGGCTGCGCATCAGCACCACCGCGCGCTGGTTCAGCGCCTCGGTGGGAGCGAGCCACATGTTGGCCTGGTAGACGTCCTTGGCCGGGCCGGCGAAGTAGAGCGCCACCTCGGGCCGGTGGGTGTCGAGCCAGCGCTGCACGGCCGGCATCAGCGGCCCCTGGCCGGAGCCTCGACCACGCAGCCACGTCGCGGCGATGATCGCGCCCACCACCCCGGTCGCCGCCACCGTCAGAGCGGCGGCGATGAAGTACGGCGTCGGCTCGTGCCGCACGGCGGCGACCACCGCGGCCGGGACCAGCAGGAGGTTGAGCAGGGGCATCCGGTCGCCCGCGACGGCCGCCGCCCAGGCCGGCGGGCGGGGGGCCGAGCGCAGGGGGCCCAGCTCGATGTTGCGGACCAGGGCGGACTGCGGGTTACGCCGGTCGATCATGGTGGAGAGCGCGCCCGCGAAGACCGAGACGACCCACACCGCCGCCGGCAGGATCAGCAGGAGGCTCAACTCGACGCCGTCGAGCTCGACCTGGGCGGCGACCAGCAGCACGGCCGACAGGTCACGGGTCAACTGCCGGTACGAGAAGTTCAGGCCGACCTTCTCCAGCAGCACCTGCGACGGCGGGGACCAGCGGGCGGCGGCGAACTCCCCGACCACCGCCGCCAGTCCGGCGACGGCGAACAGGCCGACCCAACCGAAGACTCCTGCGACGAGCATGACCAGGTAGGCCAGCACCAGCAGCGCGCTGCGGGCGGCCACTCCGATGCGTCCTGTCAACGTGCCGAACAACGAGTTCGCTCCCTACGATTTCCGTGGTGGACGCATGCCCGTGGTGCGTCGATGACACTCCCCGTCGCGCATGACCTACCGCGCGCCCGGAGCGGCGGGCCACGGATGTGGTGATCCAGACCCCGTACGGCGGGCGGTAGTGATGACTGCGACCTTAACGCGAAGACACCCAGCGGTGTCGCTCGGGTATCGGCCGCACATTTCGGTCACCGCACCGAAACTGCCGGTGCCGCACCGTCGCGGCACCGGCCGACCCAGGGGCGGAATGCTCAGCCGACCCGCCGGAAACACGTCATCGCTCCGGGCTTGCCACGCTTCGCGAACTCCTGGTAGCCGAGCTGCGGCGCCAGGTCACGGGCGTACTGGTTGCCGTTGTAGACGCAGATGGTGCCCACGTCCAGCCGATCGAGCGCCGGGCCCAACTCCGCCGGCGTCGCGGTGGTGGCGCCGTCGGCGAAGCCGGCGAGCAGCAGCCGGTCCTTGGCGAACTGGGAGTTGAGGTCGTACTCGACGAGGTAGAAGTCACGCGGTAGGACGACCCGAACCTGGCTGGTGACGACGAGCGAGGTCCGCATGATGGTCTTCGGCGCCAGCAGCAGGCCCGCGGGCCGGTCCAACCCCTTGATCCAGAAGGCGATCGACTGGCGCTGCTGCGGCAGCTTCCAGGTGGGCCGCTCGTGCACGTCGACCCAACTCTTGGCGGACCACATCGGAGTGGCGAAGAGCGCGAACGAGGCGACCAGCAGTACCGCGATCCCAGCGGACGCCGCACGACGCAGCACCGGCGTGGGGGCCGGCACGCGAACCGTGCAGAGCAGCCCGATCAGGGTCGGCAGGGCGAGCAGCCACGGCACCCGCCACAGCACGACCGAGATTCCGCTGAGCGCGCTCAACGTCTCCAGCACACCGGGGACGAACAGTACGCTCAGCGCCAGGGTCGCGCCGGCGGTGAGCAGCGCGGGCGTGCGCCGACGGGCCAGCAGCGGGCCGCACCAGAGCGCCAGGCCGGAGAGCACGCCGACCACGCCGAACAGCAGGGTCCGCTTGTAGGTGTACGCCGCGTCGAAGAAGGCGTCGTCCGCGCCGTCGGCGGTCAGGCCGCCGAGCAGGATCCGGGACACCACCAGGGACCCGATCGGGTACGTGAGGGCCGCCACCGCCGCCACCACGGCGAGCTTCCAGCGCCCGACCAGCAGCATGGCGAAACCGGCGGCGCCGACCAGCATCGGCAGGATGATCGCGGCGGTGTTGGTGAGGCCGATGGCGGTGATCGAGAGCGCCACGATGAGCAGCAGGCTCCGCCGGGTACGCCGGTCGAACCACTCGGTCAGGTAGAGCCACATCAGCGGGATGACGGCCGAGACGAACATGCCCTTGCCCTCGTAGAGCCGGGGCAGGTGGAATGTGCCCAGCGCGGCGTCCCCACCGACGACCAGGTACAGGTACGCGACGGCGACCGTGAAGGCGAGCACCGGCCGCCGGGGTGCCCAACGGTGGGTCAGCCGCCAGAGCGCGAGCACCGCCAGCACCGCCATGATCGGCAGCATCACGTACCAGGTGGCCGAGGCCCCGTGGATCCCGAGCACGTTGGCGAGCGCGCCGTCGAACACCTCGATCGAGGGGATGGGGGGTTGCGAACCCATCGCCGGGAGGACGTTCTCGGAGAAGAGGAAGTCGTTGAGCGGAACGAGGTCCCGCTCGGCGATCCAGACCGACTTCCCGACGTAGTAGACGTCGTCCGGGGTGTTGCGGGCGAGGAAGAACGAGGAGATCCCGACCAGCACGGAGATGACCAGCGCGTACGCCGACTGCCCCGCCGTGGGCATTGGCGCGATCGAGGTGGGCGTCGGTCCGTCCAGCCAGACCCGACGCAGCAGCAGGATCCCGCCGGCCGCCGCGAGCAGCCCCGCCACCGCCGGGATCCACCAGGAGAGGGCGACGCCGGTGCCGATCACTCCGGCGCTGACCGAGGCTAGCGCTGCGGCGACGAGCACGCCGATCAGCAGCCGCCGGTCGACCGCAGGCCGCGTCCCGGTCAGCTCGATCGGCTCGACCGATCCGCTCTCCTCGCGGAGGGCGGCGGAGCGGCGTCGGGCCCGCAGCATCGCCACCACGGCCAGCAGGACGCAGGCGACCAACCAGATCCGGAAGGTCACCGACGGACGCAGATCCGCCAGGAAGGCCGCGTGGTAGAGGACGGTGAAGAGTGCGAACGCGACCACGGCCCCGTCGGTGAGCAGCGTCGGGGCGGTGGCCACCAGCGCGCGTACCCGGGTGGCGGGGCTTCGGTCGGGGCCCTGACCCGACCGGGACACCGGCTCGGAGCGCGGCGTCGGGTCGGGGTCAGTGGGCGCGACGGCGATGATGTCGACGTTGGCCACGGGCGTCCTTCTCGTCAGGCGGATCTGGGGGCGAAAGGTGGATGTCGGCTCGGTGACGGCCGGGCGTCAAGGGGGCAGCCTAGCGGAGGCGGGCGGCCCGCCAGGTCCCCGTCGTGGGTGGTGTCGCGGGCCCGGTCAGCCGGATACCGGCGTCGCCCTCGGCCGGGGTACGACGCCGGTCGCGCCGAGTCCGACGGCCACGGATTCGACCAGGTTGTCCAGGTAGCTGTCGGTGAGCGGCAGCCGGGCGATGGCGAGCCGCCAGTAGAGCGGGCCGACGATCAGGTCGACGGCGGCGTCGGGATCGGTGTCCGCGGGCAGCTCGCCGCGCTGCACGGCGCGGATGACCAGGCGGCCGCCGATCTCCTGCTGGCGGGCGCGCAGCACCTGGCGCAGGGCCTCGTCGATGGCCGGGTTCCGGGCCGCCTCGGCCAGCAGGTCGGGGATGATCTGCGACGCCAGGGGGTGACGCAGCGCGTGTGCCACGGCCTGGAACAGCAGCACGAGGTCGCCGCGCAGGGTGCCGGTGTCCAGCACCGGCAGCTTGCCGTGTGCGGCGGCCGCGACGATCTCCACCACCAGGTCGAGTTTCGAACTCCACCGGCGGTAGACCGCCGTCTTGCTGACGCCGGCCCGTCGGGCCACCGCCTCGATGGAGAGCCGGCCGTAGCCGACCGCGGCCAGCTCCTGCATGAGCGCGCGCCGGATGGCCGTGGTGATCTCGTCGCGCAGCACCGCCGCGCCGGCCGGTACGCGCCTCTTCTCGGTCGTCACCGAGGACTCTTCTCGCAGGTCACGCCCGCTAGAGTAGCGCAACGACGGTACGGTTGCGTCCCGACGTGTTTCGGACTACTGTCCACGCAGCGACGAGGCGGCGTCCCGCGCACAGTTCCCACTAGGATTCCATCGTCGCGAGCAACCCGTCTGCACGAAAGATCGGAGCGCCATTTCCATGGCCACCACCGCGCTGGTCGACCCTGACACGGGCCTGACCCAGGCGCAGCTGGCCGCTCGGCACGGGCTACGGGTCGCCGGTGAGCGACCCACCCTCGTCGAGTACAGCCGCCGACTCTGGGCCTACCGGCACTTCATCGCCGCGTACGCCAACGCCAAGCTGGTCGCGTCCTACAGCAACGCCAAGCTGGGCCAGCTCTGGCAGGTGCTCACCCCGCTGACCAACGCCGCGGTCTACTACCTGATCTTCGGGGTGGTGCTGTCACAGAACAGCATCCCGAACTTCATCGCGTACCTGACCACCGGGTTGTTCATCTTCAACTTCACCCAGAGCGCGGTCCTGGCCGGCACCCAGTCGATCAGCAGCAACCTCGGGCTGATCCGGGCGCTGCACTTCCCCCGGGCCAGCCTGCCGCTGTCCACCACCGTGACCCAGTTCCAGCAGCTCCTGGCGTCGATGGTGGTGCTGGTCGGCATCGTGCTGGTCACCGGCGAGTCGATCACCTGGGACTGGCTGCTGCTGGTGCCGGCCCTGCTGTTGCAGGCGGTCTTCAACGCGGGCGTGGTGCTGCTGGTCGCCCGGCTGGGCTCCAAGGCCAGCGACCTCAAGCAGGTCATGCCGTTCGTCATGCGCACCTGGATGTACGGCTCCGGCGTCCTCTACAGCGTCAGCCTCTTCGAGCGGCTGCCCGGCTGGGCGACGACGCTGGTCCAGTTCAACCCGCTGCTGGTCTACATCGAGCTGGCCCGGTACGCGCTGCTCGAGCGGGCGCCCCTGCTCAACGAGTCGCTGACCCAGCTCTGGCTGGTCGCCGCCGGTTGGGCGGTCGTGGCCGGTGTCGGCGGCTACATCTACTTCTGGCGCGGCGAACAGGAGTACGGCCGTGGTTGATTCCCTGCCGGCCGCCGACGAGGCGACCGTCTCCCTGCCGACGTTGACGCCCGAGCGGATCCCCACCGTGGTGGTCGACGACGCGCACATCATCTACCGGGTCCACCAGGGCGCCACCGGTGGCACCACTCCGGTGGCGGCGCTGCGCCGGCTGGTCAAGCGCACCAACGCGCCGAACGTGCGGGAGGTGCACGCCGTCAAGGGCGTGTCGTTCACCGCGTACCGGGGCGAGGCGATCGGGCTGATCGGCAGCAACGGCTCGGGCAAGTCCACCATCCTGCGGGCCATCGCCGGCCTGCTACCGGTCAACCGGGGCGCGATCCACACCCAGGGGCAGCCGTCGCTGCTCGGGGTGAACGCGGCGCTGCTCAACGACCTGTCCGGCGAGCGAAACGTCGTGCTGGGGTGCCTGGCGATGGGCATGCACCCCGACGAGGTCGCCAAGCAGGCCGCGGGGATCATCGACTTCTCCGGGATCAACGAGCGGGGTGACTTCGCCAGCCTGCCGATGCGCACGTACTCGTCGGGCATGGCGGCCCGGCTGCGGTTCTCCATCGCCGCCGCCAAGAAGCACGACGTGCTGCTCATCGACGAGGCGCTCGCCACCGGCGACAAGGGTTTCCGCAAGCGCAGCGAGCAGCGCGTCCGCGAGCTGCGCGAGGGCGCCGGCACGGTGTTCCTGGTCAGCCACCAGCTCTCCTCCGTACGCGACACCTGCGAACGGACGATCTGGCTGGAATCGGGCCTCATCCGGATGGACGGCCCGACCGACGAGGTCATCCGCGCGTACGAGGCGTTCGCGAACAGCAAGTAGAGTGCCGGCCAACCACCGGCATCGACACGGCAACCAGGACCGCGTCGCCCGCGTTGGGGCGGCGCGGTCCGCGCGTTAAGGTTCATTCCGTCGCCGCTCGGGCGGAACTTTCCGTTAACGCAACCCTGAGAGTGAGGATCCGGCAATGACGCAGGACCAGACCACTGGCCCGGACGCCGCAACGGAGACCCCCGCACCGTGGCGGCCCTCGCGGACAGTGGCCGTGGTGCTGGCCGGCGGCACCGGGACCCGGCTGGGCCTCGGCATCCCCAAGCAGCTGCTCAAGATCGCCGGTAAGCCGATCATCGAGCACACTCTCGCGGTCTTCGAGGCCGCTCCGGAGATCGACGAGATCATCGTGCTGATGGCGACCGGTCACGTCGACGACGCCCGGCAGATCGTCGAGAAGGCCGGCCTGCGCAAGGTCACCAAGGTGATCGAGGGCGGCGACACCCGCAACGCGACCACCCGGATCGCGCTCGACGCCGTCGGGCCGGCCGACTGCAACATCCTCTTCCACGACGCCGTCCGCCCGCTGCTCAGCGGCCGGATCGTCCGCGAGTGCGTCAACGCGCTGTGGACCTACGACGCCGTCGACGTCGCCATCCCCTCCGCCGACACGATCATCCAGGTGGACGAGAACGACTGCATCACCGACATTCCGGTGCGCTCCCGGCTGCGCCGGGGACAGACCCCGCAGGCGTTCCGCTCCCCCACGATCCGTGAGGCGTACCGGATCGCCGAGGACGACCCCGACTTCGCCGCCACCGACGACTGCGGCGTGGTGCTCCGGTACCTGCCGGGCACGCCGATCAAGGTGATCGACGGCTCGGACGAGAACATCAAGGTCACCCACCCGGTCGACGTGCACCTGGCGGACAAGCTCTTCCAGCTCGCGGCGGCGCAGGCGCCCCGGCTGACCGACCACCGCAGCTACACCGAGGAGCTGACGGGCCGCACGATCGTGGTGTTCGGCGGCAGCTACGGGATCGGCCACGAGCTGACCGAGCTGGCGCGGCGCTTCGGCGCGCAGGTCTTCCCGTTCAGCCGCTCCACCACGGGCACCCACGTCGAGCGCGCCGAGGACGTCGAGGCCGCGCTGACGACCGCCTTCGAGGCCACCGGCCGGATCGACCACGTGGTGGTGACCGCCGGGATCCTGGAGCGGGGCGCCCTGGCCGAGATGGACGAGGAGACGATGGACCGGGTGTTGCAGGTCAACTTCGTCGGCCCGGTGACCATCGCCCGGCAGGCCCTTCCGTACCTGCAGCAGACCAAGGGTCAGCTGCTGCTCTACACCTCCAGCTCGTACACCCGGGGTCGGGCCCGCTACGCCCTCTACTCGTCCACCAAGGCCGCCCTGGTCAACCTGACCCAGGCGCTCGCCGACGAGTGGGCCGACGTCGGCGTACGGGTCAACTGCATCAACCCGGAGCGGACGGCCACCCCCATGCGTACGCGTGCCTTCGGCGAGGAGCCGGAGAACACGCTGCTGGCCGCGGAGGCCGTCGCGCAGTCCTCGCTCGACGTGTTGATCTCCGACCTGACCGGTCAGGTCATCGACGTACGCCGGGCGCCTGGCGACGGCCCGTCCGTGCCGGCGCAGGCCAGCCCGGACCGGTCCGAGACGCCGGCCGCGGCGTCGACGAACTGACGCCGACGGCACCGCGACACCGAGGGCGGCGATCGGAGCGACATGCGTGGTGACCTGGTTCGCAAGGTGGCCGCCCGGTGCCTGAGCACCGGGCTGGCCGTGCTGGCCTTCGTGGTGCTGGCCCTCACCGGCAGCACCGGGTGGGGCCTCGCGCTGGCCGTCGCCGCGCTGGTGGCGGCGGCCGCTGAGCAGCGGATCCGACCGGGCGCCGACCTGGTGGCCGAGACCGCCCTGATCGCCGCGGCGGTCCTGGTCGGCTACTCCCGACGGCTCGACGACGGCTTCGACCCGGCGCTGGCCGCGACGGCGCTGGTCCTGCTGGGGCTGGTGCTGCTGGTGGGGCCGTTGCGCACCGCGGGCAACCTGGAGATCCGGGCCGCCAACCTGCCGGTACGCGCCTGGACCCCGCTGATCGCCGACCGACTCGGCGTCGCCCTGCTGGGGCTGCTCGCGGTGGTGGCGATCGCCGCCGCGTCGACCCTGCCGGCCGTCGTGGCGCTCGCCGCCAGCCTGCTGGTGGCCGCCGGTGCCGGGGCGGTCGCGCTGGACCTGGCGAGGCGACGGTTCCGCCCGGCCGCCGGCGGTGGGCAGGTCGCCCGCGCGCTACGCCGGCACGAGCCGGAGTTCCTGCTCTACTTCTCCGCACCGCCCGGCTCCGAGTACCAGGTCACCATGTGGCTGCCGTACCTCGAACGGATCGGCCGGCCCTTCCTGGTGCTGGTCCGTGAGCCGGAGTTCGTCGCGCCGATCGCCGCGGCCACCGACGCGCCGGTGGTCTACTGCCCCACGCTGCGCGCGATGGACGAAGCGCTGGTGCCGAGCCTGCGGGTGGCCTTCTACGTCAACCATGGGGCGAAGAACAGCCACTGCATCCGGTTCACCCAGCTCACGCACGTCCAACTGCACCACGGCGACAGCGACAAGGCGCCCAGCGCCAACCCGGTCTCAGGGATCTTCGACCGGATCTTCGTGGCCGGGCCGGCGGCGATCGACCGGTACGCCCGCGCCGGGGTGCAGATCCCGGCGGAGAAGTTCGTCGTGGTGGGCCGTCCCCAGGTCGAGTCGATCGAGGTACGCGAGGAGCCGACGCGGGGCCTCGCGCACCCGACGGTGCTCTACACCCCGACCTGGACCGGGCACCACGCCGACGCCGACTACTGCTCGCTGCCGGTGGCCGAGGAGCTGCTGCGGCGGCTGCTGGGGCGCGGCGCGACGGTGATTTTGCGGGCGCATCCGTACACGGCGCAGAACCCCGCGTCGGCACGCCAGTTGGGCCGGCTCACCGAACTGCTGGTCGCCGACCGCGCCCGCACCGGCCGGCAGCACGTGTTCGGTGCGGCCGCCCGGGAGCTGAGCCTGACCGAGTCCGTGAACCGCTCGGACGCGCTGGTCTCCGACGTCTCCGGGGTCATCTCCGACTATCTCTACTCCGGCAAGCCGTACGCCGTCACCGACATGGGCGGCGAGGGCGACCGGTTCACCGAGCGCTTCCCGCTGGCCGGCTCGGGTTACGTGCTGCGGCGCGACATGTCCAACGTGGACGCCGTGCTCACCGCCCTGCTGGACACCGACCCGCTGGCCGACGCCCGCTGGGTCACCCGCCGCCGCTACCTGGGGGACTTCCCGGCCGAGTCGTACGCCGAGGGTTTCCTGACCGCCGCCCGCCGCGAGCTGACCCCGGCCCGGGAACTACCCGCGCCCGCACCTGCCTGACCGATCAACGGTACGGGTCCAGCAACCTCAGCACGGCCGCCGGATCCTCCAGGTGCGCGTTGTGCCCGAGACCGGGCAGCGTGACGACCGGTACGCCGTACTCCTTGAGCTGCGCGTCCGTGACCATCGGGTCGTGCTCCCCGCGGGCCAGCACCACCGGCACGTCGGTCGCCGCCAGCAGCGCGGCCAGGTCGGGCGCGCCGACGGCGAACGCGGCGTCGTCCATCGCGAGCCGCCACCGGCCGTCGACCTGACGCAGCCCGGCGTCGACCATCGGGTGGTCCGGGAGGACCAGACCGGTGAGGCCGGCGACCCGCAGATAGCGGCGGGCGGCCTCGGTGCGACTGGTGAACCAGCCCACCGGGCGGGCGGCGAGGTCCACGGCGCGGGCCAGCTCGGCCGGCGTCCAGACGGCCTTGATGCCCAAGCCCACCACCGCGTCCACCGGCAGGCCGGCGGCGCGGGCCGCCAGCGCCAGGCCGACCACGCCACCGAGCGAGTGCCCGAGCACGACGATGCGGTCGTCGGAGGCCAGGCCCTGCGCGACCCGCTGGGCGAAACCCTCGAAGGAGTACGACGACAGCGGCGCCGACCAACCGTGACCGGCGAGATCGGGCGCCAGCCACCGGCCGGGCCAGTGCTGCTCCAGAAGTGGCGCCCAGGGCAGCCACACGTCACCCGTCGCCCCCATGCCGTGCAGCAGCAACAGGATCGGCTCACGGCCAGCCTGACCACCCGATTCATCCACCACGGCCGCAGTCTCCCACGGTTCGTGGCCCGGTACGAGAGGCGTTCACCCGCGTCGCGCCCCGACACGGGAACGCCGCGGGCGCCGGCCCCTCGTGGGAGACGGCGCCCGCGGCGTCGTGGGGTGTCGCGCGTTGGTCAGGCGGAGTAACCCCGGGTGGCGATCCAGTTCGCCAGGTCGATCGTGGTGATCCAGTAGGCCGGGTCGGCGGCGTTCGCCGAGTCGGCGATCCGCACGGTACGACCGTTGTCCTTGTAGCCGACGACGGCGATGTAGTGCCCACCGCCGTAGGAGTGGTAGCCGCCCTCGGTGTCGATGGCGTCGCCGGCGACGTTGGCCACCACGCCGCGGCCATCGGTGATGGCCTTGACGACGTCGGCCTGAAGACGGTCCATCTGGGCCGGGCTGGGCGTGCCCGCGAACATGCGGGTGCGGTACGGGGAGCCCTTCACCTCGGCGTTGAGCACGCGGGTGGTGTCCTCGGCCGAGTTGGTGCCCATCTCGGTGGTGCCCAACTCGGCGCCGAGCTCCTCCTGGGTGCGGTCGATGCCGCTGGCGCTGAGCGCGTTGCGGGTGGCCGCCGGGCCGCAGTTGTAGTAGGTGTTCTGTGCCTCGTAGTCGTAGTCGAGCACCTTCGTCGCGGGTGGCTTCGGAGGCGTCGGCTTCCGGGTGACGTCCGGGTTGCTCGTGGCCTTGGCGGCGGGGGACGCGGTGCTGGTCGCCGGGGCGGCGGTGCTCGGTGCGACGCTCGCCGACGGAGCCGCGGACCGGAGCTCGCCACGGGAGGCGACGGTGTCACTGCGCATCTCGGCGATGGTGGTCGGGGTGCGCGAGCCGGCCGGGGCGTCGTCGGCGCCGGCGACCAGAGCGCCGGCGGTGGTGGCGATCGCGAGGGCCGCAGCGGAGGCGGCGACGATCTGGTACGGGCGCTCGGTCGCGAGGCGACGGAGCTGGCGCTTCAGGGTGTGCTTCACGAGGTCCTCCACGGTTCACAGGGAGAGCGGCACACCGGGGCCCGACCGGCATCCGGGCAGGCGTCAGCGCGCGGGCGGTGGCCCGCGGATGATGAACCGCTCAGGGGAACGCCCGGCGCGGCCGGGCGGGAAGTGCGGTGACCCGGGGGGGTCAGCTCACCGTCACGAGGCGGATGAGCGGGGACACCGCGTCGCCGTGGAGGCGGAGGAACAACAGGGGGATCGAGGGGTGCTGCACGAGGATGGAACTCCTTCCGTCACCGCCTACCGGGTTAGCTGACGGATTCGGGCGGGAAGATCGCCCTACCGCGGGCCGTGGCTCGCGGATTCACCCCGGACTTACTGTGGGTCCCCGGTTCGTTGATCACGATTGAGCGGGTCGGCACGGCGTCGCCTCCTGCGATCGGTAACCGCACCGGACGGGACGACAGTACTGGCCGGTGCGCACTCTGCCAAGCCGCGCCCACCTGCGTAAACATCGATTGGCCCAGCAATTTCTGCGCGTTTTGCCGCTGACGTGACTCGATGGGACAACGGGTTCCGCCGGCACCTGTGGGCGACAACCGGACAGGCGGCCGACAACGCCGCCACAATCGCGGGCACAATGGCCGTCGATGACGCCGACCGCCCGATTTCCGCTGCCGGTGACCCGCCTCACATAACAGATCGGGCTCAACCGGCCCGGGCCGGACGCCAGCGTGCCACGAGGGCCGTACGCGACGGCCGCGTCGCGGTGCGCCGGGAGAGCGCTGGGCTCGGCCGGCACCGTACCGCCGCAACGTACGCCTCCTGGGCGAGGACGCGCGCCGACTCGGCGGCCACCTCGGCGTCCCGCCAGGACGACCGCTCCCGCTCGGCGGCCGTCCGGTGCTCGGCCAGCCTCGCGTCCCGGATCGCCCGGATGAGCAGCGTCTCCTGCTCGACCGGGTGCCGGCGGGGGTCCCAGCCGCGCCGATGCCCGAACACGTCGCCGAGCTGAGCCATGGTCAACTCCCCCCGCCAGTGCGCCGCCATGGCGGCACGGTGCAGATAGCGCTCCCGGGCCGCGTACTCGGCGGGGGTGTGCGGGGTACGCGGCGTCGGCAACGCCCCGGCACCGGCGACCCGACGGGCGGCGGTGTCCGCCTCGTCGTACGCCGTCCAGGCCCGCTGCGCCTCGTCCTGAGCGACCAGCCAGTCAGCACGCCGCCGTCGGGCGGTCCGCGCCGCCCGGGTGGCGGCCACGGCCACCTCCTCGGCGTACCGGCGCAGGTCGGCCATCTCGGCGACGGCCACCTCGCGGGCGGTGGGTGTCGGCGGCGTGGGGTCGGCCGCGGGCGAGTCCCGCTCCGGACGGGCCACCAGGACGGCGAGGACCGTCAGCGCCAGTAGGAACAGGGCCGACCAGATGGCGGCGGCCTGGGGCACCTCGGTCAGGAACTGGTAGAAGACGACGGTTTCCATGATCGACACCTCGGCATGAGCACCGCGCCACCCACCACAGGGGACAGGTGAGCGCGACCGGGAGCACGTCCTCACGCTACCGTCGGGACCACCCGGACGCATCGGCGACGGGCGTGTCGGCCCGCGCCGCGCCGACCCCGTCCGCGTCACCACCTACGGTCTCCGGGGTGCGCTGATGAGGAACGAGCGGCGGGCGGCCCGGGCGGCGTGGCGCGAGCCGGCGCATCATCGGTATCTCCACGAAGCGGTGCAGCAGCCCGGCGAGGACCAGGTTCACGAGCAGGAATCCGAGCACCACCGCCGGGCCCCGCCAACCCCGGAAGCCGGTCCCCCAGTCGCCGCTGAGCCGGAGCACGCTCGTCATCACCAGGACGTGCACCAGGTAGAAGGCGAACGAGACCTCACCGAGCCAGACCAGCGGGCGTGAGCGCCACGGCGAGCGCCGGTCGCGCACGTCGGCGTCGGCGGCGGCGGTGATCACCAACAGGTACGCGACGGCGAGCAGCGTGGTCCACAACTCGGCGCGGATCCACTGCGCGGCGGCCACCCAGGTGCCCACGAAGATCGCGGTGGCGGCGGTCAGTCCCGGCCCGCGCCACCGGCCCCGGAGCATCAGCTCGGCCGCCACCGCGCCCAGCCAGAACTCCAGGGACCGCGCCGGCGGGAAGATCTGGGTGAACCACCAGCGGCTCACCTCCGGCACCAGCTGCTGCGCCGGCCAGAGCGCGAGGATCAACAGCGGCAGCGCGACGACGAGCGCCCAGAGCACCGCGGGTCGCGCCCGGCGCAACAGGGGCAGCGCCAGCGGCAGACACAGGTAGAAGAAGAACTCGCAGGACAGCGACCAGCTCACCGTGTTGACGCTGTAGAACCAGCCGAGCCGAGGGTCCCACGCCTGCAACAGCAGCAGGTTCTCCACGGCGACGGCCGGCAGGACGGGATCGGCGAACCACCAGGCGACCAGCAGCGCGGCGGCCCACAGCACCACGTGGTTCGGGTAGATCTTCGCGACCCGTCGACGCCAGAAGGTCAGCCGCGAGTCGCCCGGGCGGGCCGACCAGACCAGCACGAAACCGCTGAGGATGAAGAAGAACTGCACGCCGGACAGGCCGAGGGTGAAGAGGGCGTCGACGACGGCCTTGTAGTCCGGCTCGGCGATGATCCGCATCGTCCCGGCGTGGAACCCGAAGACCAGCAGCGCGGCGATCCACCGCAGCCCGGTCAGCGACGGCAGCCGGGCGGGGGCGGCCGGCGCGGTCGGCGCGTCGGTGGTGCTCGTCATGCCGAGGCACCCTACCGGGTCACTCCCGGGTGAACCGGGCGGCCGTTGTTAACCTTCCGCTTCGCGGGTGTTCAGGGATTCCACCATCCGCGGCCACATGTGGTTCCGGGGCTGGCCATCCGCGTCGTCGAAGGTGGCGAGGTGGTCAATGAGCCGACGCACGCGCCGCTGCTGAGCATCGTCGTGCCCGTCTACGGCGTCGAGGCTTACCTGTACCAGTGCCTCGAGTCGATCCGGGCGGACATCCCGGTGGGCGAGTCGGAGGCGGTCGAGCTGATCGCCGTGGACGACGCCTCCCCGGACGGCTGCGGCGCGATGCTGCGGTCCTACGCCACCGGGCGCGACAACGTCCGCGTCGTACACCTGGAAGAGAACGTGGGCCTCGGCCTGGCCCGCAACGCGGGCCTCGACGTGGCCACCGGCCGGTACGTGTGGTTCGTCGACAGCGACGACTGGCTGCCGCCGGGCACGATCGCGGCGGTGCTGGACCGGCTGCGTGAACACCAGCCCGACGTCCTCATGCTGGACCACCTGCGCGTGCACGAGGACGGTCGGCGGGAGGTCGACGCGAGCAGCCACCTGCTGCGCGGGGTGCCGGGCGTGGCCCGCCTCGCCGACCAGCCGCACCTGCTGCGGGTGCAGCACACGGCGTGGAACAAGGTGGTACGCCGGGCCTTCCTCGACGAGTTGGAGCTGCGCTTCTTCCCCGGCTGGTACGAGGACATCCCGTTCAGCCACCCGCTGCTGATCGGCGCGGAGAAGATCTCGGTGCTGGACCGGGTCTGCTACCTGTACCGGCAGGGCCGCCAGGGCGCGATCACCTCCACCCGCAGTGGTCGGCACTTCGACGCGTTCGGCCAGTACGAGCGGCTGATGGACTGGGTCGCCCGCCGGCACCCGGACGAAGGCCTGCGGGCCGAGCTGTTCGAGCTGATGATCAGCCACTACCTGGTGGTGGTCGGCAACGACGGCCGGCTGCACCCACACCTGCGGCGCGCCTTCTTCCACCGGGTCGCCGAGCACTACCGCCGATACCTGCCCCCCGGGGGCTACCCGATGCCGCCGGGGGTCACCGGGCTCAAGCACCGTCTGGTGGGGCGTGGTGACTGGTTGGCGTACTCGGCGCTGCGGCAGGCCCACCGGGTCACGGGCCGGTGGCGACGGCCCAGCCCGACCGCTGGCGCCGACTCGTCGTCGGCCGACGACCCGTCCCGAACGGCGCGGTCGGCGAGCAGGTCGGACGGCGGGCAGACCGCCGGCCTGCCGGGACGGTCGGACGCGCTGGCCGGTGGCCGCCTGCCGTGACCCGTTCGGCGGGTGCCGGAGTTTTTCAGGTCGTCCACCCGTTCGGGGGACGACGACAGCACCACCGCACCTTCGGTGCGGGCGTAAGGGAACAGAGGTCGGAATGACGGCGACAATCAAGATCGGACCGCACGCGGTCGGTGCCGGGGAGCGGCCCTTCGTGGTCGCCGAGATGTCCGGTAACCACAACGGCGACCTGGACCGGGCGCTGGCCATCGTGGACGCGGTCGCCGAGAGCGGCGCGCACGCGCTCAAGTTGCAGACGTACCGGCCGGACACGATCACGATCGACGTCGACGCCCCGGCCTTCCGCATCTCCGGCGGGCACGAGCTGTGGGGCGGCGAGAACCTGTACCGCCTCTACGAGCGGGCGCACACCCCGTACGAGTGGCACGCCCCGATCTTCGCGCGGGCCCGCGAGCGCGGGCTGACGGTCTTCTCGTCACCGTTCGACGCGACCGCCGTGGAGCTGTTGGAGTCGTTGGACGCCCCGGCGTACAAGATCGCGTCCTCGGAGCTGGTGGACCTTCCGCTGATCCGGTTGGTGGCCAGCACCGGCAAGCCGATGGTGATCTCCACCGGGATGGCGACGGTCGCCGAGATCGATGCCGCCGTACGGACCGCCCGCGACGGCGGCGCGGCGGGCATCGTGCTGCTGGCCTGCACCGCGTCGTACCCGGCACCCCCCGCCGACAGCAACCTGCGCCGCCTGCCGGTGCTGGCCGGCGCGTTCGACGTGCCGGTCGGACTCTCCGATCACACGCCCGGTATCGGCGTGGCGGTCGCCTCGGTGGCGCTGGGCGCCTGCTTCATCGAGAAGCACGTGACCCTGGACCGGGCCGACGGCGGCGTGGACTCGGACTTCTCGCTGAACCCGGCGGAGTTGACGGCGCTCGTCGAGGAGTCGGGCCGCGCCTACGCGGCCCTGGGCGGCACCGCGATCGGTCCGACGCCCGCCGAGCGGGAAGGGCTGCGGTTCCGCCGTTCGCTGTTCGTGGTCGAGGACGTCCGGGCCGGCGACCCGGTGACGGCACAGAACGTCCGGTCGATCCGCCCGGCCGGCGGCCTGGCCCCGATCGAGATCGACAGGGTGTTGGGCCGTACCTTCACCACCGATGTCCCGCGCGGCACCCCGCTGAGCTGGGACCTGATCTGACCGCCGGGTAGCCGGCCGGGCGTGCGGTCCCGACCGGCAGTGTCCTGTGTGCCTCCTGTCGAGCTGCCCCGGAAATGGGGCGGGCCGCCATCGAGGCCCACTCGCCCCGGATCTGGGGCAGCTCGACAGGCAACGCCGACACCGACCGTGCCCCACCCGCCGGCCGCGACCTACCGGCCCGGCACGGTCCGGTGTGCGCCCCGCCGACACCAGCCGCGGCCCACCCGTCAGGCGCGGCCGATCGGCCCGGCGCCCTACCCGGGCGCGAGGCCGACGGTGACCACCAGGTCGGCGACCCGCAGGGTACGCCAGAGCATGGCGCCGTCCAGCGGGGTGCCCAGCCCGTGGCGGCGCCACCACATGGCGATCGGCACGTCGGCCAACTTGCAGCAGCACTCGGCCCGGGTCCACCGGGCCCAGAAGTCACCAGCGCCGAAGCGGCGGGCCAGCGCCGGGGGCACCGGGGCGTTCGCCCGCTCCGCGTCGACGGCCACTCGCCAACCCGGCACCGGCGGGCCGTACCAGCCGACGCAGCGCCCGTCGTCGAGGTGACTGCGGGTCGTCGCCGAGGCCAGGTCGGCGGGCATACCGATCCGTAGGTGCCGTTCGGCGGCGGCGAGCAGTCCCGGCACCGGCCGCAGGTCAGATGGAGGCGGCACCGTCCACCACGATGACCTGGCCGTTGATGTTGGTGTGCTCGCGCAGCAGCATCCGCACCACCGGCACGACCTCCTCCGGCTCGGTCAGGTGGCCGGTCGGGGTACGGCGCACGATCTGGTCGAGCTGGGTCGGGCCGAGCACGGCCGACATCTCCGAGGCGAAGAAGCCGGGCGCGACCGCGTTGACCAGCATCCGGCCGCCGAGTTCCCGGGCGAGCGACCGGGTGGCGGCGTCCATGCCGCCCTTGGTGGCCGAGTACGCGACCAGGCCCGGGAAGCCGCGCTGCGCGCAGATCGAGGTGATGTTGACGACGCGGCCCCGCAGGCCCTTGCCGAGCATCCGACGGATCACCAGCCGGGTCAGTTGCAGGGGCGCGGTCAGGTTGGTCTCGATGATCCGGGCGATGTCGTCGGTCGCGGTGTGCACGTGCAGGGAGTCCTGCCCGACGGCGGCGTTGTTGACGATGCCGTCGATCGGGCCGAGGCGCTGCTCCACCTCGCGGACGAAGCCCTGCGCGGCGCGCAGGTCGGTGACGTCGACCGAACCGACGTGCGCCCGGTCGGGGTGCTCGGCGGCGAGCTTCTCCAGCTCGGGGGTGACGGTGCGGGCGAACGCGGCCACCCGTACGCCCGCGTCGAGCAGGTCGGTGACGATGGCCAGGCCCAGCCCCCGGGAACCGCCGGAGACGAGGACCACGGAGCTGGGGGGAACGAGCTTGGTGTCGGCGGGGTCAGACATCGCTCTTCAGGGTCTCCTTGACGGGAATCTCGGTCAGCACACGGATCCGGCGGGGCACGGCGTGCTCGGGCAGCCGGTCGGCGCACCAGCGGACCAGCGCGGCCTCGTCGGGCAGCGGGGCGTGCTCGGCGGGTGCGAGGACCACGTCGGCGACGACCATCCGGCCGAGCACCGGGGCGCGGCGGCCGGTGACGCGGGCCCAGGCCACACCGGGATGCTGGGTCAGCACGCCACGGACCACACCGGCGGAGACCTTGCTCCCACCCACGTTGATCTCGTCGGTGTCCAAGCGACCCGTGATCAGCACCCGCCCGTCGACCACCTGCACCCGGTCTCCGGTGCGGACCGGGCCGGAGAGTCCGACCCCGTGGTACGGGGAGGTGACGACCAGCTCGTCGTCACGCACCGACAGGGTGGGTCGCCCCTCGGTTTCCCGGTCCAGCCAATCGGCGGGGAACCCGGCCCGGCCGTCGTGCACCACGATGGACGCGCCGACCTCCGAGGACGCGTAGATCCAGGAGATCCGCGCGGCGGGAAAGACCTGGCGCAGCTGGTCCAGGATCGCCTGGTCCACCGGCTCGCCACCGAGGGTGATCTGACGCAGCGGCACCCGGGCCAGCGCGGCCGCGTCCCGGTAGAGGGTGCGCCGCCAGAAGGTGGGCGTGCCGGACGCGGCGTCCACCCCGTGCGCGGCGGCGACCACCGGCCAGTCGTCCAGTTCGGCCGGCTCGATGACCACCAGGTGCTGACCGGGCTGGGTCAGCGACAGGGTCACGACCTGCCACCAGGCGTACGTGCCGGGGGCGTAGGGGCACAGCCAGGTCCGGGCCGGCTGGTCGGCCCGGACGGTGGTCAACGTGTCGAGGGTGTGCCCGACCCGCTTGGGACGGCCCGTCGACCCGGAGGTCAGCAGCCACAGCCGGCCGGGTTCGGCGACGCGCGGTCGGGCGGGCGCGCTGTGGTGCGCGCCGTCGTCGTCGAGGAGGGTCACGGTGAAACCGGCGTCGTCCAGCTCCGCGCGCATCGTGGCGTCCACCCGGCTCGCGGTGCTGAGCAGCAGCTCGGTGCCGTGCACGGCGTGCTGCCGCGCGGCGGCGAGCGCGTGCCGGGCGGAGTGCGCCAGCACCGCGGCGGGGTCGGGCAGCTCCGGCGTCGGCAACGTCCGCCACGTCAGGGCTTCGCCGCCCACGACGAGCCGGTTGTCGACGCCGGCCGGCTCCGGGCCCGCGGTGGCCGGATGGGGGGTCGCGACGGTCACTGCTGCTGTAGCTCGACGAGGAAGTCGAGGACGTCGCCGATGGTGGCGATGCGGCGCAGGCCGGGAGCGTCGAAGTTGAGCTCCTCCCCCGTCTCGTCCTCCACGCGCAGGGCCAGCTCGGAGAAGTCCAGCGAACGGAAACCGATGTCCCGCAGCTGCGCCGCGTCGTCGGCGGGCAGCTCCTTGTCCTGGTTCTTGAGCACCTGCGCCATGAGGTCGCGGATCTGCGCGCGACTCAATTCGTTCATGCGCCGGAGTCTACAACCCAACGAATGGATAACTGATTTCCCGGTGGTCCCGGGTAAGGTGCCGGGACCGGATGTGTGCACACAGGAAAGCGGGATCACGTGTTACGCGAAGCGACGGCGGACGACGTTCATCTGATGTTGTCCTGGCGTAATCAGGAAACCAACCGGCAGGTCAGCAAGACCAGCCACGAGATCACCGCCGAGGAGCACGCCCGGTGGTGGTCGGCGGTGCGCGACGACCCGACGCGGCGCGTCCTGACGTACGTCCACGACGACCGGCCCTGCGGTGTCGTCACCTTCTTCGACCTGCGGCTGGACGCCCCGCGAACCGGGGCGTGGGGCTTCTACCTGGACGCCGACGGGCTGGCCGGGCGGGGCGAGACGCTGCCGGCCTGGCTGGGGGTGATGCGGGAGGCCGTGGAGTACGCCTTCGACGGGTTGCACCTGACGCGGCTCGACGGCGAGGTGCTGGCGCACAACACCGTCGTGCGGCAGATGAACCGACGCTTTCGATTCGTCGAGGGCACGCCACGGCAGGAACTGTCCGACGGGCGGGAAATCACCGTCATTCCGATTTCCCTGGCGCGCGAGGATCGCCGCCAACGGTGATTTCCGGCGGCATTTTGCACGCTGGCCGATAAGCATTAACCCGGTGGACATCCGCCGTTCACGCAATTGCGGTGTCCACCGGGTGGAACGCATATCGGATCAGACGCGTCGCCAGGCCGCCCAATGCTGGCCCTCGTTGCCGCCGAGCCGGACGAAGCCGTACCTCGCGCCGTCCCAGTCGTCCGGCTGGCCGGGCGCCCAGCGGGCGAACACCACCTGCGCGGCGGCGGGTGGCTGTTCGCGGAACCACCGCACGTCGGTCCAGGTCACCTGGTGACTGAGGTTGAACCGCAGGATGTAGTGCACACCGGTCGAGGCCCAGACCCGCTCGCCGGGGCGTACGCCGACGTCGGCGACCCGGGGGGTCGGCGCGGTGCTCGCCGCCATCGGCCGGACCAGCCGTTGGTCGATCACCTGCATGGTGAGCAGGTTGACCACGACCAGGACGCCGAGCACCGGCAGCCGCAGCCGGGGCACGCGGACCACGGCCACCAGCAGCACGCACGCGCCGATGCCGATCAGCGACCCGAGCACCGGACGCATCTCGCGCCAACCGTTGGTCAACGCCATCAGGTCCGGCGCGCCGAAGCCGCCGTAGCGCAGCGAGTGCCCTCGGCTGGCCACGTACGCGAGGCGACCGGCGACCACCGCGCCGCCGACGACCAGCAGGCCCACCGCGACCGCCGCCCGGCGCAGCGCCACCCGGCGATCCTCGGTGAGCAGCACCCCGAGCCCGACCAGCAGCCAGAACGGGGCGAGCATCTGCACGTAGCGACCGTAGATCGCGTCCAACGGCTTGCCGGTGATGCCGGCCAGGATCACCGACGCGCCGCTGGCGACCCCGACGCTCACGACCAGCGCCACACCCATCGTCCAGCGGGTGGCGTCACCGTGGCGCGGACGCCACAGCTCCTTGACGGCGGCGGCCCAGGCGATCCCGGCCAGTCCGAACGTGATCACCACGAGGTACCAGAGCTGGGTGGTGACGGCCGCCCCGACGCGGACCACCCCCTGCGCGGAGGCGACGGCGGCGACGGTGCCGCCGCCCGGGGTGCTGCCCAGCAGGTAGACCTTGTCCCCGAGGAAGCGGATGCCGGCCTCGTTGACCAGCGCCAGGGCCAGCACCGGCAGCAGCGCCGCGAGCACCGCGACGGGGGTGATCCGGCGGCGCACGAACAGCAGCAGGACCAGGCCGGCGTGCACGGCCACGATCACCAGGCCGCGCGAGTGCAGCAGGTGGAACGCCCCCACCAGCAGACCCACGGTGGCGGCGGCGAACGGCCCGGGGCGTTCGATCCAGCGGTGTACGGCCAGCAGCCAGGCGACCACGAGCGGCGCCATCACCGTGTCGATCATCGCGACGCCGGCGTAGAAGGCGGTGGCCGGCAGCGTGGCCGCGACCACCGCCGTGAGCAGCGCGGACGCGCGGGGCAGCCGGAGCACCCGCCGGCCCAGGAGGTACGCCAGCGGCAGCAGCGCCGAGTTGACCATCGCGTTGATCAGCTGGACGAGGCGGTAACTGTCGGCGAAGTCGTGGTGGCCGAGGAACGCGGGCGAGATGAGCATGGGGTATCCGACCCGCCGCAGCAGGTCGTTCTCGCTGCTGAAGCCGCCCGGACCGCCGGCGAGGGCGCGGGCGGTGTTCAGATAGCTGTCCTCGTCGGTGTGGGCGATGGGCAGCGCGATGTGCCGCGAGAGCCACATGCGCCAGGCGACGCTCAGCACCCAACCGACGAACAGCAGCAGCGGCACCAGCCAGCGGCGTGCGGGTGTCGCGGGCGGTGTCCCGGCCGGGACCGCCGGCCGTTCGATCACGTCGCTGCCGGTTGCCATCAACGCCTCCTGAACCGCCGGCCGGACCGGCGCTGGGCACGCCGGACAGGCTGGTGACGCTCGGGGATGATCCGCTCGCACCGAGGCGGTGCGGATGTCGGGTGAACGCGGCAACCACGACGCGCTCAAGGCTGCCGGGTCGCTCGCGCGGCCACTGTAGCGACCGGATCTCCCCTGGTCAGTCCGCTTCCCGGACGGTCGGAAATGTTCGCCTGCGCGGTGCCCGCCATTCACGACGGCAGGGGAAGCGGTTAACCCGCGAGCGCCGGTGCGTTAACCCGCCGCCGTTAGCGTCTCACCCCGGTCGGCCGGCCGAGGGCCGCCGGTTCATCCACGATCACGGGAGCACCAAATTGAGTGAGTTGAATGGATCGTCCATTCTGATCACCGGGGGAACGGGTTCCTTCGGCAGGACCTTCCTCCGGCACATCCTCACCGAGGCCGACCCCGCCCGGGTGGTGGTCTTCTCCCGCGACGAGCTCAAGCAGTACGAGTTGCGCCAGCAGCTCGGCGACGACCCGCGCCTGCGCTGGTTCATCGGCGACATCCGGGACCGGCACCGTCTCACGCGGGCGATGCACGGCGTGGACCACGTCGTGCACGCCGCCGCCCTGAAGCAGGTGGACACCGCGGAGTACAACCCGTCGGAGTTCATCGCCACCAACATCACCGGCTCGCAGCACGTGGTCGACGCGGCGATCGAGGCGGGCGTCAAGAAGGTCATCGCGCTCTCGACCGACAAGGCGTCCAGCCCGATCAACCTGTACGGCGCCACCAAGCTGGTCGGCGACAAGCTGTTCGTCTCGGCCAACCACTACGCCGCGCACCACCCGACCCGGTTCGCCGTCGTGCGCTACGGCAACGTGGTCGGCAGTCGCGGTTCGGTCGTCCCGCTGTTCCACCGGCTCGCCGCCGAGGGCAAGAGCCTGCCGATCACCGACAAGCGGATGACCCGCTTCTGGATCACCCTCGAGCAGGCCGTGCAGTTCGTCATGGACTCGTTCGACCAGATGCAGGGTGGCGAGCTGTTCGTGCCCCGGATCCCCAGCATGCGCATCCTCGACCTGGTCGAGGCCGTCGCCCCGGACGCCACCACCCACGAGATCGGCATCCGGCCCGGCGAGAAGCTGCACGAGGAGATGATCGCCCCGGACGACAGCCGGCGGACGCTGCGCGCCAAGGACCGCTACATTGTCCAGCCGACCATCGCCGGTTGGGGCTACCAGCCGCCGGTCGACTGCGAGCCCGTGCCGGACGGCTTCGCCTACCAGTCGGACACGAACGACGAGTGGCTCACCGTCGAGCAACTACGCGAGATGCTCGGCCTGACCGCATGACCGGGATGCTCCCGTACGGTCGGCAGTCGATCTCCGAGGACGACGTCGCGGCCGTCGCTGGCGTGCTGCGCGGCGACTGGCTCACCACCGGGCCGCAGGTCGACGCGTTCGAGGCCGACCTGGCCCGGGTGACCGGCGCGGCAGGCGTCGCCGCCGTCTCCAACGGCACCGCCGCGCTGCACGTGGCGTACGCGGCGGCCGGTGTCGGACCGGGCGACGAGGTGGTGGTGCCGCCCATGACGTTCGTGGCGACCGCCAGCAGCGCTGTCGCCCTCGGCGCGAAGATCGCCTTCGCGGACGTCGACGAGGAGACCTTCTGCCTCGACCCGGCTGCCGCGGCGGCGGCGGTCACCTCACGTACCAAGGTGGTTTCCGCCGTCGACTACGGCGGCCACCCGGCCGACTACGACGCGCTGCGCAAGGCCGTCGAGGGCACCGACGCCCTGCTGCTCGCCGACGCGGCGCACTCCATCGGCGGGACGTACCACGGTCGGCCGGTCGGATCACTCGCCGACCTGACCACGTTCTCGTTCTTCCCGACGAAGAACCTCACCACCGCCGAGGGCGGCGGGGTCGCCGCGCTGGATCCGAAGATTCTGGAGCGGGCCCGCCGCTTCCGTGGCGTGGGCATGGTCCGCGAGCGCGACGACCTGCGCCGCCCCGACGAGGGCGGCTGGTTCTACGAGGTGCCCGAGTTCGGGCTGAACTACCGCCTGCCCGACGTGCTCTGCGCCCTGGGCCGCAGCCAACTGCGCCGCCTCGGCGAGTTCGTGGCCCGCCGGGCCGCCCTCGTCGCCCGCTACAACGAGGCACTCGCCGACCTGGACGGGGTACGCCTGCCCGTCCAGCAGCCGTGGGCCGAGCCGGCCTGGCACCTCTACCCGATCCGGGTGCTCGACGGGCGTCGCCGCGAGGTGTACGACCGGATGCGCGCGGCCGGCATCGGCGTGCAGGTCAACTACATCCCGGTGCACTGGCACCCGGCCTTCGCCGACCTGGGCTACCGGCGCGGGTCGTGCCCGGTGGCCGAGTCGTTCTACGCCCAGCAGCTCTCGCTGCCGTTGTACCCGGGACTCAGCGACGCCGACCAGGACCGCGTCATCGACGCGCTGACCGCGATCCTGCGGGGCAGCGCGGTGCGTTCCGCCGCCTGATGGGAAGCTGATGCACCACGCGAACCACTTCTACGGCCACGCCCACGTGCTGGCCCGTTACGCCGGTCTCGGCGACCGGCATCCGCCACGGATCAACGGGTACGTGCAGCACGGCTGGAACATCGGCGACGGCCTCGCTCCGGGTCACCCGTACGCCGACCGCACGCCGAGCCTGCTGTGGTCCGAGCAGACCCGCCGCCGGGCCTGGTCGGTGGGGCGGCGCAACGTCGTCGTGATCGGCGCCCCGTTCACCTACCTGCTGGCCATGCGGCCCGAGGACCCGCCGGAGCAGGAGCGGGAGGGCACCATCTGGTACCCGTTCCACGGCTGGGAGGGCCAGCACGTCAAGGGCGACCACCGGGAGCTGATCGCTCGCATCCGCGACACCGAGCCCGGTCCGGTGACGGTCTGCCTGTACTGGCACGAGTACGGCATGCGCCACGTCCGGCGGCTCTACGAGCGCGCCGGGTTCCGGGTGATCTGCCACGGCTACCGGGGACACTGGTGGAAGGACACCGACCCGGAGTTCCTCGACAAGCAACTGACCGAGCTGCGCCGTCACCGCCGGGTAGCATCCAACCGCCTGACCAGCGCGATCTTCTACGGCATCGCGGCCGGCTGCGAACCGGCCGTCTACGGCGACCCGATGATCCTGTCCAACGAGGACCCGACCTTCGGCGGCACCGCCCGCATCCGTCGGCAGTGGCCGGAGCTGCACGGCACCACGGTCGACCTGCCCACCGCCGTCACGATCGCCCGCGCGGAGCTGGGCGTCGACCACCGCTGCACCCCTGCCGAGCTGCGTGAGCTGCTGGGTTGGGCGAACCTTGGGGAAGAAGAGGACGACAGTGACGACTGAGACCGCACCCGCCGGCCGGATCAGCCTGCCCGGCGGCGAGATGCTGGCCTGGTCCGACCTGCCGAAGGAGCGGTTGGCCGACGGCGGGCCGCTCGCCGCGCTGGCCGCCCGCGTCGTGCCG
This sequence comes from Micromonospora sp. NPDC051543, assembly GCF_044454415.1. Classification (NCBI taxonomy): domain Bacteria; kingdom Bacillati; phylum Actinomycetota; class Actinomycetes; order Micromonosporales; family Micromonosporaceae; genus Micromonospora; species Micromonospora sp. NPDC051543. The sequence continues at coordinate 148,209 of NZ_JBITDT010000008.1, forward strand.
TCCGGCGCGCGTGTCCTGCTGGCCGGCCCGCACGACCCGGCACTGCTCGACCGGCTCGCCCACGCCGAGGTGACCTGCCTGCTGCGCAGTCATCCGGACGCGGTGGTGCTCGCCCAGCGGGCCACCCGCGTCATCGTGGGCGGCCCCGCCGGCCTGCCCGACGACGAGACGTACGACGTGGTGATCGCCGCCGCCGGCCTGGACCCGATCGAGTCGGTGGAGGGCACCCGGCTCGGCTGGGACGGCGTGCTGGCCCGGCTGGTCGCGGCGGTACGCCCCGGTGGCGCGCTGCTGCTGCGCCTGGACAACCCGCTCGGGCTGCACCGGCTGGTCGCCACCACCCCCTGGTACGCCGCCCGCGACGACTCCGCCTGGGTCATCGGCGGCGTGCTCGACCCGGCCCATCCCGCCAACCGGGACCAGCTCCGGCAGCGGATCACCGACAGCGGGCTCCGCCCGAGCGCCTGCTGGGCCGCGTACCCCGATGGCGCGACGGCGACGGCCCTGCTCGACGCCGACCAGCTCGACCGCGGCGCGGGCCGCGGGCTGTTCGACGCGGTGCTGCACGGCGCCTGCGCCGACGCCTTCGCCCCCGCCACGGTGCTCCAGGACCCGGCCCGGCTGGCGGTGGACGCCCTGCACGCCGGGCGGGCCGCCGACCTCGCGCCCGCCTGGCTGATGCTGGCCCACCGGCCCGGCGGACCCACGGACGCCCCCGCCGACGGGGAGCTGCCGGTGGCGCTGGTGCAGACCGGCTCGTCCGGCCAGCCCGGAATCGGTGTGCTGGAGGTGCGCGACGGCCCGTCCGGCTGGCGGTGGGGGCACGTCGCCACCGCCGACACGAGCGCGCCGAGCGGGCCGTTCGCCAGCCGCGAGGCCGCGTACCGGGACCCCGACGCGCTGACCGGGGCGGTGCCGTCCGGGCGACTGCTGCACACCCTGCTGCTCGACGCCGCGCTGCGCCGCGACCTGGCGACGGTGCGCGCGCTGCTGCACGGGTACGCGGGCTGGCTCGCCGACCAGGCCGACGCCGACGGACGGCTCGTCGGCGCCGCCGCGCTGGCCAGCGCGGACAACATGGTGGTCGACGGGGAACGCTTCGCGGTGCTCGACCCGAGCTGGCGGGCGGCCGACCGGCTCCCCGTCGACGTGGTGCTGGCCCGCGGGCTGTGGCGCTTCGCGGCGGCCCTGCTCACCGGCGGGTACGCCCACCCGTGGTCGTCGACCCTCGACGTCGCCGGCCTCACCGTCGTCCTCGGCGGGCTCGCCGGCCACGACCTGGACCGGACGACGGTGGCCGAGGCGGTCCAGGCCGAAGCGGCGATCACGGCCAGCCTGCACGGACTGGACGCCGAGCGCCGCACGGCCCTCGCCACCGACCTACCGGCGCTCGAACCGACCGACCCACCGGTCGGGGCGCACAGCTACCAGCAGTTGCGCGAGGCGTGGCTGCGCCAACGCGAGGAGATCAGCCGGCTGGCTGCCCTGACCCGGTGGACCGACGAACTGCTCACCTCTCGGGAGCGGGCGCTGCGCCGGGCCGAGGCGAAGATCGGCCTGCTCAGCGGGTCCATCAGCTACCGCGTCGGCCGGCTCGCCATCACCCCCGCCCGGCTGGCCAAGCGGGGTGCGCGTGCCGCGAAGCGGCGTGCCCGCGCGGCGCTCGCCCCGAAGCAGCTCGTGACCGAGCAGGAGGAGCAGCAGTGATCGACGGCGGCGCTCCGGCGACGGCGCGGCTCGGCCTTGCGGCACGGTCCGCCACGACAGCGCGTCCGGATGCGACGGCCGACGCGGGCCCGACGATCGCGCCACGGATCGTCGGAATCGTGCAGGCCCGGATGGGCTCGTCCCGGCTGCCCGGCAAGGTGCTGCGCCCGCTCGCCGGGCGGTCCGTGCTCGGCCGCGTCGTCCGCGCCGCCCGCGACAGCGGCGTCCTCGCCGACCTGGTGGTCGCCACGAGCACCGACACCGTCGACGACGCGGTGGTCGACGAGTGCCGGCGACTCGACGTGCCGTGCCATCGCGGGCCCGTCGACGACGTGCTGGGCCGGTTCGTGGGCGCGCTCGCCGCCCACCCGGGCGACGCGGTCATGCGGTTCACCGCCGACTGCCCGCTGCTCGACCCGGAGATCATCACGCTGGTGGCCTCGGTGTACCGGGCCGTACCCGGGTTGGACTACGCGAGCACGTCGATCGCGCGCACCCTGCCCCGAGGGCTGGACGTCGAGATCATCCGCGCGGACGCCCTGCGTACCCTGGACCGGCTCGCCACCGGCCACCACCGGGTCCACGTGACCTCGTACGCGTACACCCATCCGGAGCTGTTCCGGGTGCTCGGGGTGACCCTCACCCCGGACCGTTCGGCGCTGCGGCTGACCCTCGACACCGAGCAGGACTGGGCGCTGGTGAACGCCGTCGCCGACCACTTCGGCGACGTCAGCGTGCCCCTGGCCAAGCTCGCCGACTGGCTCGACGGGCAACCCCGGCTGCGCGCGCTCAACGCCGACGTACGCCAGAAGCGGCTGGAGGAGTCCTGAGCACGCTACGGGTCGGGCTGCGCTGCGACGCCGGCCCGCGGCGCGGCGTCGGGCACCTCGTCCGCTGCCTGGCCCTCGCCGAGGAGTTCCTGGCCCGAGGCGCCCACGTCGCGGTGTTCGGCACGGTCGAGCGCGTCGGCTGGGCCAGCGCCGAACTGGCCGCGCGCGGCATCGAGCTGCACCCCGGCCCCGAGTCACCGAGCGAGCTGGTCGAGGCGGCCCGACGACACGACCTCGACGTGGTGGTCCTCGACTCGTATGAACTGGACCCGGCCGGTGCCGGTGCCCTGCGCGCCGCCGGCATCCTCACCCTCGCCGTGATCGACGGAGACAGCCGGGGTCAGGACGCCGACCTGTACCTCGACCAGAACTTCGGGGCGCGGCTTCCGGAACTGCCCGGACGGCTGCTCGCCGGCAGCGGGTACGCCCTGCTGCGCGACTCGGTCGTGGCCGCCCGCCCGGCGACGCCCCGGCCCGCCACGACGGTCGGCCGGCCACGGGTGCTCGCCTTCTTCGGTGGCACCGACGCGGTCGGCGCGGCACCGGCGCTGACCCGGGTACTGCTGGCCACCGGCCACCCGATGGACCTAACGGTCGTCGTCGGGCGACCCGAGATCGAGGCCGAGCTGGAGACGATCATCCCCGGGCGGGGGCAGGTCGTGCGTCCCGTCCCGCCCACCGGCGCACTGCCCGCCCTGATCACCGAGGCGGACCTCGTGGTCAGCGCCGCCGGCACCTCCACCTGGGAACTGTGCTGCCTCGGTGCTCCTGCGGCACTGGTCTGCGTGGTCGACAACCAACGTGAGTCGTACACCCGGGTGGTGCGGCACGGCCTGGCCGCCGGCCTCGGCGAGCTGTCGGACCTGACCGCCGCCGGGCTGTCCGGGCGGACCGCCCGCGCGACGGCGGCGCGAACGCTCACCGGGCTCCTCAGCTCGCCGCAACGCCGCGCGGCGCTGGCCCGGCGGGCCTGGTCCGCCGTGGACGGCCAGGGCCGCGCCCGCGTGGTCGACGCCGTGCTGGAATCCGTAACCCCAACCCCCGCCAACCCCTAACCCCCGCCCCCGCTCCCCGCCCCCGCCCCCGCTCCCGCTCCCGCTCCCGCTCCCGCTCTCGCTCTCGGCGATCTTGCACTTGCTGCGGCGACACAAGGGGCGATTACTCCCATATCGGCAACCGAAACTGCAAGATCGGCGCGGGGTGGGGGCGCGGGGGGCGCCGTGAGGGTGTGGCGCGGCACTCGCACGGGTGTACTAATGGGCTGCTAGGGTGGGTTGCATGGAGGCCGCCTACCAGCCGTCGATGCTCGATCTGACCGACGCGGAGCCGACTCTGGGGCCACTGCCCGGCCCGATCCGGCGGCACGATCTGACCCGGGGCGCCTGGGTCGACCATCTTCCCGGCTGGGTACGCGGCTCCGACGTGGTCCTCGACACCCTGCTCACCGAGGTGCCGTGGCGGGCGGAGCGCCGGACCATGTACGACAGCGAGGTCGATGTGCCCCGACTGCTCTGCTGGTACGACGGCGAACGGAAACTGCCGCACCCCGTGCTCACGGCCGCGCGCACGGCCCTGACCCGGCACTACGCACCCGAGCTGGGCGAACCGTTCGTCACCGCCGGCATGTGCCTCTACCGCTCCGGCCGCGACAGCGTCGCCTGGCACGGCGACACCATCGGCCGCTCCGCCCACACGGACACCATCGTCGCGATCGTCTCGTTCGGCTCACCCCGACCGCTGCTGCTGCGCCCGCGCGGCGGCGGCGACAGCCTGCGCTTCCCCGTGGGACACGGCGATCTGATCGTCATGGGCGGCTCCTGCCAGCGCACCTGGGAACACGCCATCCCCAAGACCACCCGCCCAGTCGGCCCCCGGGTAAGTGTCCAGTTCCGCCCCATCAACGTCGCCTAACCCCCCCACCCCCCACCCGGCCCCCCACCCACCCACACCGGGTTGATCATGAAGTTATTGCCACGACACGCCGACGACGGTGGCAATAACTTCATGATCAACGGGGGCCAGCGGGCCGGGGACGGATCCGGGGTGGGTTAGTCGCGTTCGATCAGGTGGCCTACCACCGTTGGGCCGAGCATCACGGCGAAGCCGCTGCCGTCGCGGCGGGGGTCGGCCGCCGGCAGTTCGACCGGCTCGCCGGTGGCGGTCGCGCCGACCGGGCGCGGCCCGACCCAGGCCACGGCGACGTCCGTCTCACCCTTGAGGAAGCGGTGGGCACGCACGCCGCCGGTCGCCCGGCCCTTCGCCGGGTACGCCTGGAACGGCGTGACCTTGACCGTCGCTCCGGTGGAGGTGACCACCATCGGCTCGCCGTGACCCGGATCGTCGGTGCGTACCGCGCCGAAGAAGACCACCCGCGCACCGGCCGGCAGGTTGATGCCGGCCATGCCACCGCCCTTGAGGCCCTGCGGGCGCACCACTGAAACCGCGAAGCGCAGCAACGACGCCTCCGAGGTCACGAACGTCAGCGTCTCGGTGTCGCTGGTCAGCCAGGTCGCCCCGACCACCTCGTCACCGTCCCGCAGGCCGATCACCTCGAACTCGTCGGAACGAACCGGCCACTCCGGGGCGCAGATCTTGACCACGCCCTGCCGGGTGCCCAGCGCCAGCCCGGGTGAGGCGTCGGCAGCGCCGCCGAGGGGGGCCAGACCGACGACGGTCTCCCCCGCCTCCAGCGGCACCAGCTCAGCCGCGGACATGCCACCGCGCAGCGACACCGTGCCGGCCTGCTCGGGCAGCACCGGCAGCGGCAGTACGTCGATCTTGAAGGCGCGACCCGCGCTCGTGACCAACAGCACCCGGCCACGGGCCGTGGAGTGCACGATGGCGCGTACCGTGTCGTGCTTGACCCGGCCGTTGCGCCGACGCCCCTCGGCGCTCTCTTCCGACTCGGCCGCGGTCCGGGCGACCAGCCCGGTCGCCGAGAGGATCACCTGGCACGGGTCGTCCGCGACCTCCAGCGGGCCGGCCGGCGCGGACGCCGCCAGCACCTCCTTCAGGTCACCGTCGACGAGGGTCGTACGCCGTTCGGTGCCGAACTGCTTGACCACGGCCGCCAGCTCGTCGGAGACCAGCTTCTTGAGCACCCGCTCGTCGTCGAGGATCGTGGACAGCTCGGCGATCTCGGAGCGCAGCCGCTCCTGCTCGGCCTCCAGCTCGATCCGGTCGAATTTCGTGAGCCGGCGCAGCGGCGTGTCCAGGATGTAGGTGGCCTGGATGTCGGAGAGGCCGAACTGGCTCATCAGCCCGTCCTTGGCCGCCTGCGCGTCGTCGCTGCCACGGATGAGTCGGACCACCCGGTCGATGTCGAGCAGCGCGATCAGCAGACCGTCGACCAGGTGCAGCCGCTCCTCGCGCTTGCGGCGACGGTAGGAGCTACGCCGGGTGACCACCTCGTACCGGTGGGCGAGGAAGACCTCCAAGAGGGCCTTCAACCCGAGGGTACGGGGCTGACCGTCGACCAGCACGAGGTTGTTGACGCCGAAGGACTGCTCCAACGGGGTCAACCGGTACAGGTCGGCGAGGAGCGCCTGCGGATTGACCCCCACCTTGCACTCGACCACCAGGCGGGTGCCGCTCTCCCGGTCGGTGAGGTCCTTGACGTCCGCGATGCCGGTCAGCCGCTTGGTCTTGGTGACCTCGTTGGTGATCGCCGCGATGACCTTCTCCGCGCCGACGCCATAGGGCAGCTCGACCACGGTGATGGCCTGGCGACCCCGACTGCCCTCGATGGGGCCGATCTCCACCTTGCCGCGCATCCGCACCACGCCGCGCCCGGTCTCGTACGCCCGGCGCACCTCGTCGAGGCCGAGCAGCACCCCACCGGTGGGCAGGTCGGGGCCGGGGACGAACTCCATGAGCTTGTCCAGGGTGGCGTCAGGGTGGTTGATCAGCCAGCGGGCCGCCGAGACGACCTCGGCGAGGTTGTGCGGGATCATGTTGGTGGCCATTCCGACCGCGATCCCGGACGCGCCGTTGACCAGCAGGTTCGGAAAGGCCGCCGGCAGCACGGTCGGCTGCGTCAACGATCCGTCGTAGTTGGGCTCGACGTCGACCGTGTCCTCGCCCAGCTCACCGACGAGCAGCATGGCCTCACGGGACATCCGCGCTTCGGTGTAACGCGAGGCGGCCGGGCCGTCGTCCGGGGATCCGAAGTTGCCGTGCCCGTCGATCAGCGGCACGTTGAGCGAGAAGTCCTGGGCCAGGCGGACCATCGCGTCGTAGATCGCCGTGTCGCCGTGCGGATGGTACTTTCCCATGCAGTTGTGGACGACATAGCCCTCGGCGACAAACGCGTGCTCGTCACTGCCGACCTGGATGTCATACGTGTCGTCGGGTGACACCTCCTGAACCGAGGTGACCCGGACGAACGAACTCCCCACCAACGCGTCGAGCCGAGCAGCCAGCGGTGAGCCGAGCCGGTGGAGCTTGTTGATCCAGCCGTCTCGGACCGCCCGCTCCAGCTGGAACGACCGATCCGCAAGCGGGACGCCATTGCGGTCCTTGCCGTACCTCACCTTGGGGCTGCCGCTCGCCGAGAGCGAGGCGCGGAACGCGTGTCCGTCCTGGTCCCGGAACCACCCGCCGCCCTGATGCGCTGCGTTGAACTCCGCAATGACCGGACCGTACGGCAACCGGTCGTTGCCCTGCTTGCCGCCGTACTCGTAGCCGATATCGGTGACCTTCTGCAGGCCGTCGTGCTTGTATCCGATTCGCACCCAGGGCAGCAGCAACCGGGCAAGGTCTGCGGCGTCCCGTCCGCTGACCGAGAGACCAAAAAGTGGGTTACCCGCAGAGGCGCGACCGCTGGTCCAGTGATGTCCATGCAGCCCAAGGTCGGCGAGCATGGCGTAGATCTGCCGTACCAGCACCTCGCTCGTGCTGACGAAGACGATCTCCCTGAAGCGCTTACGAACGTAGCCGTCTCCGTCGAAGAAGCCAGCGAGGAACGGCGCCCAGGCCGACCGGTTCTCGACGATGTCGCGTGGTATGTACTTGTCCCGGCTGAGCGGTTCGGTCGCCTCCAACAGCCCCTCGTGCCGGCTGAAGGTCAGGATGTGCTGGTCGCGATGGAGGGGGTTGCGCGCCTCGCGCTTACCTCGCGAGACATTCAATCCACTGGCGATGGCCCAGCCGTGCGCGACATCCAGCGGCTCGACGTCACACATGTGGATCCGGACCCGACCGTCGGCCTCGCGAGACCGATGGGCAGGAAAGCCTTCGGCCACCAGCAGCCCGCGCACATAGTCGTAGACGTCTCCGGCGGGAGTCGACAGCGCGTTGCGACGACTGCCGTAGGCCAATGTCAGTTGCCCCGCGAGATCCCGAGCCTCCACCCATTCAACCGAAAGGTCATCGGCGACCACGCGGAAGCGCTGGCCCGGCGTGACGAGCATCGTGTGCCCGTTGCTCCAGGTCACGCGCACGAGTTCGGAGGTCGGATTCCGATAAACAGCAGTCACCGGCACGGAGGCTCCATCGCCGTCGAGCACGAGGTCCCCGACTTCGATCAGCTCAATGGCCCGCAGACCGGCGGGCGTCGAGACGAGTGTGCCGGCGACGAAGCAGTCACCGACGATGCGCGCGGACTTCACGTGCCCGCGATCGGGGCGGTAGCCCTGCTCATACATGGACCAGAGGATCCGACGGTGCACGGGCTTGAGGCCGTCGCGGGCGTCCGGCAGGGCGCGGGAGTGGATGACCGAGAAGGCGTACTCCAGATAGGAGTCGGAGACCTCGGTGACCAGCGGATTGTCGAAGACCCGCGCGCCGGCCTGGTCGAACGAGGAGAGGTCGACCTTGTTTTCCTTGCGGCGTGCCATGACTCAGCTCTCCACTCGAATGGAACGTCGGCTCATGCGTCGATCGCTTCCCGGTCGACCCGGTCGGCGGAGTCGATCAGCCAGTTGCGGCGCGGCTCGACCTTCTCGCCCATCAGCAGTTCGAGGATGCGCTCGGCGGCGTCCACGTCGTCGAGGGTGATCCGGCGGACCGCGCGGGTGGCCGGGTTCATCGTGGTGTCCCACAACTCGTCGGCGTCCATCTCACCGAGACCCTTGAAGCGCGGGATGGGCGTGACGATCTGCTTGCCGGCCTTCTCCAGCTTGCGGACCGTCGTCTCCATCTCGGCCTGGGTGTACGTGTAGACGGTCTGCGGGTTCCGCCCCTTGGTGGTGATCTTGTGCAGGGGCGGCATCGCGGCGTAGAGCCGGCCGGCCTGGATCAACGGCCGCATGTAGCGGGCGAACAGGGTGATCAGCAGCGTACGGATGTGCGCGCCGTCCACGTCGGCGTCGGCCATGATCAGTACGCGGCCGTAGCGCAGCGCGGACAGGTCGAACGTGCGCCCCGAACCCGCACCGAGCACCTGGACGATCGCCGCGCACTCGGCATTGTCCAGAACCTGCTGGAGGTTTGCCTTCTGCACGTTGAGGATCTTGCCGCGGATCGGCAGCAACGCCTGATATTCCGACGAACGGGCCATTCTGCTCGTGCCGAGGGCGCTGTCCCCCTCCACGATGAACAGCTCGCTGCGGTCGATGCCCGTCGCGCGGCAGTCGACCAGCTTCGGCGGCATGGACGCGCCCTCCAGGGCGGTCTTGCGCCGGGCGGCGTCCTTCTGCTGCTTCTGGGTGAGCCGCACCCGTGCCGCGTCGACGATCTTCTGGAGGACGACGCGCGCCTCGGCCTTGGTGCGCCGGTCCTCCAGCCAGGACTTGACGTGCGCGTCCATCAGGCTCTGGATGACCTTGGTGATGCCGGTGGTGGACAGCTCGTCCTTGGTCTGGGAGGTGAACTGCGGCTCGGGGATCCGCACGTGCACCACGGCGGTCATCCCCTCCAGGACGTCGTCCAGGGTGGGCGGTTCCTCCTTGGCCTTGAGCAGACCGCGGGTGTTGCGGACGGCGTCGGCGAGCGTGCGCACCAGGGCCCGTTCAAAGCCCTTGCGGTGGGTGCCGCCGTGGGCGTTGCGGATGGTGTTGGTGAAGCACTCGACGGTGCGCTCGTAGCCGGTTCCCCACCGGAACGCCACCTCGACCTCGGCGCGCCGCTGCACGTTGGACTGCATGACGCCGTTGGCGTCGGCGGCGTTCTCCCGGTACGTCCCCTCGCCGTCGACCAGCAGGATGCCGGAGACCGGGCGGTCGCCGGCCGGCGCGAGGAACTCGACCATGTCGCTGAGCCCGTTGGGGTAGTGGAACCGCTCCTCGACGGGCGCCTCACCGGTCAGGTCACGCAGCAGGTACGTCACGCCGGGGACCAGGAACGCGGTGTTGCGCAGCTTCATCCGGACGGCGTCGACGTCCAGCGCCGCGCCGGTCTCGAAGTAGCGCGCGTCGTGCCACCAGCGGATGGAGGTGCCGGTGCGCTGGCCGCGTTTCATCGCCCCGGTCACCTGCAGGCCCGGACCGGCGGTGAAGGGCGCGTCCGGCCCGGCGCCGTCGAAGATCCCGGGTACGCCGTGCCGGAAGGACATCGAGTGGACCTTGCCGCTCCGGCGGACGGTGACGTCGAAGCGGCGGGACAGCGCGTTGACGGCGGAGGCGCCCACGCCGTGCAGGCCGCCGGAGGTCTTGTAGCCGGAGCCGCCGAACTTGCCGCCTGCGTGCAGGCGGGTCAGCACCAGCTCGACGCCGGAGATGCCGGATTTGGCGTGCACGTCGGTGGGGATGCCCCGGCCGTCGTCGTCGACCTGGACCGAGCCGTCGGGGTGCAGGATCACCTCGACGTGGCTGGCGTGACCGGCGACGCCCTCGTCGGTGGAGTTGTCGAGGATCTCGTTGACGAGGTGACCCACGCCACGGCTGTCGGTGGAACCGATGTACATGCCGGGACGCTTGCGAACGGCGTCCAGCCCCTCAAGGTGGGTGAGGTCATCGGCCCCGTACAGGGTGTCAGGCTCTGCGGTCAACTGGTCGTACTCCCCGGTCTCGGCGGTGTGGTGCGGCGTCCCAACTGTCGGTCGGCCGGCGCGCGCCGCAGCGAGCCTAGCCCGAGACTGAGACAACTCCCGGAGGACCTACACGACCCGCCGTGCTCGACCCGATGAACGTGAGCCACCGAACAGCCGCACGGTGAGCAGGGGACCACGCAGAGATACCCACGTCGGTACGATTCCTCACTTGCGGGGACGACGGACGCGGGGAGGCGGTCGGGGTGGACGACACGACACGTGATGCCCTGCGGCGCTCCCTCGGCACGCGTGCCCGGCGTTGGCTGCTCGCGGGCACCCTGCTGGCGGGGCTGCTCACCGCCGTGGCTCTCGTCGCGACGGCGGCGCCCGCTGATCGGACGTTCGTCGACCTCTCGGGTGCGGTCCAGGGTCTGATGTCGGTGGCGACGCCACTGTTCGGCATCCTGCTCGTGCACGATCCACGCCCGGAGGCCGCTGTCGTTCCGACGGTGCCCGGAGTGCTGCTGCCGGCTGTCGTGATCGGGGTGGCCGGCGTGGTGATCTGCGCCGCGACGCTGGCGCTGGGCCCGGCCGACGGGGCGGCCGACCCGTGGCGGCACACCGGCACGGTGGCGGTGGGCAGCGTGCTGGTGCAGGTGGTCGCCGGCCTGGTCGGCACCGGGCTCGGTCTGCTGCTGCGCTCGCGGGTGGTCGCGTTCCTCGCCACGATCGTCCTCCCGCTGGGCCTGTTCGGGCTGTTGGAGGCCGTCGGCGCGCTGCGTCCGGCGCAGCCGTGGCTCACCCCGTTCGGCAGCGTCCGCAACCTGCTCTCCGGGGAGATGAGCGTGCTGCGGTGGGCGCAGTGGCTGTGCGTACTCCTGATCTGGGGTGTTGGTCTGAACGCGCTTGGCGCGGCCGTGCGCGGCCGGCGTCACCCCTGACGTAGTCGACGGCCCGGCGTTCATCTCCCATCCACAGTGGGCGCACACCGCTGCGCCGACATCCACGTGTCGATCGTCGAAAGATTCTGTTACGGGCCATTGACGCCCGTTGCACGGGAGTGATCTGATCGCGCTCTCAGAGAATCTTTCATCTTTCGATGGACGGGAGCCCCATGCCCAGGTTCCGCCGTACCGCGCTCGCCGCGGCACTCACGATCGTCACGGCCGCGCTGTCGACCGCCATCGCGCTGCCCGCCCCCGCGACCGCCGCGCTGCCCACCGCAGCCGTGGCGCTCGGCGACAGCTTCATCAGCGGGGAGGGCGCCGGCGCGTACACCCCGGTGGTCGACGCCAACGGCGTCACCCAGGGCTTCCCCGGCTGGACCGCCCCGAACAACAACGCGTTCTTCTGCCACCGGTCGGCCAACGCCTCGCTCAACCAGGCGAACCTGCCGGGCATCCAGAACCGGTTCAACCTGGCCTGCTCCGGCGGCCAGCCGCACGACATCGCGACCGCCTCCCAGGCCCGCACCAAAGGTCGTACGGTCTCGGCCCAGCTCGACCAGCTCCGTGCCGTCGCGCAGACCCAGGACATCGACCTGGTGCTGATCGGCCTCGGTTCCAACAACAGCTCGTTCACCTTCGGCAGCGTCGCGGAGACCTGCGCCAACCGGTTCATCGCCGACGCCTGGACCGGCTGGTGGGAGTTCTGGGCGTACCTGAACGGGCCGGTGGAGCAGAAGCCGTGCAGCGACGCCGACCTGGCCACCGCCGCGCAGCTCAGCGCCGCGACCGCGGAGACCACCGCCGCCGTACGACAGATCCTCACCACCCTCGACCAGGTGGACGCGGACGGGCAGCACCGGGTGGTGTTCCAGGACTACACCAACCCGCTGCCGCTGGACCTGAACGCGGCGTTCTACGAGGAGGACGGCCGCGACGACACCCGGGACAAGTTCCGTGACCTCGGCGCCGAGCGGTACGCGGCCGGCTGCCCGATCCACCTGGCCAGCCTCGCCCCCGGGCACCGCTTCTCCCAGGGCCTCGGTGGCATCGTGAAGTCCACCCGGGACACCCTGGCCGCCGAGTTCCCCAACGACGACCTGGTCTACCTGAACGTCCAGCGGGCCTTCGACGGCGCGCGGCTGTGCGAGTCGACGTCCAGCCCGGCCGGCGCGCTGGCCACCCCGATCCGGTTGCAGGACGGCGCGACGGGCACCTTCGTGACCAGCCTCGCCGGTAAGGACAAGATCGCCATTCAGCGGATCGCCAACACCTGCGTCAGCTACTTCCAGACGTGCCAGGAGTCGTGGCACCCCAACGCCACCGGACACCAGGTGCTCGGCCAGTGCCTCGCCGGCGCCGCCGTCACCGCCGCCCGCGCGGTGTCGTGCGTCCGCGCGAGCAACGGGGCGATCTCGGTCTCCTGACCGGTTTCGCCACCGGAGGCCCCGTCAACCGACGGGGCCTCCGTCGTGTCGACTCAGTCCTCCTGCTCCACCGGCGTCCGTTCGCCGTCGCGCTCCACCTCGATGGGCGCGTGGTCCTTGCGCGGCGCGACCTCGGCGGTGGTGCGGTGCGGATCGTTGTCCGGGTGCATGAGCACCGCGTCGGTCTTGGGGGTCTTCTCGCGGACCTCGTCCGGCTGCGACATGCCGTTCCCCTCTCCGTCGGCGTCCGCCTGACCTACCCACCGCCGCGCCGACGACTCCTCCCGGAGACGGTTCGGGCCCCGCGAGCCCGGATGTCCCCGTCGCGCGGATCGACCGGCCGACGACGGGGTTAGCCGTCCGGGCGACGGGTAAGCCGCCTCGCCCGACACGGCGGAAGGGGATCACACATGTCCGAACGACACACCGCACTGCGCTCGATGCACGATCTGGGTCTGGCGGCCTGGTTCGGCGGCTCCCTCATGGGTGCCTTCGGCGTCAACGGCGCAGCAGCGAAAATCAACGACTCGACCCAGCGGCTCCCGGTCGCCTCGGCCGGATGGTCCAAGTGGACACCGGTCAACGCGGCCGCGATCGGCGCGCACCTCGCCGGCGCGGTCGGCGAACTGGTCACCGAGAGCCCGCGGGTGGCGGCCCAGCGTGGAGTTGGCCGCGCCAGCGCCATCAAGACGGCGCTGACGATCGGCGCGCTGGCCGTCACCGGCTACAGCCGGTTGGTCGGTATGCGGCTGGAGAAGGCGGGCGGGCCGCCGGTGAGCGGCGCCACCGAACCCAACCACCAGACACCGGCCAGCGTCGCCTCCTCGCAGCGGCAGATGAAGCTGCTCCAGTGGGCGATCCCGGCGCTGACCGGATCGCTGGTCGTGGTCACCGCGTACATGGGTGAGCAGCAGAAGCCCGGTCAGGTGCTGCGGGGCCTCATGAGCCGCGCCGGCGGCATGCGCAGCGCCCCGATGGGCCTGGCGAAGATCGGCATGAGCGTCGGCGGCAAGCGCCAGATGGCGATGGCCGGACGCTGAGCGTCGGGCCGGCCGGGCCCCGCCGGACCGTCGACGGCGGGACGTCGGCCGGCCCTGCGCCGCACGGCACTTCGGGGTGGGCACGGGTCGCACCGGCACCGGCCCACCCCGCGCCCACGCCCGCTGGACAGGACCGGGAGGGGCAACCCGTCCGTCGACAGGCGGACCGACCGAAGAGGTGGCCATGACGGCACACGAGGGACGCGGCGGTGACCGGCTCGAACCGGAGGCGACCAACCCCTGGGGAACCAGCGACGGCTTCGACGCCGACGCGCCCTGGGGCGCGGGCGACGACTCCCCGATGGACGAGGGCAGCGAGGAGACGGCGGTGCCCGAGGGGCGGCGCGGTGAACGGCGGGCGGGCGCGCCGGACGGGCAGAGCGGCCCGGCCGGACGGCACGGCTTCGGCTCGGTCGAGCCCACCCGCACCACGGTGGCGGGGCCGGGCGCGCCGCCCGACCCCGCGCCCAGCGGGCGGACGTTCCCCGACGAGGCGGAGGTCACCGAGCGGTCCCAGGACGCGCTGCGCAGCCGGGGTCGCCGATCCTGAACACCGGCGCTGCCCGGGGTTCCGGGCGGTGGCCACGCGAGACGGCCGCCGGTCAGCCGCGCGACGCCGCGACGGCCGGACCGTCGGACGCCCGACGCGGCCCGACGGGCACCGGTGTGTCGCCGAGCATCGTCTCGGCGAGCAGTTGCGCCAGCCGCGTCGCGTCCCGCTGGGCCTGCCCGGCGCAGCAGTTGTTGAACAGGACGTGCAGGTCGTCGACGTTCCCGGCCAATCCGGCCAGCCGTTCCGCCCAGGCGCGTAGCTCCTGCTCGGCGTACGCGTAGCGGAACTTGTCCTGCTTGTCGCCGTCGCGCCACGCGTCGCTGTGGCCGTGGAAACGGACGATCGCCGGCTCCGCCGTACGCGCCAGGATCGGCGGCACCGACGACGGGTGTCCCTGCGGCATGTCCACGCAGACCAGTGAGAGGTCGTGCGCGCGCAGCAGGTCCAGGGTCGCGGTCGTGGCCGCGCCGTCGAACCAGGACCCGTGCCGCAGCTCCACCGCCACGCGCCACGGCCGGCACCGCTGCGCCAGTTCCACGATGCGCCGTTCGGCGGCGGCGCCACGGGCCAGCCAGGGCGGGAACTGCAGGAGGACCGCGCCCAACTTGTCGGCGGCCGCGATCGGGGCCAGCGCCTCCCGGAAGCGGACCCACAGCTCCTCGTACGCCTGCTCGGGCAGGTCACGGCGGCGGACCCGGCCCGGGCCGGCGGACGGCCGCAGGTCGCGCGGCAACGCGGCCACCGGCGTCGGATGCCCGGTGAAGAGGCTGAACGCCTTGATGTCGAAGGTGAAGTCGTCGGGAGTGGCGTCGACCCAGCCCTGTGTCGTCTCCGGGACCGGGACGGCGTAGTAGGAGGTGTCCACCTCGACGAGCGGGAAGCGGCCGGCGTAGAAGGCCAGCCGGCCGGCCGGCGTGTTGGCCGAACGGGGATACCAGCCGGAGCGCAGCAGTGACTGGTCCGCCCACGACGACGTGCCCACCTTGATGACACCCATGTCATTCAGTGGACAGTCCCGCACCCCGATCGGCAACCGCTGAAGCCCGATGCCCTCGTCGTGTCCGACCCTGAAGTGTCGGTCGCCGGTCCTAGGCTGCGGGCTGACGGACTTCGACGAGAGGGCGACACCATGACCAGCACCGCGCAGCTCACCGGGGAACGGGCCGACCTGTTGCAGACGCTGCGCCGGCACCGGGGCTTTCTCCTGCAGACCGTCGACGGTCTGACCGACGAGCAGGCCGCCGCCCGCAGCACCGTGACCGAGCTCTGCCCCGGCGGGCTGATCAAGCACGTCGCGAGCACCGAGGAGCGGTGGATGCTGTTCGCCGTTGGTGGCGCGGAGGAGATGCAGCGGGCCGAGATGGACTGGGTCGGCCAGTTCCAGATGACGCCGGGCGAGACCCTGGCCGGTCTGGTCGAGCGGTTCCAGGCGGTGGCCGCCCACACCGACGAGCTGATCGCCACCCTCGACCTGGACGCGGCGCACCCGCTGCCGCAGGCACCCTGGTTCGAGCCGGGCGCGAGTTGGACGGTGCGGCGGGTCCTGCTGCACCTGATCGCCGAGACGTCCCAGCACGCCGGGCACGCCGACATCCTCCGGGAGGCGATCGACGGGGCAAAGACCATGGGCTGACCCGCGATCCGGCGGTCACCGGCCCGCGTTCACGTCGTGTTCTCCGATCCTGGGCGCGAGCGGATGTGACATCGCCCGACAGGGCGACGCTGAGGGACACGAGATGAACGCGGACCGGATGGACGGCGAGACCGCCGAGCTGCTGCTCGGCGGTCTACCCGTCGGCGAGTTTGTCGGCACGCATCCGGTCGGGCTGCTGCTGACGGCGGCCCGCGCCGCTGCCCGGCCCGGCGAGCTGGCCGGTCTGGGCAGCGCCGTGCAGGGCTTCCGCCAGGTCCAGGCGCAACGCCACCGGTCTCCCCCGGTCCAGCGGGAGGCGCCCGTAAAGGAGAAGGACGCCACGGCCGCCGATCTCAGGACCGGAACGGGGACGTCTGGGGCCTGACCGGCTGGGTGGAGCGCTCGCCGGCGTACGCGTCGATGCGGCCCCAGCGCCCGGGAACGCCGAGCAGGTCGACACGGCCGAACCCCGCGGGCAGAGCGGGCCTGACCAGCAGGTCCTCACCGGTCGGCCGCAGACCCAGCAGGGTGCCGAGCAGCATCAGCAGGCCTCCCGAGGACCACGACTGCGGGCGTCCGGCCGACGGCAACTGGACCGGATACTTCGTCAAGCTCCGTTCGTAGCCGGCGATCAGCTCGGGTACCGCCCCGCCGAGCGTCTGGGCCAGGTCGAAGATGCCGCTCGCGATCCGGGCCGCGTGCGTGTCGAACCGGTAGTGCCGCAGCCCGGCGGCGATCAGGGCGTTGTCCGACGGCCACACCGCCCCCAGGTGCGACCCCACCGGGTTGTACGGGCGCTGGCCGGCGGCGTACGTCCGCACGCCCCAGCCGTTGAAGAGCTGGGGCCCCAGGAGGTGCTCGGCGACCGCCTCGGCCCGATCGTCCGCGACGATCCCGCTCCACAGCAGGTGCCCGATGTTCGACGACAGGGCGTCGACCGGTTCGCCGTACGGGTCCAGTGCCAGCGCGTAGTACTCCCGGTGTGGCAGCCAGAAGTCCCGGTTGAACCGCTCCTTGAGCGCCGCGGCCTCCCGGTCGAGACGGTCGGCGTACTCCGGGTCGCCCCAGAACTCGCGGGCCAGCCGCGCGCCGCGCCGCTTCGCGTCGTACGCGTAACCCTGCAACTCGCAGGTGGCGCGGGGGAACTCGGGCAGCCGTCCCTGCGCGTCGATGATCGCGTCCGAGGAGTCCTTCCAGGACTGGTTGACCGCGCCGACGCGCTCGTTGCGGCGCTGGTAGCGCACGTAGCCGTCACCGGTCATGTCGCCGTACTCGTCGATCCAGTTCAGCGCCATCCGGGCCGGCTGGCGCAGCTCGCGGACGAGCTCGGCGTCACCGGACCAGCGCTCGTACTCGTCGATCAGCACGACGAACAACGGGGTGATGTCCGCGGCGGCGTAGTACACCGCGCTCGGTCGCTCGCCGAAGACACTCGACTCGCCGTAGCGCAGCTCGGAGACGATCTTGCCGGGCTCCTCCTCACGCTCGTCGTCGAGGTGCCCGCCCTGCAACAGGGCCAGCATCCGCAGCGTGGCCGGCGTCAACTCCGGGGTGAACGCCAACGTCTCCAGGCAGGTGATGATGCTGTCCCGCCCCAGGAAGGCCATCGACCACGGGAGACCGGCGACGGGCACGCGCTCGGAGGTCGACAGTGGCCGGTACCGCAGCGCGGCCAGGTCGGCGAGGCTCCCCCGGTACATCTCCTCCAGGCCCCCGCGCTCGGCCACCAATCGTGGCGCCCGGTCCAGCCAGGCCGCCAGGTCCTCCCGCATCCCGGTGCGGACGGCCCGCTGGTGCGCCTGGAGGCTGGCGCGCATGTCCTGGCCGCCCTCCCCGACGACGGTAAGGACGACGTGCAGGTCGGTCTCCCACCGCCCGTGCGGGGGGATGCGGATCCGGAACGTCATCCCGCCCTCGTCGACGTCGACCGCGGCGGTGCTGCTGACCGTCGTCTCGCGGACGAACCGCTGCCGCTCGTAGCGCAGGGTGAGCCGTTGGCGCGCGGAGTCGACGTCGACCCGTACGCCCCGCCGCCGCAGGTTCCCGATCTCGGTGATGTCGGCGAAGTCGCTGCCCATCTCCATGCGTACGGTCAGCTCGGCGGGCTCCGACGAGTGGTTCAGCACGGTGAGTTTCTCGTGGAAGCACTCGTGGATCGAGCGGTGCCGGATGATCGACAGGTCGGCGTCGACGTAGTGGCTCGCGGCGCCGGGCACCAGGAAGAACCGGGTCTCGAAGTACGTCATCTCGTCCCGGGAGAGGGCGTTGATCCGCTCCCCGTCGACGGTCAGCACCCAGTGTGAGAGGAAGCGCGTGTCGAACGCGAAGAGCCCGACGGGCGCCTGCGGATCCACCTCGACGTCACCCTGGGCGTCGCTGATGGCGAACACGTTGCCGGCGAGGACGTGCACGAGCTCCTGTCTCATGGCCGGCCGTCCGGCCCGCCGGTCGCCGCCCGCCCGGCCGGCGCGCTCCGCCGGGCCAACGCGGCCCGCCCCAGCTCGCGCGGGTGCCGGGCGCCCCTCGGCCCCGGCAGGACACGCCGCAGCACCAACAGCAGCCGCATGTCGCCCCGCAGGGTCAGCTCGTTGCGCAGCAGCGCCGTGCCCGGAGGCAGGGCACCGTTGACCAACTCGTCGAAGACCGCACGGGGCGCGCGGACGACCAGGTCCGCGTCGTCGGCCGAGCGGCTGACCCGGATGTGCTGGTCCGCCACGGTCAGGTACCAGTGCTCGGTGTACCCGTCGTCGCGCAGGTCCAGCCGGAGCGTCCCGGTCATCGCCTCGGGCAGGTCGAAAGGCCGGCCCGCGTCCAGGTGCTCCAGGTAGCTCGTCGCCGTCGTGCCCATCACATCCCCTCCCGCATCCCCGCAGAGTCCCTCCCGCCAGGGTGAGCGAAGTTCACCCGAACCGGGTGAACCGCGACCCCGCCGCGCCCCCGCAAGCGCTGCGCCCCGCGATCTTGCAGTTTCGGTGGCGACATATCAGTCGAGAGAACGCGAATCGACAGCAGAAACTGCAAGATCGCGAGAGGACTCGGGGCCGGGCCGTGATCGTGCCGTGAGGCCGGCGGACGCCGTGGGTCAGCCGCGCTCGAGCAGGCCACGGACGTAGGCGGCCTGGCCGGCATGCTGCGCGTCGTCGTCGGCGATGCTGACCAGCCGCACGCCGAGGCTGACCGGCGGGTCCCACGACTCGTCGACGATGCGGTCCAGGTCCGCCGGGCGCAAGCCGGCGAGAAACGATCGGGTACGCGCCGAGACGGCGCCGTAGTAGTCGATGAGCGCCTGCGCGCTCTCCGGCCGTACCCCTGCGACCTGGGCGGGCGTGTGACCGTAGCCGGTGTCGTGCGGGTCGGCGACGAGGCCGAACCGCCCGGCCCAGTCGCCACCGGTCCAGATCTGCTCGGCGTCGAGCAGGTCGGCGACGTGGTGGTCCTGGACGCGGGTCAGGTGCCAGACGAGCCAGCCGATCGAGTTGGCCCCCTCGGCGGGCGCCCAGCGCAGCTGCTCCGGTGAGAGGCCGTCGACCGCCGCGCGGACGAGGTCGGGCAGCCGGTCGTACGTCTCGGTCAGCAGGTCACTCACGTCCACGGGTACGCCTCCTGGTGGGTCTTGGATCACCGTACCGCCGGCCACCGACGGCCGAACCTCGGCCGCTACCGTGATCACGTGGTCGCCGCGCTGGAGCTGTATCTGGACCCGGACGCCACGCGGCGGATCCGGGTGCTGTGGGACGCCCTGGAGGCCGAGGGCGTGCAGAGCATGCGCTCGCTGCTCCAGCAACGCCACCGCCCGCACGTGTCCCTCGCGGTGGCGCCCCGCTTCGACCCGGAGCAGGTCGCCGAGGCGCTGGGCGAAACGGTCGTGGCGGCCCCGCTGCGCCTCGACTTCCAGCACGCCGGGCAGTTCGTCGGTCGGGTGCTGTGGCTCGGTCCGACGCCGACGGGGGAGCTGCTGGCGCATCACCGGCTGGTGCACGGCCGGCTCGCCGCCGCCGGTATCGAACTGGTCGAGCACTACCAGCCGGGGCGCTGGGTGCCGCACTGCACGCTGTCCATGCGGGTGCCGAACACGCTGATGGCCGCCGCGGTGCGCCGCTGTCTGGAGGTGCTGCCGCTGACGGCGACAGTGGTCGGCGCGGCGCTCACCGACCACGCCCGTGGTATCGCCCACCCGCTGCGCTGAGCGGGTCCGACCGCCGGGCGAGTTGTCCGGTTTGGCGGGCGTGAGTCGGGAAACCGAAAACAGGGGGTGCGGATCCGGCCCATCGTGGGATGGTTCGACGTGGATGCCGTACCGGTGGCGACCCGCGTGCGCGGGCCGCCCGGCCGGGCGCGCGGGGCACACCGTGTCGCCCGCGACGGCTTCGACGAGGAGAGGCAGGGCCCATGCAGGCTCAGCGCAGGCCACCGCGGAGCGAGCGGAGCCAGACCAAGCACGACCGCACCGGCGGTGGCATGACCGGTGCCGCCACCCCACTGACCATCTGGGCCGCCGCCGTGCTGCTCGGTCGCATCGGCGCCGGCGACGACGACCTTGAGGACGAGCGGCACATCCTGCGCGGCATCGAGTGAGCGTCGTTCACAACCAGCCGCGGCGCTTGAAGACCAGGTAGAGGGTGCCGCAGACCAGCACCATGAGCAGGAGCGCGAACAGGTAGCCGAAGCGCCAGCTCAACTCGGGCATGTGCACGAAGTTCATCCCGTACACCGTGCCGATCAGGGTGGGGGCGAACAGGATCGCGGCCCACGAGGAGACCTTCTTCAGCTCCTCGTTCTGCGCGTAGCTGGCCGCCGTGAGGCTGCGCATCTCCTCGTTCTGCTGCTGCGAGACCAGGGTGGCGTTGACGGTCAGGATGTTCTGCAGCAGGTGCCGGAACCCGTCCACCCGCTCCACCACCTGGGTGAGGTGGTCGATGACGTCACGCAGGTAGCGGCGCAGCTCCTCGTCGGTGCCGTAGCTGCCGGCGCCGGCCGCCAGGGAGTCGAGCATGCCCAGCAGTGGGCGGGCGGCCCGCTGGAACTCGATGACCTCCCGGCTGAGCCCGTAGATGCGCCGGCTGGCATTCGGGTCACCGCCGAACACCTGGGTCTCGATCTCGTCGATGTCGTTCTCCAGCCCGGCGACCACCGGCGCGTACCCGTCGACGACCTGGTCCAGGATCGCGTACAGCACCGCCTCGGGACCCCGGGCGAGCATCGGCGCGTCGGCCTCCATGCGACGTCGTACCGCGGCCAGGTCGGGCGCCTCTCCGTGCCGGACCGTGACCACGAAACCGGGCCCGATGAACAGGTGCAGCTCGGAGAACTCCACCTCCTCCCGCAGGTCGTCGTAGCGGGCGGCGCGCAGCACCACGAACAGGGTGTGCCCGTACCGTTCCAGCTTGGGCCGCTGGTGGGCGTTGATCGCGTCCTCGACCGCCAGGTCGTGCAGACGGAACTCGCGCGCCAGCGAGGAGATCTGGTCGATGTCGGGCCGGTACAACCCGATCCAGGCCATCGCGTGGTCCTGCGTCTGCAGGCAGGCGTACGTCTCGGCGAGACCGGCCGGTGAGGCGAACCGGTGTCCCCGGATGTAGACGGCGCTGTCCACCAGTCGGCCGGCGGACGGGCTCCCCGGCTGCGCGGGCGGGACGGCACCGACCCGGGCCTCGTGCTCGTCGAGCTGGCGGCCGAAGCCGTCGCCCCGGCGGAAGCGGCGGCCACCAACCACGAGCCCGCTCCCCTCCCGGCGCTGCCCGGCCCGGGGTTCGGGACGGGGGCGCTGCTTCCCCGGTGCTTCCGACCCGAAACCCGGGGCCCGGGGCCGGTGCTCCGACGGACGGTTTCCGCACACCGCCGGACGGACGTCGACCACACGGCGGATACTCGCGGTGACCATGGGCGGGACGGGGGTGACGCCGGTGGAGGTGAACAGGCGTGCCGGCCGGCGGACCGACCGGGTACGGCGGTGGCTGCTCGCCGACGAGTCGCAGCAGCCCGTGCCGCAGGGCCCGGGCGGCCGCCCACCCGAGCAGCGGCACCACCCGTGGTGGAAGGTGATGTGCCTGACCGGCGTCGACTACTTCTCGACGCTTGGCTACCAGCCGGGGATCGCGGCGCTGGCCGCCGGGGCGCTCTCCCCGGTGGCGACCCTGGTGCTGGTGCTGGTGACGCTGCTGGGCGCGCTGCCCGTCTACCGGCGGGTGGCGGTGGAGAGCCCGCACGGCGAGGGCTCGATCGCGATGCTCGTACGCCTGCTCAGCTACTGGCCGGGCAAGCTGTTCGTGCTGGTGCTGCTGGGCTTCGCGGCCACCGACTTCATCATCACCATCACCCTGTCCGCGGCCGACGCGACCGCCCACCTCGACGAGAATCCGTTCCTGCCCAGCGGCCTCAAGGGTCACGAGGTCGCCGTCACGCTGCTGCTGGTGGCGCTGCTCGGCGCGGTGTTCCTCAAGGGGTTCGGCGAGGCCATCGGGATCGCCGTCGTCCTGGTCGCGGTCTACCTGACGCTGAACGCGGTGGTGATCGCCGACGCGCTGTGGCGGGTGGTGAGCGACCCGAGCGCGGTCGGGGACTGGACGAACGCCCTGACCACCGGACACGGGGATCCCCTGATGGTGGTCGCGCTGTCCCTGCTCGTGTTCCCGAAGCTGGCGCTGGGCCTGTCCGGTTTCGAGACCGGGGTGGCGGTGATGCCGCACATCCGAGGAGACCGGCAGGACTCGGAGGACCGGCCGCTGGGCCGCATCCGGGGCGCGCGGCGGCTGCTCACCACCGCCGCCGCGACGATGAGCGTCTTCCTGATCACCAGCAGCGTGACCACCACGGTGCTGATCCCGCCCGAGGCGTTCAAGCCGGGCGGGGCCGCCAACGGCCGGGCACTGGCCTACCTGGCCCACCAGCATCTCGGCGGTGTGTTCGGCACCGTCTACGACCTCTCCACCATCGCGATCCTCTGGTTCGCGGGGGCGTCCGCGATGGCCGGGCTGCTCAACCTCGTACCCCGGTATCTGCCGCGCTACGGCATGGCGCCGACGTGGGCCCGCGCGGTCCGGCCGCTGGTCCTGGTCTTCACCGGCGTGGCATTCCTGATCACGATCATTTTCTCCGCCAGCGTCGACGCGCAGGGCGGCGCGTACGCCACCGGGGTTCTGGTGTTGATCACCTCGGCGGCGACGGCCGTGACGCTCGCGGCGCGGCGGCGGCGTCAGCGCGGTCGCACGGTCGCTTTCGGGATCATCGCGGTGGTGTTCGTCTACACCACCGTGGCGAACGTGGTGCAGCGTCCGGACGGCGTGAAGATCGCCGCCTGTTTCATCGGCGCGATGATCCTGGTGTCGGCGCTGTCGCGGGTGATGCGGGCGTTCGAGCTGCGGGTCGACCACGTCGAGCTCGACGAGCTGGCGACCGCGATGATCGACGAGCGCTCCGGACGCCGCATCCGCCTGGTCGCGCACGAGCCGGAGCGCCGCGATCTCGCGGAGTACCGCGACAAGCTGGCCCAGACCATGGCGGACAACGACTTCCCCGACGACAGCGACGTGATCTTCGTCGAGGTCCGGGTCACCGATCCGTCGGACTTCGAGACGGGGTTGCTGGTACGCGGCAGCGTGGCGCACGACCGTTTCCCGGTGCTCAGCCTGGCCAGCTCCTCGGTGCCCAACGCGCTGGCCGCGCTGCTGCTGGAGATCCGCGACCGCAGCACGCGCCGCCCCCACATCTACTTCGAGTGGACCGAGGGCGGCCCGGCCCGCAACGTGCTGCGTTACCTGGCGTTCGGGCAGGGCGAGATCGCCTCGGTGACGCGGGAGATCCTGCGCCGTCAGGAGCCGGACCAGACGCGCCGACCCCACGTGCACGCCGGTTGACCGGCTCGCCGAGCGCGGGTCGCGGCCGGTGAGCGTGGTCATATCGGCTGGACGACCGACCGGTTCCTGCTGCTAGCCTCGGCGCAGGTCATGAGTGCCAGCGCGAAGCCCCGGCTCGCTGGCCGGCAACCCTCCTCCGCGGTGGGGTGCCCCGGGTGAAGACCAGGCACCGGCGGAACGTCGGTGCAAGCGTGGCCTGGCACCCAGGTCAGCACCAAGACCCGGGAGACCGTATGCACATCCTCAGCCCCACAGCACCGGCCATCCGGCGTACGCCGGCCCTGACCCGGCGCCTCCACGTGGACCTGATGCGAATGCGCAGCGCGGCGTGTACCGCCGCCTAAAGCGCTAACCCCCCACCCCGCCCCACCCCCACCCCGCCCCCACCCCGCCCCACCCTCTCGACCCTCCTTTGCGTCGATCATGAAGTTGTTGCCCGCCTGACCGGCGTGTCGTGGCAACAACTTCATGATCGACGGGGTCGACGCATCCCTTTGGAGTCAGTTATGCGTACTTTTTCTCGATTTGTTGTTGTTGGGGTTTCTCTGTTGACCGTTGGTTTGCTGGGTGCTTGCGGCGGCGGGGGTGACTCTTCGGGGGGTGACGGCCCGAACCCGTACGGTCTGGCGCAGCCGGGTGTGCTGCGGGCCGGCACGCTTACCGACGCCCCGCCCAACGTGTACCTCAAGGACGGCAAGTTCACCGGCTTCGACAACGACCTGCTGACCGCCGTGGCCGGCAAGCTCGGCCTGAAGGTGGAGTTCGTCGGCACCGACTTCTCCGCGCTGCTCTCCCAGGTCAACAACCACAAGTTCGACGTCGGCAGCTCCTCGATCACCATCACCGAGGCGCGCAAGAAGACCGTCGACTTCGGCAACGGGTACGACTTCGGCTACTTCGGGCTGGACGTGCCGGCCGGCTCGCCGATCAAGGGGTTCGACCAGCTCACCGGCGAGCGTGTCGTGGTGGTGCAGGGCACCGTCCAGGACGACTACGCCACCGGCAAGCAGCTCGACCCGGTCCGCGTGCCGGACTACAACGGCGCGATCAACCAGCTCAAGGCGGGCACGGCCGACGCCTGGATCGCACCGGCCGAGATCGGCGAGAAGTCCGCCGCCGACAGCAACGGCAAGATCACCGTGGCGGCCAAGCAGCTCAGCCCGGCACCGACCGCGTACGCCGTCGCCAAGGGCAGCGACAAGCTGCGCGAGGCGCTGAACAAGGCCCTCGACGAGGTCATCGCCGACGGCACCTGGAGCCGGTTGCAGGCCCAGTACTACCCGGGCCGGCCGATCCCGGCGGACTTCAAGCCGGGCAGCGGCACGGTCGCGGCGCCGTCGGCGTCGGCCGCGTCCTGACCCGGTGACGAGCGAGCAGGGCGGTAGGAGAGGCGAACGATGGATCCGTTGAGCACCCTCTGGGAGACGTTCTTCGACGTCGACGCGATGCGCGAGGCGCTGCCCGAGATGCTGACCGTCGGGCTGCCCAACACGCTGATCCTGGCGGTCTCCGCCGCCCTGCTCGGCACGGTGTTCGGTCTGCTGCTGGCCGTGGCCGGCATCTCCCGCAGTCGGTGGCTACGCTGGCCGGCGCGCGTCTACACCGACGTGTTCCGGGGGCTGCCGGCCGCGGCCACGATCCTGCTGATCGGCGTCGGGTTGGCGCCGCTGGGGATGCGGGTGTGGGGGCCGGACCCGTACCCGCTGGGCATCCTCGCGCTGTCGCTGATCGCCGCCGCGTACATCGGGGAGATCTTCCGCTCCGGCATCCAGTCGGTGGAGGCCGCCCAACTGGAGGGCGCCCGGGCGCTCGGCTTCTCCTGGACCGACGCGATGCGGCTGGTGATCATCCCGCAGGGCATCCGGCGGGTGCTGCCCGCCTGGGTCAACCAGCTCATCGCGCTGATCAAGGACTCCAGCCTGGTGTACTTCCTCGGCCTGGTGGCCAGCCAGCGGGAGTTGTTCCGGATCGGGCAGGACTACGCGGCCACCACCGGGAACGAATCCGCGCTGCTGCTGGCGGGCCTGTTCTACCTGGCGTTGACCGTCCCGCTGACACACCTCGTCAACTGGATCGACCGGCGGCTGCGCGACGGTCGCCCGGCCACCGCCCCGGACGACGAGGACGACGACACGGCGCTGCCCGCCACGACGCAGGGAGACCGGCGATGACCACCACCTCGGTGAGCGTGCAGGCGCGCGACATCCACCTCGCCTTCGGGTCCAACCGCGTGCTGCGCGGCGTCGACCTGACCGTGCCCCGCGGCGCGACGGCCTGCGTGATCGGACCGTCCGGTTCGGGCAAGTCCACCCTGCTGCGTACGCTCAACCGCCTCATCGAACCCGACCGCGGCGACGTGCTGCTGGACGGACGCAGCGTGCTGCGGGACGACCCGGACGCGCTACGCCAGCGGGTCGGCATGGTGTTCCAGCAGTTCAACCTCTTCCCGCACATGAGCGTGCTGCGCAACGTCACGCTGGCGCTGCGCCGACTGCGCAAGCTCGGCCAGGACGAGGCGGTCCAGGTCGCCCGCGCGCAGCTGGAGCTGGTGGGGCTCGCCGGCAAGGCCGAAGCCCGGCCCTCGCAGCTCTCCGGTGGTCAGCAGCAGCGGGTGGCGATCGCCCGGGCGCTGGCGCTGCGACCCGAGGTGATGCTCTTCGACGAGGCCACCTCGGCGCTCGACCCGGAGCTGGTCAAGGGGGTCCTCGGGGTGATGGCCGACCTGTCCGCCGCCGGGATGACCATGGTGGTGGTCACCCACGAGATGGGCTTCGCCCGGCAGGTCGCCGACACCGTGGCCTTCATGGACCGGGGTGTGGTGCTGGAGGCCGGGCCGCCGGAGCGGATCTTCGAAGGGGCCGAGCATCCCCGGCTGCGTCGCTTCCTCGCCCAGGTGCTCTGAGGACGCCGCTCAGCCGGCTCCACCACGTGGACGCCCACGCTCAGCCGGCCTGCAGGCGTAGGTGCGTGGCGAACGCCTTCAGGTCGCCGAGCAGTTCGAGGATGGCGTTGCGGTAGGCCACCGACGCCCACAGGTGCAGCTCCTCGTCGTCCAGCCCGCCGAACGCGAGCGACAGCGCCTTGCGGCGACGCCGGTCGAGCACCTTGTGCGGGCGCGTGAGCAGGTCACCCTCGCGCCGCAACGCCTGGAGGTAGGCGGCCACCGCCTCCTGGTAGTGCCGCCCGGCGACCCGTTCCAGCAGGGTGAACTCGAAGACGTTCAACGCCGCCTCGGAATCCCAGTACGCGCTGTCGCGCACCTGCGCGCTCGCCACGTGCCGGCCCATGGCGTGCCGGGCCTCGTAGAGCAGCAGCACACCCCGACCGGTGGTGCTCAGCGGCCGGCGCGGCGTCGGCAGCCGCAGCGTCCGCACCGGCGCGGCGGCGGTCAGATCCACCGCACCGGCGTACGTCGGCATGCGCTGCGTCGTCGACGCCGGCTCGGGCAGCAGGCAGGCCAGCTCCTGGTAGGGCACCGGGCCGCCGCCGGAGGGCAGGGCGCGTACGGTCGCCTCGTGCAGCTCGCCGAGCGGCCGGTCGTCCGGGGGGCGCCCCGGCGGCAGCGTGAGCACGAGGCCGTTGGCGCCGGGCACGGGCACGCCCAGCACGCAGGAGTTACGCAGGAACGCCCAGGTGGCCGCCGCTTCGCGGATGCCACTCGCCACGGCCTGCGCGTCCGCGCGCCAATCCTGGGCGATCCGTAGCCGCCGCGCCAGGTCGGCGGTGGCCGCGCCGTCGTTCGGATACAGCTCCCGCACGGCCCGGGGCAGCGACCCGGGGCGCAGCGCCAACGGGTCACCGGTGGGCGCGGGCACGGCGTGCCTCGGGCAGTCGGCGTCGGAGTGCGGGTCACCGTCGACCGCGTGGCAGTCGCCCAGCCAGCTCGCCCCGGGTGGCCCCGCCGGACGGGCGAACGCCAGGTGGGGCAACCGGCCGGCACGCAGGACCGTCTCGTACTGCGGCCGGGCGCGACCGGCCCGCAGCCCGTCCAATGGCAGCACGGGGGCGAGGGTCACCACGGCGGCGAGGACGACACAGTGCGGGCAGGCGTCGCGGACGCGGTAGCGCCGGAGGTGGTCGACGCCGGGCTGTTCCCACTGGACGCCGACGACGGCACCTTCCTGCGCCATCAGGTAGAGGAACTGGGTGGCGACACGCTCGCGGGTGACCGAGGCCAGCTCGTCGAGGAACTGCCGCTCGGTGACCACCCGCGGCTCGGCCGCGCTCGCCCCGCTGGTCATGGACACCCCCACCCGGACCGGACGCATCGACGATCGCCGAACGGCTTTCACCGTACCCGCCGGCGACCTGCCCGAATGCCCCGTACCCGGCAGAGCCCATGTCACCAATCCGTCAAGCCGGCACGCCCTCGCAGTCAGGCGTCCGGGCGGGTTCGCAGGGACTGTAAGAGGAGCCGGTAGAACTCGCCGTAGGTGCGCTGCACGTGCTGGCCGTACCGGCGGGTCTCCTCGTGCCGGGCGGGTAGCTGGTTGATCGGCACACTCATGGCCGCGTGGTGCTCGATGTGCAGGTTGTTGCCATTGGTGAACCAGGTGCTCAGCCAGCTGCCCCGGATCGAACGGGTGTTGCGCAGCACATCGGTGGTGTCGGTCTCGCAGAGCAGGTGCTCGGGCAGCTCGACGAGGAAGTGCAGCGGCACCGCGACCAGCAGCGGTAGAACCCACAGCCGCAGGGGGTAGACGCCGTACCCGGTCAGGGCCAGCGCGACGGCGGCCAGCACCACACCGCCCAGCAGCAGGTGTTCGGTGACGATCCGCCGCCGCATGCCCGGGGCGATGTCACCGTGCGCGTACCGCCAGCGGCCGGTCGCGGACCGCGCGACCTCCAGACCGACCCCGGCGAGCCGGGGATAATCGAGCAGTCCGCGCGCCAGCACGCCGAGGGTCAGGGGCCGGCGGGTGTCGAAGCCGAAGAACTCCGTGTCCTGCGGCGTGCCGAGGTAACGGTGGTGCTGAAGGTGCCGCACCCGGTAGTGCGAGTAGACCACCAGCAGCGGGATGCCCAGGGGCACGCCGACCAGCCGGTGCGGCAGCGCGCGCCGGAACGCGGAGTGGTGCAGGCACTGGTGCTGCAACTCCACGGCGTGGGTGTACATGGCGGCGAGCAGCAGCACGCCGGCCGTGATCGCCACCGGCTCGGGGCGCAGCGCCAGGATCACGCCGGTGGTGGTCAGCGCCGCGAGCGCGGCCAGCTTGCCGAGAAAGACCCTCTCGTCCCAGCGGGTGACACGGGCCCGGCGAAAGAGCAGAGCGGGCGCGGGCGGTCGGATCGGCGCGGTGATCGTCATGCGGGAATCTCCTGAGGAGGCAGGGTGGTCAGCGGCCGCTGAGCAGCACGACATGGGTTCCGGCGGGTAGCCCGTCCGGCGCGGCGGCGCCGGCCAGCAGGCCAGCCAGGGCGACGGCGCCGGCAGCCGTGGGGTACGCGCCGTATCCGGCGAGCACACTCCGGGCGTGCCGGAGTTGGTCGTCTTCGACTCCGTGCACCGCGCCCCCGGTGTCGGCGATCGCGGCCATGGCCTCGGGGCCCTGCAACGCGTGCCAGTTGACGAGCGGCTGGTTGTGGTCGGTGGTGGTGACGCCGTCGGGCGGCAGCATCCGGTACGGCCCCGGCCAGCTCGTCACCACCGGGTTGTTGCCGGCCGAGCAGACACCCTGCAACACGGTGGGCCAGCCTCGCTCGCGCAGCACGCGGTGGATCGCGATGACCGTGGTGCCGTTGCCGACCGGAGTCCAGAGCTGGGTCGGGGGTTCGTCGAGCGCGGCGTCCAGCGCCGCGACCACGACGCCGTGCCCGGCGAACACCGCGTCGACGTACGGGCCGTCCACGTTGCCGTCGACCGCGCCGGGCGCCTGGGCGAGCCGCCGGGACTCGTCGACCGCGTCCTCGTAGCTGCCGTCGACCAGGTGGACGCGCGCTCCCGCGGCGCGCATGAACTCTCCGCCGTCGCTCCACCCGGCGGGCAGCACGACGGTGCAGGTCAGACCCGCCGAGCGGCAGGCCATGGCCATCGCCCGGCCGTAGTTGCCGCAGGTGGCGACGACCACCTCGGTACGACCGTCGGCGGCGGCGCGGGCCACCACCGCGCGGGCGGCGGGCTCCTTGTGGCTGCCGGAGGCGTACCGGGTCTCGTCCTTGACCAGGACGCGGACGCCGGGCACCAGGCCGGTCGCGTCGATCAGGGGGGTGCCGAACGCGTCGGTGGGCGCGTCGGCCGACGCCAGGGTGGCGATGGACATGGTGCTCCTCGAAAGTGGGTGCGTGCGGGTCAGGACCGCGCGGCGGTGAGCTGGGCGTCGGCGTGCCGTTGGAGGTCGTCGCGGTCGCCGATCTGGGCGGGCGGCACGGCGTCGGGCAGGTCGTCCTCGATGAGCCGGAGGGTGGGGTTGCACCAGCCCCGGATCGCCCAGCCGAGCTGGAGCAGGCCACTGAGCACGACCAACAGAGCCAGACCGCGCCCCGATCCGGTGCCGATGACCGCGCCGACCGTGCCGGCGAGCGCGCCACCGGGCTCCAGCAACGGCTGGACGTGGTGTTCGGCGAGTGGGCCGACCACGAGGTAGCCCACCGGCATGGTCAGCATCATCACGGTGATGAAGATCGACAGGACGCGACCCTGGAGGTCGAAGCCCACCTTGGTCTGGATCAACGCGATCCAGTGTCCGTCGATCAGGGACTCGGCGAAGGTCAGGGCGAACATGCCGGCAACCGCGAAGACCGGGTGCACGCCGACGCCCACCACAGTCATGGCGAGGCTCGCCACCCCCATGAACAGGATCATCCCGGTGGCCCGTCGTGGGGTGCCGCCCCACAGGCCCATGGTGAGGCTGCCCAGCAGTCCTCCGACGCCGCCGGCGGAGAGCGCCAGACCCAGCGCCACCGGCGACTGTTCGATCAGCAGCATCGGGGTGATCACCGCGAAGCCGAGGGTGTAGAAGGCGTGGTCGATGACGAAGAACCGCAGCGCGGCGCGCAGGCCCGGTCGGCGTGCGATGTACCGCCACCCGTTGGCCACCTCGGCGCGGAACGTCTCCTCCCGTCGGCGGAACAGCCGGTTCGGGAAGCGGACCAGCAGCAACGTGAGGGCGCCGACGCAGAACGTCGACACGTCGACCAGGATGACGCCGCGGATGCCGATCAGACCGATCAGACCCGCGCCGAGCATCGGGGCGAAGACGAGGCCGGCGCCCACACCGAGCTGGCTGATCCCGTTGGCGTGGCCCAGATAGCGCTTGGGCACCAACTGGGCGACCGCCGCGAGGTAGGCCGGTCGCTGGAACGCGCCGGCCAGCGAGGTGACCGACACGGCCAGGTAGATCTGCCACAGCTCCAGGCCGCCGCCGAGGGTCACCAGCAGCACCAGCGCCACCATGGCCGCCGCCGCGACGGAGTCGCTGGCCAGCATGACCCGCCGCCGGTCCCAGCGGTCGGCGACCGCCCCGGCGACCGGTCCGGCGAGGATGCCGGGAAGCATGCCCACGGCGCTGACGACGGCGAAGTCGGTGATCGAGCCGGTCTGCTGATAGACCCAGATGCTCAACACCAGCGTGCTGAGTCCACTGCCGATCATGGAGATGAACTGTCCGAACGCGACGACCGCGAACCGGGCCAGGCTGGGCGCCGGGTCGCGCGGCGACGCCGCCGCGGCGACCGGCGCGGCGACCGGCGCGGCCTCGGTGGGCGCGGCGTCCATGCTCGGCGTCGGCCGCGTGGCGTGTGCCACCAGCGCCCCGGCCAGCTGGTCGCCATGGGTACGCACGAAGAAGTGCCCGGCCTTGGGCAGCACGGTGAGGTCGACGTGCTCGGCCACGTGCGTCCACTCCTGGTGCCGTTCCTCGTAGAGCTCGGTGACCCGGTCCCGTTCGCCGATCACGCTGAGCACCGGGGCACGCAGCCTGGTGTGGTTCGGGTCCCGGTACGCGGCGGTGTAGTACTCCTCCGCGTCCCGCGCGTCATGCCGGACGTTGCGCAGGACGAATGCCTCGTCAGCGGGGTCGGAGACGTCGGTGAAGCCGCCTCGGGCGCGCAGGTACGACAGGTACTCCCGGTCGGAGGTGAACCGGTCGGTGGGCACCAGCCGGTAGAACCAGTCGAAGAGGCGTCCGGGGAGACGGGCGGTGGGGAAGCTCGCGCCCAGCCCCACCGCGCGTAGATCCAAACCCTCCTCCTCGGCGCGTCGAGCGATCTGGAGGGTGACGGCGGTACCCAGGCAGTGCCCGTAGAGCACCACCGGGCCGACGATCCCCCGGAGTTCGGCGAGCACCCGCTCGGCCACCTCCGCGCCCGGCAGCGGGTCCTCGTCCGGGCGGCTGCGGTCGTGGCCGGGCAGCTCCACCGCGTACAGTCCCCAGCCGGCGGGCAGGGCGTCGGCGAGCGGCTGGTAGGAGATCGCGCTTCCGCCGGAGAACGGCACGGCGACCACGGTCATCCCACCGGTGGTGGCGTCGGCGTCGGTCGGGGTGAGCCGGTGCAGCAGGCGGTCGGCGCGTGTCGTGCCGGCGGCCCGCGCGTCCAGCAGGGCGGCCAGGGCGCGGACGGTGGGGTGCTGGTACAGCTCCACCAGAGCCACGCCCGAACCGATGCGGCGGACCAGTCGCAGCGCGGCGAACGAGTCACCGCCGAGGGCGAAGAAGCTGTCGTCGATGCCGACGGTGTCGCGGCCCAGCTCGGCGCACCAGGCGTCGGCGACCAGCCGTTCGGTGTCGGTGCCCGGGGGCGCGGCGGCGGCGTCGGAGTCGATCTCCGGCGGGACGGGCAACGCCCTCCGGTCCAGCTTGCCGTTGGGAGTCAGCGGAAGCGCGGGCAGTGTCAGCAGTCGGGCCGGCACCATGTGCGCCGGCAGGGTCGCCGCGACGGCGTCGCGGACCGCGCGCTCGTCGAGCGTACGACCGGGCGCGGGCACCAGGTAGCCGATCAGACGGGCCAGCCCGGTCGGTCCCTCGTGGACCGCGACCGCGCAGGCCAGCACGTCGGGGAGCGCCGCGATCGTAGCCTCGACCTCGCCCAGCTCCACCCGGTAGCCGTTGACCTTGACCTGGTCGTCGAGGCGGCCGAGGAAGTCCACCGTGCCGTCGGGGCGAAAGCGCGCGCCGTCGCCGGTGCGGTACATCCGCGCCGATGGCACGTACGGGTCGGTGACGAACCGCTCGGCGGTCAGCTCAGGCCGGTCGTGGTAGCCGGTGGCCACCCCCACCCCACCGAGGTACAGCTCGCCGACCACGCCCACCGGCACCGGCTGGCGGTGCGCGTCCAACACGTACACCCGGTTGTTGGGGAACGGCCGGCCGATCGGCAGCGGGGCGTCGTCGGGCAGCGCGTCGACGTCGCCGTCGAAGTAGACGTTGTCCACGCTGACCTCGGTGACCCCGTACGCATTGACCACCCGACCGCCCGCGCCGACCAGCTCGCGGGCCCGCCGGTACTCCCGCACGTGCCACTTCTCGCCGCCGCCGATGAGCAGCCGCACGAAGTCCAGCCGCTCCCCCGCCGCCGACACGTACGCGAGCAGGGTGCGCAGCACGGCCGGGACCAGCTCGGTGCACTCGACCCGCTCGGCGCGCATCAGCCCGTACAGCTCGGCGGGGTCCAGCAGCACCTCGCGGGGCACCACGACGAGCCGACCCCCGGTGCAGTGCGCGCGCAGTGTCTCGCCGACGAACATGTCGAAGGAGAAGCTCGCCGCCTGCTGGTAGGTCCAGCCGGGTTCCAGGCGGTACGCCCGCTGCCACATCGACGCCGCGTGCACCAGGTTGTGGTGGCTGACCACCACGCCCTTGGCCCGTCCGGTGGAGCCGGAGGTGTAGATGACGTACGCCGGGTCGTTCCCGGAGGTGACCAGTTCGAGATCACCGTCGTCGACGGTCGCGAGCCGGTCGGCGTCCCGGTCGAGGGCCACCACGCGCGCCGTCGCGCCGGTGGCCGGGGCGGTCTCCAGGTCGACCCGGGTGACCAGCACCCCCGCGCGACTGTCGTCGATCATGTAGCGGAGCCGGTCGGACGGGTACGCCGGGTCCAACGGCACGTACGCGCCACCGGCCTTGAGCACCCCCCACATGGCGACGAACAGCTCCACGCCTCGGTCTAGGCAGATCGCCACCCGGTCGCCGGGGCGTACCCCGTCGGCGCGCAGCACCCGGGCGAGCCGGTTGGCCCGGCTGTTCAGCTCGGCGTAGCTGATCGTCGTGTCCCGCCAGGTCAACGCCGGGGCTCGCGGGTCGGCCGCCACGCACCGCTCGAAGAGCTGGTGCAGGGCGGTGGCGTCGGGCAGCGGCGCGTCGCAGTCGTTCCAGTCGCGCAGGATCCGGCCTGTCTCGGCCTCGGTCAGCAGCGGCAGCCTGGTGACCGGCGTGTCGGGCGCGGTCACGGCGGCGGCCAGCAGGGTGAGCAGATGGTCCAGCAACGCCTCGATCCGCTCGGCGTCGAACAGCTCGGTCGCGTAGTCGACGCTGAGCACCGGGCCGTCCACCGGGAAGTCCAGACCGACGGCGACGTCCACCATGGTGGCGGCGGGCGCGACCTCGCCCGCGTACTCCAGGCCGACGGGTGTCGGCGTGTTGTGCACGGTGAGCATGACCCCGGTGAGCCTGTTGCGGTTGGCCGATGCCGGCCGACCGGTGGCCGCGATGATCTGCGGCAGTGGCAGGTCCTGGTGGTCCAGGTCGGCCAGTACGGCGGCGCGGACCCGGTCCAGCAGTTCGGGGAAGGTCGGCTCGCCCGTGACGTCGCCTCGCAGGGGCAGGATGTTCAGCGCCGCGCCGAGCACCCGCTCCAGCTCGGGCCGGTTGCGGCCGGCCACCGGCGCCAGCACCGTCACGTCGGTGCGCCCGGCATAGCGCGTCAGCACGGCCTGCAGACCGGCGAGCAGCACCATGAAGAGGCTGGCCCGATGCGCCCGCCCGTGCGCGCGCAGGGCGTCGAGCAGCGCCGGGTCGACGGCGCGCGTCACCCGGCCCGCCGCGAACGAGCGCACGGCCGGGCGGGGACGGTCGGCGGGAAGTTCCGCGTCGAGGTCGGCGTCCGCGAACCGCGCGCGCCAGTAGTCGGCCAACGCGGGGTCGGCGGCGTCGGCGGCGCGCAGGCGGGCCAGCTCGGCCAGCCCGGTCGCGTCGACGTCGGTGTCGGTGTCGTCGCGGTGGTCGGCGGCGGGATCGGCGGCGCGGGTCACGTGGTGGGCGTAACGCCCGGCCAACTCGTCGCCGAACAGGCTGGCGGACCAGCCGTCGAAAACCAGATGGTGGACGACCAGCAGCACCTCGTCGGCCGATCCATCGCGGATCAGCACGGCCCGGGCGAGCGGCCCGGCGGCGAGGTCGAACGGCTCCCGGACGGCCCGGTGACGGATCTCGGCGGCCCGTGCTTCCCGCTGCGCGGGATCGACGTCGCCGAGGTCGACCTCGGTCAGCGGGAGGTCGCCGCTCACCTCGACCCGCAGCCGGGGCTCGTCGTCGACCATCCGCACCCGGGCGCGCAGCGCCGGGTGCCGCCGGACCAGGTCGGCAATGGCCATCGCGAGCAGGTCGGCGCGGACCGGCGCGGGCGACCGGTACCGGATTCCGAGCGTATGGGCGGGCAGTTCGGCGCAGACCTGCTCGGCGATCCAGAAATCGTGTTGCAGGCCGGTGAGGGGCAGCTCCGCGCCCGTCGGTCCGGCGGAGGTGGCGGCCGGGTCCGGGGTGTCGGCCGCCGGGTCCGCCGGCGCGTCGACGGACGTCAGGGTACGGATCAGAGCTGTGAGCCCGGTCGGCGTCGGCGCGGCGTAGAGCTGGGTCAGTGTCACCTCGACCCGGTGGTCCCGGCGGACCGCGCCCAGGAGCCGGATCGCGTCGAGCGAGTCCGCGCCGAGGGTAAACAGGTCGTCGTCGAGGTCGACCGCCGGCAGCGCGAGCAGTTCGGCCCAGCGGGCGGCCACCGCCACCGCCACCGGGTCGTTGCCGTCGTCGCTGGTCGGCACGGGCGCGACCGGTACGGTCGGCGTCGATCCAGCCAGCGCCGCCCGATCCACCTTGCCCTGCGGAGTGAGCGGGAACGACTCGTGCCCGAGCACGGTCGCCGGTACGAGGTAGGCCGGCAGGTCGGCGCTGAGCCGGCGTCGCACGGCGATGGGGTCGAGACTCACTCCGGTCGGCACGAGGTGCCCGACCAGCCGGGGTTGCCCGGTGCTCGCGTCGACGAGCACCACCGCGTCGGCGACCTCGGGGAGCTGGCGCAGCGCGGCCTCGATCTCGCCCAGTTCGACACGGAACCCACGGATCTTCACCTGGTCGTCGAAGCGGCCCAGGTAGGTCAGTTGCCCGTCGGGCAGCTCCCGAACCCGGTCCCCGGTGGCGTAGCTGATCTGGCCGTCCGGCCCGGTCGGGAAGCGCTCGGCGGTCAGCTCCGGCCGGCCCAGGTAGCCGCTCGCCACGCCAGGGCCGCCGATGCGCAGCTCGCCGGGCTCGCCCGCGGCTACCGGGTCGCCGTCCGCGCCGACCACGACACACGTCACGCCGGGCAGCGGACGGCCGATCGGGACCGGACCCTGACCGGTCCAGCCGGTCAGGTCCGCGCAGGTGGCGACAACCGTAGCCTCGGTCGGGCCGTACGTGTTGAGCAGCCGAACCCCGACGCCGACGCGGTCCTGCCAGCGTGCCACCGCGCCGGCCTGCGCCTCCTCCCCGCCGATGATCACCAGACGGACGGCTGCCGGCAGTGCCGCCTCGCCGCGGTCGATCGCCGTCACCAACTCGTGCCAGTACGCCGTGGGCAGGTCCAGCACCGTGACGGCGTGGTCGCGGCAGTGGTCGAGGAATCGGCGCGGGCTGCTGATCGCGTCCTCGTCACGGATGACGACGGTGGCGCCCACGCTCAGCGGCGGAAAGATCTCCTCGACGCTGGCGTCGAAGCTGAGCGAGGCGAACTGGAGCACCCGGTCGTCGGCGCGCAGGTCGTACCGCTCGCGGGCCGCCTGGCAGAAGTGCTCCAGCGCCCGCCGGGGAACACTCACGCCCTTGGGTCGGCCCGTGCTGCCGGAGGTGAAGATGACGTACGCCGGGTCCTCGGGGCCAGGTGTGCCGGCATCGACCGGTCCGGTCGTCGCGCCAACGAGTTCGGCGTCGTCGAGGGGCACCAGCGGAGTGCCGGCGGGCAGGTTGGCCCCGGCCGGGCCGGTGAGCACCAGAACGGGTCGCGCGTCGGCGAGCATCGAGGCCAACCGGGCCGGCGGGTAGGTCGGGTCCAGCGGCAGGTACCCGGCGCCGGCGCGGAGCACCGCCAGCATCGCCACGATCGCCGCCCGCCGCCGGGGCAGGCAGATGCCGACCAGCTCGCCCGGACCGACGCCGTACGCCCGCAGGTTGGCCGCCAGGGCATCGACCCGCCGAGCCAGCTCCGCGTAGTCGAGCACCCCGTCCTCGTCACACAGCGCCGCTCGGTCGGGGAAGCGGCGGGCGTACTGCTCGATCCGGTCGAGCGGTACGACTGGCGTACGCGTGGTGGCGTCCCGGTCGGGGACGATGGTGGGTGTGACGGACACGGATCTGTCTCCTCGGCCTTCGATCCGTCCGGCGGACGGCGCGCAAAACCGTACGAAGACTCAGGTGCCCGACGGGCCACCGTGGAGCGAATTTCTGATCACCAACAGGATGCGCGGGGCCGCGCAGGTCAACCACCATGGACCGCTCGACGGACGCCGCTGACCTGCGGCGAGAGGTGCCGATGTTGATCATGCAAGGTTCAGCCGACGTTCACGTGGTCACTCGTTCGGGCCGCGGCCCAGCAGCCGGATCTCCTCGTTGTCCAGCGCCGACTGGAGCTCCTGGAGCACCAGGTCGTCGATCTCCCGGTTGTCGCGCAGCCGCGTCAGCTCCCGTCGCTTGTGGGCGAGGACGCCGAGACGCAGCCGGCGCTCCAGCTTGCGTTCCTCGGCGGTCCGACCGCCGGTCTCGTTGAGGTCGGCCAGGTGTCGCTGGTACTCGGCCCGCAGCCGGCGTACGGCCTCCTCCTCGGCCCCCACCTCCTCGGCGACTCCGGGCAGGGCGTCCAGGCCGGCCTGGGTGGCACGCCGGCGGGCGTGTCGGGTCTCGTCGACGCGCTCGGGGTCGCCGGACAGCCCCGCCCAGCGCACCACCAGCGGCAGCGTGGTGCCCTGCACCAGCATGATCAGGACGATCACCAGCGCCGTGACGAAAATGATCAGATCTCGCTCGACCACCGGGCGACCGGAGACCGTCATCGTCGGGACGGCCAGCGCGGCGGCGAGCGAAACGGCGCCCCGGAACCCGGACCAGCCCGCGACCGTGCCGACCCGCCAACTCGGCGTGCTCTCTCCCCCCTCGACCATTCGACGACGCCGTAGTCGCACCGACTGCGACGTCAGGTAGACGAAGCCCAACCGGGTGAGCACCACGGCGAGCGTCACCGCGAGCACGATCAGCACGGCCCTCGGGGGCGAGGTGCTGACGATGCCGCGAACCGCCCGGGGGATCTGGGTGCCGAGCAGCACGAACAGGCCACCGTTGATCAGGAAGGTGGACAGGTCCCAGAACGCGTACGCCAGCACCCGGGAGCGGGCCCGGATCACCCGTGGGCCGGCGTACGCGAGCACCAGACCGGCGACCACGACGGCCAGCACACCACTGGCGTGCACCGCGCTGGCGAGCAGGAAGGCGGCGAACGGCGTCAGGACGCTCAACGCGCCCTCGCGCAGCGGATCGTCGAGCCGTTTGCGGATCAACACCACGATGACGCCCACCAGCAGACCGGCGACCAGGCCGCCGAGGCTGGCCCCGACGAACTCCTCGCCGATGCCCAGCGCCCCCGGCTCCGCGCTCTGGGTCAGCAGGCCCACGGTCACCGCGAAGACCACCAGGGCGGTTCCGTCGTTGATCAGGCTCTCCGCGTGCAGGGTGGTGAGGAGCTTGCGGGGCAGCCGCTTGGCCAGACCGGTGACCGCGGCGGCGTCGGTCGGCGCGAGCACCGCGCCGAGCACCCAGGCGGCGGCGGGGTTCACGCCGAACGCCTGGGCGGTCAGGGAGACGGTGATCATGGTGAGGACCACGAGCACCACGGCGAGCAGCCCGATCACCGGCAGGTTGGCCCGGATCTCCCGCAGGCTGATGGTCAGGCTCTCCCGGTAGAGGATCGCCGGCAGGAAGATCAGCAGCACCAGGTCCGGTTCCAGGACCAGGTCGGACAGCGGCGGCGCGAGCCCGAGCAGCACTCCGAACGCGATGAGCAGCACCGGCGGCGCGACCCGGTAGCGGCCGCCGAGGGTGGTGCCGATCAGGACGGTGACGCCCAGCACCACGATCAGCACGAGCCCCTGCACGGCGTACCCCCTAGATCCCCGATTGGCGGCGCAGGCCGGTGGTTCCATCTGACCGCACACCGGTGGCCGGTTCCACAGGAACCGGCAAGTCGCCGGCTGCCGGGCG
The DNA here is from genome assembly GCF_044454415.1 of Micromonospora sp. NPDC051543. NCBI lineage: Bacteria > Bacillati > Actinomycetota > Actinomycetes > Micromonosporales > Micromonosporaceae > Micromonospora > Micromonospora sp. NPDC051543. Next base: position 187,536 of record NZ_JBITDT010000008.1, read on the forward strand.
CGGCAGTGCTCAGGTCGGGTCGACTGCGCGGACGCGCGCGGTCAGCAGGCGGGCGGTCCTGCGGTGCGCGCCGGCCTCCTCGTCGTGGCCGAGCGCGGCGGCGAGATCGGCGAGGTGCCCGGCGACCGGTCCGGCGGTGAGCAGCCCGCTGCCGGCGGCCAGTTCGGCGGCGGCCGGCCGGAGCGCGGCGGCCGCGCGCTCGATGGTGGGCCGGTCGTGCACGGCGAGCGCCGCCCGGGCGACGAGGCACAGTCGCACCTCCCGAAGCAGGTCGTGTGGCCCGTCCGGGAGGGCCCGCAGCGCCGACACGGCGGCGCCGCGGTCACCGGAGTGGGCGAGCAGCAGCGGTCGGACCCACGGCTCGTGCGGGCCCCAGTCGCGTCCCGCCCAGTCCTCGTCGTCCGGCCCGGGAACCGGCCGGTCGTCGTGGGCCAGCCGGTCGCCGACGGCGTCGGACAGGCGCAGACCGAGCAGGGCGAGCGGCAGCAGCCCCTGGGCCAGGCCCGGCATGCCGTCGGTCGGCAGCCGCTCGGCGGCGGCCCGGTACGCGGTCACCGCCGCGTCCCGGTCGCCGACCCACGCCCGGCGCAGCGCGGCGTACCAGCCGGTGAAGACACCGACGAGCGGCAGCTCGTACCGCTGCGCGAGGCGATCGGCGGCGCGCGCGTGCTCGTCCGCGCCGGTCCGATCGGCCCGCGCACAGCAGGTCTGGAGCAGGATGAGGTGTCCCAGCACCTCGAAGGTCACCAGGTGCCGCCGGGCGGCGAGGTCGACCAGCTCGGCGCCGATCCGGGCCCGGGCGTCGGCCAGCCCGACGCGGTCGAAGGCGTGCATGAAGCGCGCGTTCAGCGCGAAGGCCAGCAGCCCGGGGTCGTCGAGGGTCCGGGCGATCCGTTCGGCCTCGGCGGCGGCCCGGCGGCCACGGTCATCGGTGACGCCCCGCAGTTCCAGCGCGAGGGTGCTCAGCAGCCGACTGCGTTGCGCCGAGCCGGACGGACCGAGGCCGGTCAGGGCGTGCTCGGCGGCGCGGACGATCCGCTCGGAGAACAGGTCGTCGTCGTTGCGGGTCCAGATGGCGGGCACGTCGAAACCGGCCAGCACCTGGGCGGTCAGCCGGGCGTCACCGAGCGCCTCGGCGTCGGCGATCGCCTCGGCACGGTGACGCCGTGCCTCGGCCAGGCGACCCGTCACCGCCAGCGAGCGCCCGAGGCCGAGCAGCGCCGTCAGCCGCTCGCGCCGCTCGGTCCCCCCGGCCCGGTCGTACGCCTCGACGACCTGCGCCCACAGCCGGGCGGCCTCGTGCGGGTTGCCGCCACGTTCGGCCCGTTCGGCGGCCGTACGGGCGTAGTCGGCGGCCCGTCGGGCGGCTGCCGGCCCCCCGGCGGACAGCAGGTGGTGCGCGAGCGTGGCGGGGTCGACGGGCTGGTGCCGCTGCAACGCCTCGGCCACCGCGGCGTGCCAGGCCGCGCGACGCGACGCGGACAGGTCGGCGTAGAGCGTGTCGCGGACCAGGATGTGGGTGAACCGTAGCCGCCCGTCGGACGCCTGCTCGGTCAGGAAGCCGGCCTGCAACGCACGGTCGACGGCGTCCAGCAGCGCCGCCGGGTCGTCGGTGAGCGCGCCGAGCACGGCGGGGTCGACGTCCCGGCCGAGCACCGCCGCCTGCCGCAGCACGGTACGGGTTGGTGGGGGCAACTGCGCGAGGCGGTGCCGGATGACGTCGCGCACCCCGGGCGGTACCGCCTCCAGCGCCGCGCCGCCCGCCTCGGCGTACAGCTGGGCCAGCTCCCGGACGAAGAACGGGTTACCCGCGCTGCGGCGGTGGATCAGCGCGACGGCGGGCGGGGCCAGTTGCGTGCCGACGACGGTGCGGGCCAGTTCGCCGGTGGCCTCCGGGGACAGTCCGGCGAGGTACTGCCGTACGGGTTCGAGCCCGGCGGCTCGGGCCAGGGCGGCGGTCAACCCCCCGGTGATCTCGGTGGCCCGGTACGTGCCCAGGACCAGCACCGGTCCGGTGGCGGGTTGCGGCCCGGCGAGCAGTGCGGTGAGCAGGTCCAACGTGTCGCCGTCGGCCCGGTGCAGGTCGTCCAGGACCAGCAGCAGCGGGCCCCGGTCGGCGACGGCGGAGAGCACCGACGCCACCGCGCGGTGGCGGCGGAACCGCGCCACAGCGGGATCGTCGATGCTGTCGGCGCCAGCCGCCCCGCCGTCGGACGACACGCCATCCGGAGAGGACGACACGCCGCCCGGAGAGGACGGCACGCCGCCGGGGAAGGACGGCAGGTCCGAGCCGGTGAGCGCTTCGACGATCTGGGTCCACGGCCAGGCGGCCGGAGCGCCCTCGTACTCGGGACTGCGCCCCCACGCCGTGGTCCAGCCCTCGGCGGCCAACTGTCGCGCCAGCGCCTCGGCCAGGGCCGTCTTGCCGGCGCCCGGATCGCCGCTGAGCAGAGCGAGCGTGGGCCGTCCGGAACGGGTGGCGGCCTCGGCGGCACCCCGCAGCCGCTCCCGCTCCGCGTCCCGTCCCACGAACGGCCGTTGCGACGCCGATCCGCCGTCCGGAACGGCTCCGGCCCGGTCGGGAACGGCCACCGTGGGGGTGTCGGTGAGGTGCGGGGCCTGCGCGAGGATGTCGGCCTCCAGCCGGCGCAACTCGGGGCCCGGGTCCACCCCCAGCTCCGCCACGAGGACCGCGCGGGCCTCGCGCAGGGCGGCCAGCGCCTCGCCCTGTCGACCGGCGCGGTAGCGGGCCAGGGCGAGCAGCCGCCAGGCGTCCTCGCGCAGCGGATGGGCGGCGAGGTGGCCGGGCAGGTCGGCGGCGGCCTCGTCCGGCCGACCCAGCGCGAGCAGCGCCTCGGCCCGCCGTTCCACGGCGAGCATCCGCAGCTCGTCCAGCCGGTTGACCTCCGCCACGGCCCAGCCCTCGCCCACGCAGTCCGCGTACGCGGGCCCGCGCCACAGCCCGAGCGCCGCGTCCAGCGCCGCGAGGGCCGGCGCGGGCAGCTGCGCCGTCAGAAGCCGACCGGCCTCGCCGACCGCCGCCTCGAAACGGTCGGCGTCCACCGCGTCCGGGGTGGTCCGCAGCGCGTACCCCGAGGGCTCGGTGACCAGGAGGCCAGATGGCTGCCGGGGCGGCCGGTCGGGCTCCAACGCCCGGCGGAGGTCGGCGACGAACGTCCGGATCGCGCCCACCGCGCGCTCCGGCGGAACCTCCCACAGGTCGTCGACGAGACGTTCCACCGGCACCACCCGACCACCGGCGATGAGCAACCGGGCCAGCACCAGTCGCTGCCGGTGCCCCCGCAGCGAAACCGGACCGGTCCCGGCGGCGGCGGTCACCGGCCCGAGCACGCCGAACGTCACCGGTGCCGTCGGCTGCCTGGTCATGGCCTCAATCTAGCCCGCACTGATCCGACGCTGACCGTCCGCTGATCACCCCCGGGCAGGCTCGATGACGTACGACGGCGACGGGCATCCCCGCGCCAAGACCGCTCATCAGAGAGGCTCACCCGTGCAGCCGAGGATCAACGGATTCGACTACCAGCGCGTCACCGTCGCCGACGGCGTGACGCTCAGCGCCGCCGTGGGCGGCTCTGGGCCACCGATCGTGCTGTTGCACGGTTTTCCGCAGACCCACCTCATGTGGCGGCACGTCGCCGCCGACCTCGCCGCCGACCACACCGTCATCTGCCCCGACCTGCGCGGCTACGGCGAGAGCGACAAGCCCGTGGACGGCGACGGCACCGCGTACTCGAAGCGGACCATGGCCGCCGATGTCGTGGCGCTGGCCCGCGCGCTCGGCCATGACCGCTTCGCCCTGGCCGGGCATGACCGGGGCGCTCTCGTGGCGTTCCGCGCCGGCCTCGACCACCCGGCGGCGATCAGCCGGCTCACCCTGCTCGACGTGCTACCCACCCTGGACATGTGGGACGTGCTGCACGGCGTCGACGCCTCCGTCGCCTTCCACCTGTACCTGATGGCGCAGCCGCCCGGCCTGCCCGAGAAGCTGATCGGCGGCAGCCCGGACGCGTTCTTCGGCCACTTCCTCGACGTCTGGACCCGCGACCCGGACGCGCTGCCGGCGGACGTGCGCGCTGCCTATCTGCGCGCGTCCCGCGACGCGGTGACCTCGATCGTCGCCGACTACCGGGCGTCCGCGGGGATCGACGTCGCGCACGACGGGGCCGACCGGGCGGCCGGCAACCGGCTGCGGTTGCCGGTGACCGTGCTTGCGCAGGACTGGGGGGCCGCTCTCGGCTACGACGCGGCAGCCGTGTGGCGGGCCTGGGCACCGGACCTCACGCACCGGACCGTCACCTGCGGGCACTTCATGGCCGAGGAAGCGCCGGCAGTCGTGGTGGGGGCGCTGCGCGACCACGGGGAGTTGGATATCCGACACTGAAGGTAACGAGCGACCGAAGGGTGGCCGGGCTACCGCAGACCGCCCGGCCACCCACCCACAAACGTTCTGACCTGCGGAAATGCGACGTTACACCAGGTGGACGCAAACCGGTCGGCGGTGATACACAGGCAGATATCGGCGACCAACGACGGCCCGTCGGTCACCTCCTCGACCATCGTCTTTCCACCACCCGCCGGTCACGAACCGACCCGTCCCCGTTTGGTGGTCGGGAGGTGGCAGGGTCCTCGACCAGGGAGTTGCCGTGAGGTATCTGCGTATCCGGTCCCGCCACCAGCCGTACGAGGTCGCTGTACTGATCACGGCACCCCTCTGCGGCATCATGATGATGCTCCTCGACGTCCGACCGACCTCCATCCAGACGTCCATGCCGGAACCTGTCCAGGCCGCCTGGGAGATCGGTCTGATCGCGGTGGGCGTGTGCGGGCTGCTGGGCATCCTGTGGCCCGGCCGGCTCTCCACCGGGCTCGGCATCGAGCTCGCGTCGGTCCTGGTGCTCGGCACGATCACCGGCATGTACGCGGTGGCCCTGTTGGCGCTGTGGAGCCAGCAGTCGCTGGTCGCCGCGTCGTTCGTCGTGGCGGTGGCGGTGGGATCGCTGTGGCGGGCCGCGCAACTCGCCGTCGACCTACGCCGTCTCGTCCGCGCATGTGAATGTGTGAGCTACGAAGAACTACAGGGAAGTGTCCCGTGAACACCTCGCCGGCCCCTGCCGCGCCACACTGGGTGCAGGTGGCACTCAGTGTGTTCGGCATCCTCGGCGGTTCGACCGGTCTTGCCGCGATCGCCACCGTGCTGGTGCAGCGGGGCAAGTTCAAGGCCGACGCCGCCGACACCCTCACCGAGGCCGCCCTCACCCTGGTGCAGCCGCTACAGACCCGGATCACCGAGCTGGAGGGCGAGGCGCTGCACGCCCGTACCGAGCTGGGGACGCTGCGCGAGCAGGTCAACCAGTTGCAGTTCGTCGTGCGCGTGCTGACCCGCACGTTGGACCGGTGGCGGGCGGCGATCCGCGCGCCGGACGCCACGCTGCGCAGGGTGCGCGCGGTGGTGGCGGAGTCCGACCGGAGCCCCGAGTGACGCGCGCTCCGTTCACTGCGCGTCGGCGCCGCGGAGCCGACCGACGAGGTCGCGTACGGCCGCCCGGAACGCCGGGTCGGACTCGCCCGGGTGGTGCCCGCGCAGCGGCGGAGGCCGGCGCTCGCCGGGCGCCGGCAGCAGGCCATCCGGATCCCGCAGCCGCCGGTCGACGTGACCGGCAGGGTCGGTGGGGTCCGGCGAAGGATCGCCGGGTCGGTGCGCGGCGAAGATCCAGCCGCCGACCGGATCGGTGTCCCGCCACAGGTTGACCCACCGCCATCCGACCCGCTCCCCCACCCGACGCAGCGTCCTGTCGTCGAGGTGGGCGGGGAAGAGCCGGGCGTAGAGGCGGTCCAGTGGCGAGCCGTAGGTCAGCAGCGCGACCCGTCGCCGCGCGGCCGGTGGCAGCCGCAGCACCGCGAGCGCCAGCAGCGCCGAGCCGTGACTGTGCCCGCACACCAGCACCCCGGCGTGCCGCTCGGTCAGGTGGCCGATCCGGTCGGCCAACTCCGGTACCGCCCGGTCGGCGTAGCTCGGCGGCGCGAACGGGTGGGCGGCCCGGGGCCAGAAGGTGCCCAGGTCCCACAGGATCCCGACGTGCCGGCGGAACCACGCGGTCCGGTACGCGAAGAGACCGCCGGACAGCAGGGTGACAGCCACCGCGGCGACCAGATAGGTGCCTCCCACCAGGCCCATCCCGACCACACCGGCCGGCAGCCCGAGAACCCGCCGCGCCACGTCGTCCGGTTCGAGTCCGAACTGCCCGAGCAGACTCGTGGCGAGCCCGATCAGGGCGAGCACCGCGTAGGTGACGGCCAGCAGGCCCAGCCACTCGGTGAACCGCGCGCGGGCCACGGCCTTGGTGACCTGTCGCAACCGCACGGTCGCCCCCGGCGGCGGCGCGGGAAAGTCGCGGGCGGTGATCGTCGCCGCCGCGCGTCGGCGACGTCGCCGCGACAGGACGGTCAGCACCACACCCAACACCACCGCCGCGTCGACGTGCAGGAAGAAGGCCAGCACCGTCCAGCGGTACGGCAACGGCGGCCCGCCGTCACCGCGATATCCGCCGAGCAGTACCCCGCTCTGGTAGACCAGGCCGGAGGCGAGAGCGCCGGCCAGGCCGACCGCGATGGCCGCGATGACCGCCGCGCCCGCGCCTCCCGGAAGCGCCCGGCGACCGCGACCCCGTTGCCGTAACACCAGTCCACTGAGCAGCACCAGCAACGCCATCTGGCCGAACAGCGTGCCGCCCGCGATCCCGCCGTAGCCGGGGAGTCCGGCCGATGTCGGCCAACCCCGCCCGTCGCCCGCGACGACGACGAGGGTCGCCACCGTCAGGCCGGCCGCCACCGCGGCGGTGGCGCGCGCGGTCACGGTGGCCGTCCGCGCGGTCGCGGCCCGGTCGATCAGACCCGGGACGGCGAGCAGACCGACGCAGGCCACCAGGACCGCCGCGGTGGACGCCAGCAACAGGTTCGTCCCGGCCGTCGCGCCGCCGGCCCGCCGGGCCGTGAGCAGCAGCAGATCGAGTACGCCGAGCGCGGCGGCGACGTGGATCGCCCGTAACCGCTCCACCAGGGGCTCCACGGCCCACAGCGGGTTGCCGGACGGTCGGCGACGGCGGGTCCCGAGCAGTCTCAGGAGCCCCACGGCGGCGATCGGCAGCAACGCCAGCACGGCCAGCCGCTGCCCGACGTGTCGGTCGTCCAGCCCGAACATCGTGTCGAAGGGCGTCCGGCAGGGTGTCGCGCCGAGACAACGCCAGGCGAGCAGGTCGAGGGCGACCCCGGCGACGGCCACCACGTACACCAGGGTGAGGTTGAGCGCGAGGAGCCGGCTGAGGACGGTGACCCCGGCGGCGCGTTCGCCGGTGGGTCGCATCCACGCCGCCGCGTTGCTGAGCATGAACGGCAGCAGCAGGACCATGGAGAGCGTCCGGCCCACCGTGCCCGAGGGCAGATCACCCCAGCGGTACGCCTCGAGCGTCAACCCGTCGGGGGCGTCGCGGCCCGGCCCGTCCGGCCGGTAGAAGCCGCCACGATCGTCACCCGCGACCTGGCGCGCCGACGCCGAGCCCAGGACGACCGAGGGTTCCGCCCCCGACACGCCGTGCACCCGCAACTCCACCATGTCGGCGCGTCGCCGAGGGTCGTCCGGGCGCGGTGCTGACATCGGCGGGTTACCCGGGCCGGCGGGCATCGGGGCTGCCGTCCCGCATGGCCCGGCCGGCGTAGCGCCGGAGGCCGGGCATTCCATCGACCAGGACGATCAGCACCAGCACCCCGGCGACGACGGCGCTGTTGGCGACGTGCGGAAGCCGCTGGGTCGCGAACCCGAACCCGATGATCGCCGGCACACCGACCAGACGCGCCCAGGGCCGGCTGCCGTCGACCACCCACGCGAGCAGGATCCGGGCGGTCAGGAAGAGCGCCGGGCCGACGATACCGAGGGCCAGTTGGGCCGTCTCCTCGGTGCGGGGGTCCTCGATCGTCATCTCCATGGCCACCGAGGTGGCCAGCACGCCGGCGATCATGATCAGGTGCAGATAGCCGGCGAGCAGCGCCAGTTTGCTGCCGGGCGGGCCGGCCGCCATGATGCTCGCGCCCAGCCGCGAACCGGCCGGCACCAGGTAGAGCCGGGCGAGGGCCACCGCGGTGACGAACGCCAGGGCAAAGGCCAACGTGCTCTCGAGGTGCAGGCCGGAGTCGCTGTAGGCGATGCCGGCGAACAGGAGAAGCTCACCCAACGCGATGATGAAGATCTGCTGGTACCGCTCGGAGAGATGCTCACCGTTCACCTGGAGGTCCGGCCAGGTGCTACGCCCGAGCCACGGGAACGGCCAGCGCAGCCGGGCCAGGGAGTACTCCAGCACCAGGGCGAGGGTCCAGAGCACCTCCCGAGCCGGGGCGACGGCCGCGCCGACCAGCCACATCGCACCGGAGATCGCGAACCAGATCGCCACCCGCAGGCTCCGCAGTTGCAGCGGATGCCCGCGCAGCGCCGGGATCAGCAGGGCGCCCCGACCCAGGTGGATGGCCACGTAGGCGCCGGCGAACAGCGCGGCGTGCGAGTCGAACGCGGTGGGCACGGCCGCCGCCATCAGCAGGCCGCCGAACATCACCCAGAGCAGGAGTACGACGATCAGCGGCGCCCGGGGATCGAACCAGTCCGCCGACCACGCGGTCACGAACCACACCCACCAGATCGCCGCCAGCATCACCATGACCTGGAAGCCACTGGTGACGCTGGGGTCGTCGACCACCGCCCGGGACAGGCGGGTCAACGCGAAGATGAAGGCCAGGTCGAAGAAGAGCTCCAGGAACGAGGTCCGCCGGGGGTCCTCCCGCTTCTGAAGCAGCCGCCCGGGAAGCCCGTTCGCCATCGCCCCCCTTCCCGGATGTCACCCGCCGACCCAGTCGTACCACCTGCGGGGCCCTGCTCGGGCGGGTTCCGGGGTCAGCGGGCGATGAGGTCCGCCGCCACGTTCCAGAGGCGCTCGGCGTTGCCCGGGTCGACGGCGTACGCCGCCACGCCGCTGTAGTCGGCGGGCCGCTCGGTCCGGACGGGGGCCTCGGCGCAGTCCTCGAAGTAGCGACCGCCGACGCCGTCGAGCAGCGGGGACGCGGCGAGCAGCACCGAGGTGGCGGCACCCTGCTGCGGGCTCTTCTGCCGCTCCTTCGGCGTACGGAGCCCGCCGGTGTGCTTCTGCAACCCGGTGGCGATCGCCCCCGGGTTCAGGGCGTTGGCGTGGATGCCCTCGCCGGCCCAGCGACGGTTGGCCTCGACGGCGAGCAGCGCCTCTCCGCTCTTGGACTGCCCGTACGCCAGAAGGGGGTCGTACGGCCGGAACGCGAAGTGCAGGTCGTCGAAGATCACCGGGGAGAAGAGGTTGCCGCTGGAGCTGACCGACACGACCCGGGCGCCACCGGCGGCGGCGAGAGCGTCGTGCAGGCCTACGGTCAGCGCGTAGTGCCCCATGAAGTTGGTGGCGAACTGCATCTCCCAGCCCTCGGCAGTGCGCTCCAACTCGGGCAGCGCCATGATCCCGGCATTGTTGATCAGGATGTGCAGCGGCCCCTCCCAGCCGACGACGAACCGGCGTACCGAATCCTGGTTGGCCACATCCAGCTCGCGGACCGTGACGCGGTCCGCGCCGACGCTGGCCGCGATCTCCCTGGCGGCCTCCTCGCCGGCCGGAACGCGACGCACCGCGAGCACCACCTCGGCGCCGGCGGCGGCCAGGGTGCGGGCGGTCTCGATGCCGATGCCGGCGGCGCCGCCGGTGATGACGGCCCGCTTGCCGGTCAGGTCGACGCCGGCGAGCACCTCGTCGGCGGTCGAGGCGAAACCGAAAGGCGTCGTGATTCGCTCGGTCATCTCTGTCCCATCTCTCGATCACGCTTACCCGACCCACTGTCACCCGGCCGGTCGGCGATATCCGGGTTACCGGTTTTCCTGGTAGTGGCAGGACCAGGCTGGGCGGCGGCGGCCGCTCCTACGATGGGCTGGTGAGCACGGCCGGCCCGCTGGGCGAGTACCTGCGTGCCCGGCGCGAGCTGGTCGGGCCGGGTGACGTCGGTCTGCCGGCACACGGTCGCCGGCGGGTGCCGGGTCTGCGACGCGAGGAGGTGGCCCTGCTCGCGGGCATCAGCGCCGACTACTACCTGCGGTTGGAGCAGGGACGGGACCGCAACCCGTCGGCCCAGGTGCTCGAAGCGCTGGCGCGGGCGCTGCTGCTGGACACGGAGGCCACCGCGCACCTGCGCCGCCTCGGTGGACACGCCCCGCCCGAGGGGCCGGCACGACGGCCGGAGCGGGTACCGGTGGGCATCCGGCAGCTGGTGGGTTCCTGGGCGGAGACGCCAGCCTTCGTACACGGCCGGCACCTGGACGTCCTCTTCGCCAACCCGATGGCGACCGCGCTGACACCGATCTACCGGGTCGGGGTGAACCTGCTGCGCGAGGTCTTCCTGGGCCCGCGCGTGCCGGCGCTCTACCCGGCCCCGGAGGCGGTCGCCGCCAGCGCGGTGGCGGGCCTGCGCGCGCAGGTGGGGGTCGAGGTGGACGATCCACGGCTCACCGAGCTGGTCGACGAGTTGACGGCCGGCAGCGAATTGTTCCGGCGGCTGTGGGCGCGCCACGACGTCACCGCCCGCGCGGGTGGCGGGTTGCGCGTGTTCCACCATCCGCGGGTGGGCGAGTTGGAGCTGCGCTACGAGAAGCTGACGATCAGCGGCACGACCCAGTCGCTGGTCGTCTACCACGCCGAGCCGGGCAGCCCGTCCGCCCGCTCCCTCGCCCGGCTCGGCGACGCCGTCTCCGCGCTGGACGGCTAGCGGGGCCCTACCGGTCGGCCGCCCGCTCGGCGACCACCACCGAGATGCCGTCGAGGACGCGTTGCAGGCCGAACTCGAAGGCGTACTCCGGGCCGTAGGCGGCGCCGTGCTGCTGACCGGCCGCGGTGCCGACCCGCGACGCGGTCGGGTAGCTGTCGGGGTTCAGGAACGTCTCCAGCCAGGGGGCGTGCGACTGCCACCACTGGCCGTCGGTCATGCCGGTCTCCCGTTCCAGGTCGACCACCTCGGAGGCGGCGCGCGCGGAACTCTTCACGTGCCCGAGCACGAGGGTGAGCACCGCGTCCATCTCGACGTCGGTGAGCCCGATGTCGGCGACCGCGCCGAGTTCGTGGTCGTACTTGGCCATCAGGTGCGGCCCGAGCACCGGGCGGGTGGTCTCGGCCCGCACCATCCACCGGTGCCGCTGGTAGAGCGCCAGGTTGTCCCGGGCGATCCGTTCCAGCCGGGCCCGCCAGTCACCCTCGACGGCAGAACGCGGCATCTCGCCGTACGCGGTGTCGATCATGACGTCGACGAGTTCGGCCTTGCCCGGCACGTACGTGTAGACCGACATGGTGCCCACGCCCAGCGCCTCGGCGACCCGACGCATGGTCACCGCGTCGAGCCCTTCGGTGTCGGCGATGTCGATGGCGGCCCGGACGATCCGGTCGACGGTCAGCCCCTGCCCGGCGCCGCGGCTGGTCGGTTCCCGGGTGCGCCAGAGGATCGCCAGGCTGCGGGCCGGGTCCGCGGTCGGCTTGCGCTCAGTCGCCATGGTCCGGCCATCCTAACAACGCGGGCGTACGCGGTACGGTGCCGGCGGGGTCCACCTGTGGCGGCCCGCCGGCACCGGCCCGGTCACGGCTTGAGCACGACCTTCTCGCAGTCGTCCTGCTTGTTCTTGAACAGGTCGAAGCCGCGTGCCGCGTCGTTGAGCGGCAGCGTGTGGGTGATCACGCGGGTGGGGTCCAGCTCGCCGTTCTCGATGTGGCGTAGCAGCGGCGTCATGTACCGCTGGACGTGGCACTGACCGGTGCGCAGGGTCAGCGACCGGTTCATCCAGGCGCCGGCGGGGAACTTGTCGAGGAAGCCGCCGTACACGCCGATGACCGACACGACGCCGCCGCTGCGGCAGGACAGGATCGCCTGGCGCAGCGCGTGTGGCCGCTCGGTCTCCGACCGCACCGCCTGCTTCACCCGGTCGTACGCGTGCAGGTGCGCGCTGCCGTGGCTGGCCTCCATGCCGACGGCGTCGATGCACTTGTCCGGCCCGCGTCCGCCGGTCAGCTCCAGCAGCCGGGACCGGACGTCCACCTCCTCGAAGTTGATCGTGGTGTGCCCGGCCTCCTCCGCCATCCGCAGCCGGTACGGCTCCTTGTCGATCGCGATGACCGTGGCCGCGCCGAGCAGGCGGGCGCTGTCCATGGCGAACTGCCCGACCGGGCCCGCGCCCCACACGGCGACGACGTCGCTGGGCTGGATGTCGCACATCTCGGCGCCCATGTAGCCGGTGGGCAGGATGTCGGACAGGAACAGCACCTGCTCGTCGGTCAGGTCGGATTCGATCTTCAGCGGTCCGACGTCGGCGAACGGCACCCGCACATACTCGGACTGGCCACCGGCGAACCCGCCGGTCAGGTGGGAGTAGCCGAAGATGCCGGCCACCGGGTGGCCGAACATCTTCTCCGCGATCCCGGCGTTGGGGTTGCTGTTCTCGCAGCACGACCACAGCTCGGCGGCACACGCCGCGCACGCGCCGCAGGCGATCGGGAACGGCACCACCACCCGGTCGCCGACCCGCAGCCGGCCCGGGTCGACGCCGCCGCCGACCTCCACCACCTCGCCCATGAACTCGTGGCCCAGCACGTCACCGTCCTGCATCGTCGGCACGTACCCGTCGACCAGGTGCAGGTCCGAGCCGCAGATCGCGGTCGAGGTGACCTTCACGATCGCGTCCCGCCGGTTGAGGATGCTCGGGTCCGGCACGTCGCGGACCTCGACCTTGTTGCGTCCGGCCCAGGTGTTCGCCCTCACGCCGCCTCCCCCTTGGACAACTCGTCGCTGGACAGCGGCTGCGCCGGCCGCTGCGGGAACTCCCGGCGGGCACGCTTGCCCCACGGCGCGCCGTCGGAGCGCACCACCTCGCCGGTCTCCAGCACCTGCTTGAGGCGGCGCAGGTCGTCATCGAGCTGCTGGTGCGGCTCCTCGCCGAAGTACCTCGCCACGGCCTGGCCGAGCTTGCCGCCGGGGATGTCGTAGACCAGCAGCACGTGCACCTCGGTGCTGACGCCGTCGGGCGCGGGCACGAACCACACCTTGCCGGTGTTCGGCACGTCGGCGTCGCCGGTGGACCGCCAGCCGATGCGTTCGCCGGGCACCTCCTCGGTGATCTCCGCGTCCCACTCGACGCTGCGGTCGAACGGCGCGCTCGCCGTCCAGTGACTCGTCCGCTCCCCGGTGACGCGCACCTCCTCCAGATGGGCCATGAACGTCGGCAGGTTCTCCAGGCGGCGCCAGAAGGCGTACACGTCGGCCGCCGGTTGACGGATGGTCGTCGTGGCCAGCAGATCCATGATTCCCTCCCCTCTCTCCGGCCTCACCTACCCCGACAGTCACGTCCTGCACGTACGAAGGGCAGATTTCGGCCACGAGTTGGGCGGACGGGAGTTCAGACCCCTTCGCGCGCGTCGGACAGCCGGGGTCCGGCCGCGGCCGGCACGAGGTGGCGTACCTCCGGGACGCCCTCGGTCAGCTCCCGGGCCCGCGCCTCGGCCGCACGGTCCTCGCCGGTCAACCGGCCACCGTGCTGGCGCAGGTGCTCGTCCCACGACGGCACCAGGTACACCTCGACGAACCGGCCGGTCGTCTCGGCCGGCCGGAACAGCCCCCAGCGCATCGCGCCGGTGCGCTGCCGGGCGCCGCGCACCACGTCCATGGCCGCGAGGAACGGTCCCTCCCGCTCCGGCCGGACGGTGTACCGCACCGTCACCAGCACCGGCCCCACCCATGGGTCCGGCTCGTGCGCCAGGTGCAGTTCCGGCCAGTAGGCCGCCGGTTCACGGTCCACCGAGCGCAGGTCCGGCAGCGGCCAGATCCGGCTCGTCACGGTGCCGACGAACATCAACGCCGCAGCCACGAGATAGGCGGGGAGCAGCCCGCCCATCTCGGCCACCAGACCCCAGAGCAGCGCCCCCACGGCCTGCCCGCCGGCGAAACACACCTGGTAGACGGCCAGCCCTCGGGCCCGTACCCAGCTCGGCAGGAAGAGCTGCATCTCGGCGTTGATGTTGGCCAGCACCGTCACCCAGGCCATCCCCGCCGGCAGCAGGGCCGCGAGCACCAGCGGCACCACCCGCACCGTCCCGAGGACCGCCAGCACGATGGTGAACAGCACGCCGGAGATGAGCAGGAGCTGGTTGGCCGACAGCCGGGTACGGATCACGGCCAGCAGCACGCCGCCCGCGATGGCGCCCACCCCGAGCGCGCCCAGGAGCAGCCCGTACCCGCCGGAACCCAGCCCGAGCCGGCGGGCCGCCACCAGCGGCAGCAGCGCCCACAGCGCGCTGGCCGGAATCACGAAGACCAACGCGCGGCGCAGCAGCCGACGCACGGTCGGCGAGTGGCGTACGTAGCGGCTCCCGGCGCGCAGCGCGGCGGCGAACCGCTCGGGCACCTCGACGGCGCGGGCGTTGCCGGGCTGCCAGCGCCACAACGCGTACGCGAAGATGGCGAACGCCAGCGCGTTGAGCCCGAACACCGGGGCGACGCCGGTCCGGGAGATCAGCACGCCGGCCAGCGCCGGTCCCACCGCCCGCGCCACGTTCACGCTGATCGAGCCGAGCGCGGACGCCGAGCGCAGTTGTTCCTGCGGCACCAACTCCGGGATCACCGCCGACCAGGCCGGCAGGGTGAGCGCCTGCCCGACCCCGAACGCGAAGGTCAGGGTGAGCAGCAGGGCCGGTGGCATCCGGTCGGTCAGGGTGAGCAGGGCCAACGCCACCGCCACCGCGACCAGGAACAGCTGTACGGCGATCAGCAGGTGGCGACGGTCGAAACTGTCGGCTAGCACACCGGCGGGCAGCGCCAGCAGCAGCACCGGCAGGAGGCTGGCGGTCTGCACCAGGGCGACCAGGGTGGCGGCGTTGGCGTGGTGGATCAGCAGCCACTGCGCGCCGACGGTCTGCATCCAGGTGCCGACGTTGGCGGCGAGCAGGGCCAGCCACAGGTTGCGGTAGACGGCGCCGCGCAGGGGCGCCCACGCGGAGGCCGGACGGTCCCCCGCCTTGGACGCCGCCGTCACCACCGCCCGTCCGCGCGGAGCACGCGCTCGCCGGAGACGTAGAGGTCGTCGGGTCCCAGCAGCAGCAGTCGGACGACCTCGGTGGCGACCTGCTCGGGCAGGGCGTAGATCTCGTCGAGGAACTCGGCCCCGACGCGCTCCTGAAGGCGGGTCGGCATCGGCCCGGGATGCAACTGCATCACCTTGATCCGGTTGCTGTGCTGGGCCTCGGCCAGCGAGTCGACGAGGCTGCTGCCGTAGCTCTTGGTCGCCCGGTAGACCGGTATGCCGGGCCGGGGCGCCGCCAGCGCCATCGCCCCGACGTACACGATATTGCCGTAGCCCTGCCGGTCCAGGTGCGCCAACGCCTCCCGTAACAGGTACGTGGTGCCCAGCACGTTGATCTCCACGGCCCGCCGGATGTGCTCCACGGACAGGTCGCCCAGGTCACCGCCCGCCCACATCGACGCGCACGCCGCGACCCCGTCGACGGTGCCGTAGCGCCCCACCACCTCGGCGAAGGCGTCCCGGACCTGCTCGTAGGAGGAGACGTCGCAGACCGCGCCGTCGCACCCCAGCTCGTCGGTCGTCGCGGCGACCTCGGCCGGCACGTTACCGAACACCACGACGCGGTACTCGTCGAGCAGCAGCCGGGCCACCGCGAGGCCCAGCCCGCTGGTTCCGCCGACCACCACGAACGTTCTGGCACCCATGTCGCTCCAGCCGCCGCAGGTAACGCCCCGCGCGTCCTTCCCGTTTCCGGACTCCACACACCCCCGCCGGTAGTGCTGGACATACCCCGAAGAGGGGATCTGGACGGCTGGGGCGGCGCATGGCCGGCGATTAGCGTCAGCGGCATGACCTCGGAACACCCCCGTCACCTCGCCGCCGCCCTGCGAAGGCGCGACTGGCTGATCTCCGCCTGGCCCTGGCGCGCGCTGGCCTACCTGGTCACCACCGTGCCGATCGCCGGTGTGCTCAGCGTCGGGCTGCTCGTCATCGGCGCGCCCCTGCTGGCCGCCGCCAACGCGCTGCGACAGCACGGCAGGCCGCCGTCGATACCGCTGATGCTGTTCCTGGCGGTCGGCAGCCTCACCCTGGTGGCTCTCGCGCCGCTCGCGAGCGTTCCGGTCGCCGCCGTCGAGCGGTGGCGACTCGGCCTCGTGGACGGCCGCCCACTGCCGCCCGCGTCGCCGTGGTCTTCGCTGGCCGCCCGCTACCGCAGCGCGGCCAGCTGGCGGGAGGTGGCGTACCTGTTCTGGCTGGGCGGTGTCGTGCCCGTCGCGTACTGGACGTTCCTGGTGCTGGCGCTGCTGGACCTCGGGATGGTCACCAGCCCCTGGCTGGCCGGTGCCGCCGATCCGGTGGTGATCTGGCGGCCGATCGAGAGCACCGGCGAAGCCGTGCCGTACGCGATCGTGGGTGTGCTGCTCGTCCCGGTGCTCTGCTACGCGGCAGGGCTGCTCGCCGCCGCGCAGGCCACGGTCGCCCGGTGGGCGTTGACCAGCCCCGTCGACGCCGCCGCGCTGCGCGAGGTCGCCCGTTCCCGGACACGGCTGGTCGGGGCGTACGAGGCGGAACGGCGGCGCATCGAACGGGACCTGCACGACGGCGCGCAGCCCCGGCTGACCAGCCTCACCCTCCAACTGGGCCTGGCCCGGCTGGACGTACCCGAGGACTCCCCCGCCGCCCGGCCCCTCGCCGTGGCGCACGACCAGGCGCGGGGGCTGATGGTGATGTTGCGGCAGTTGGTGCACGGCATCCGGCCGCAGAGCCTCACCGACCTCGGTCTCGCCGACGCCGTCCGCGAGGTGGCCGACGCGTCTCCCGTCGCGGTCACGGTGCACGCCGATGTCGACGGTGACCTGCCGGAGATCGTCGAGACCACGGCGTACTTCGTGGTGTCCGAGGCGCTGGGCAACGTGGCCCGGCACGCCGCGGCGACCCGCGCCGACGTACGCCTGAGCCGGGCCGGCGGAGACCTCGTCGTCGAGGTGTCCGACGACGGGCGCGGCGGCGCCGACCCCGCCCGGGGCACCGGCCTGACCGGCCTCGCCGACCGGGTCGCCGCCGCCGACGGCCGGTTGCTGCTGGCCAGCCCTCCCGGCGGGCCTACCCTGGTCCGGGTGGAGCTGCCATGTCGCCGGTGACCCGGGTGGTGCTCGCCGAGGACGAGGTGCTGCTGCGCGAGGGCCTGGTCGCGCTGTTGACCCGCTTCGAGTTCGCGGTGTGCGCGGCCGTCGGCTCCGCGCCGGAGCTGCTGGAGGCGGCCCGCGCGCACCAGCCCGACCTGGTGCTGACCGACATCCGGATGCCACCGGGTCGGCGGGACGACGGGCTCCGCGCCGCCGTCGCGCTCCGCGCCGAGCGGCCCGGCCTGCCGGTGGTGGTACTCAGTCAGTTCGTGCAGACCGGGTACGCGGCGGCGCTGCTGGACAGCGGCGACGGCCAGCGGGTCGGTTACCTGCTCAAGGACCGGGTGGCCGAGGTGACCGAGTTCGTCGACACGCTGCGCCGCGTCACCGGCGGCGGCACCGCCATCGACCCGGACGTGGTGCGGCAACTGCTGCACCGGCCCCGCGACCCGCTCGCCACGCTCTCCGCCCGCGAACGGGAGGTGCTGGCGCTGCTGGCCGAGGGCCGCTCCAACGCGTCCATCGCCGCTCGACTGCACGTCACCGAGGCCGCCATCGGCAAGCACGTCGGCAACATCCTGCTGAAGCTCGACCTGCCGCCCAGCGACGACACCAACCGGCGGGTGCTCGCCGTACTCACCTATCTGCGCGCCGACCCGGTGGGCTGACCAGCGTCGGGCCCGGACCGGGTCCGGGTCGGGCGCGGCGTAGATTCGACCACCGGCACCGCCGCCGAACCGGGCGCGGGCCAGGAGAAGGGGGTACGGCATGGCGGAGGCGCTGCGGGTCGGTCTGCTGGGGTACGGGCTGGCGGGTCGGGTCTTCCACGCTCCGCTGATCGCCGCCACACCCGGGCTGCGGCTGGACGCCATCGTGACCCGCGATCCACAGCGGCGCGAGCAGGCCGCTCAGCACTTTCCGGACGCCCGCCTGGTGGACGACGCCGACGAGTTGTGGCGTACCCCCGAAGCTCTGGACCTGGTGGTGGTCGCGACGCCGAACCGGCAGCACGTGCCGATGGCGCGGGCGGCCCTCGCCGCCGGCCTGCCGGTCGTCGTCGACAAGCCCCTGGCCCCCACCGCGGCCGATGCCCGGGCGCTCGTCGAGGAGGCCGACCGGCGCGGTGTGCCGCTGACGGTGTTCCAGAACCGCCGCTGGGACGGCGACTTCCTGACCGCCCGCGCGCTCGTGGAGAGCGGTGAGCTGGGTCGGGTGCTGCGGTTCGAGTCCCGGTTCGAGCGGTTCCGCCCCACGATCAAGCCCGGTTGGCGGGAGCTGGCCGGGGTGGACGAGGCCGGTGGCGCCCTGTTCGACCTGGGCGCGCACCTCGTCGACCAGGCCGTGCAGCTCTTCGGCACGGTCGAGCGGGTCTACGCCGAGGTCGACCGCCGCCGCGCGGGCGCCGAGGTCGACGACGACGCGTTCGTGGCGTTGACCCACACCAACGGCGTGCGCTCGCACCTGTGGATGGGGGCGATCACCGCTCAGCTCGGCCCCCGCCTGCGGGTGCTCGGCGACCGGGCCGGCTACACGACCCACGGGCTGGACGTGCAGGAGGCCGCGCTGCACGACGGCGGCCGACCGGACCAGCCGGGCTGGGGCGAGGTGCCACCGGAGCGGTACGGCCTGCTCGGCGTCGACGGTGACCTGCGCCCCACGCCGACGCTGCCCGGGGCGTACCAGAGCTTCTACGCCGAGGTGGCGGCGGCCCTGCGCGACGGCACGCCGATGCCGGTGGACCCGCGCGACTCGGCGGCCACGGTCGAGCTGATCGAGCTGGCGCACCGGTCGGCGGCCGAGGGCGTGGTCCTTCCGGTCCCGACGTCCTGAGCGTTACTCCGTCTCCTGCTCGGAAGGGGCCTACTCCTGCTCGGAGGGGGCCTCTTGCCGCTCGGAGAGGGCAATTTCCTGTTCTGAGAGAGCTTCGTCCTGCTCGGAAAGGGCATCGTCCGGCACGCGCGCGTCGTCGTCGGTCAGCGCGTCGTCTGACGGGGCGACGAGGTCGGCGAGCCGGCGTTCGGCCTCCCGTACCTCCTCGTCGAGCCGAGGGTTGTCCTCGTCGGGACCCTGCGACATGAGCGACCTCCATCGCGCGCGGACCGCCCCCGTGTACCCGGCCTGCCGCAGGCAATGCGCCCACCGGACCCGGCCGCAGCCGCGGTTGATCGAGCGCTTCTGGCTTGATCACTTGATGCTCACCAGTTCCAGGAAGCCTCTCCGAACTGGTGAGCATCAAGTGATCAAGGACGACGAAGGGCGCGGCGATCAGGTGGGCGGCTTTTCCGCTACCCACAGGCCACGACCCTGGAGGCCCACCACCAGACCCCGCGTCTGTAGGACGATGACCGCCCTCTGGACCGTGGTCACGCTGACGTCGTAGAGGGCGGAGAGTTCGTTGTATGTGGGCAGCCGCTCACCCGGCGCGTACTCGCCATTTGCGATGTTCCAGAAGCGGTGAACCGGGAGAACGGGTGAAGGGGTGGGAACGAGCACCGGGTGGGCCGGGGGGCGCGGGGGGCGTTGCCGGCCCGACCCGGTGCCGGATCAGCGCTGCTTCAGCTCGCGCCAGGATGGGTGCGTACCGCGCCAGGCGTCGGCGAGGATGGTCGCCGAGGCCCGGCTGGGGCACTGCTGCACCCGCTCACGGCCCGACGCCCCACCGATCTGGGCGCGGACCTCCCAACCTTGCCCGTCAGTACGGATGTACACGTCCCGGCGCCCGCGCGGGGTCGTGTCACCGTTCCACCAATGTTCCTCCACCTTCATTCGCCGACCGTATAGCAATTTCTGCGCCGGGGGTACGGCGCAGGTGGGCAGATATGGTTCCTATAGCCGCAATTCGGGCGCAGAACCACCTGTGTGTCGACGGGGAGGAACCGCAACGGCGGCCCCTCCCCGCCTGAGCGATGACTCAGGAGCGACTCAGATGCCGTTCAGCACGCTGGCCAGGGTGTTGGCCAGCTTGTCCTGCCCCGAAGGGCTGGGATGCGGCGACCCTCCCTCGGCAGTGATCTGGATGTCACCCGGCGTGAACGGCGGCGGAAGCGCCACCCGTACGGCCGGGTCGAAC
Source organism: Micromonospora sp. NPDC051543 (assembly GCF_044454415.1). Classification (NCBI taxonomy): domain Bacteria; kingdom Bacillati; phylum Actinomycetota; class Actinomycetes; order Micromonosporales; family Micromonosporaceae; genus Micromonospora; species Micromonospora sp. NPDC051543. Next base: position 207,856 of record NZ_JBITDT010000008.1, read on the forward strand.
GGGACCCCCATCTGGATGGCCCAGTTGAGGTCGCTGATCACGCCCCGCACGGTGCCCACCCAGAGCGGGTCGATCAGCGGTGACAGCATCGACACCGGTTGCGGCGGTACGTAGGTCAGCAGGGCCGCCGGCAGGTACTGCTTGAGCTGCATCCAGCCGTACTGCCCGATGTCGATGTTGGCCGGCGTGATGTCGTAGTAGAGCATCCACACCACCTTGTCGGCGCCCGCCGCCAACAGGGAGTTGACGATGAAGGTGGCATCGGCGCTGACACCGGCGTACTGGCTCGGGCCGTCGTAGCGGGGCACCTGGACGTTGATGTAGTAGTCCTCACCGACCGGCAGGTCGAGCCAGAAGTTGCAGCCGCCGCCGTTGGTGACGATGCCGGCCTTGCCACCCTGGGCCGCCCACTCGAAGCGGAACACGCCGTACGAGTTCAGGGTCTCCGCCGCGAACTCGTAGCCCCGGCACTTCGCCAGCCGGGTCAGCACCGTCGTCCAGTTGGTGTTGTTCACTCCGCCGGTCGTCACGTGGTACGCGTCGTGCTTGTCGCTCTTCGCCTTGGCGATGCGGGCCGTGGCGAGACCGAGCGGACTGGCCACCCGGGCCCACGCGTTTCCGCACGAGTCGGGGCCGGCCCGGCCGGCGATGATGTCGCCGGTGCCGTACCCGGTCCGCGCGTAGTTGTCGTAGTCGACGATGCTGCCGTTCATGTCGAAGTAGCGCCGGGCGTAGCTGTAGACGCCGTTGTTACCGGGCATGCCCCGATCGTCGAACGAGGTGTTCGGGCAGCCGGGACCCATGAAGCCGAAGCCGAACTGGTGGTGCGACGAGCTGATCGAGTCGCCGGTGACGGTGAGGACGGTGTCGTCCTCGACGGTCTGCACCTCGCGGCAGCGGATGCGGTCCTTGTTGGCGTCCACCAGGGTGGGGTTGCCGTTGACCTGCGGGCAGCCGGTCGGCGGCGGCGGTGGCGGCGACCCCGGCCCGCCGGTGGGCCAGGGCGGCCCGTCGGTGGGGTCGGTCGGGCTGCTGGGTGAAGACGACCCACTGGGTGAGGCGCTGCTCGACGGTGAGGAGCTACCGGACGGCGACGCGCTGCCGGACGGCGAGGAGCTACCCGACGGCGACGCGCTCCCCGACGGCGACGAACTCCCCGACGGCGACGCACTCCCCGACGGCGACGAACTGCCCGACGGCGACGCGCTGCCGGACGGCGAGGAGCTACCCGACGGCGACGCGCTCCCCGACGGCGACGAACTCCCCGACGGCGACGCACTCCCCGACGGCGACGAACTGCCCGACGGCGACGCGCTGCCCGAGGGCGACGAACTCCCCGAGGGACAGGGCGTACCGCTGGGCGACGAGGTGGGCGAATCGCTGGGCGAGGCAGTCGTGGTGGGTGCGGTCGCGGTCGCGCCGGGTGCGCGCTGCACGACCGGCTCGGCGGTCACCGGAGACTGGGTCTGCCGGGTCGGCGACGCCGACGTCGAGGCCGAGGCCGAACCGGTCGGGGTCGGGCAGTCGTCGGCTGCCGCCCGGTTCTGGGTACGGATCTGCGCGAGGCGCGCCTCGACCTCCGCCGGGAGCTTCCCGCCGGGCTTGACGCACGGGTCGAGCAACCAGGTCGTACCCTCCAACTCGCGGGTGCAGGGCGCCGCGTCGTACGACTCGGCCACGGGGGTGGCGCTCGCCGGGGTGGGTGAGGCGCCGCCGGCGGTCGGGGCCACCACCGCGGTGAGCGTGGCGACCGCCAGCGCCATCCCGGCGGCGCAGAGAACGTTCTGGATCGACCTCGTGGGTCGTGCTCCTGGTGGTCCGCTTGGATCCAACTGGCTCATTGCCGTCCTCCAGGGACTGAGTGCACCGGTAGGTTGTTACCGCACGGTAGGGACGCGCGCGGTAACCCGGTAGATCAGTCGGCCTTACCTACTGTCGAGCGGGGATCGCTCGCGGTGGCCCTCTCCCGTACGCCCGACCGTCTCGTGACCGAGCACGACGGCCAGCTCCCGGCGGTTGCGGACGCCCAGTTTCGTGAAGACCCGGGCCAGGTTGTTGTTGACGGTGTTGACCGACAGTCCGAGCCGGTCGGCGATGCTGCGGCTGGACAGGGCGACCGCGAGCAGCGCCACGTCCCGCTCGCGGCGGGTCAGCGTCGCCTGCTCGACGCCCGGGGCGGTCGCGGCGAGCAGCGGCGTCCGTACGCCCCGGCAGGCCTCGGCCAGCGTCGCGGCCCGTTGCGCCACCGCCAGTCGAGGTCGACCCCGTCGGGCGTACGCCCGGGCGGCGACGCCGACCGCCTCGGCGGCGAGCAGGGTGTGCCCGCGGGCGACGAGGTCGTCGGCGGCTGCCTCCAGGGCCGGTCCGTCGTCGTGGAGCAGTCCGTCGACCGCGCCGGCGAGGGTCGACGCCAGGCCGCCGAGCTGGTCGGCGAGGGTACGCAGCCGGTCGCGGACCGGCTCCGGGGCGCCGAGGCGCGCGCACTCGTAGAGCGCCACCGCCTCGATGGTGGGCTGCTCGCTGCCACGGGCCAGGTCGGCCGCGTGCCGGGCGGTACGGATCGCCGCGGTGAGGTCCCCCTCGGCCACCTGCACCCAGGCGCGGTTCAGCTCCACCCAGGCGTGGAAGATCCGGTTGGCGGTCCGCTCCCGGGCGTCCGCCGCGGCCAGCCAACGCCGCGCGCCGGACAGGTCGCCGGACAGGGCCCGCACGCCGGCCAGCTCGGCCCAGTACGTCCGTACCAGGTGATACTGGTCGTTCTCCTCGACCAGGGCGATGGCTTCGCGCAGGTCCGCCTCGGCGGCGTCGAGCTGCCCCTGCGCCTTGCCGATGATCCCCCGGAACCCGGCCCACACCGCGACCATCCCCCGCGCGTCGCTGGCGACCGCCGCGCGGTACCCCTCGTCGGCCAGCTCGACGGCCTCGGCCAGCTCACCGGCGGCGTATCGGGCGTAGCAGAGCCCCAGCCCGACCTGGGCCTCGTTCCAGGGCAGGTGCTCTGGCGCGGCGGCGAGCACGGCCCGGCCCCGCCGCGCCAGCTCCGCCGCGAGCCCGAGGCGGCCGAGCATGCCCGCCGCCGAGGCGGCGCCCATGGTCGCCCAGCTTGCCGCGCGTACGCCGGTGTCGGGGCGGGCGAGCACGGCCTGACCGACGGCCAACGCCGCCTCGCACCGGCCGTCGTAGAACAGCACCCAGGACCGGGTGGCCTCGGCCAGGTCGTGGCCGGGCGAGCCCTCCGGCACCATCCGCAGCGTCTCGTGCGCCTCGTCGATCCGGTCCAGGCCCCAGTACAGCAGCCCGGCCCGGGTGATCGCCCAGATGGCGAGCCGCTTGCTGCCCGGGGGCGGGGCCGGCGGGAGCATGTCGAACGCCTCCTGGCTGCGCGCCTGGTACTGCAACACCCGGGCCAGCAGCCACTGCGCCTCCCAACCCGGCCCGGCGTCGTACGCCGTCCGGGCCAGCCGCTCGGCCAGGTCGATGTCGAACCGGTCGATCGCCTGGCGGGCGGCGGCCAGCGCGATACCCGGGTGCCGGACGCTGCCGGAGCGCAGTTGCCACACACCGGCGACCAGCGCGTCGTCGCGGCGGCGCAGCGGCATGCTCGCCAACACGTCGGCGAGCTGCCCGAACACGGTGCGGGAACGGCTGGCGGGCATGCTGGCGCGCAGCGCCTCGCCGTAGAGCGGGTGGGCCATCCGCAGGGCCGTACGCGCGCCCGAGCGCTCCGCGACCACCATGCCGCTGCGCTCGGCGGCCTCGATGGCGGTCGGGTCGACGAACCGTTCCAGCAGGGCCAGGGAGAGTGGTTCGCCGCAGGCGACCACCTCCAGCACCTGCCGGGCCGCCGGTTCGAGGGCGCGCAGCCGGGCGCTGACCAGCTCGGCGAGGCGAGGGCTGCCGGAGGCGGTGCCGCGCCAGCGCCAGACGCCCCGCACCTCGTGCAGGCCGCCGGTCTCCATCGCGTCGGCGAGCAGCTCCCGCAGCAGCAGCGGGTTGCCGTCGGCGAGCTGCCGCAGCCGGCGGCGGCTGAGCGCGTCGAGCGGACCCGGCGCGGCCTCGTCGAGCAGGTGGTCCACGGCGGTGGACGGCAGCGGACGCACCTCCAGTCGCCGACCGGAACCGGTCCACAGTGAGGTGAGGGCGTCGGAGAGCGGTTCGCCCGCGCGGACCGTCGCCACCGCCACCGCCAGACCGTGCACGGCGAGCTGGTGCAGCAGCCCGGCGGACGGTTCGTCGAGCAGGTGCGCGTCGTCGATCCCGATCATGACCGTGCGTCCGGCGCTGCGCCGGGCGAAGTCGCGCTCCACGGTGACGACCAGCCCCATCGGGTCGGCGTGCGGCCGGGTCGGCGCGGGGATGAGGTGCGAGACCGCGCCGAACGGGATGGAGCGGGCCGCGCCGGTCGCCGACACCCAGTGGCACTCCACACCGCTGTCACCGGCGCGCGCCAACGCCTCCCGCAGCAACCGCGTCTTGCCCACGCCGGCGTCGCCCACCAGCACCAGACCGGGCACCCGCGCCGCCACCACGTCCGCGATGGTCTTCAGCTCGACGTCGCGGCCGACGAGTGTCCATTCCCCACGTCCCGGCATGACGACCCTCACCTCGCCCTCGGGGCAGCCCTGCTGTCCACCCTATGGGCAGTCCCGACACTTCCGCTCGACAGCGGTCGATGGGGTCAGGACGAGGTGAGCAGGTAGTCGTCCGCCTCCGGGCTCCACCGCAGGTCGACCGCGCCGCTGGTGGCGGCGGCCTTACAGAACTGCAGGAAGCTGCGGTAGCCGAGCTTCTTCTCGCTGAAGTCGGGCCGGACCCGGCGGAGCTGGTTCTTCAGGCCGGAGAGCGCCACCGGGTTGCCCGCGCTGCCCAGGTCTCCCACCACGCCCCGGAGCAGGCCGAACGCCACCTCCCGGTCGCCGTGCTCGGGCAGGGACACCTCCGGGTCACCCTTGGCGGGCCCCTCGGCCAGGTCGACCACGTTGTGCTCGGCGAGGTGGCGCAGCAGCTCGCCGAAGGTACGGAAGCCGTAGTCGGACTCACTGAAGGTCGGGTCCTTGCGCAGCAGGGTGCGCTTGAGCCGGGACGCGGTCACCTCGCCGCTCGCGCTGCCCTGCAGACCGGCCACCGTCTGGGCGACCTGCACGGCGAGCGCGTCGACGTCCCGGCCGGGCTCCTCCCCCACCGGCTGCTCCTCCACCTCCGGCTCCCGCTGCTGCTCCGGCTCGGTCGGCCGCTGGTCGGGGCCGTTCGGCCGGACCGGCCGGGCGTGCCGGGCGCGTACGGGCGGGATGTCCACGCCCTCCAGCCGGTCGTAGTACAGGAACTCGTCGCAGGCCGGTGGCAGCAGCGCCGAGGTGGACCCCTCCACCCCGACGCCGATGACCCGCTTGTTGAGCTCACGGAGCTTGTGGACGAGCGGCGTGAAGTCGCTGTCGCCGCTACAGATGACGAAGGTGGAGATGTAGTCGCGTTCGAACGCCAGCTCGATCGCGTCGACGGCCATCTTGATGTCGGCGGCGTTCTTGCGGGACGCCCCCATCCGCTGCGGAATCTCGATCAGCTCCACGTGGGACCGGGTGAGCATCCGGCGGTCCTCGTCGAAGTACGACCAGTCGGCGTACGCCCGGCGCACCACGACCCGCCCGCGCTCGGCCAACGCGTCGGCGATCGGCCGGAAGTCGAAGGCCCCACCGCCGCGATGGTCGCGGGCCCCCAACGCCAGGTTCTCGTAGTCGAGAAAGAGGGCGATCCGATCTTCGTGCTCCACGCGGCTCACCCTACGCCGGCCGTACCGGTTCGGGGCGCACGCGACGCGCCGCAGCTCAACTCGCCATCCGTCCATTTCTTGCGGTCCAATAGTCGCCTCTTTTCATTCTTCGATTGTCGTCTTGCAGGGAGATGTTCGGTGCTGCATCATGGCGATCAATGTCGGGCGTCCAGGGGAACGCCGGGCGGACCTCCACCACCACCCACCCAGGAGGGTCACCGATGTCTCGCAGCATCCTGCCGGCGCGCGGACGCCCGGGCCGCCGCCCGGTCGCCACCGCCGTCGCGCTCGCGACCGGCCTCGCCGTGCTGGTCGCCGGACCCACCGTCGCCGCCGCCGGTCCGGCCAAGCCATCCGGCACGCAGCCGGTCGTCACCCGGGCGGCACTCGATCCGGCGCTCGTCGCCGGGCGCGGGGCCGACGTCGACTTCGTCGAACAGGAGGCCGAGAACGCCCGCACCAACGGCGAGATCATCGGCCCGGACCGGTCCGCCTACACCCTGCCCTCGGAGGCGTCCGGTCGCCGGGCCGTCCGACTCACCCCGGGCGAGTACGTCGAGTTCGTCCTGCCCAGCGCCGCCAACGGGATCACCGTGCGGTACAGCATCCCGGACGCGCCGTCCGGCGGCGGGATCACCGCGCCGCTGACGGTCGCCGTCAACGGCAAGAGCGTACGCACCATGACGCTGACCTCGCAGTACTCGTGGCTCTACAACCAGTACCCGTTCACCAACGACCCGCAGGCCGGCCTGCTGCACCCGGACTGGTGGATCACCGAGTGCCAGTGCGTGCCGTCGGCCACCACGCCGTACCCGAGCATCACCAAGCCGTTCCGGCCCACCCACTTCTACGACGAACAGCGACTGCTGCTCGGGCGCACCTACCGGGCCGGAGACAAGGTCCGGCTCACCGCGCCGACCGGCACCGCCGCCGCCTGGACGGTCATCGACCTGCTCGACTCCGAACTGGTCGCGCCGCCGCGCGTACGGCTGCTCGCGGCGAACGTCCTCGCGTTCGGCGCCGACCCGACCGGCCGACGGGACTCCGCCGACGCCATCGACAAGGCCATCGCGTTCGCCCGCCGCACCCACCTGAAGGTGTACATCCCGCCGGGCACCTACCAGGTCAACCGGCACATCATCGTCGACGACGTGACGATCGAGGGCGCCGGCAACTGGCACACCATCATCAAGGGCCGCGAGGTCGCCCTGTCGACCCCCGCGCCGGACGGCTCGGTGCACACCGGCGTCGGCTTCTACGGCCGCGACGCCGCCGACGGCGGCAGCCGCAACGTGCACCTGTCCGGCTTCGCCATCGAGGGCGACGTCCGCGAGCGCATCGACACCGACCAGGTGAACGCGATCGGTGGCGCGATGAGTGACTCCACGATCGACGGGCTGCACCTGCGGCACACCAAGGCGGGCCTGTGGTTCGACGGGCCGATGCGCAACGTCCGGGTCACCAACACCATCGTCGTCGACCAGATCGCCGACGCGCTCAACTTCCACACCGGAGTGACCGACTCCCTCGTCGCGCACACCTTCGTCCGCAACACCGGCGACGACGGCCTGGCGATGTGGTCGGAGAAGACCGCCAACGCCCGCAACACGTTCGACCACAACACCGTGCAGTCGCCGACGCTGGCCAACGGCATCGCCATCTACGGCGGCACCGACACGACCGTCTCGCACAACCTCGTCGCCGACCCGGTCCGCGAGGGCAGCGGCCTGCACGCCGGCGCCCGCTTCGGCGCGGAGCCGTTCGCCGGGTACCTCCGGTTCACCGGCAACACCACGGCCCGTGCCGGCACGTACGACCTGAACTGGAACATCGGGCTCGGCGCGATCTGGATGTTCGCGCTGGACCGCAGCATCGACGCGGCCGTCGAGGTGACCGGCGACGCCTACCTGGACAGCACCTACAACGCGATCATGCTGGTCAGCGACTGGCCGGTGAAGGACCTCTACTCGATCACCAACGTGAGCTTCCGCGACGTCCGGGTCGACGGCACCGGCACCTCGGTGGTCAGCGCCCGTACGGCCGGCTCGGCCTCGTTCGCCAACGTGGACGCCCGCAACGTGGGCGCGGTCGGCGTCAACAACTGCGGATCGTTCCACTTCACCCCGGCCGGCTCGGAGTTCACGCTGACCGACCTGGGTGGCAACGACGGCGGCTGGCTCGCGCCGTGGCTGCTGCCCAACACGATCACCTGCGACGACCGGCCGCCGGTCTCGCCACCGCCGCCTCCGGCACAGTGGTGAACGCGGTGGGCGGCCCGTTGACCGGGCCGCCCACCGCCGTCTAACGGGTGCGGACGTACGCCAGCGGCACGGTCGTCGGCTGCCCGTCCCAGGAACCGCGCAGGGTGACACCCCGGACCTCGCCCGCCTCGGCGACCGGCCGGCGGACGACGACCAACTCCACCGCATCGGTGTCGATGACGGTGTCGTCCCCGTCGACGACCCGCCGGACCGCGCCGACCTCCGGCACGTCCCCGCCGCCGTCGACGTCGATCGTCATCGCCGGCGGTCGCACCTCGCGCCGCCCGTCGACCTCGAAGTACTGCTCCGCCTGACCGGCGCCGCTCAGGACGGCGTGGGTCAGCGCCGCCGCGTACACCGGGTCGGCGCAGGCGTCGTACACCCAGCGGCGGCCGAGCGCCGAATGATCGGTGGTACCGACCAGCCACTCGTCGGCGTCGTCGAGCGGCGCGGCGCGGTAGGTCAGTGGAACCTGGTGGACCGGCCCGTCGGCGGCGGCGACCAGGATCGTCTCCACGCCGACCTCGCCGGCCGGGTCGTCGAAGCGGTACGCCCCCCTACTCACCACCTCGACGCCGGCCGGTCCCCGGTACCAGGGTCGGCTGGGCAGCCAGGTCGTCAGCAGTTCGAGCTTCGTGGGGCGCAGTGTCGCCCGGTGCAGCAGTGCCATGCGTCAGGAGCCTAGTCAGAACCCCGCGCACGGGTTGCCGCCCACGGTGCACCCCTCCGGCTCCCGGGCCTTGGGGCGGCTGTCGCGGACGTCGAAGCGGATCGTCCGCGACCCGCCGGCCGGCAGGGCCGCGCCGGTGAAGGTGAGCGCCTGCCCGTCCCGGGACGAGTCGGCCCCGTCGACGTCGTCCACGCTGCTGCCCTCGGCCAGGGTCACCACCACGACCCACTGCTCGACGGGCGCGGGCCCCGGATTGTCCACCACCACCTCCCCGGTGTAGCCGAACAGCCGACTGGAGGCGGTGTCGTACCGCGCGACCAGCGGGGGCGGGGGCGGCGGCCCGGTGGGAGTGGGAGTGGGCGACGGCTTCGCCGACGGGGTACGCGTCGGACGGGCGCTGCTCGGCGTGGCGGTGCGCGACGGGCGCACGGAGGGCGTGACCTTCGGTTGGCCGGAGGTCGCCGCCGCCTCCACGAGGCTCGGCTCCGGCGTCGTCGGTGTCGGCGACGAGGTCGGCGTTGCCACCTGGTCCGGCTCGCCCGGCAGCGTCAGCCACACCGCCGTACCCGCCGCCAGCACGACCCCGACGAGTCCGGCGACGACCGCCCGACGACGACGACGCCGGACCGGGCCGGTCGCCGCGATCACCGGCAGTTCGGTGGTCAGTCCGGCCTCGCCTCGGCGCAGGTCGACCTGCTGGAACGCGAGCCAGTCCAGGATGGCCGGCATACGCACGGTGAGCGCCTGACGCAGTTGCTGTTCGCGGGCGTCGCGCTGCTCGTCCGACCAGGCGCCGTGGGTCGGCACCTCCCGTACGGCCAGCCGACTGCCCTCTCTGGTGGCGGTGACGGTGCAGGTCAGCTCGCTGAGCCGGCCGGCCTCGTCGCAGCGCAACGCCAGCAGCTCCGGCACCTGCCGCTCGGTCACCTCGACCTCGACGTCGGCGTCGAAGCCGGGCAGGTCGGCCGTGTGCAGCAGCAGCCGGTCCGGTACTCCCTCCACCATGTCCGCCTCGGCGAACCAGCGGCCGAGCAGCTCCCGATCCGTCAGTGCGAGCCAGACCCGGTCAGACGGGTGGGACAGGTCGACGTGCGCGCCGATCTCGATCACGGCGAGACTCTAACGGGTGGTCAGGAGACTCCGGGGCCGGAGGCCGGCTCAGCCCCAGCGGCCCGCCCGCTCGGCGGCCTCCGTCAGCGCCACCCGGGCGGCGGTGCTCAGCTCAACGACCAGCTCGGCGGCCGGCACGTCCCGGGCGAGGGGGTGCGCCTGCCCGGCCCACAGGTTCGCCACCGAGGCGTCGCCGTCGCGTCGGGCGGCGGCGAGCAGCGGACGGGTCAGGTGCAGCACGTGCGGGTAGCCGATCGGCGCCTGCGCGTCGTGCGCCCGCAGGAAGTCGTTGACCACGCCACGGGCCCGCTTGCCGGTGTACGCCCGGGTCAGCGCGGTCGGGGCGACGCTGGCCACCGCCGCGCGGTGCAACGGCGAGCTGCCCGCCTCCGGGCAGCGCAGGAACGCCGTACCGACCTGCGCCGCGACCGCCCCGGCGGCCAGCGCCGCCGCCAGCGCGGGGCCGTCGGCGATGCCGCCCGCCGCCACCAGCGGACGGCCACATCCGGCGGCCAGCCGGAGCAGCGGCAGCAGCGTGTAGTCGTCGTCGTCCGGCAGACCGCCGCGGTGCCCGCCGGCCTCGGTGCCCTGCACGATGACGGCGTCGACGCCCAGGTCGGCGGCGGCGGTGGCGGCGTCCGGCCGGGTGACCGTCGCCCACACCTCGGTGCCGCGCTCCCGCAACGCCGTCACGGCGGCGCGGTCGGGCAGTCCGAACGCGAAGGACACCACCGGCACCGGGTCCGCGAGGAGCACGGCCAGCTTCTCGGGGTACGCGTCGTCCCCGCCCACCGGATCGCCGAGCGTCACCCCGAACTGCTCTGCCTGCGGCGCGAGCCGCCGCGCGTACGCCGAGACGGCGGCCTCGTCGACCCGACCGTCACCGGGTAGGAAGACGTTGACCCCGAACGGCCGGTCGGTACGGGCGCGCACCGCGGCGATGTCGGCGACCAGCCGGCCGGTGTCGATCATGCCGGCGGCCAGGAACCCGAGTCCACCGGCGGCGGAGACCGCCGACACGAGATCCGGCGTGGACGGGCCGCCGGCCATCGGGGCGGCGACGATCGGATGGCGTAGCGCGGACAGCACGGACATCCACCCATCCTCCCGCACCGCGCCGGTCCGCCCGTCAGCGTCGGTCGGTGTGCCGCCGCCACAGCAGGCCGGCCACGGCGAGGAGCGCCAGCAGCGTCCCGGCGCCGGCCGCCAGCGACCACACCTGACCACCGCCGATACCGGCCGCCTGCGCCGCCGGGCTGGCCGCTGCGGGCGATGGCGGGGCTGCCGTGGTGGACTCCGCGGAAGGAGCGGCGGGGGCCACCGTCGCGGGGTACCGCAGGATCGTCGGCCGGGTGCCGGCCGGCTGGTCGGCGGACTCGGAGACGGTGAGCAGCGACCGGCCGTCGCGGCTGTAGGTGATCGACTCGCCCTGCGGCTCGTCCGGCAGCGGCGTGATCCGCGGGGTGCCCGAGGTCAGCGCGCCGACGAGGTCGTCGCCGGTCACGTCGTACTCGAACGCGTCGGCGTAACTGCGCAGCACCACCCGGCGGCCGTCCGGCGCGCTCGCCGCGCCGGTCACGACGCTCCGGCCGAGAAACGAGTACGGATTGCTGGTCGTGGTCGACGGCAGGACCACCTTGCCCACGGAGGCCAACGGCGTGGTGGCACCCGGCTTCAGCGCGGTGGTCGGGGCGTACAGGACGACGGTGCCGCTGCCACCCTTGGTGATGATCAGCGGTCGGCCGGACGCGTCGATCAGCAGCGCCTCCGCGTCGTGCGGATTGTCCGGGTACGTCATCCGGTGGAGCACCGGCCGGTCCGCGCCCGGCGCGAGCCGCCACAGCGCGATCGTCTCGCGGTTGCGGTCGTTGTCACCGATGTCGGCCACCCAGATGGTGCCGTCCCGGCCGACGGCCAGGTCCTCGGTGTCCCGGGGCGGGGTGGGGTAGCTGACCGCCCGCGCCACCGCGCAGCGCTCGTCGAGGAAGAAGATCCGTCGGCGGGCCTCGTCGTCGGCGCCGTCGTTGACCACGACGTACCCGTCGTCGGTGGTGACCATCCCGGACAGCTCGTTGAGCCGCTCGTCGCGGATCTCGCACACCGGGTCGCCCGCTGTCCCGGCGCCGGCCGCCGCCGGAGCCGCCGGTACGGCCACGGCCAGCGACGCCGCGCCCGCGACGAGGGTCGCCACCGCCGTCGTGCGGACGCGCCGCCCCCGGGTCACCCAGCCGCGTACCCGCATCGTCCGCCTCCTCGTCGCGGCCGGTGGCCCGGCCGTCCCGCCCATCCTGGCCGATCGGGGACGGCGACGGCGACCAAGCGCGCGGACCCGACGACATCCGTGTCCGGGCCGCGCGCCGCCGTGCCCGCACCGCAGCCGGATCTGTCGTACCCGTGGTCCATGATCGTGTCGTCGCAGCGCCGCCGGAAGCCGGCCGCGCGCGCACCACCCTGGATTCTTCTCGATGTGGGAGGCCGTGACGTGACGAACGCCGACGAAGCCGACTGGCGGCGGCGCAGCGTGGTGGCGGTGCTGCCGCCCGCCCGCGCCCGGAAGCTGGCGAAGGTGCCCTTCGTCGAGCTGGCCGACGGACGTCTACAGGGCGTGGTCTCCAGCGGGTCGGACGTCGAGCGGGTCTACGTCTCGTCGGTCGCGGCCGGCACCCACGCCTACCAGTGCAGCACCAACAACAACCGACCGTGCGGTGGCTTGCGCGCCACCCCGTGCAAGCATCTGCAGGCGCTCGCGGACGAGGCTCTCCTCCAGTACGGCGTCGACCGCGTCGCCCGCTACCTGCGGGTCGACGTCGGCGACGGGGTGGCCAGCGGCACCGAGCTGCTGGCCCGGCTGGACGGTCAGCCCGAGCCGGCGTCGGCGGCGGTGGTGTTCAGTCGCTTTCTGCGCCACCTCGCCTACCTTGAGGTGCCCGTCAGCACGGCCCCGCTGCCCGAGCTGCACTGGTTCCCGGCGACCCGGGCCGGCCGCTGATGCGCGGCGCCCAGGTCGCGCCCCTGCGTACGGCCCCGGCCGGCTTGACCGACGCGCTCGATGTGGTGGCCGGCTTCGACGACGCCCTCATCGACGGTTTCGGCCGGGTCGGCGAGCGGGGCGCCTCCGCACTGGCCGCGTTCGCCGACGCGTTCACCGGCACGCCACTGGGTGGCCCGGTGGTCGTCGCGGTGGACGCGGTCGTCGCCGGGTCGGTCGCCCCGCAGCACCTCGCCGCGCTCGCCGGAGCGCGCTCGGCGCTGCTCGGCGCGGCACACGACGCCCTGCTCGGGCAGCTCGACGAGACACTCGGCCGCACCCGGTCGTCGTGGACGACACCGACCAGCGCGCCTACCGAGGCGCCGGCCGCGCTCGCCGGCGCACGGGCGTGGTGGCACGAGGTGGCGCTCACCGGCTGGCGGGGCGTCGACCACGAGCTGCTGTCCGTCGCCGCCGGGGTGGTCGAGACCAGCCTCCTCGTGCCGGAGCTACGGCGCGTCGCGGTGCTGCTCGACGGGCTCGCCGCCGAGTTGCGGGCCTGCGTCCCGGTCGCCAGCATGGCGCAGGTGCCGGCACGCCGGTGGGCCGATCTCTGGGCGCGCGGCGTCCTGCTCGCCGAGGGCACGTCACCGCCCGGTGCGACGCCCTCGGTCTCCGGGCGGCTGTTGCCGCTCGGTGTGGACGTGCACAGTCACGACACCGCGGTGCAGGTTCAACTGCACGCCATCCTGGAGCCGGCGGACGGCGGCCCGGCGCGGCTGGTCCGCACGGCGGTCACCGCGGCGAAGGTCGACACCATCGTCGGCCCGGCGATCTGGCGGCTGCTGTCGCACCATCCGGCGCTGCTCACCGCGCTGGCCGACAAGCGGGCCTTGATGGTGACCGACCTGCCGCTGCGCGGCGGCGACCTGGGCTGGGTCGACGACCGGGTCCGGCTCGACGAGCCCGCCGACCCGTTCGCCACTGCCCGGGTCGTGTTGCCCGCGGCGACCACGGCCGCGACCGACCCCCTGGACCGGCATCCGGCGGGCATCGCCGAGCCCGTCCTCGTGGAGGGGCCGGTGATCCGGGACGAGGCCGGCGCCCTCGCCGTCGAGGTGGACGGCGAACGGATCCCGCTGGCCGTCGACAGGTTGCCGGCCGCCGGTCCGCTGACTGTCGACCTGGTCGCCACCGCGTCGGCCGCCCTGGGGCTCCTACGCTGGGACGACGGCCGGTGGCAGCTCCAGCCGTTGGCGGTGCTGGGCACGGTGAAGCGGCGGACGGTACAGGCGCACAACGGCGACTGGGCGTGCGGCGTCACCGATCCGAAGATCGCCAAGGAGGAGGCGCGGGCGGGCGACGCCGTGGCCGTGCTGCGCGAACGCGCGGGACGGTTGCTGCGCCGATGACCACGCCGATCCCCACCGGCGGGTTCGCCGACGCCAACCGCCGTCAGGTCCTCTACTGGCGGCTGTTGTCCCGCCTCTTCGACCGCGACGAGCAGCCCAGCCTGGAGTCGGCGAGCGTCGCCGTGGTCGACGACCTCGGGCTGCCCGCCGCTCTGCTGGACCCGGCCGTCTCGGTGGACACCATCGTGCAGCGCTTCCCGACGCTCGCGGCCGAGCTGCGCGGCCTGCTCACCCCCACCGACGCCGAGCCACGAGACGACGGGCCGCGCGACGACGGGCCGGACGGCGGGAAGCGTTCCGAACCGCGCGACGCCGAGGCCGACGACGCCGGGCCGGCCGGTGACCCGCCGGGCGAGGCTCCGGACTATCGGCCCGGCCTGGCCGAGGTACGCCGCGCCGCGCTGGTGTCGAAGGTGCTGCTGAACGTGTTCGCCACCGGCTCCGGCCCGGTCAGCGCCAACCAGCTGGCCCGGTGGCAGTCCGACGCCGGCTGGTTCGAGCAGGCACTCGGCTGCGAGCCCGGCGAGCTGCGCCGTCAGAGCGGCGGGCTGGGCGGCACCCTCGCCGGGCTGGAGGGTGACCTGGTCCGGCGGATGCACCTGCGGGAGGTGCTTGCCGACCCCGCGCTGGCCAGCCAGCTGACCCCGAGCATGTCGCTGATCGAGCAGTTGCTACGGGACAAGGCCAACCTGTCCGGGCTGGCGCTGGCCAACGCCAAGGCGTTGATCCGGCGCTTCGTCGACGAGGTCGCCGAGGTGCTCCGGACGCAGGTGCAACAGACGAGTGTCGGCGCGCTCGACAGGTCGGTGCCGCCCAAGCGGGTGTTCCGCAACCTGGATCTCGACCGGACCATCTGGCAGAACCTGACCAACTGGAGTCCGGACGACGAGCGGCTCTACGTCGACCGGCTCTACTACCGGCACACCGCACGGCGCACCACTCCGTCCCGGCTCATCGTCGTGGTCGACCAGTCCGGCTCGATGGTCGACGCGATGGTCAACTGCACGATCCTCGCCTCGATCTTCGCCGGCCTGCCGAAGGTGGACGTGCACCTGATCGCGTACGACACCCGGGCACTGGACCTCACCCCGTGGGTGCACGACCCGTTCGAGGTGTTGCTGCGTACGCAGCTCGGTGGCGGCACCGACGGCACGGCGGCGCTGACGCTGGCCCGGCCGAAGATCGCCGAGCCGAAGAACACGGTGCTGGTGTGGATCTCCGACTTCTACGAGGTCAACCACCAGGCGGTCTTCGACGGCCTGGAGGCCGTCCACCGCTCCGGTGCCAAGGTCATTCCGGTGGGCTCGGTCAGCAGCTCGGGCCAGCAGAGCGTCAACCCCTGGTTCCGGCAACGCCTCAAGGACCAGGGCACCCCGGTCATCTCCGGCCACATCCGCAAGCTCGTCGTCGAGCTGAAGAACTTCCTCACCTAGGAGAGCACTCCCTCATGTCCGAGATGTTGCGCGCCCCCGCCGAGGTCACGTACGCCGACGAGCTGGATTTCCTCGAGTCGGTCGACACCGGTCCGAAGCCGTTCTCGTGGCGCCTGAGCCCGCGCATGGTCCGGCTGTTCATCCTCGGGTCGGAGCGGGCCGACGGCCTGTCCCGGGAGATCCCGCAGAAGTGGTTCGGCGACCGCAGTTTCGTCGAACGCGCCATCGTCACCCTCGCCTCGGACCGGGGCCTGCTGCTGATCGGTGACCCCGGCACCGGCAAGAGCTGGCTGGCCGAGTTGCTGGCCGCGGCCGTCTGCCGCAACTCGACCCTGGTCGTGCAGGGCACCGCCGGCACGACGGAGGACCACATCAAGTACTCGTGGAACGTGTCCATGGTGATCGCCAAGGGCCAGTCCCGGGAGTCGATGATCCCGTCGCCGATCATGACGGCGATGGAGCGTGGCGTGGTCGGTCGCTTCGAGGAGTTGACCCGCTCCACCAGCGACGTGCAGGACGCGCTGATCTCGATCCTGTCCGAGAAGTACGTCGCCATCCCCGAGCTGGACCAGGACAACATCGTCTTCGCCCAACCCGGTTTCTCGATCATCGCAACGGCGAACAGCCGCGACCGGGGCGTCAACGATCTCTCCTCGGCGCTCAAGCGGCGGTTCAACTTCGTCCGGATCCCGGTGGTCACCAACAAGCGCAGCGAGGCCGAGATCGTGCGGTTCCGGACCGAGGAGTTGCTGCGCCGGCACCGCATCGAGCTGGACGTGCCGCCCACCCTGCTGGACATTCTGTTGCAGAGCTTCGCCGACCTGCGCGCCGGTGCCGCGGCGGCGACGAGCGACGACGAGAAGCTGGAATCGGCACTGTCGACCGCCGAGCAGATCGGCGTGCTGGAGGACGCGATCCTGCACAGCCAGTTCTTCGGTGACCGTACGCTGCGCGCGGCGACGCTCGCCGGGTCGTTGGTCGGATCGCTGGCCCGGCGCAGCCCGGAAGACCTGGCAATCCTCAACAAGTACCTGCACGGCGTGGTCGAGCCACGGGCCCGCAAGGACGACGACGGCTGGGCGGGCTTCCTGGACGGCGGTCGTCAGGCGATCGCGTCCCTCTCGTGACCGCATCGACAGTCGCGGGCACGTTCGGCGCGCTCCGCGAGCAGATCACCGATGCGGCGACCGCGTTCGCGGGCTCCTCGGACGCGCTCGGCGCGATCCTCGCCGGGATGGTCGACGATGTCGACCGGGCGCTCGGCGAGCCGCTGGAGATCTTCCCGGTCTGCCACCACTCGCCGGCCTCCGCGCTGGCCATGGTGCGCCGGCTGCGCGCCAAACAGCCCCGGGTGATCTACCTGGAGCTGTGCGAGGATCTCCAGCCGCTGCTCGGCGAGCTGCGCAACTGCCGCCTGCCGGTGGCGGTGCAGGCGTTCGCGTCGGAGCTGTCCGGCTTTCCGGCCGACTGGGGGCCGCTCAGCGTCGTCGCACCGATCACCGAGGCGTCGGCGGAATACCAGGCCATCGCGTACGCGCTGGAGACCCCCGGCGTGGAGCTGGTGCTGGTGGACCGCTCCACCGACCACGTCTTCCAGTGGTCGCCGCGTGACCAGCCGACCGCCGCGAGCAGCGCGAACGGGCCGACCGACACCGGCGCGGAATCGGGACTGCACGGCGACGCCGTCGGGGTGGAGATCGGCGACCTGCGACCGCGGTTCGCGGAGCTGGAGGCGTACCTGCTGCACCACGGCAAGGTGCGGCACTGGTCGGAATGGTGGGACCAGTACGTGGAACGCCCGCTGGCCGACGCCGACCACGACACGTACCGGCAGGTGATGGTGCTGATCGGCAGCCTGTTCCGGCGGCTGCGCCCGGCCGACGCGGATCGGCTCGATCGCGACGAGGATCGCGAGCGGTACATGTGGACGCGGATGCGTCAGCACCTGGCCACCTCCGGCGTCGATCCGGCGGACTGCCTCTACGTCTGCGGCGCCTTCCACGCCGCCAGCCGGGTCGAGCAGTTCGGGCTGGGCTCCGCCGCGGACGACTTCGAGATCACCCCGCGCACCGACACCCGCTGGCGGTACGGGCTGATCCCGTCCAGCCACTCGGCGATCGAGGCACAGTTCGGGCTGGCGTCCGGCTCGGTGTCCATCGCCGCGGCGACCTGGGCCAAGGAGGTACGTCGCCACGGGCTGTCGCCGTACCAGCTCGGCGGCCAACGCACGACGGCCGTCCGGGGCCGGCGCGGTCGGGTCACGACGGTCCCCTCCCCCGCCGGGCCGGTCGATGACCGACTCACCGGCTTCCTCGCCGCCCCACCGCGTCCGGACGGTCTGGACGAGGCGGAGCTGCGCGGCTGGTGTGTCGACATCGTCCGGTTGGCTCGCCGCAACGGATATCTGGCGAGCACCGCCGACGCGATCGCGGTCTTCGAGACGTCGGTCCTGCTGGCCGGTCTGCGCAACCGGGCCCGGCCCACCCCGTACGACTTCGCCGACGCCGCGGTCACCTGCATCGAAAAGGACGTGGTGCCCGGCCGGCGGGACGTCCGGCGGCTCTGCGAGATCCTGCTGGGCGGCGACCGGATCGGTCAGGTCGGCTACGACGCTCTGCCGCCGCTGGCCCGCGACGTGTTCGATCGGCTGGAACCGCTCGGCCTGGCCCTGGAGAAGCGGAGCGTCCAGCGGGCGCTGCTGGACCTGAACGCCGAGCCGGCGCTGGCCCGCTGCTCGGACCTGCTGTGGATCCTGCGGTACCTGCTGCCACCGGCCGCGGTCCGCCCGATCATGGGTGAGCGGCGGCTCGGCCAGCGCTCGGTCCAGGAGAGCTGGGACCTGGCGCTCGGTCACCATCAGCGGGCGTTGATCGAGCTCGGCTACGAGGGTGTGACCGTCGAGCAGGTCCTGGAGCAACGACTGCGCCGAGCGGTGCGCGGCCCCGACGCCACCGCCGCCAGCGCTCTGGCCGCGGTCGAGGACGCGATCCGGCTGCTCGACAGCCCACGCCTGGTCGACGAGCTGGGGGCGCGGGCGGTGGAGCTGCTCGCCACCGCGCGCACCGTCGACGACGCTCCCGACGTGTTGCGCCGCATCCGACGGTTGCTGGCGCATCACCGGGCCACCGCGCCGACGCTGCCGGCCTGGTGCGAGGCGTTCGTGACGACCGGGTACGCGCACTACTGCACCCTGCTGCCCACCGCGGTCATCAGCGACGAGACCAACGTGCGGCAGGTCGGCGCGATGCTCGGCTTCCTGTTCTCGATGGAGGGTCTGGCGCTGTCGTTGGGCTGCGACCGCTCCCAGCTGGAACTGGCCGTCGCACAGTCGCACCCGACCGCGCCGGCGAAGGTGGCGCTGCTCTGGGCGGGCCGACACCAGCTCGGTCTGCTGTCGGTGGCCGATCTGCGGGCCCGGTGTGCCGAGCTGCTGGCCAACCCGCTGGCGGTGCCGGCCTTCCCGCAGTACCTGGCCGGATTCGTGCACGCGCTGGAACCGGTGCCGGGTCTCGCGCCGTTCGTCGTCGAGACGATCTCCACGGCCTTCGCCCGGCTACCCGACCCGGTGCTGCTGCCCTGGTTGCCGACCCTGATCACGACACTGCGGGAGCAGGGCCCGGAGATGGTTCCGCTCCTGATCCGTGAGGCCGGACGGACCTTCCCGGAGGCGCTGCCGGAGCTGGATTCCTGGGTGCCGCCGTGGGTCGCGACTCCACCACCCGGGCGGGTGGACGACCAACGCGCCGTGGCCGCGCCGAGGCGGCGGGTCGGTGTCCTCCTCGCCGCGCATCCCGAGGTGGTCGACGCGATCTCCGGTCTGCTCAGGTACGACGGCGGGTGGCTGCCGGCCGACGACGCCCCCGCCGAGCAGGGCGCGGTGGCCGGGCTGCTGGCGAGGCATCCCGAGACGGTCGAGGCCGTGGCCGCGCGGATGGTGCGCCAGGCGTGAGTGCGACGGCGGCGGGTAGGCAGCGGCCCGGCGTCATGGCGACTTCCGCCGGGTAGGAGGCTTCGATGAGCACGTACCGGGACGAACAGGGCGACCAGTTCCCTCCTCCGGAGGCGGACGCCGCCGAGCAGCGGCAGGACGCGTTCGACGTGGGCCCGCCGGACCGGGTCTCCGGCGACGTGGACCCGGAGGCGTCCGAGGCCGACCTGGCCGAGCAGGGCGCGCTGCCGGCCGGCGCTCTGGAGGAGGTGACGTCCCTGCCGGCCGACGCCAACCCGGCGGACGCCCTCGAACAGCGTCAGGAGATCCCGGCGCGGGACGAGGGACGCCGTACCTGATCGCGCCTGCCGGATACGGCGGTGCCCCCGCCCTACCGGCGGGGGGCCCGTCGCTGAGAACCAGTGGAGGTGGCTGTTGGCGGCGGTGCCTGTCGAGCTGCCCCACAGGTGGGGCGGCACGGCATACGACCGGAGTCGCGGAGTCGGTGGGCGGCCAAGGCCTGCTTGACCCAGCCCAAGAAACGGCCGTAGTGCTCCGCCGGGTCGGGTGCGGTCCGGTACAGGTCGGTCAGATCCCGGCTCGCCTCAGTCAGGCAGTCGGCCATGTCCACCCCGAGCAGCTTCGGCTCGTCCGAGTAGTCGGCCAAGAGTTCGACTTTCGCGTGCTCGCACGGCCAGGGGAGCACGCAGGACGCGCAGAACCAGAACGGCCGGACCGGGGCGTGCCGCTGGCCGCTCACTGCTGAACCCCCTGGTAGCGGACCGGCGACCATCGGTCGGACCAACGCAGGGTCGA
This sequence comes from Micromonospora sp. NPDC051543, assembly GCF_044454415.1. Lineage (NCBI taxonomy): Bacteria > Bacillati > Actinomycetota > Actinomycetes > Micromonosporales > Micromonosporaceae > Micromonospora > Micromonospora sp. NPDC051543. The sequence continues at coordinate 228,221 of NZ_JBITDT010000008.1, forward strand.
CGACTGGCTGTGAATGATCGCGTTGACGGTTCCGAAGATGACGCCAGGTGCTCGTTGGACCCGCTCGAGGTCTTCGGTCATTCGCGCGATGGCGGCCAGTCGGCCACGGGCGTCGAACAGTTCTCGCCGTACATCCAGGAGTGACGCCTCGAGCTGGCTCGCCCACTCACGCAGCCGCTCTACCTCTTGTTCCTGTTTCACTCCAGCCTCCGGGGGTGGTGTCGGACGGGGCACCCGTCGCCGCCGGGCTCCGCCTTCGCGGCGACGGGCTTAAACAGATCCCATCCCGGACGCTACCCCCCTGTCAATCCTGGCGCGCCTATCTGAGCGCATTCATGTTGACCCGTCACGGCCGGTCTACCTTCGTTCGCATGGCAGATGGACCGGGCGAACTCGTCGCGGCGGGCGAGGTCCTGGCGATGCTCGGGGTGGGCCGCTCACGGTTCCGCCAGATCCAGCAGTCGCCACACTTTCCGGCTCCGTACGCCCGACTGTCGGTTGGTTCGATCTGGCTCAAGGCTGATGTGGAGAAGTACATCGCCGAGCACCGACGCCCCCGCCCGGTAGACGAGGACGAGTAGCCCCGTCCCGCCTTCCCGGCACTGACGCCGGCCGGCTCAGCCGGCGACGACCTGCCACAGCAGGAAGGCGTTGAGCGCGACGACCAGGACGGCGACTCCGGACGCGGCGGCCGTGGTCAGTGGGTGGTTGACGAGGTTGCCCATGAGGTCCCGGCGACGGGTGAAGGCGACCACCGGGATCAGCGCGAACGGGATGCCGAAGCTGAGGATGACCTGCGACAGCACGAGGGCGCGGGTGGGGTCGAGGTCGATGGCGAGCACGGCCACGGCGGGCGCCAGGGTGACCAGGCGGCGCAGCAGCAGCGGAACGCGACGGCGCAGGAAGCCCTGCATGATCACCTCACCCGCGTAGGTGCCGACGCTCGTGGAGGCGAGCCCGGAGACCAGCAGGGCGACGGCGAACCCGAAGGCGGCGGCCGTGCCGATGCTCTCGCCCAGGCCGGCGTGCACCCCCTCCAGGCTGTCGGCGCCCACCGGGCCGCCGCCCCGGAAGCTGGCCGCCGCGATCAGCAGCATGGCGAGGTTGACCGCGCCGGCCGCCGTCAGGGCGAGCAGCACGTCGGTGCGTTGGCCCCGGAAGAGGGTACGGCGTTCGGCGTCGTCGGTCGCGGGGATGCGGTCGCGGGTCAGCGCGGAGTGCACGTAGATGACGTGCGGCATGACCGTCGCCCCGAGGATGCCGGCGGCCAGCAGGACGCTGTCGGTGCCCTGGAGGCGGGGCACGAGGCCGGCCATGGCCGAGCCCGGGTCGGAGCCGGCGGCGAGCAGGTTGGCCGCGAACGCCAGGACGATGACGCCGAGCAGCACGGCGACGGCGATCTCGAAGGCGCGGAACCCGCGCGAGCGCAGGGCGAGCACGACGAACGCGGCCGCGCCGATGATCAGCCCGCCGGGTAGCAGCGGGATGCCGAAGAGGAGGTATAGGGCGACCGCTCCCCCGATGACCTCGGCCAGGTCGGTTGCCATCGCCACCAGCTCGGCCTGCACCCACATCATCCGGTTGAGCGGGCGGGGCAGGCGCTCGCGGCACAGCTCGGGCAGGCTGCGGCCGGTGGCCAGGCCCAGCTTGGCGGTGAGCGTCTGCACCAGCATGGCCATCAGGTTGGCCACCACCACGACCCAGACCAGCAGGTAGCCGTAGCGGGCGCCGGCGGCCGAGTTGGTCGCGAAGTTGCCCGGGTCGACGTACGCCACGGCGGCGACGAACGCCGGGCCGAGCAGGATCAGCCGTCCGCGTACCCGGCCCCGGGCGCGGGCGATCTGCAGCGGTGTCGCCGTCGTCGCCCGGAGGTCGTTGGTGACCATCGAGCACCTCCCCGTTCGAGTACGGATCGCGTGCCTGTTCCCTTCCCGGGCGGCTGACCCGTCGGTGCCAGTCGGTGGCCCACGGGTGCCACGGTCGCCTTGCGCTTGACAGGCGCGGTTCACCCGACCAAGCTGTCTCATAGTCCTACTGTCGTAGGACAACAGGAAGGATCATCACGAGTGATCGAGTTCGTGCTCGACAGCCGGTCGAAGGTGAACACCTACATGCAGCTCGTGCAGCAGGTGAAGCAGGCGCTGCGCGTCGGTCTGCTCGCACCCGGCGATCAGCTGCCGAAGGTTCGGGACGTCGCCCAGTCACTGGCGATCAACCCGAACACGGTGCTGAAGGCGTACCGGGAGTTGGAGATCGAGGGTCTGGTCGGCGGCCGACCCGGGGTGGGCACGTTCGTCCAGCGCACCCTGGCCGGCGCGTCCCTGCCCAACCAGGCCGAGCTGCGTGACGACCTCGTGGCGTGGTTGCAGCGGGCGCGGGCCGCCGGCCTGACGGCCGAGGACGTCGTCGCCCTGGTGGAGACCACGCTGCGCGCCACCCTCACCGACGACGCCCCACAGAAGGAACCCGCGTGAGCGGTACGAGAGGACAGAGGATGGAGATGGTCTTGGAGGCCGACCGGCTGGGTAAGCGGTACGGCAGAACGTGGGCACTACGGGACTGTTCGCTGCACCTTCCCGCCGGCCGGATCGCCGCGCTGGTCGGGCCCAACGGCGCGGGCAAGAGCACCTTGCTGCACCTGGCGGTCGGGCTGCTCAAGCCCGACGAGGGCGCGGTGCGGGTGTTCGACAGGTCGCCGTACGGCGACACGGAAGGGCTGGCGGACATCGGGTTCGTCGCCCAGGACACGCCGCTGTACCGGGACTTCACCGCCGCCGAGCTGGTCGTCGCCGGCGGCAAGCTGAACCGGCGGTGGGACGCGGCACTGGCCCGGACCCGGTTGGCGCAGCTCGGGATACCGCCCGACAAGCCGGTCGGCAAACTGTCCGGCGGGCAACGGGCCCAGGTGGCGCTCGCTCTCGCACTGGCCAAGCAACCCCGGCTGCTGCTGCTCGACGAGCCGGTGGCCAGCCTCGATCCGCTGGCCCGTCGGGAGTTCCTCCAGTCGCTGATGGGCAGCGTGGCGGACTCCGGCACCACCGTTCTGCTCTCCTCGCACCTGCTGGCCGACCTGGAGCGCGTCTGCGACTACCTGATCGTGCTCAACGCGGCCCAGGTGCAGCTCACCGGCTCGGTCGACGACCTGGTTGCCGGGCACCGGCAGCTCGTCGGTCCGCGGCACGACGGCGGTCCGATCGGGGGCGTGGCGCACGTGGTCCGGGCCAGCCACACCGACCGGCAGTCCACGCTGCTGGTACGCACCGACGGTCCCGTCACCGATCCCGCGTGGACGGTCCGCGACGTCAGCCTCGAGGACGTCGTCCTGGCCTACCTGGCCGACGGCGTCGCGCAGACCAGTCACACCGAGTGGGGGGTGGCGGCATGATCTGGCTGACCTGGCGGCAACACCGCAAGCAGGCGCTCTACACCCTCCTGGGATTCCTGGTGCTCGCCGCGGTGCTGGTGCCGATCGGCCTGTCGATGCGGAACACCTTCGCCGACCTCGGGCTGGCGGACTGCGTGCGCCAGCTTGCCGACCCGAACGTGGCGGTGACGACCCGGGAGACCTGCGACGCGGGCTTCAACCGCTTCAGCAACCGGTACGGCAGCCTCAACCTGGTCGCCGTACTACTGATCACGCTCCCGGCGCTGGTCGGCCTGTTCTGGGGGGCGCCGCTGGTCGCCCGGGAGGTGGAGCAGGGCACCCACCGGTTCGTGTGGACCCAGGGTGTCGGCCGGACCCGCTGGGCGCTGGTGAAGTTCGGGCTGGTGGGAACGGGCGTCCTGGCCCTCGCGACGGCCTACGGGCTGGGCATGTCCTGGTGGGTGGACCCGCTCACGAAAGCCGCGTACGAGGGCCGGCTCGGCATGATCGTCTTTGACCTGCAGGGCATCGTCCCGATCGGCTACACCCTCTTCGCCGTGGCGCTCGGCGTCTTCGCCGGCACCGTCTGGAAGCGGATGCTGCCCGCCATGGGCATCACTCTCGCCGGGTTCATCGGCGTACGGGCAGCGGTGGAGATCCTGGTCCGGCCGCACTACCAACCGGCCCGCACCCAGACCTTCCCGATTGAGATGGAGGGACCGCCGGAGGTCAGGCGGGGAGACTGGATTCTCACCCAGGGCGTCCGGAACCCCGACGGGACGATGGTCGCGGAGGACACGCGCATCCAGTGCCCACCCGGCGGCAAGGGCCCGGACGGTCGGACCTGCGGCGCGGAGCTGGGCTTGGAGCCGGGCGCGTACAACTGGCAGCTCTACCAGCCGGCGGACCGGTTCTGGCTGTTCCAGAGCATCGAGACGGGCATCTTCGTGGCCCTCGCCGCGCTCCTGCTCTACCTCGCGGTGCGCCGGATCCGCCGGATCGCGTAACCGTGCGGGTGATCGCCGGAGCCACGGGGGCCCCGGCGATCACCCGTCCCCGCCGGCCTCAGCGGCCCAGCCGCCGGTAGCGGGTCACCGAGAGCGGCAGGAACACCGCCACCAGCGCGATCGGCCAGGCCACGGCCAACCAGAGGTAGTGCTGCGCGGCCCACGAGTCGCCACCCCAGCCCGGGTTGCCGAACAGCTCCCGGGCGGCACCGACGGTTGCCGACAGCGGGTTCCAGGCGGCCACCGCACCGAGCCAGGCCGGCATGGTGGACGGCGCGACGAACGCGTTGGAGAGGAAGCCGAGCGGGAACTCCAGGGTCTGCACCGCGACCACGGCCGTCTGTCCCCGGGTGACCAGGCCGAGGAAGATGCCGACCCAGACCAGGGCGAAGCGCAGCAGCAGGATCAGTCCCACCGCGCCCAGCGCGGCGCCGACGCCGCCGTGTGCCCGCCAGCCGACCGCGAGGCCCGTGGCCAGCAGCACCGCGAGGGTGACCAGAGCGAAGAGCAGGTCGGTGACCGCGCGGGCGACGAGCGGGGCGAGTGGTGCGACCGGCATCGAACGAAGCCGGTCGGTCACCCCCCGCTCCAGATCGTCGGCGACGGCGATCGTGGTGAGGCTGATGCCGAACACCATCGTCATCACGAACATGCCGGGCATCAGGAACTCCCGGTAGCTGCCGCCGTCCGGGACCTGCATCGCCCCGCCGAACAGGTAGGCGAAGATCAGCACGATCAGGATGTTGAAACCGAGCGAGGCGACCAGCGGCCCGGGGTCACGTCGCCACCGGGCCAGGCCACGCCAGACCAGGGCGCCGCTGTCCGTCAGGGCAGCGGGCCGGCCGGCCGTCAGGTCCACGGTCGCAGGCAGGTGTGTGGCGCTCACGCGGTCACCTCCACGGTGACCCGACCACCCGTGACGTGCAGGAAGACGTCGTCGAGGGTGGGCCGCCGCAGGGCGATGTCGACCACCGTGACCTGCGCGGCGTCCAGCGCCCGCAGCACCTCGACGAGCGCGCCGGCCCGGTGCCCCACGCCGGCGCTGACCGCGCGCCGGTCGACGTCGACAATCGGTTCGTCGGCGACCACCCGACGCATCTGCGCGACGGCGATCGCGAGGTCGGCGGCCTGCCCCACGACCACCTCGATCCGGTCGCCACCGAGCTGCGTCTTCAGCTCGTCGGGGGTGCCTTCGGCCACGACGCGCCCGGCCTCGACCACCGAGATCCGGTCGGCGAGCTGGTCCGCCTCGTCCAGGTGCTGGGTGGTGAGCAGGACGGTGGTGCCCGCGCGGACGAGCCCGCGGATCGACTCCCACACCTCGCTCCGGCCGCGCGGATCCAGCCCGGTGGTGGGTTCGTCGAGGAACAGCACGGCGGGGGCGAGGACCATGCCGGCGGCCAGGTCCAACCGGCGACGCATGCCCCCGGAGTACGTACTGACCGGCTGCTCGCCGACGTCGGCCAGCCCGAACCGCTCCAACAGCTCGACCGCCCGCTGCCGGGCCCGGCGACGGCCCAGGTGGAACAGCAGGCCGAAGAGTACGAGGTTCTGCCGGCCACTGAGCGCCTCGTCCAGCGCGGGATGCTGCCCCACCAGGCCGATCCGGTAGCGCACCTGGTCGGGCTGGCGGGTCACGTCGAACCCGGCGACCTCGGCGTGCCCCTCGTCCGGGCGCAGCAGCGTGGACAGGATCCGTACCGACGTGGTCTTGCCGGCCCCGTTTGGCCCGAGCTGGCCGCACACCGTCCCGCTGCCCACCTCCAGGTCGAACCCATCCAGGGCCAACCGGTCCCCGTACCGCTTACGCAGCCCTCGCACCACTATCGCCGCACCGCTCGCCGTCACACCCGTCCCCTTCCACAGCCGAACACCGGAGGCCTACCGTACAGAATACGGTAGGACGTACGGGATCGATGGATCGACTAGTGTCCGCGACATGACGATCTCGTTGGACGGCCGGCGATTCGCCGCGGTGACGGACGTGGTGGCCGGTGAGGTCGGCACCGGGACGGTCTTCACCTACCACGAGCGGGCGGGCGAGGTCTGGGCCGAGTACGCCGGTGGGTCCATCCGACGGGGCTGCCTCGTGGGCACCCGCGACGGCGACCGGTTGGACTTTCGCTACGTCCAACTCAACGCCGAGGGCCAGACGTCCTCCGGCCACTGCGTGACTCAGGTGCGGATTTTGGCCGACGCCGCCTGGAGCTGCACGAGTCGTGGGCCTGGGAGTCCCGGCCGGGCGACGGCACCAGCGTGGTGCGGGAGATCGCCTAGACCGGGTCGACGGAGCCCGACTGGCCGGCGACGCCGACGTTGAGCGGGTCCGCCAGCAGCTTGTCGAAGGCCAGCTCAGCGGCCCCGATCAGGACGGCGTCACGGCCGAGAGCAGCAGCCCGCAACCGCAGGTGCTCACGGGAGGCCGGCAGCGGCATGGCGTCCAGCCGCCGCCGCACCGTGTCCGCCCCGGCGATGAAGATGTCGCGCAGCGAGCCACCGAACACCACGGCGTCCGGGTTGACCACGTTGACCAGGTTGGCGACGCCGAACCCGAGCCAGTCGGCGACCCGCTCGACGGCGGCGCGCGCGGTCGCGTCGCCGTCCGCCGCCGCGCGCAGCACGTCGGCCACAGCGGCGCGGTCGTCGGGGTCGCGGCCGGCGTGCCGCAGCAGCGCGGCCTCGGAGATCTCGGTCTCCCAGCAACCACGGGAGCCGCAGCCGCACGGCAGACCGTTCGGGTTGACCACCATGTGGCCGACCTTGCCGCTGTGGCCGCGGTGGCCGATCATCAGTCGGCCGCCGACCACGATGCCGGCGCTGATGCCGAGGTCGCCGTGCAGGTAGATGAGGTCGTCGATGCCGGGGGCCACGCCCCGGATGTGCTCGGCCAGGCCCGCGATGTCGGCCAGATCTCCGGCCACGAATCCTGGACAGTCGGTCAGCTCGGCCTCGAGGGCGGCGCTCAGGCCCTCCTCGACGCCGACGATGCGCAGGCCGCCGTCGGCGTCGCGGGTGGTGTCGGTGACGGCGACCGCGCCGCCGACCAGAAGCGCGTCGGAGGCGGCGCCGCGCTCCATGCCGCGCACGAGGTCGGCCAGGGGGCGGACGGCGTCGACGGCCGACATGCCACCGGGACGGGGTGCCTCCCGCAGGTCGAGGATGCGACCGCCGAGGCCGATCCGCGCCGCCCGCAGTCGGTCCGCGTCGATGCTGAGCGCGTGCGCGTACACCCGGTCGGAGCGGGGGCTGACCACGAGGGAGGGGCGGCCGGCGCGACGGGTCGTGGCCGGCGCCTCCTCAGTGACCAGACCGCTGGCGGTCAGGTCGGCGGCGAGGGCGCCGATGGTGCTGCGGTTCAGGCCGAGACGGCTGGTCAGCTCGGCCCGCGACGTCGGCCCGTGCAGGTGCACGTAGCGCAGCACGGCGCCGAGGTTCTGCCGTCGGATCTCCTCCTGGCTCGCGCCGGGGACCGGGGGCAGTGGGGTGTCGACGGTACGACCGGCGCCGGCTGGCCTGGACCGCACGGGTGTCGCCACGGTCAGACCTCCTTCACGGATCGGTGCCGGGTGAGCGATGGGGCACGGACGACGATGGGTCCCGGAAGAGGAGATCCGGGACCCATCGGCGGTGCTGCTTACCGTGTAGTGACTACTTGGTGAGCGGCGCGAGCTTCGGGTCGTTGGCGTACGCCTCGGCCGCGTTGGCCTTGGTGACGGCGACCGGCGGGAGCAGGAACGTGTCGACGACCTTGCTGCCGTTGTTGTAGGACTTGGTGTCGTTCACCTGCGGGGTGTTACCGGCCTGGAGAGCCTTGACCATGTTGATGGTCTCCTTCACCAGGTTGCGGGTGTCCTTGTTGATCGTCATGTACTGCTCACCCTTGACGATCGACTTGACCGACTCGACCTCGGAGTCCTGGCCGGTGACCACCGGGGTCGGCTTGCCAGCGCCCTTGACCGAGGTCAGGATCGCGCGGGCCAGGGTGTCGTTCGGGGAGAGGACGCCGTCCAGCTCCTTGTTGCCGTAGGTCGAGGTCAGCAGCTGGTCCATGCGGGCCTGCGCACCCTCGGCCTTCCAGCCCTGGATGGCGGTCTGCTTGACGTCCTTCTGACCCGAGGCGACGACGACGTTGCCCTTGTCGATCTCCGGCTTGAGCACGTCCATCGCGCCGTTGAAGAAGACACCGGCGTTGTTGTCGTCCGGCGAACCGGAGAACAGCTCGATGTTGTACGGGCCGTTCGGCTTCTTGGCCTTCATGCCGTCCAGCAGGGCCTGGCCCTGGAGCTGGCCGACCTTGAAGTTGTCGAACGCGACGTAGTAGTCGAGGTCCGGCGTGTTGGTGATGAGGCGGTCGTACGCGATCACCTTGGCACCGGCGGCGTGCGCCGCGGCGACCTGGGTCGCCAGCTGCGCGGCGTCGGTCGCGCCGATGACGATGACCTTCGCGCCCTTGGTGGTCATGGCGGTGATCTGGGCCTGCTGGTCGGCGACCGTGGTCGACGCGCCGGCGTACTGCACGTCAGCCTGGAAACCGGCTTCCTTGAGACCGTTGGTGAACAGGTCACCGGCGAGGACCCAGTTCTCCGAGGTCTTGGCCGGCAGGGCCACGCCGATCAGCGAGTTCGCCGCGAAGCCCTTGGCGTCGCCGCCCGAGCTGCCGGAGTCGCCGTCGCGGCCGGAGCCGCAGCCGGCCAGGGCCAGCATGGCGGCGGCGCTGATGGCCACCACCGACGAGCCGAAGATTTTACGCATGGTGAGGACTTGCCTTTCTTGATGTGAGACGGGTGGAGGGGTCGGTGGCCGTCAGCCGGACACCGCTGCCTTGGCGGGCTCGCGCTCCGCGTCCGGCGATGAGGCGGGTGGGGCGGAGTCGTCGCGGCGGAACGGCCGCATCAGGCTCCCGATGATGGAGAAACGCCCCTGGCTCTTGTTGTAGACGTCGATCGCGACGGCCAGCAGCAGGACCAGGCCCTTGATGATCTGGACCTTGTCGGTGCCCACGCCCTCGAGCTGGAGGCCGTTGTTGAGCACGGCCATCACCAGACCACCGACGATGGAGCCGCTGATGGTGCCGATGCCGCCGGCGACGGCCGCGCCACCGATGAAGACAGCGGCGATGGCGTCCAGCTCCCAGCCGTTACCGTCCTGCGGCCCGGAGGCCTGCGAACGGGCCACGAAGATCATGCCGGCCAGCGCGGCCAGGACGGACATGTTCATCATGACGAAGAAGTTGACCCGCTTGAGCTTCACGCCGGACAGCTCGGCCGCCCGGGAGTTGCCGCCCACCGCGTAGATGTGCCGGCCGCCGGCCGTGTTGCGGGTGTAGAAGGAGTACGCGATCACCAGCGCCACGAGGATGATGCCCGAGATCGGGAAGCTGGTGCCGACGCGACCACTGGCGAAGCGCAGCGCCGCGAAGGCGATCACCCCGACCATGACGGCCATCCGCAGGATCGAGATCCACAGGGGCGCCGGGTCGGCGTCCATCGCCCGCCGGGTGTTGCGGGCCCGGATCTCGCGCCACACCACCGCCACCGCGGCGGCCAGACCGAGCAGCAGCGTCGCGTTGTTGTAGCCGGTGTTCGGGCCGAACTCGGGCAGGAAGCCCGAGCCGATATCCCGGAAGCCCTCCGGCACCGGGATGCTCTGCGCGTTGCCGATGAACTGGTTGCCACCGCGGAAGAGCAGCATTCCCGCCAGGGTGACGATGAACGCCGGCACCCCGATGTAGGCCACCCAGAAGCCCTGCCAGGCGCCGATCACCGCGCCGATGGCGAGGCCGAACACGATGGCGGCGGGCCAGGGCAGATTCCACTCGGTCATCGACTTGGCGACCAGGATGCCGGTGAATGCCGCGACCGAGCCGACCGAGAGGTCGATGTGCCCGGCGACGATCACCATGAGCATGCCGATGGCCAGGATCAGGATGTACGAGTTCTGCTGGAACAGCGCGATCAGGTTGTCCGACCGCAGCGTCAGCCCGTTGGTCCAGATCTGGAAGATCAGGACGATCGCCACCAGGGTGAAGATCATCCCGAACTGGCGGGCGTTGGAGGTCGTGCCTCCAAACAGGTTCTTCTGAAGGTCTCTGATACGGCTCATCGGGTGGCCAACTTCTTCGTCGAGGTCATCTGCTTCATGAGGGTTTCCGGGTTCGCGTCCGCACGGGCGATCTCGCCCGTGATGGCGCCTTCGAACACGGTGTAGATGCGGTCGCAGAGCCCGATCAGCTCAGGCAGCTCCGAGGAAATGACGACGACGCCCTTTCCCTGGTCGGCGAGCCGCTGGATGATGCCGTAGATCTCGTACTTCGCGCCCACGTCGATGCCGCGGGTCGGCTCGTCGAGGATCAGCAGGTCCGGGTCGCTGAACATCCACTTGGCCAGGACGACCTTCTGCTGGTTGCCGCCCGAGAGCTTGGAGACGCCCTCGTCGACCGTCGGGGCCTTGGTCCGCAACTCCTTGCGGTACGACTCGGCCGCCTGGTACTCCTCGACCTCGCTCAGGACGCCGTGGTGCGAGATCTTGGACAGCTTGGCGGCCACCGTCGACGTCTTGATGTCGTCGAGCAGGTTGAGGCCGAGCGCCTTACGGTCCTCGCTGACGTACGCGAGGCCGTGGTCGATGGCGTCCGCCACCGACTTCAGGACGATCTCCTTGCCGTCCTTGATGATCGTGCCCGACTCGTACACCCCGTAGGAGCGGCCGAAGACGCTCATGGCGAGTTCGGTGCGGCCCGCGCCCATCAGGCCGGCGAAGCCGACGATCTCACCCCGGCGCACCACGAAGCTCTCGTTCTTGCAGACCTGGCGCTCGGCGGAGATCGGGTGCCGGACGTTCCAGTTGCGCACCTCGAAGAAGACGTCACCGATCTTCGGGGTGTGGTCCGGGAACCGGCTGCTCAGCTCGCGACCGACCATGCCCCGCACGATCCGGTCCTCGTCGACCCCGTCCGCCTTGACGTCGAGGGTCTCCACGGTCTTGCCGTCCCGGAGGATGGTGATCTGGTCGGCGATCGCCTCGATCTCGTTCAGCTTGTGCGAGATCATGATCGAGGTGATGCCGCGGGAGCGGAAGCCGCGCAGCAGGTCCAGCAGGTGCCGGGAGTCGGCCTCGTTCAGCGCGGCGGTTGGCTCGTCCAGGATGAGTAGCTTCACGTCCTTGGCGAACGCCTTCGCGATCTCCACGAGCTGCTGCTTGCCGACGCCGATGTCCTTGACCAGGGTGTCCGGGTCCTCCTCCAGACCAACCCGGGCCATCAGGTCCAGGGCCATCCGGTTGGCGGCCTTCCAGTCGATCGCGCCCCGCTTGCGCGGTTCGTTGCCGAGGAAGATGTTCTCGGCGATCGACATCCCGGGGATGAGCGCCAACTCCTGGTGGATGATCACGATGCCGGCGCCCTCGCTCGCCCGGATGTCGGAGAACTTGCTCTCCGACCCCTGGTAGACGATCTGGCCGTCGTAGCTGCCGTACGGGTAGACCCCGCTGAGCACCTTCATCAGCGTGGACTTGCCCGCACCGTTCTCGCCGCAGATGGCATGGATCTCGCCGGCGCGAACCACCAGGTTGACGTCGGAGAGGGCCTTGACTCCGGGGAACTCCTTGGTGATGGAACGCATCTCAAGGAGGATCGGCACGTCGCTCATCGCTCGTACCACCTCGCCAACGTCATCGGTTGCCTCCGGAAGGTTGAACCTTCACTTGGTTTTGTTGTTGACGGCAACGTATTGCGGCGAGCAGGCCATCCGCAAGGCGAGGCGGTGTTGAAAATGTAACAATCCGGCAATATAGACGAAGCAGAGTATTCGCCCGTCACGCCGGTCCCACGAGTCGCCGATGGCACCATGGACCGCTCCTGGCAACGTTGTCAAATCCGGAGTCGGCGGCCCATCCGCGCCGATCACCACAAGCAGGCTCGCCACCAGGCACGATCCCGCTCCAGCAGGCGCGGACACCCCGTGCGCCCCGGCCGAAGTGCCATCGAACGGTGGTGATCGAGCCATGAGGCCGGCGACCCGTCAAGCATGCCTCGGCCGGCCCCGCCCTGCGATGTGACCCACACCTCCACCGAGCGGAGCGCTCAACCGCCGCCGCCCCACACGCGCCGCCCCGCCTCACCGATCGAGGAGTTGTGGTGGGCAACAAAGCGCGCGTCAATCCCCAAACCCGGCACCACAACTCCATGATCGACAGGGGCGCGCGGTGATCACCCGCGATCTTGCACTTGCTGTGGCGGCATAGCGGGCATTCCGCTCATGTCGACAACAGAAAGTGCAAGATCGGCGGGAGCGGGAGCGGGAGCTGACGACTGGTCAGCTGGGGCGCAGCACAGCCTTGATCACCCCGTCCTCGCGGCGGTCGAAGCTGCGGTACAGCCCCGGCGCGTCGTCGAGGACGCCGTGGTGGGTCACGATCACCCCGGGCCGGGCGCGACCGGCGACGACCATGTCCCGGAGCAGCACCGTGTAGCGACGATCGTGCGTGCGTCCGAACCGCACGGTGACGCCCTTGGTGAACAGCGTCCCCCAGGGGGCGACGAGATCCTCGCGGCCGCTCGCCCCCGGCCGCGGGTGCAGGTCCTTCTCGGGGTAGACGCCCGCCACGGCGATCGAACCGGCGGGATTGACCAGCCGGGCGGCGTCGGCGATCACCTGGTCCGGGCGTTCCTGGTCGGGGTGCGCGCGGTCGCGTGCCTGGAAACCGACCGCGTCGATGACCCGGTCGATCCCGCCCAACTTCTCCTCGCCCAGCGGCAGGCCGGCCCGCGCCCGGTCGGCGCGGATCTGCTCCACCGGGTCACCGAGGCGGAAGTCGACCGGAACCGCGCCGAGCTCACCGGCCTTGTCGAGCCGGGCGTCCACCCCGTCGACGCAGTAGACGGCCCGAGCGCCCCGCAGCAGCGCCGAGTACGCGCCGAGCAGCCCGATGGTGCCGGCGCCGAACACGGCCACGGTGTCGCCGGCCTGCACCTCGGCGAGGGTCGCCGCGGCGTGCCATCCGGTCACGAACGCGTCGGCGAGCAGCACGAAGTCGTCCTCGTACGCGTCGCCCGGCTCCCCCGGCACGGGCACGCAGTTCGCGTCGGCCCACGGCACCCGCAGCAGGTCGGCCTGGGCGCCCCGGTACGGACCCATCCCGGCGTAGCCGTAGGCGGCGCCCGGCCCCTCGGCCCGTGCCCGCAGGCAGGCCGCCGAGAGCCCTCGGGAGCACATCACGCAGGTGCCGCAGAAGAGGTGCGTGGGGATCACCACCCGGGTGCCGGGACGCACGGTCTGCACCGCCGAGCCGACCTCCTGGACCACGCCCAGCGGCTCGTGGCCGAACACCAACCCCGGTTCGGCGCCGGTGCGCCCGTCGTACATGTGCAGGTCCGTGCCGCACAGGGCGGTGGACGTGATGCGGACGAGCGCGTCCGTCGACGCCTCGATCCTCGCGTCGGGCACCTCCCGCACCGCGACGTTCCGGACGTCCACGTAGACGACGGCCCTCATGCCGGCTCCTCCTCAGGTGGTGGAGCGTCGGTCTTCCCCCGGCCGGGTCGTTCATGCCGCCGAGCCTGCCGTGGTGGACCGGTCAGCCCATCGAGCGCAGCCGCTCGGCCTCGACGGTGAGGATGATCCGGACCTGGTCACGGCCACCGAACCACGGATACGGCCCCCCGAGGTAGCGCTGCGAGAGCTGCTCGATGTGCTCGGCGGCGCCCTCGGTGCTGAGGTCGATCACCCGGCCCCGGACCTCGTGGTATCTGCTGGGCTTGTCCGGGTCGGAGATCGCCAGAGCGACCCGGGGGTCCCGGCGGACGTTGCGGGTCTTCTGGAAGTTCTCCACCGTGTTGATCAGGATGTGGGTGCCGTCGGTGTCCACCCACGTCTGGGTGAGCTGCGGTGAACCATCCGGCATCAACGTCGTGACGTAGCAGGTGCTCGGCTGGCGCAACAGTGCGAGCAGGTCGTCGGGCAGCTTCACGTTGATCCCTCTCCGGTGGCGCCCAACCCGGCGTTGGCCGCCACCACCCACCCTCGCACACCATGATCGACGGCCGGGGCGGAACCCAGGCGCGACGTAGCATCGGCGAAGCACGATGTCAGGGGCACCACCTCGCCGACCAGATCGGGCACCTTCGAGATGACGACCGAACAGACCACATCCCCACCGCGCACCGGCGTCGGCATGGTGGCCCGTGACCTGGTGGCGACCGTCCGAGGTGGACGTCGCGTCCTCGACGGCATCTCCCTGACCGTCGCGCCGGGCGAGCTGGTCGCGATCATCGGGGTCAGCGGCGCGGGCAAGACCACCCTGCTGGAGACGCTGGCCGGGGTCCGCCGACCAGCGGCCGGGACCGTGACGTACGACGATGACGCTGTCCCGGGCTCGATCGGCTTCGTCCCGCAGGACGACATCATCCACCGCGAGCTACCGCTGGCCCGCACCCTGCGGTACGCGGCCCGGCTGCGCCTGCCCTCGGGAACCGGTCCGGCCGAGGTGTCGCGCCGGGTGGCCGAGGTGCTCGCCGAGCTGCGGCTCACCGAGCGGGCCGACGTGCCGGTGGGCCGCCTCAGCGGCGGCGAGCGCAAGCGGGCCAGCATCGCCGTCGAGCTGCTGACCCGGCCCGGCGTGTTCTTCCTCGACGAGCCCACCTCCGGGTTGGACCCGGCGATCGCCGTGGACCTCCTGCGGGCGCTGCGGACGCTCGCCGACGCCGGCGCGACGGTCGTGCTCACCACCCACCAGGTCACCGACGTGGACCGTTGCGACCGGGTGGTCGTGCTGACCCGCGCGGGCCGGCTGGCGTACGCCGGCACGCCCGCCGCCGCCCGGGAGTTCTTCGGCCTGCGGTCCCTCGCGGAGGTCCACCTGCTGCTCGACGAGGAGTCCGACCAGAGCGTCTGGCCCGAGCGCTTCGCCGCGTCCCGCGTCGTTGGGCCGACCGCCACCACGGGCGACCCCGGCGGCCGGGGTCCGGGGCGGTCGGTCGGCCGGCTGCGCCAGTGGTGGGTCCTCGCGGCGCGCAACGCGGAGATCGTCGCCCGCAACCGGCTGACGCTGGCGATCCTGCTCGGCTCACCACTGATGGTGCTGGGGATGTTCGCGCTGCTGTTCCGACCCGGCGCGTTCGACCCGGTGAGCCCGAGCCCGACCGTCACCGTGATGATCCTGTTCTGGATCGCGTTCGGCGGCTTCTTCTTCGGCCTGACCTACGGTCTGCTCCAGATCTGCACGGAGCTGCCGATCCTGCGCCGGGAGCGCCTGGCGGGTGTCCGGCTGCTGCCGTACCTGATGGCGAAGGTCGCGGTGCTGCTGCCGCTGCTCGCCCTGGTGGACCTGGCCCTGCTCGGGGTGCTGCGCGGCATGGACCGACTGCCGCCGGTCGGCGGCGGCGACTTCGCGGCCCTGTACGCGACCCTGTTGCTCTCCTCGGCGGCCGCGCTCGCGCTCGGTCTGCTCTGCTCCGCGGCCGTCTCGGACGCCGCCCAGGCGACCCTCATGCTGCCGATGCTGTGCTTCCCGCAGGTGCTGTTCGTCGGGGCGATCCTGCCGGTGCCGGCCATGGCGGACGGCGGCCGGTGGCTCAGCTACGCGATGTCGAACCGGTGGGCGTTCGAGGGGTTGGGGCACACGGCCGGGGTGGAACGGCTGTGGCGCGAGGGCGCCTCCCCGCTCGGCCCGCCGCTGCTTGCGACGTACGGCGACAGCTTCTCCCGACCGGTCTGGGTCGACTGGCTGGTACTCGGCGGGTTCGTGCTGCTCTCGCTCGCCGCGACCTGGGCGGTGCTGGTGCGGCGGGAGGCCCGCCGTGCGTCCTGAGCACGCCCCTGCCGTCTCGCCGACGGCCCTGCCCGGGTACGCCGCCACCGCGCGGATCGACGAGTTGCGCGCCACCGAGTACCCGCACCTCGACCGGCACGGCCAGGTCTACCTCGACTACGCCGGCGCCGGGGTGACGGCACGGGCACAGGTGCGGGCGCACCACGACCGGCTGCTGGCGGGCCCGTACGGCAACCCGCACTCGGAGAGCCCGACCAGCGCGGCGGCCGGCTCGCTGGTGGAGTCGGCCCGGCGGGCGGTGCTCGACTTCTTCTCCGCCGACCCCGCCGAGTACGCGGTGGTCTTCACCCCCAACGCCAGCGGCGCCTGCCGCCTGGTCGGCGAGGCGTACCCCTTCGGACCGACCGCACCCTTCGTGCTGACCTGGGACAACCACAACTCGGTCAACGGCATCCGCGAGTACGCCCGGGCGGCCGGCGCGGCGGTGCGGTACGTGCCGTTGAGCGGCCCGGAGTTGCGGGTCGCCGAGGCCGACCTGGTCTCGGCGCTCGACGCCGGCAGCGGGGTTCGGTCCGGTCGCCGTGGGCTGTTCGCCTACCCGGCACAGAGCAACTTCTCCGGTGTGCAGCACCCTCTGGAGTGGGTCGAGCTGGCCCACCGGCACGGCTACGACGTACTGCTGGACGCCGCCGCGTTCGCCGCCACGAACCGGTTGGACCTGCGCGCCGTCCGGCCCGACTTCGTCTGCCTGAGCTGGTACAAGCTGTTCGGCTATCCGACCGGCGTCGGCGCGCTGCTGGCTCGTCGTGACGCGCTGGCCCGGCTGCGCCGTCCGTGGTTCGCCGGCGGCACCATCCGGGCGGTCAGCGTGCAGGGTGACTGGCACCGCTCGATGGACGACGAGTCGGCGTTCGAGGACGGCACGCTCAACTTCCTGAGCATTCCGGACGTGGAGTTCGGGCTGCGGTGGCTCGACTCGATCGGCGTGGATCTCGTGCACACCCGGGTCGGCCTGCTCACCGCGTGGTTGCTCGGCCGCCTGACCGCTCTGCGGCACCGCACCGGCCAGCCGCTGGTGCGGGTGTACGGGCCGGCCACGGGCGAGGGCCGGGGCGCGACCGTGACGTTCAACGTGCTGCGTCCGGACGGCACGCCGGTCGACGAGCGGCTCGTCGCCCGGGAGGCCGCTGCGGCGGGCTTCTCTCTGCGGACCGGATGCTTCTGCAATCCGGGTGCCGGCGAGGGCGCGTTCGGGATCACCCAGCAGACGCTGCGGCGACGTCTGCTCGCCCAGATCGGCACGATCGACGAGTACCTCGACGCGCTGGCGCTGCCGACCGGCGGCGCGGTCCGGGTGTCGTTCGGGCTGGCGTCCACGGCGGCCGACGCCGAACGCTTCGTCGCCTTCGTGGAGTCGTCCTACCTGGACCGGGACGGTGCTGGCGGGCCGCCGCTGCCGCCCCGGCTCCGCTGCTGAGGTGCCCTCCGGGCTAGCCGACCTGGGCGACCGGTGCCGGGCGGTGCGTGATCTCCTCCATGAACGCGAACCGGGCGGTCAGCTCGGCGAGGGTCGTCCCCTCCCGCCAGGCCGAGGCAACCTGGGCGACCTGGACCAGGTCCATGCAGTCGCCGCGGGCCAGCACCTCGCCCGCGGAGCGGACGTCGATCATGAAGTATCGGGCCTGCGAGCCCAGCCCGACACAGACCACGCCCTGGTCGGAGTGCAGCTCGGCGCAGGTGAACCGGGCTCGCCCCTGCTCGGGTGCGGTCACCCGGCCGATGTCGAGCCGGTGGCGGTCGGCGGTCTCGATGAGAGCGGGGGCCAGGCCACCCCGCTCGACCAGATCCGGGTAGAGGCGCACACCCAGCGCCGTCGACGCGTCACTCATGACTGACTCCCACTTCCTTGTGACAGAGACCAGCAGCACGCAGGTTACGGGGAGGTTTCCTGCGGACCTCGCCATCCTGTCCCGCGTGGACGCTCCACGGCAATAGGAAGTGTCGATTCGACCGCTATCGAGGGGTGCGATCGGGCGGTAACGGACCGTCGCGGTATTGGAAACACTCTTGACAGAAAGGCGACCATATCGACATGCTTCGCTTGGAGAGCGCTCTCCAAGATTCGCCGCCGCGCCGTCTCCGACGCGCCGCCTCCCATTCACCTCGCTGAGGAGCCTCCCGTGTTCACAGCCCGCCCCACCTCCCGCCTCCGACCCCTCGTCCTTGCGGCGGTCGCTCTCGTCACCACCCTCGCCTCCCTCACCCTCCCGGGACAGTCCGACCGCGCCGAGGCCGCCATCGGCCCGCTCACCTGGCAGGACGAGTTCAACGCCCCGGCCGGTACGCCCGTCGACGCGAACAAGTGGCGCTTCGACATCGGGGGCGGCGGCTGGGGCAACAACGAGCGGCAGTACTACACCAACAGCACCAGCAACGCCGTACACGACGGTCAGGGCAACCTCGTCATCACCGCCCGCCGGGAGAACCCCGCCAACTACCAGTGCCACTACGGCCGCTGCGAGTACACCTCGGCCCGGCTGCTGACGGCGGCGACCTTCACCCAGACGTACGGTCGCTTCGAGGCCCGCATCAAGATCCCGCGCGGTCAGGGCATCTGGCCGGCGTTCTGGATGCTCGGCACCGGCGGCGGGTGGCCCGACTCCGGCGAGATCGACGTCATGGAGAACATCGGCCGGGAGCCCAACACCGTCTACGGCACCATTCACGGCCCCGGCTACTCCGGCAGTGGCGGCATCACCGGCAGCCGCACCATCGGCAGTCCGCTCGCCGACGGCTTCCACGACTACCGGGTGGACTGGGAGCCGGGTGCGATCACCTGGTACCTGGACGGGGTGCAGTACCACCGGGTCGACCCGGCCCGCCTCGGCGGCAACCGCTGGGTGTACGACCACCCGTTCTTCATGATCCTCAACGTCGCGGTCGGGGGGAACTGGCCCGGCTACCCGGACGGCTCGACCCAGTTCCCGCAGCAGATGCTCGTCGACTACGTCCGGGTGTCGAGCTACACCTCCGACGGCGGTAACCCGCCGTCCGGCACCACGCGCATCCGGGGAGCGCAGAGCGGACGCTGCGTCGACATCCCGAGCGCCAACCCGGTCGAGGGCGCCAAGCTCCAGATCTGGGACTGCAACACGACCGCGGCGCAGGCGTGGACCTTCGCCTCCGACGGGACCGTCCGGGCGATGGGCAAGTGCATGGACCCGGCCTGGGCCGGCACGGCCAACGGCACCGAGGTCAACCTGGTCAGCTGCAACGGCAACCCGGCCCAGCGCTTCACGCTCAACAGTGCGGGCGACCTGGTCAACCTCAGCGCCAACAAGTGCGTCGACGTACGGGAGGCCAACCCCAACAACGGCGGCAAGCTGCACCTGTGGGACTGCCTCGGCGCGTCCAACCAGAAGTGGTCCCGCTTCTGAGCAGACCGGCGTGCGCGAACGGGCCGTCCGAGCACAGCCTCGGGCGGCCCGTTCTCGTGCGCGGCAGTACCCCGAAGCCGATTCGGTCGGGCGACCACCCCGCGACCGCTATGTTCGGTTTAGTCCGGATATAGCCATCACGGGAGTGAGCCCATGTCACACCACCTCGACACCCCCCTCGCGGCCCAGGGAGGTCAGCTCTACATCGACGACCTCTACGTCTTCGACGGCGACCGCGCCACGGTTTTCGTCATGGACGTCAACAGCTCGGTGACCAGGGCCGACATCAAGCGCGGCTTCCACGCCGAGGCCCGCTACGAGTTCAAGATTCACTTCAACGGGGCGGACACCGAGGAGCTGAGCTACCGGTTCGCGTTCGGCGAGCCGGACGGCAACGCCACGCAGACCCTCCAGCTGTACGAACTCACCGGCGCCGACGCCCGTGACGACGCCGCCATGGGCACCCCGATCGCCGAGGGCAGGACCGGCGAGGTGACGACCGGGCAGCGCGTGCGGGTCTGGGCGGGCCGGATCTCCGACCCGTTCTACATCGATCTCGACGAACTCGCCACCATCAACGGCGCGGTCAAGAACGGGGCGAAGGTGGACCGCTCGGCATGGCGGGCCGACCAGGCGAAGAACAGCTTCGCCGGCACCACCGTCGAGTCGATCGTCCTGGAGGTCTCCCACGACGAGCCGATGCTGCGCGAGGGCACCGAGATCGGCGTGTGGTGCCGGACGCTGCTCGCCACCGACGCGGGCGGGTGGCGGCAGATCAACCGCGCCGGCCACCCCATGATGTGGCCCGTGTTCTGGCCGCACGACACCGACTTCTCGGATCCGGCGAACTTCCGGCACCCCAGGCAGGACCTGCCCGAGGACGGAGAGGAGATCGCCAAGGCGGTCGCCGGGGTCGTCGCGGCGAACGGCACCGCGCCGGACCCCCAGGCGTACGGCTGGAGCGTCGCCCGGGCGCTCTACCCCGACCTGCTGTCGTACACGGTGGGCACGGCCGCGAACTACGGCTTCGCGGTCCGCAACGGCCGCACCATGGCCGACAACGCGCCCGAGGTGATGTTCTCCCTGGTCCTGAACACCGGTACCACCTCCGGACTCACCCCCGACGTCACGAAGGCGGCCCGCGCCGACGCGTTCCCGTACGTGGTGCCGGCCTGACGTCGGCCCGAGCGGACCCACCTGGGTGACAGTCGCACCTTTTGACCGTTTCTTACGTTTTTGCGCAGTTAGTCTTTGACTCGCATCCGTTGGGCGATTCAGATAGGAGACTTGATGCGCACGAAACTTCTCGCGGGCGTGGCCGGCATCGCCGCCACCCTCGCTCTCGCGGGACCGGCCGCGGCCGACACGACGGGCGACACGATCGTGACCCTCACCGTCGACGCCGCCGGCGGCCTCTCGATCACGGTGCCGGCGACGGCCAACATCGGCCACGGCATAGAGGGCTCGACAGTCACCGGCCTGCTCGGCCCGGTGACCGTGCTGGACCAGCGCGGGTCGCTCACCCCCAACTGGAACGCCACCGTCATCTCCACCGATTTCAAGACCGGTGGTGGCTCCTCCGGGGAGACGATCCCGAACATCAACGTCCTGTACTGGTCCGGCCCCGCGACGGCGACCGCTGGTGGCGGCACCTTCACACCGGGTCAGCCAACTGCGGCCCAGCAGGTGATCATCAACGTCCCGCGGACGGCGATGAGCCACACCGGCGGCACCGGCAACAACTTCGCCACCTGGAACCCCACCCTGGTGGTGAACATCCCGGTCGGCACCGTCCAGGGTGTCTACACGGGGACGGTGACACATTCGGTGCTCTGAGCCGCTCGGCCGGCTGGTGCTGCTGGCCTCGGTCGCCCTCGTGGCGCTCGGGGTTTCGGCGGCGCCAGCCGTCGCCGTGCGGGAGCAGCGACAGGATCCCGCCGACGACGCCGCGATCAGCATCCGCATGCTGGACATCCCCGCGAGCCGGGTGCAGGACCCGCGCGCCCAGGTCTACATCGTGGACCACCTGAATCCGGGCATGACGATCCACCGCCGGGTCGAGGTGCAGAACACCTCGGACGAGACGCAGAAGATCGACTTCTACTCCGGGGCGGCCGCGGTGGAGAACAACGCCTTCGCCGTGCCCGAGGGGCGGACGGGCAACGAACTCAGCGGGTGGATCCGGCTGAAGACCGCCACGCTGGAACTGGACCCGGGCGAGCGCCGGCCGGTCGAGGTCGAGATCGCCGTCCCGAGGAAGGCGTCCAAGGGCGAGCGGTACGCCGCGATCTGGGCACAGGTCACCAGCTCGAAGGAACGCACCGGCAACGTCACCCAGATCCACCGGGTGGGCATCCGGGTCTACCTCGACGTCGGCCCCGGCGGTGAACCACCGACGGACTTCCGCATCGACGGGCTGGCCGCCGAGCCCGGAACCGGCGAGTTTCCCGTGGTGACCGCCAAGATCACGAACACCGGCCAGCGCGCCCTGGACATGACCGGCAGCGTGTCGCTGCGCAAGGCGGCCGTGCAGGCCGGCCCGTTCAAGGTGACGAACGGCGTGACGATCCTGCCCGGCCAGAACGGCCAGGTGCGCGTCGAGGTCAACCAGTCCCTGCCGGCGGGCACCTGGGAGGTGCACGCGAAACTCGCCAGCGGCACCGTCGAGCGCACCGCGACCGGCACGATCGCCCTGCCCGTCGCCGCGCCGATGGCGGTCACGACGACCACCGGGCCGAGCTGGCTGGTCTACACGGTCGGCGGGCTCGCCGTGCTGGTCCTGGTGATCCTCGGTGGCTGGTACCTCGTCCGCCGGCAACGGACCCGGCTGGCCTGACCGCCGACGAGCAAGACCGCCCGGCCGTTCCCGCGGGGGAACGGCCGGGCGACGTCCTCTCGGTCCCGCGTCGGACCAGCCATCGGCCGGCGCGCATCAGGTCACTGCCGGCGGTCTCGTTCTCCTCCCGCCACGCCTGCGTCCGGCGAGGCGTCACCCGGAGGTACGCGTACCGGGTCGCGCCGACCCGCGCGTCCCAGAGCTTCGCGGCGAACGCGTCGGCCAGGTCGTCCGGCACGGTCTCGCGCGCGAACGTCTCGACGGCGCCAACGACGACGACCACGTCGCGGGTCATGCCGAGCGACATGTGCACGCGTCCGGAGGGGACGCAGATCGCGCACGGTCGGGCTGGACTCGGCCGTGGCCAGGGTGAGCGCCGCTCCGTCCCAGAGAAACGACAGGGGTACCAGGCGGACGTTGCCCTCCCGGCCCGCCGACGCGACCCAGGCATCCAGGTCGTGGTCGAGCCGGGCCGACCCTCGCGGCGCTAGATGACCGAGTGCGTCACGACCGCCACGTAGTCACCGACCACCAGCCCATTGGGAAGCCGCACCACGAGCGTCGGGTTCCACGTGGCGGAGTTCGCGCCGCCGGTCTGGCCGGACCAGCCGGCGGCCGTACGCGGCGTGTCCAGCACGGCGCCGGGCTGCGGAAGGAACGTCCCGTCACCGGTGGTGGCGAGGGCGGCTCCCGAGGCGTACGTGATGTTGCTGTTCGGAATGGTCTCGCCCGGCGTGCCGGAACCGGTGGTGAAGTTCGTCGTCGAGACGACGCTGACCCACCGCCCGGAGAAGGGGCCACGATCGTCGGTCACGGTCACCGGGCCGAGTTGGCCGGACACACCGGTAGCGGCCGAGCTGACGGTGCCGAGGGAGGAGATCGTCGGGACACTGATGGAGAGACCACCCAGCGGGCTGATGACCAGTTGGACGCCCCGGGTGTCGGACTGGTCGAACGAGTCGGTCACCCGGACGGTGAACGGGAACGTGCCGGATGCCGTCGGTGTGCCGGCGAGCAGGCCGGTGACCGGGTCGAGGCTCAGGCCGGGGGGCAGATTTCCGGAGCTGACCGACCAGACGAAGGGGCTCGTGCCGCCGGACACCGTGAGCTGGTACTGGTACGGCACGTACGCCTTGCCCGGCGGCGGGGGCGCGAAGGTCAGGTTCGGGGGCGGGTTGACCGTCACCGGCGCGGAGGAGGCCGACTGGGGGCCGGTACCGGCCGCGTTGATCGCGGCCACCCGGAAAGTGTAGGTGGCGCCGCCGGTCAGCCCGGTGACGACCTGGATCGTGGCGGTCCCGCTGAAGGTCTGGGGGGCCTGCGCCACCCCGTTGAGGTAGGGCGTCACCGTGTAGCCGGTGATCGGCGAACTGCCGTTGGCCGGGGTCGTCCAGCTCAGCCTGGCGGCGGTCGTCCCCGCGCTGACCGAGGTGATCGTCGGAGCGTCCGGCAGGGTATACGGAACCACCGCCGCCGAGGCCGGGCTGGCCGCCCCGGTGCCGAACGCGTTCACCGCCGCCACCCGGAAGGCGTACGACGAGCCGGCGGTGAGGCCGGTGAGGGTGCGGGTGGTGGTGGACGCGTCGAAGGTGAGCGTCGGCTGGGTGACACCGTCCCGGATCGGCGTGACCAGGTAACCGGTGATCGGGCTGCCGTTGCTCGCCGGCGCGGTCCAGCTCACGGTGGCGCTGGTGACGCCCGCGACGGCGGTGGGAGCGGCCGGAGTGCCGGGTGTGGACGCGTAGGTGTAGCTCGCCGAGCCCGCCGAACCCCGGGTGACCACGGTGAGGGTGACCGCCGCCGAGCTGGACCGGGCGGGCATCGAGGAGATCGCGAGGGTGCCGTTGGGGTTGACGGTGAAGCAGCCGGACGCCGGGCCGGAGGCGCAGGGCAGCAGTACCACCGAGGTGCCGGCCTGCTGTTCGGCGGCCGTGCCGATGGTGATGGCGGTGGCGCCGGTGAGGTTGCCGCCGCCGACGGTGACCGCGCCGCCCCCGGAGATCGAGCCCTGGGTCGGGGTCACGGTGACGCTGCTGGGTGCGCTCGCCGGTGCCACCGGTGTGGTGGAGGTGGAGAGGCCGGGGTTCGCGTCGATCGACGACGAGGTCGCCACGGTCGCGGTCTGGATCAGCGCGGGTGTCACGCCGCTGCCGGTGACGGTGGCGACGACCGTGATCGGTGGCAGCGAGGTGCCCCCGGCGAACGGGCCGTTGCTGTTGGTACAGGTGATGGTCTGGCCGGATGGAAGGCCGCAGACCCAACCGGTGCCGAACGCGCCGCGTGGCGTGACACCGGCGGGCACGGTCTGGGTGACCGAGATCGGAGCTGTCTCGGCGGTCCCGGCATCCACTCCCGCGGTGATCGAGTAGGTGACCGGGTCGCCGGGCTGCGGGGAGGCGCCGACCGAACTGGTCTGCGACACGTTGAGATCCGGCACCTGGTTGAAGGTCACCGCCCGGGCCTCGTCCACCTCGTGGAAGTCCGTGACCGAACCGGTCGAGCCCACCCAGCCGAAGGCGAGTTGCCGGGGGTAGCCGTTGGCGTTCAGCCAGGTCGGCGACGGGTACAGGCTCGGCGACACGACCGGGAGCGCGCCCTCCAGGGTCCGCGCGGACCCGCCCACCGGGGTGAAACGGACGCGGTACTGGCCGGCGGGAGTGGTGATCCCGGTGTCGGTGGTGTACGGCGAGCCGGTGGTGTTGATGACGACCTCGACCGGCACCACGGACGCGGCGCGGGTGCTGGCCCGCAACGCCAGTGCGGGCGCCGAGGTACTGCCGGCGGTGCTGTTGATCGCGCAGTAGCCGACGCTGTTTCGGCCCGGTCCACGGATCACGACCTGGCCCGGCACCCGCCCTCCGGTGGTCGAGATGTACGGCGGGTTCGTGCAGCCGGTGCCCTGGTACGTGCTGCTGCTGAAGTTGCCGAAGACGTCCAGCCCGATGCCCAGGTAGCCGTTGGACAGACCGGCCGACACGCCGTTGAACGCCGCGGAGTAGCCCAGCGAACCGCCGGACTGACCGAGTGTCGCCGGGGATCGCGGGTTGGCGGGATCGACGGCGGCCAGTGCGAAGGCGAGGCCGTCCGCGCCCGGGTTGGAGCCGCCGTACTGGTAGGTGTTGAACGTGAGGTGCAGGCCCTGCGAGGTGGGCACGCTGACCGCGCCGAACACCCCTCCCTGCCGGTTGATGGTGGCGGGGGTGAGGCGCAGCTTGCCCGCGCCCTGCGGGTCGGTGGAGGTGGTGCAGCTCAGCAGTGGGCCGATGGTGGAGTTGCCGGCCGCGCTCAGGCACGCGGCGTTGGTGGCGAGGACGACGGGCACGGCGGGCACCGCCACCGCGCCGATGCCGTTCGCGGTGTTGTTGTGAAACGGCTGGTCGAACAGGATGGACCCGGCCGCGAACGCCGGCAGCGGTGTGAGCGTCAGGGCTCCCGCGATGACGGCGGCCACGAGAGCCACGGTGCCCGTCCGTCGACGCCGCGCCCGAAACACCATGCCCACTCCCAGCTGTCACTACAGTCCCGAAAAGGACTATATCCCCCCAAAGTTCCCGGACAGCCGGGTATGCGAAAGCCGACGACGTCCACCCGAATACGGACCGACCCCTCGGCGTGGCCGAGGGGTCGGTCCGTAGGTGAAGGCGCGGTCAGCCCGCGATGTCGCGAGGGTCGCGGCTGCGCGGGTAGGTGTTCTTCTCGCCGATCGTGCCGTCCTGCTTCTTGATCACGTGCTCGACGCCCCGGTCGGCCGCCATCTCGCGGCCCTGCTCCTGCGCGTCGGCCTTGGTGTCATGCGTGCTGCTGGCCCGGTCGTTGCCCTCCGGGCGGTTCTTCCACTGGCCGTTCTCCTGGTACGTGTCGACATCGCCCTTGGTCATCGCCAGCTCCTCCCCTGCGTCTGCGCGGTCGCCCTCTTCAGTGCCCCGAGCTGGGGCGGGCAAACCGCCGTCCTCAGGAGACGGCCGGACAGTTGTTGCTCACCCGGCGGAGAATCTGTTCGCGGTCGTCGGTCGTGATGCCCGACGGCGCGCCGTCGAAGTGGGTCTCCACCTTGTCCCAACCCCGGCGCTGCTCGTAGTGCAGGTGCGGAGCGCCCGAGTTGCCGGTGCTGCCGAGTCGACCGATCTGCTCGCCCTGGGCGACCTTCTGACCGACCTCGACCAGCGGCGGCTCGAGCAGGTGCAGGTACTGGGTCTCCCAGGTGCCACCGTGATCGATCTTCACCCAGTAGCCACCGCCGCGTCCGCGTGGACCTTCCGGGTTCTCCGGCGTACGACCACCCAGCGAGCCGTTGATGCCGGCCACCGTGACGGTGCCGCCGTAGGAGGCGAGGACGGGACGCCCCCACGACTCGCCCTCGATGGGGAAGAAGTCGACGTCGTAGTCGTCGTGGCCGGGGTAGGTGCTGAGCTGCCAGGTCTCCCCGCAGGTGACGGGCATCTGGAAGAGCGGGCGGGGACCGGCCGGTCGCAGCATCGGCACGACCACCACGGCGACGCCGGCGACGGCCGCCGCCGCGACGAGCGCGAGCAGGATGACGAGGGTCCGCCGGCGGGGGCGGCGATGGGTACGGACTCTGGTGGGGTGGCCGGTCGTCACCGGCCCGAGCATGGCAGACGTCGGCAATCCTCGACCAGCGGCGATGCGTTGCAGTTGCATCGTCAACGCGCTACGGTGGATGCAATGCAGTCGTATTGCAACTGGAGGTCGGCGTGTACGTGCTTCCGCTGTCCGAGGTGACCGCCGAGATGAGTGACCTGGTCGGCGGGAAGGCAGCCGGGCTGGGCGCGCTGATCCGGCACGGCGAACGCGTCCCCGAGGGGTTCTGCGTCACCACCGAGGCACACCGACACGGCGTCGTACCGGCGGCGGAGATCATCGCGGCGTACGAGCGGCTCGGGGCCGGGTCGGTGGCCGTACGCTCCAGCGCCACCGCCGAGGATCTGCCGGACGCCAGCTTCGCCGGGCAGCAGGACACCGTACTGGGCGTCACCGGCACGGCGGAACTGGTCGCCGCCGTTCAGAAATGCTGGGACTCCCTGCACAGTGACCGCGCGACCGCGTACCGCGAGGCCCACGACATCGACCAACAGAAGCTGGCGATGGCCGTCGTCGTGCAACGCATGGTCACGCCCGTGGTGGCGGGAGTGCTGTACACGGCCAACCCGCTGACCGGTCGACGTGACGAGATGGTGGTCGACGCCGCGCCGGGACTCGGCACCGCAGTGGTGGACGGCGCGACCGCCGTGGACCACTACGTCCTCGACGGCGTCGCGCGCGACGACACCGGGTGCCTGACGTCCGCGCAGCTGGAGAGGTTGCGGGCGGCCGGCGAGCGGCTGGCCGGGCACTTCGGTCGCCCCCAGGACGTCGAGTGGGCGATCGACGCGGACGACGTGCTGTGGTTGCTGCAGTCGCGCCCGATCACCAGCCTGTTTCCCCTGCCACCGGCCACCGGCAAGCCCCTCCCCCGCGTCTATCTGGAGTTCGGGCACGTCCAGGGCATGCTGCGACCGGTCACCCCGATGGGCATGGCGTCCCTGCGGGCACAGATCACCGCGATGCTCGCGGCTCTCGGCGTCCGGGTGGAGATCGTCGACATCGGCGGCCGCCTCTACGGGGACCTGACCGACCTGGCCCGGAGCAAATCGTCGCGGAAACGACTGGTCAAGCTCATGGCCGTCGACTTCGGTCCCCGGGCGCAGGCCGTGATGCGGCACGTCCTGGCCGATCCGCGATTCGCCCCGACCGGCGGCGGGCGCGGCGCGGCGCAGCGGGCGGCGTCACTACGGACCGCCGGCCGGGCGGCGATGGGAATCGCGCGTGCCCTGGCCCGCCCGGACACGGCACGCATCCGGATGTTCGAGGCGATCGATCAGCTCCGAGCCCGCTCGGTGGCCCCCGACGACCTGCGGACCACGGCCGAGCGACTGCGCTTCGTCGAGGCGCGCGACGACACGGATCACAGCGACGCCATCATGTGGCCGATCGTCGCCGGCATGCTCGCCACGGCGCTGCCGTCCCCGCTGCTCAAGGGCATCGCCGGTCCGGACGAGATCCACGCCGTGCTCGGCGGGATGCCACACAACGTCACCATCGAGATGGACCTGGCGCTGTGGCGACTCGCCCAGGGCGTGGGTGAGCACCGGCGACTGCTGCTCGACACACCACCGGACGAGTTGGCCGCCCGCCACCTGCGCGGAGCGCTGCCCGACATCGGCATGGCGGACTTCCTGGACGCGTACGGGCACCGCGGTGCGGCCGAGGTCGACCTCGGGGTGCCGCGCTGGGCCGAGGACCCCACACCGGTCTTCGCGGCGCTCGCCAACTACCTCCGGGTCACCGACCCGGAGCAGGGTCCCGACCAGCGCTTCCGCCGGGCCGCCGCGACGGCGGAGGCGGCGCTGAGTGACCTCGTCGCGCGGGCCCGTCGACAGCGGCCGGTACGCGGCCGGATCGCCGGTTTCCTGCTGGGTCGCGCCCGCTCGCTGGCGGGCCTGCGCGAGGCCGGAAAGTTCGCCGGGCTGTACCCACTGCGGGAGACCCGCCGACAGCTGCTGCTGATCGGAGCCGACCTGACCGACGCCGGGCTGCTGGATCAGCGCGACGACATCATGTTCCTGACCCTCGACGAGGTGCGCGTCGCCGTACACCAGGGTGTCGACCAACGCGACGTCGTCGCGTCCCGGCAATCCGCGCACCGCCGCGAGCTGCGTCGCCGGTCGGTGCCGGTGGCCTTGCTGTCCGACGGCACCGACGTCGAGACCGTCCTGGACCGGCCTCACGGCGGTGACGGGACGCTCGTCGGCGTGGGAGCGTCCGCGGGTCGGGTCACCGGCCCGGCCCGCGTCGTGCACGACCCGGCCACCGCCCACGTCGAGCCCGGTGACGTCCTGGTCACCGCGACCACGGACCCCGGCTGGACCCCGCTGTTCCTCACCGCCGCCGCCCTGGTCAGCGAGACGGGCGCGATCATGGCGCACGGCCCCACGGTGGCGCGGGAGTACGGCATACCCGCCGTCATCTGCGTGCCGGACGCCACCCGAACGATCACGACGGGTCAGCTCGTCACCGTCGACGGTGGCGCGGGCGCCGTGACCGTCCACTGACCACCACCTGACCCCGAGGACGACGATGACCGAGACGAGCACGCCGACCAGGGTGGCCGTGGGGCCGCTGCTGCGCCGGGCGGTCGTGACCGAGGCGGCGATGTGGCGCAGCCTCTACCTGTGGGCGCGTCGCCGTCCCCTGCACCTCGGGCCGGGCGACGAGCCGTTCGGCTACCTCGGCGTGGTCAAGCCGATCCTCGGGATCTTCATCGCCCTCTCGGCCGTCGAGATCCCGATCTTCGACCTGATCGTCAGCCACGTGGTCCCCTGGCGGCCGGCCCGCTGGATCGTGCTCGGCCTCGGCATCTGGGGTCTGCTCTGGATGGTGGGCCTCTGGGCGAGCATGACCATCCACCCGCACATCGTCGCCGACACCGGCCTGCGGGTACGCAACAGCTCCGGCATCGACATCTGGATCCCGTGGTCGGACGTCGCCGCGCTGCGCAAGCGTCACCGCTCCCTGCCGTCGAGCAGGACCGTCCAGGTCGAGCAGGAGGGTGCGCGGCAGATCCTGCACATCTCGGTCGGCAGTCAGACGAGCATCGACGTCGTGCTGCGCCGGCCGACGACCTTCGACCTGCCCGGGGGCCGGTCCGCGCCGGTGGACGAGCTGCGACTGTACGCCGACGACCCCGACGGCCTGCTGCGCAGCGCCCGGGGCACGCCCGCGCCGGAGACCGACCGCCGCACGGCGGCGGCTCCCGGCCACCCGCTGTGAAACGATCGAGGCCATGCCCAAGAAGGTCGATCACCAGCAGCGACGCACCCTCATCGCGGACGCGTTGATGCGGGTCGCCGCGGATCAGGGCCTGGAAGCCGTCAGCCTCCGTCACGTCGCCACCGAGGCGGGCGTGTCCGCCGGCATGGTCCAGCACTACTTCCGCACCAAGGACGAGATGATGGCGTTCGCGTTGAGCGTGGTCCGCGAACGCAGCCAGATCCGGGTCACCGAGGCGGTGGCGCGACTCGGCGAGGCCCCCGCGCCCCGGCTGCTGCTGCGTACGATCATCGCCGCCCTCCTGCCGCTCGACGCGCACACCCGCGACGACGGTCGGGTGGCGCTCGCGTTCCTCGCCTACACGGCGGTGCGCCCGACGGCCGCGACCGGCCTGCGCGAAGGCACCGCGCAGCTCACCGCCTTCGTCGCCAGCGTCCTGCCCACCAACGACGTGGCCGCCGCGGCCGGCCTGCTGGCGCTGATGGAAGGGCTCGGCGTCTACCTGCTCGGTGGGCAGTACACCGCCGAGCAGGCGCTGGACGCCCTGGACGCCCAGCTGGACCTGCTCTTCGGCGGAACCCGCACGACCGACGAGCCGTGACCCGACGTCGAGTCACGGCCCGTCCCCCGCACTCCGCTCAGCCCACCCGAGCGGCAGCCCGCGCCTTGCGTTGGCGCAACTCCTCGGCGGTCATCAGCCAGGTCGAGTTCGTCGCCCCGAGACCGAGGAGCACCTGGTCGAAGCCGTTGCCGTCGTTGTCGTCGGTGTAGCAGAGGCTCACCTCGCCCCAGGGGGACGCGGCGATGGCCAGGTCTTCCTGGCGGCCGGTCGTGGTCTGACTCAACGCCTGCGCCGCCAGCCGACCCGTGGTGCTGCCGTCCGGGTTGAGGCCACGCGCCCAGACGTCCGGGTTGGCGCCGGACACCGTCCAGCCCACCACGACGTTGTCCTCGTCATCGACGCCGACGCCGGGGGCGACGGCACCGGTCCCGGTGGACACCTGGACCTCGTCGTGGCGCGCGGCGCCGGCTGCGGTGAACGAGCGGGCCCAGACGCCCTTCGTGCCGGTGTGGTCCGACTCCCAACCGACGGCGAAGTCACCGGAGTAGGTCGACGCGACCGACGCCCGCCGCTGCTGCCCGCCGCTCTGCGCGTTGGCCGTCCGCCGGGACAGCACCACCGCGCCGTTCGCGCGGGCCAACCGGGTCAGACCGATGTTGTACGACCCGTTCGCGTCGGCGTCCTCGTCCCAGACCACCAGCGCCTCGCCGGAGGCGGACACCGCCACGTCGGGGCGGTGGTGGCTGCCGGTCGTCTGCGAGGCCGTCACCTCGTACCCCTTGGTGGTGGGGCCGGTGAAACCGGCGGCCTTGACGGTGGCCGGCGCGGTTCCCTGCACGTCCTCCCAGACGGCGGTGAAGCCGACGGCCGCGCTGGTGGGCGCGCCGTCCGGGTCGACGGCCACCTTCGGCCAGATCTGCTGACCGGCGTCGCTGGCGTTGGCCTGCCCGGAACCGAGGATCGCGCCGGCCGGCGACACCACCCGGTACTGGATGTTGTAGACGCCGTTACCGTCACCGTCGGCGGCCCAGACGACCACCGCGTTGCCCCGGTCGTCGAGCCCCACGTCGGGGCTGATGTGTCGCCAGGCGGCCCCGCTGGTGCCGCCGGTCGAGAGCTTCAGCTCGTAGCCGGGCGTGCCGTCGCGGAACAGGCGCAGGTAGATCTCGCTGTGGGTGTCGTCCTCGGGGGCGGTGCTGTCCCGGTCGTCCTCCCAGGCCACCGCGACCTGTCCGTTACGGTTCATGGCGATGGCGGGCCGGTCCTGGTCGCCGGTCGCCACGCTGTTGGCGGTGGTCCAGGTGACCGCGTCGGCGGTCATCGCCTTCGGAGCGGGCGCCACCGAGGCCGGCACCAGCAGGGACGCGGCGAGCAGTGTCGTGAGTGCGGTCATCGGTGTGCTCCTTCTACCCGGCCTGCAGGCCGGGCTGGCCGTCGAGGATGACGAACGAACGCACCGTCGACGCGGCCGCTCCGTGCTCGGTCACCGTGTTCACCGCGCGGAAGTCCGCGCGGACCTGGCTGCGGCTGATCGTGGTACGGACGTAGCCGCGCCGGTCGGAGTAGAACTTCAGGTGCGGGTTGGTCGCCGCGTTCGGGATGGTGGTGTCGCCGGTGCCGTTGCCCGTCGAGGTGATCGAGGTGCAGACCAGTTCGGTGCCGATCGTGGCGGACGACGGGTTGGCGTAGTCGGCCTTCAGCTCGTTGGCCCACGACTTGTGCACGTCGCCGGTGAGGACGAGCGGGTTGCGCACGCCGCGCTGCTGCCAGCCGGTCTGGATGCGGCTGCGCGACGCCCGGTAGCCGTCCCAGGCGTCCATGTTCGCCGCCCCGCTCGCCTCGAACTGGCGGGCGAAGAACACCTGCTGGCCGAGGATGTCCCAGGTGCCGTAGTGCTGGGCCAGCCCGTCGAGCAGCCACGCCTCCTGGGTCGCCCCGGTCAACGACCGGGAGGCCAGGTCGGCGTCCGCGCAGACCTTCCAGCCGTCGCCGCACGCCTGGTCGTCGCGGAACTGCCGGGTGTCGAGCATGTGGAAGGTGGCGAGCTGCCCCCACCGTACGCGGCGATAGAGTCCGATGCTGTTGCCGCTCGGCGCGGAGGCCGGTCGCAGCGGCATGTTCTCGTAGTAGGCGCGGTACGCGGCCGTACGCCGAGCGGTCCACTGGGCGGCGGTCAGCGTGGGACTGCTGTCGGCGCGGACCATGTTCGCGTAGTTGTTCTCCACCTCGTGGTCGTCCGGCACCACCAGCCAGGGCGCCGCCGCGTGCGCCGCCTGCAGGTCCGGGTCGGACTTGTAGAGGGCGTACCGGCGGCGGTAGTCGGCCAGTGACACGATCTCCGCGCCCACGTGCTGGCGCACCGCCGAGGTGTTGACGCCCCCCTCGTAGATGTAGTCGCCCAGGTGCAGGATCAGCCCCGGGTTCTCCTCGGCCATCCGCCGGTACGCCGTGTAGTAGCCGGCTTCGTAGTGCGCGCAGGAGGCGAACGCCATGACCAGGTCGCGGCCGAACGTGCCCGCCGCCGGTGCCGTCCGGGTACGCCCCACCGGGGAGATCTGCCCCTGGGCCCGGAATCGGTAGTAGTAGTCGGAGTCGGCCGCGAGGCCACCCGCGACGACGTGCACCGAGTGCGCGTCGGCGTACCGGGCGGCCACCGAGCCGGACGCGACCAGCGACGAGAAGCGGTCCGTGGTGGACACCTGCCACTCGACCGTCACGTCGGCGTCGGCCATGCCGCCCTGCCCGTCGGCGTTGAGCGGTGACGGCGCCAGGCGGGTCCACAGGACCACGCTGTCGGCGGCCGGATCGCCCGACGCCACACCGAGTTTGAAGGGGTACGGCGCCGCGGCGCGGGCATTCTGCCCGGGGGTTACCGCGGCGCCAGCGGCGGCAAGTCCACCGAGGACGAAGATGCGACGACTGAGCCTTGTCATGGTCAATACCTTCGGGGCCGTCGATGAACGGCGAAGGCTGTGGCGCGGAAGCCGACATGACGGGACGTTGGCCGCGTCAAGGCCGTCAGGTGTCGCGCCCCGCTGCCGGGTCGTCAGGTCAGCGGTGACGGCGACTCGGCGTTGGGGATCAGCAGTCTCGGCGTCCCGGAGCCGTCGGCGGGGACGCCGAACACGTCGGGCCGGCCGTCACTCTGGCGCAGCGTGTAGGCCAGCGTCGCGTCGTCGAGCCAGGCCGCCTGGTCGTCCACGCTGGCGGTCTCCGCCGTCGCGGTGATCCGCCCCGAGGCCAGGTCGAGCACGGACAGCCGCCAGCCCCTCCCGGGGTCGGCGTCGATCGCCTGCTTGAAGGCGATCCGGGTGCCGTCGGGCGACAGCGATGGGCACTCGACGTTCTCCCGCAGCGTCTCCACGGTCCGGGCGGCCACGTCGCCGCGTACCAGGTAGCGCTTGCCGCCGGTCGACATGGTCGCGTAGAACCGGTTGTCGTCGGCGGTGAAGGTGACGCCCCAGTAGTTGACGTCCGGGCTGCGGTAGGCGCGACCGTCCCGCGTGACGGCGAACCCCTCCAGCGACGTGACGGTCGCCCCGGTGACCGTGTCGAGGATGCCGGTGCGGGTGGAGAAGCCGCTCGCCGTGTAGGAGTCGCCCCCGACGAACGTCGTCCAGGAGACCATCCGGCCCGACGCCGAGACCCGGGCCCGGTTGGGCAGGCCCGGCACGCTCAGCGTCCGCTTCTGGTTCAGCGCCGCGTCGAGCACCACCACCTGGTACGACCACGCGGTCTCCGGTTTCAGGCAGACACCGGTGCCGGCCGCCGCGTACACCCGCAGGCATTCCAGACCCGAGACGGTACGTGGCCCGCCGGGGTCGGCGGTGGTGACGCTGGAGATGTACCGGTCGGTGACGGCCAGGAGGCGCGGGCCCGGCGTCAGCGTGACCGCCTGGTCCCCGGCGGCGGCCGGTGGCGGGGTCCGGGGCGGCTCGGCGGCGAGGGCCGCGTAGCCCACGGCCCCGCTCGCCAACAGCACCGCCGAGGCGGCCACCACACCGAGCTTCGCCCGGGTCGACATCGCGGTCACGAGGACACCTTCCGAGGGATCAGACGGGACGGGGACGCCAGCAGGAGCACGGTGACCACCAGGACACCGGCGACGGCCACGGCCGCCGCGAGGACCGCCGTCCGCGGCCCCCAGGCCTGCCAGGCCAGACCGAACAGGACCGAGGAGACGAGGTACGCGAGCGCCTGTCCGGTCTGGACCAGCGCGATCCCGGTGGTCCGCAGCCGTGGTGGCAGCACCGGTCCGGCGAGCGCGATGAGCACGCCGTCGGTGGCGGCGTAGAACGCGCCGTAGAGCGCCAGCGTGAGCACGAGCGCCGGCCAGCCGTGCATCGGTCCGGCCAGCAGCAGGTAGGTCACGCCGAGGGCGACGTAGCCGCCCACCACGACCGGCAGCCTCCCGACCCGGTCGGCCAGGACGCCGAGCGGGGCGGCGAGCAGCAGGTACGCGAGGCTGGTGCCCACCGCCAGCAGGGGGAACCACCGCAGGCCCAGGTCCTCGCGGCGTTGCAGCACCAGGTAGACGAAGCCGTCGCCGATGGTGGCCAGGCCGAGCATCGTCGCGGCCAGCAGCAGTCGACGGGCCGGCCGGCTGCGCAGCAGGCCCCACGCCTCGCCCACGGAGACCCGGGGCTCGTCCGGCGCGTCGGCGGGCTCGCCGCTCGGGCGCTCCCGGACGAACAGCACGAGCACGACGACCGCCAGCGCGGCGACGCAGAAGCTGGTGACGAAGACCGCGTCGTACGACTGCCCGACGGCCAGCAGGACGGCGAACGCGGCGAGCGGCCCGAGAAAGGCGCCGACGCTGTCCATGGCCCGGTGCACCCCGAACGCCCGACCCAGCGCCTCGGGCGGGGTGGACAGCGTGATCAGCGCGTCCCGGGGCGCGCTGCGCACGCCCTTGCCGAGCCGGTCGACGGCGATGACCGCGCCGATGGCGGGGACCGACCGGCCGGCGAGCAACAGGCCGAGCTTGGCGACCGCCGAGAGCGCGTAACCGACACCGGCGACGAGCTTGCGTCTCCGGAACCGGTCGGCCACGAAGCCGCCGACGACCCGCAGCAGCGCGGTCGCGCCGGTGTGTACGCCGTCGAGCACACCGAAGGCCACCGGGCTGAGTTGCAGGCCCAGGACCAGGTAGAGCGGCAGGACGGCGGCCACCATCTCGGCCGAGACGTCGGTGATCAGGCTGACCGTGCCGAGCGCGACCACATTGCCGCTGACCAGGGCGAGCCGGCGGCGGCGAGGCCCGGGTGGGTCGGTGACCGGACGGGAGACGGTCGACAGGTACACGCGCATCTCCTGGACATCGGTGGGCGACGGTCAGCCATCGTGGCGATCCGGTGCGATGGGCCACAAGAGAGCACGGGCTGCGGGCAGGCGTGCGGTGGGTGAACATCGGACAAACATCGAGATGTTTCGCTGTCTGAGCGTACTGTTCATCTGGCGGCAGTGCGCCGGTTCATCGACCTTCCTACGTTCCTTGCGCTCTACACCCGCAACGAAGGGGTCCTGGATGGACATTCGAATCGCCCGCCCACCGGTGACGGTCGGTACGGTCGCGGTGCTCGTCGCCGCCACCGCCGCCGTCGTCCTGACCGGCTCGGGAACGGCCTCCGCGGCGAGCGTGACGTTCACGCCGGTCGCCGACACCTACGTCCAGAGCGACACGGCATCCACCAACTACGGCACGTCCACGCAGGTCGTGGTCGACAACTCGCCCGCGCGGCGCATGTTCCTGCGCTTCGCGGTGAGCGGCGTCAGCGGCACGGTGACCAGCGCCAAGTTGCGGTTGCGCACGATCAGCGGCAACAACGGCAGCGACGTCGGCGGCACGTTCCGGAGGATGTCCAGCACCACCTGGTCGGAGACCGGCACCACCTGGAACAACCAGCCGACCATTGACGGGGCCACCCTCGGGACGCTCGGCGCGGTCTCCGGCGACACCTGGTACGAGGTCGACGTCACCTCCGCGGTCACCGGCAACGGCACGTACAGCTTCGGCGCCACCTCGACCAGCGGCGACGGCGCGTACTACGACACCCGCGAGAGTGGCGGCGACGCACCGCAACTGGTGGTCA
Organism: Micromonospora sp. NPDC051543; assembly: GCF_044454415.1. NCBI lineage: Bacteria > Bacillati > Actinomycetota > Actinomycetes > Micromonosporales > Micromonosporaceae > Micromonospora > Micromonospora sp. NPDC051543. The sequence goes on from NZ_JBITDT010000008.1 coordinate 265,112, forward strand.
CGACCGGGACCACGACGCCGCCATCCGGTGACCCGGTCCTCGTCGGCGCCGGCGACATCGCCACCTCCGGCTCCGGCGACACGGCCACCGCCGCGCTCCTCGACAACATCTCCGGCACCGTCTTCACGACCGGCGACAACGTCTACGACAGCGGCACCGCGTCACAGTTCGCCAGCTACTACGAGCCCACCTGGGGCCGGCACAAGAGCCGCACCCGACCGTCGCCGGGCAACCACGACTACAACACCTCGGGCGCCACCGGCTACTACAACTACTTCGGTACGACCGCTGGCCCGAGCGGCCGGGGCTACTACTCCTACGACCTCGGCAACTGGCACGTCGTGTCGCTGAACTCGAACATCAGCATGTCGGCCGGCTCCGCCCAGGAGCAGTGGCTGCGTGCCGACCTCGCGGCCAGCAGCAAGCCGTGCACGATCGCGTACTGGCACCACCCGCTCTTCACGTCCAGCTCCGACCACTCGCCGTCGACGGCGACGCGCCCGCTGTACCAGGCGCTCTACGACTACAACGCCGACGTCGTGGTGTGGGGCCACAACCACGTGTACGAGCGGTTCGGCCCGATGAACCCGTCCGGAAGCTACGACGCCAGCCGGGGCATGCGCAGCTTCGTCGCCGGCATGGGCGGTGCGGACCACTACGGCTTCGGCACCATTCAGCCGAACAGCGAGGCGCGCAACAGCTCCGCCTGGGGGGTCCTGAAGTTCACCCTGCACTCCGGCAGCTACGACTGGCAGTTCGTGCCGGTCGCCGGCCAGACCTACTCCGACAGCGGCACCGGCAACTGCCACTGACGGTCTGATCCCGCTGCGCCGTTCGCGGTGCAGCGGGATCCCCGGTATCCGCCCCGCCGCCCTGCCTCGCCGCCGCCCTGCCTCGCCAGGTCTCGCGGCGCGGAGCCGAGGCGCGGCGTGCCGCGCGCCGGGTGTCGATGACCTGTGCGGTTCCTGTCGAGCTGCCCCAGATGTGGGGCACAGCATGTGCTGTGGCTGCTGAGTTCCGGGAGCGACAGTCCAGGCATCTGGACCCCCGGCAATGGACGCGATTGCTGCGGTCCCACCGCAGCGGGGGGCGGCGCAGCGCGGGGCCAAGGGCACAGCACGAGAGGCGGGCAGCGCGGCGCGAGGCCAAGGGCACAGCAAGAGGGGCGGGCAGCGCGGCGCGAGGCCAAGGGCACAGCACGAGGGGCGGGCAGCGCGGCGCGAGGCCAAGGGCACAGCACGAGGGGCGGGCAGCGCGGCGCGAGGCCAAGGGCACAGCACGAGGGGCGGGCAGCACAGCGCGAGGGGCAGGCAGCGCAGCACGAGAGGGCGCGAGGCAGGCAGCGCGAGGCGCAGGCAACGCAGCACGAGGCGGGCGGGGCAGCGCGACGCAGCACAGTGCGCCCGACTGTGAGATCACGCGCGGACGGGCCCGCGGCCCACATCTGGGGCAGCTCGACAGCGTCGCGCCACAACAGGTAGGCCCGAGCCTGGAAATGACGTGTGCCCCTGCCCGTCGTGACGGGCAGGGGCACACGTACGTGCGGTCAGCGCATCAGCGGGTGCCGGCCGCGCGGCGCTTGTTGTAGACGTCGAACGCGACGGCGACGAGCAGGACGAGCCCCTTCACCACCGACTGCGTCGACTGGTCGACGCCCATGAGCTGCATGCCGTTGCTCATCACCGCCATGATGAGACCACCGACCATCGCGCCGACCACGGTGCCCACGCCGCCGGTGACCGCCGCGCCGCCGATGAAGGCCGCCGCGATCGCGTCCAGCTCGAACATGTTGCCGGCCGCGGGCTGCGCGCCGTTGGACCGCGACGAGTAGATGACGCCCGCCACGGCCGCGAGGAAGCCCATGTTGACGAACATCCAGAAGTTGACGGTGCGGACCTTCACGCCGGACAGCGCCGCCGCCGAGAGGTTGCCGCCGATCGCGTAGACCTGACGGCCGAAGACCGTCCGCCGGGTGAGCAGACCGTAGACCAGCACCAGCACCGCCAGGATGATCAGCACGATCGGCAGGCCCCGGGCGTGGGCCAGCTGCCAGGCGAAGTACATGATGACCGCGCCCACCAGGACGACCCGGGCCACGAACAGCGGGAACGACTCGACCGGCTGCTGGTAGCGGATGCGCGCCAGGCGGGTGCGGAAACCACTCACCGCGTACCCGGCCACGGCGATCGCGCCGATCAACAACGTGAAGGCGTCGAAGCCGTTACCGCCGAGCAGGCCGTTGAGGAAGCCCGCCGCCACCTTCTGGTACTCGGACGGGAACGGCGACAGCGAGATGTTGTCGAGCACCCGCAGGGTGAGACCCCGGAACAGCAGCATGCCGGCCAGGGTCACGATGAACGCCGGGATGCCGGCGTACGCCACCCAGAAGCCGTGCCACGCGCCGACGGCGATGCCGACGGCCAGCGCCGCGAGTACACCCAGCCACCACGGGTGGCCCTGCTGGATCACGAGGACGGCGGACACCGCGCCGGTCAGCGCGACCACCGACCCCACCGACAGGTCGATGTGCCCGCCGATGATCAGGATGACCATGCCGATCGCGAGGACCAGGATGTACGAGTACTGCAGGACGATGTTGGTGATGTTGCCGGGGCTCAGTGACACCCCGTCGGTCAGTACCGCGAAGAGCGCCAAGATGACGACCAGGGCGACGTAGATCCCGCTCTGCCGGAGGTTGTTCAGCACCAGGGCCCGCAGGTCGCTCGTCCCCGTGTGCAGAGCGGCGGCCGGCGCGGTGTCCGACGGTGTCGGGCGCTCCGTCGAAGGGGTTTTGATGCTGGTCATCCGACGAGCTCCTTGTCCTTTGTCATCAGCTCCATGAGGCTCTCCTGGGTCGCCTCGCTCACCGGCTTCTCACCGGTGATCCGGCCCGCGGCGAGGGTGTAGATGCGGTCACACATTCCGAGCAGCTCCGGCAGCTCGCTGGAGATGACGATCACCGCCTTGCCGGCGGCCACCAGCCGGTTGATGATCGTGTAGATCTCGAACTTGGCCCCGACGTCGATCCCGCGCGTCGGCTCGTCCAGGATCAGCACGTCCGGGTCGGTGAAGAGCCACTTCGACAGCACGACCTTCTGCTGGTTGCCGCCGGAGAGCTTGCCGACGACCGCCATCACGCTCGTCGTCTTGATGTTCATGTCCCGCCGGCTCGACTCGGCGACCTTGATCTCCTCGTTGCCGTTCACCCAGCCGTACGTGGCCAGCCGGTCCAGGGCGGCGGCGGAGACGTTGCGCCGGACGTCGTCGATGAGGTTGAGGCCGTACCGCTTGCGGTCCTCGGTGACGTACGCGATGCGGTTGTCGATGGCCTCCGCGACGGTACGGGCGGTGACCTCCCGACCGTGCATGAAGAGCTTGCCCTTGATGTCGCGGCCGTAGGAGCGGCCGAAGACGCTCATCGCCAACTCGGTCCGGCCGGCGCCCATCAGCCCCGCGATGCCGACCACCTCGCCGGCGCGCACCGACAGGTTGACGTCCTCGACGACCATCCGCTCCTGGGTCGGGTGCCGCACCGACCAGTCCTCGATCCGCAGCACCTCCTCGCCGGGCGACGATTCGCGGTCGGGGTAGAAGCTCTCGATGTCGCGGCCGACCATGCCTCGGATGATGCGCTGCTGGTTGACGTCGTCGGCGCGCATGTCCAGGGTCTCCACCGTACGACCGTCGCGGATGACGGTGGTCGAGTCGGCGATCGCGGTGATCTCGTTGAGCTTGTGCGAGATCATGATGCAGGTGATGCCCCGCTCCTTGAGCTGTCGGAGCAGGCCGAGCAGGTGCGCCGAGTCGACGTCGTTGAGGGCGGCCGTCGGCTCGTCCAGGATGAGCAGGCGCACCTTCTTCGACAGCGCCTTGGCGATCTCCACGAGTTGCTGCTTGCCGACGCCGAGCTGGATGACCGGGGTCACGGGGTTCTCGTGCAGCCCGACGGACGCCAGCAGCTCCGCCGCCTCGGCGTTGGCCCGGTTCCAGTCGATCAGGCCGGTACGACCCCGCCGCTCGTTACCCAGGAAGAGGTTCTCGGCGATCGACAGGTAGGGCACCAGGGCGAGTTCCTGGTGGATGATGACGATGCCATTCGCCTCGCTGTCCCGGATGCCCCGGAACTGCATCGGCTTGCCGTCGAAGAGGATCTCGCCGTCGTACGAGCCGGATGGGTGGACGCCGGAGAGCACCTTCATGAGGGTGGACTTGCCGGCGCCGTTCTCGCCGCAGATGGCGTGGATCTCTCCCCGACGTACCGCGAGGTTCACGTCCTCCAGCGCGGTCACTCCGGGGAAGGTCTTCGTGATACGACGCATCTCGAGGATGGTGTCGTCCATGGTCACTGTCCTCTGTCAGTCTGGACGTTGCTCGATCACGGCGTCGGGCCCGGCGGTCGCCCGCCGAGCCCGACGAGGTGACCTACTTCTTGGCCTGACCGGCGGCGACCTCTTCCGCCGTCCAGTAGCCGGAGTCGATCAGCGTCGCCTTGATGTCGTCCTTGTAGACGGTCGCGATCGGCAGCAGGTACGACGGAACGACCTTGACGCCGTTGTTGTACGTCTCGCTGTCGTTGGCCTGCGGCGTCTTGTCCTGCAGGAACGCCTCGGCGGCGTTCGCGGCCTGGTCGGCCAGCAGGCGGGTGTCCTTGAAGACGGTCGAGTTCTGCACACCGTCGTTGATCAGCTTGATCGAGGCGATCTCGGCGTCCTGGCCGGTCACCACGGGCAGCTTCTTCTTGCCGGTAGCGCTGTAGCCCGCGTTCTGCAGGGCGGTGATGATGCCCCGGGAGATGCCGTCGTACGGCGAGAGGACCCCGTTGACGACCGAGCCGTCGTTGTAGCTGGAGGTCAGCAGGTCCTCCATGCGCTTCTGCGCGGTCTCCTGCTGCCAACGCAGGGTGGCCACCTGCTCCTTGGTGGTCTGCTTCGACTTCACCTTCAGCGTGCCCGCGTCGATGAACGGCTTGAGAGTGTCCATCGCGCCGCCGAAGAAGTACTGCGTGTTGTTGTCGTCCAGCGAGCCGGCGAACAGCTCGATGTTGAACGGACCCTTGGCCGTGCCCTTCGAGCCGTCCTTGTTCTGCAGGCCGAGCCCGACCAGGAGCGCGGTGGCCTGCGCCACGCCGACCTTGTAGTTGTCGAAGCTGACGTAGAAGTCGACGTTCTTGCTGCCGCGGATGAGCCGGTCGTACGAGATGACCGGGATCTTCGCGTCGGCGGCGGCCTGCAGCTGACCGCTGAGCGCCGTGCCGTCGATGGCCGCGATGATCAGGACGTCCGCGCCCTGGGTGATCATCTGGTCGACCTGCTGCGACTGGGTCGGGATGTCGTCGCCCGCGTACTGCAGGTCGACCTTGTAACCCTTGGACTCCAGCTTCGACTTCACCGCGTTGCCGTCGGCGATCCACCGCTCCGAGGTCTGCGTCGGCATCGCGACGCCGATCGTCAGGTCCCCCGGCTTCTTGTCGCTGGTGTTGTCGCCGCTGCCGGCGCCTCCACCACTGCACGCCGCCAGGCTCAACGCCAACGCCGCGCTACCGAGAGCAACCAGGAATTTCCTGCTCACGGGCGTCTCCTCTCCCGATTTCCCCCCGCCGACCGCCGGGGCCACCTGTCATCTTTCGGGTAGTGTTAGCGCTCACATAGTGCACGTCAACACTTGATCCGAAATACCGGTGTCACGGTCTCGTAACGGAGACTTCCCCAACCGCACGACCTCGCGCAACCCCTCCCGGCAGTTGATCGGCTGGCGCAGGTCACGAGGCATCGACGCGCTCAGCGGCGCGGCGGAGCGACACTGTCGCGGGCGACGAGTGTCGGCGCGATGGTCTGGCGCAGGGCGCCGCCGCCATTGCCGTTGCCCGACTCGATCTGGGTCAGCAACATCTGCAGACTCGCCCGTGCCACCGCGTCGAAATCCGGTCGGACGGTGGTCAACGGCGGAATGAAGTACGCCGCTTCCGGCACGTCGTCGAAACCCACGACGCTGATCTCGGCCGGCACCTTGCGCCCGAACTCGTGCAGCGCCCGCAGGACGCCCAGCGCGAGGTGGTCGTTGGCCGTGAAGATGGCGGTCACCTCCGGCATCCGGGCGAGCATCTGCCCGCACCGGTAGCCCGACGCCGCGGACCAGTCCCCGTGCATGAGGGGCGGTGGCTCCACTCCCGCGGCGAGCAGCGCCGCACGCCAGCCCTCGATACGACCGGCGCTGTCGAACCAGTCGGACGGCCCCGACACGTGCCACACCGTGCGGTGCCCGGCGTCGAGGAGATGCTGGGTCACCGCCCGAGCGCCCGCCACCTGGTCGACCGTCACCAACGGCACCGGACGGTGTGGGTCACCGTCGACCGTCACCAGTGGAACGTCCTTGGGGAGCCGCTCCAACGCCTCGCCGGCCGACTCCACGGGCGCGATGACCACGATGCCGGCGACCCGGTGCGCCAGGTGCCGCTCGACCGCGGCCGAGATGGAACGGTGGTCCAGGTCGCGCACGCTGCCGACGCTGACGGCGAAGCCCTCCGCCGCAGCGGTCTGCTCCAGAGCGGCCAGCAGCGACGCCGGACCGTAGAGGGTCGTGTTCTGAGCCACCACGCCGATGACCTGGGACCGGCCGGTCACCAGGGCGCGCGCCGCGCCGTTCGGGCGGTAGCCGAGTTCGGCGATCGCCGCCCGCACCCGCAACCGGGTCTGCTCGCGCACGTTGGGGTGCCCGTTGAGCACCCGCGACACCGTCTGATGGGAGACACCGGCCAGACGAGCGACGTCTGTCATCGCGGGACCGTGGACGGCCATTTCACTCCCCCCGCCTTCAACCCGACCCGCGGCCCGTCGACGTTGACTGGAGCGGCCCGGCCCGATCCCCCTCGCTCAGCCACCACGCCGGTGCTGAATCGCAGGTGACCAGCGCTGGATCGCCGACAGTCTACGCCAGCGATCGCCCCGGACACGGCACGGCTGAACGCGAACGACACGACGTGGGCCAGGTCGCGGCGGAGCTTCGCTCGCACGTCCGCGCCGTGGCCCTCGGCCGGAGGTGGCCGCAACGGGCCGCCGCCCCGCTCCAAGCTCCTGGACAGAGCGTGGAACAGGGCGGCGACTGGTCTGCTGCGACGACGTGGACCCTCCCCCTTCGGGTTGGGCGATGCCGTCACCTCACTCGTTGTGTGACCGGCGTCACGGTGTGGTCAGGTCGAAGCGGCGGACGGCGACCGAGCCACCGAGCGCCTGGGTCGCGTGGTTGAAGATGGCGAACCGGTAGCCCATGAAGAACTGCCAGTTGTTCGCCAGCGTCAGGGCGTTGCCGAAGGACGTGAAGTTCACGCCGTCGGTGCTGTACGAGAAGCGCGCCTGCCGGCCCGAGCCCGGTCTGATGTCGGCGTTGGCGCGCAACCAGATCCGGCCGCCGGAGATGGCGGTGCTCGCCGCCTCACTGCCGGTGCTGGTGGTGTTCCAGTTACCGTCCATCGTGAGACCGTTCTGCATCACCAGACGCGTCGATCCGTTGTCCCGCTTGATGCCGATCCAGGCGGACGAGTTGCGCAGCACCGCCAGGCCGGTGCGGTCACCGTCGCGCATCGTGGAGTAGTCGAGCTCGATGGTGGCGGTCGACGTGGGGCCCTGGATGCGGTGCGTCAACGTGTTGCGGGCCGCGTACAGGTCGCCGGTCACCGTGGCGGTCTGCAGGTTAAGCCCGTTGTTGACCGACCACCGACTGTTGTCCGGGTTGTGGTTCCACTCCCACTGCGGCCCCAGGGTGGTGCCGGCGAACGTGTCGGTGCCCGTCAGCGGCTTCACCGCGCGCGGCGGAGCGGGCAGGTTCGGCTTCGGGTAGGAGCTGCCCCAGGCGCCGTTGACGGTCTGCAGCACCGGCCAGCCGTCGCTGGTCCAGGTGATCGGCGCCAGGGCCGGCATCCGACCACCGGGGTACGCGTCGACGAACGACATGTAGTACCAGTCGCCGTTCTGGGTCTGCACGAGACCGCCCTGGTGGGGCACGCCGCCACCCGAGATGGGACCGGGCAGGTTGAGCAGCACCTGACGCTGCTCGTACGGGCCGAACGGGCCGTTGGTCGACTTCAGCACGTACTGGCCGTTGGCCGGCCGGGTGAGCCAGATGTAGTAGGCCCCGTTGCGCTTGTAGAAACGGGCGCCCTCCAGCGTGCCGATGCTCGACGGGGTCTGGTACACCTGCTGGGCGCGTACCTGGGACTTCCCGTCGGCGGAGAGCTGGGCGACGCTGATCGTCGTGTTGCCGTACGCCACGTACATGGTGTCGTTGTCGTCGATCAGCATGCCGGCGTCGTAGTAGCAGTTGGGGATGGTGGTGTGCTTGCTCCAGGTGCCGTCGACGGCCGACGCGGTGTAGATGTGGGTCTGCGCGAAGTCGATGCACCCGGCCCAGTAGTACGTGCGGTTGCTCGGCCGGTAGTTCAACGTCGAGGCCCAGATCCCGTCGACGTACGCGTTGCCGCCGCTCATGTCGTACTTCGAGCCGAAGTCGAGCCGGGGCACGGCGTGCCCGGCGTACTCCCAGTTCACCAGGTCGTACGAGCGCAGGACCGGCGCGCCTGGCGAGTAGTGCATGGTGGACGACGTCAGGTAGTAGACGTTGTCCACCCGGATGATGTCGACGTCGGCGAAGTCCTGCCAGATGGCCGGGTTGGAGAACGTGCCGTTCGACGGTGGCGGCGTGGTGGGGGGCGGCGTGGTGGGTGGCGGCGTGGTGGGGTTGCCCCCGCCGTCGACGCGCACGAGCTGCCACTGCTGGTTGGCGCCGTTCCAGTCGTCGTACTGCACGATGTTGCCGCCATCTGCGGTCGAGGCGCCCTGCACCTCCATGACCTTGTTGCTGTTGCGGTTGACCAACCGCACGTAGCCGCCGTCCGAGTCGGCGAGCCGGAACTGCTGGTTGGTGCCGTTGTTGTCCGACCACTGCACGATCGCCCCACCATTGGCGGTCGAACGGCCGGAAACGTCCAACACCTTGCCCGACAACCGCGACTTGACCCGGTAGTAACCACTACCCGAATCCACGAACTGCCACTGCTGCTGGTTACCGTTGTTACGCGTCCACTGCGTGATCCGCGCACCGTCGTTCGTGGCCGAGTTGTACACGTCCAATGCCTTGCCACTGTTGCGGTTCACCAGGACGTACCAGGCGCTGGTGTCGACCGTGGCCGCCGACGCGGGCGCCGCGGCCACGGCCACGGCCGCGCCACCGACCACCAGTGCCGTCGCGGCGACGGCCAATCTCGACAGCCAGTTGCGCCGGCGTGGCGCACCCCGGGGAACCCGACCGATGGAAAGCATGATCCTCCTCTGCTGACGCGAACCGTGCGGTCTAAGCCGGCGTCCGCGGCACCGGGCGGGGCACCGAGCTGACCACGCCCGGCCATGTGATCGCTAACAGCGCGCCCCGGGCGTCACGGCAGCACGATGCCGACGACGAGGGGTTAGGACGCGCGCACGGCCGGACCGAGCAACGACATCGACCACCTTCGCTATAGACTGTGAGCGATAACATGCTCTTAGTCAAGGCGTAACACAACCGGCCCGCAGGCCTGCTAATGCACGCGGCAGAGCCCGGACGCAGACACGAACGGGTGGTCCACCCCGGCCCGCAGGCGGGGGTGGACCACCCGGTTCAGCAGAGGCTTCGGCGCGGGTCAGAAGCCGCGCGCCAGCCGGTAGTAGGCCTGGTTCCAGCGGATCTCGTCGGCGAAGCGGCGCGTCGTGGTCTCGGCGTCGATCACGACCAGCTCGGTCCGGCTCATCTCGGCCAGATCGTGCAGCTCCTCGGCGCCCACCGCCTGCGAGAGCACCGTGTGGTGCGGGGCGCCGGCGGTGATCCAGGACTCGGCGGAGACCGGCAGGTCCGGACGCGGTCGCCAGACGGCGCGCGCCACCGGCAGCCGGCGCAGCGGCTGGGGCGGCGGCACGACGTCGATCTCGTTCGCCACCAGCCGGAACCGCTCCCCCATGTCGGCCAACCCGAGCACCACCGCGGGACCGGGCGCGGCGTCGAACACGAGCCGCACCGGATCCTCCCGGCCGCCGATGCTCAGCGGGTGGATCTCGACGTTGGGCACGTCGGACGCGATGGTCGGACAGACCTCGAGCATGTGCGCGCCGAGCACCACCTCCTGGCCCGGGGTCAGGTCGTAGGTGTAGTCCTCCATGAACGACGTGCCACCCGAGACCCCCACGGACATCGCCTTGATGGTGTGCACCAGGACGGACGTCTTCCAGTCGCCCTCGCCGCCGAAGCCGTAGCCGTCCGCCATCAGCCGCTGGACGGCGATGCCGGGGAGCTGACGCAGGCCGCCGAGATCCTCGAAGTTCGTGGTGAACGCCCGGAACCCACCGGCCTCCAGGAAGGCACGCATACCCAACTCGAGGCGGGCGGCGTACCGCAGCGAGTCGTGCCGCTCACCGCCGGGAAGCAGCTCGGCGCCCACGCGGTAGGTGTCGCCGTACTCCTTGACCAGCTCGTCCACGTCGGCGTCGGCGACCTCGCCGACGACCTCGACCAGGTCGTTCACGCCGTAGGTGTTGACCGACACCCCGAAGCGCAGCTCCGCCTCGACCTTGTCGCCCTCGGTGACCGCGACGTCGCGCATGTTGTCGCCGAAGCGGGCCAGGCGCAGCGACCGCATCGCCGACCAGCCGGTCGCCGCGCGGGCCCAGGCGCCGACCCGGGCGGTCACCCGCGGGTCGCTGACGTGCCCGGCGACCGTCTTGCGGGCCACGCCGAGGCGGGTCTGGATGTACCCGAACTCACGGTCGCCGTGCGCCGCCTGGTTCAGGTTCATGAAGTCCATGTCGATGTCGTCCCACGGCAGCAGGACGTTCGCCTGGGTGTGCAGGTGCAGCAGCGGCGTCTGCAACGCGTCCAGCCCGGCGATCCACATCTTCGCCGGCGAGAACGTGTGCATCCACGCGATGACCCCGATCGCGCCCTGGGCGGCGGCCTCCCGGCAGACCCGCAGGATCTCACCGCTGTTGGTCAGGACGGGCTTCCAGACCACCCGGGCGGGAATCTGCGGCGAGTCGTCGAGCGTGGCCGCGATCTGGCGGGACTGCTCGGCGACCTGCCGGAGCGTCTCCTCGCCGTACATGCCTTGGCTGCCGGTGAGGAACCAGATCTCGGGTTCGGGGTGTGGTGCCATGGGGTTGCCTTCCGCGAGAGGGGCGGTCACTTGTAACGGATTCCGATGAGTCGCTGCAGGAGGATGAACGCGAAGAGCAGGCCGCCGATCACGATCTTGGTCCACCAGGAGTTGAGGCTGCCGTCGAACGTGATGAGGGTCTGGATCACACCCAGGACCAGCACGCCGAGCACGGTGCCGAAAATGTAACCCGCGCCGCCGGTGAGCACCGTGCCACCGATGACGACGGCGGCGATGACGTCCAGCTCCATGCCGACGGCGATCAGCGGCGCCCCGGAGAGGGTGTAGAACGACAGCAGGATTCCGCCGATCGCGGAGCAGAGCCCGCTGATCGTGTAGACGGCGATCCGGGTACGCCCCAGCGGCAGGCCCATCAACAGCGCAGACTGCGGGTTGCCGCCGATCGCGTAGACGTTCCGTCCCAACCGGGTGTACGCCAGCACGTACGCGGCAACGAGCACCACCGCGAAGGCGATCAGCACGCTGATCGAGACGAAGTTGCCCCGGGGGTCGCCGATCCGCTCCTGCGACATCCTGGTCCAGAAACCGTCGGTGATCGGGATCGACGAGTCCGAGATGAACGTGCACATGCCCCGGGCGAAGAACATCCCGGCGAGCGTGACGATGAACGGCTGGATGTCGAAGAAGTGGATGACACAGCCCATCAGCAGGCCGAGTGTCGGCCCGATGAGCAGCGCGATCACGAGTACGAGCGCCGCCGGCAGGCCCTTCTCCAACAGCGACGCCGACACCATCGCCGTCATGGCGACGACGGAACCGACCGACAGGTCGATGCCGCCGGTGAGGATCACGAAGGTCATGCCGACCGCGACGACGAGCAGGAAGCCGTTGTCGATGAAGACGTTGAAGATGACCTGCACGTTCGAGAACGCCGTGTACTGGGACACGCCGATGCCGTACATGACCAGCAGCAGGGCGAGCGTGGCCAGCACCGGCACCTGCCGGCGGGGCAGCCGGAACCGGGTGCGGCGGGGGGCGGTGAGCGATCCGGTGGTCATGCCGGCACCTGCTCCTTCGGCTTGTCGGCGACGGGGCGCGGTGGCGGGGTGCTCTTCCGTCGCCGGCTGAACCGGGCCCGGAAGGCCGGCGCCTGGATGAGGCACACGGCGATGACGACCACCGCCTTGAACAGCAGCGACGTCTGCGGCGAGATGTTCATGGCGTACACCGTGGTGGTCAGGGTCTGGATGATCAGCGCCCCGAGGATGGTGCCGCTGAGGTAGAACCGGCCACCGGCGAGGGACGTACCGCCGATGACGACCGCCAGGATGGCGTCCAGCTCCACCCAGAGACCGACGGCGTTGCCGTCGGCGCTGGACACGTTGGCCGTCATCATGAAACCGGCGATCGCGGCGCAGGCGGCGCTGAGCACGTACACGAGGAAGATGACCCGGTTGGACCGGATGCCCGCCAGTCGGCTCGCCTCGGCGTTGCCGCCCACCGACTCGACGATCATGCCGAGCGCGGTGCGCCGGGTGAACGCGGCGACGAGCAGTGCGGCGGCGAGCGCGATGAAGATGGCCAGCGGCAGGGTCAGCAGGTGACCCAACCCGATGGCCCGGAACGGCCCCGAGTTGATGGTGATGATCTGGCCCTGGGTGATCAGCTGGGCGAGGCCGCGACCGGCCACCATCAGGATCAGCGTGGCGATGATCGGTTGGATACCGATCACGGCCACCAGCACCCCGTTCCAGGCGCCCAGCACCAGCGAGATACCGAACGCCATCGCGAGGGCGGTCAGCACCACGGCCAGGCTGTTCTGGTCGGTCTGCTTGCTGATGTACATGCAGGCGACCGCGCCGCTGATCGCGCAGAGCGAGCCGACCGACAGGTCGATGCCGCCGGTCGAGATGACCAGCGTCATGCCCAGCGCCACGAGGATCAGCGGGGCGCTCAACCGGAGGATGTCGATCGGCGTGCCGTACAGGTGCCCGTCCTTGAGCTCGATGGACAGGAACCCGGGCCGGTAGATCGTGTTCGCGGCGAGCATGACCACCAGCACGGCGACGGGCCAGAACAGCCGGTGACCGATCATCGTCCGATAGCGGCCCTTCGTGTCGTTCATCGGTCCGCCTCCTCCCGGTGGGATCCACTCGCGATCGTCTGCATGATGCGCTCCGCGTCGAGGTCCTCGTTGTTGGCGAGCTGCGCGACCATCTGCCGGTCCCGCATGACCGCCACCTTGTGGCTGAGGCGCAGCACCTCCTCCAACTCGGCCGAGATGAACAGCACCGCCATCCCACCGTCGGACAGTTGCGCCACGAGCCGCTGGATCTCGGTCTTCGCGCCGATGTCGATACCGCGGGTCGGCTCGTCGAGGATCAGCAGCCGCGGTTCGGTGATCAGCCAGCGGGCGAGGAGCACCTTCTGCTGGTTGCCGCCGGAGAGGTTGCGGACCGGCACCTCCGGGTCCGCCGGACGGATGTTGAGCGCCTTGACGTACTTGTCGACCAGCTCGTCCTGTCGGCGGCGCGGGATGGGCCGCAGCCAACCCCGGGCGGCCTGCATGGCGAGGATCATGTTCTCGCGGACCGACAGGTCGGGGACGATGCCCTCGGCGCGACGGTTCTCCGAGCAGAACCCGACGCCCTGGTCGATGGCCTGCGCGGGGGTACGCAGGCTGCTCGACGTGCCGTCGATCGCGACCTGCCCGCCGTCGGCCCGGTCGGCGCCGAAGAACAACCGCGCCACCTCGGTACGCCCCGAGCCCAGCAGGCCGGCGAGGCCCACCACCTCACCGGAGTGGATGGTCAGACTGAACGGCTCGACCGCTCCCGCCCGGCCCAGCTTCGACACCGCCACCAGCGGGGTGCCCTCCTCGATCGCGGCCAGGTCGCGCCGGGAGTGCTCCTCGATCCCCTCGAGGACGTCGAGCTCCTTGCCGATCATCTTCTCGACGAGGCCGAGTTGGGGCAGCTCGGCGGTCAGGTACTCGCCGACGAGCCCGCCGTTGCGCAGCACCGTGATGCGATCGGCGATCTCGTAGACCTGGTCGAGGAAGTGCGTCACGAACAGGATCGCGATGCCCTCGTCGCGGAGCTGCCGCATGATGCGGAACAACTGCGCGACCTCACCCGCGTCGAGACTGGACGTCGGCTCGTCCAGGATCAGCACCCGGGCCTGGATGTCGATCGCGCGGGCGATCGCGACCATCTGCTGGATCGCGAGGGAGTACGAGCCCAGCGGCGCGCTGACGTCGAGGTCGAGGTCGAGGCGGCTCAGCAGCGCGCGGGCGCGGCGGCGGACCTCGCCCCAGCGGACGGCGCCGAACAGCCTCGGCTCACGTCCGATGAAGATGTTCTCCGCCACCGAGAGGTTGGTGCAGAGATTGACCTCCTGGTAGACGGTGCTCACCCCGGCGGCCGTCGCCTGCATCGGCCCGCTGAAGGACACCGGCTCACCGCCGAGGGTGATCGTGCCGTCGTCGGTGTCGTAGACGCCGGTCAGCACCTTGATGAGGGTCGACTTCCCGGCGCCGTTCTCGCCCATCAGGGCGTGCACCTCGCCGGGGAAGAGCCGGAAGTTGACGTCGTGGAGTGCACGCACCCCGGGGAAGGACTTGCTGATCCCGGTCATCGTCAGGACCGGACGGCTATCCGTCATCCCATCAGACCTCTTCTGGGGGTTGTCGACGCGGATGGGCCGTTGCGCTCCCACCACGCCCGCCCGGCCCTTCACCTGGGCTCGGGCGGGCGTGGCGCGGGTCGTCGCGGGTCATGCCCGGTCCGTTCGGGTTTACGGGGCGACGCGGCGGGGCCGCCACGCGAGCGCGGCGACCCCTCCTCGTCGATCAGTACTTGCGGTTGGGCAGAGCCTCCTTGGCCTGCTCCTGGGTGAAGGTGGTCTCCTCGGTCTCGATCCGAGGCGGCACCGTCTCGCCCGCCTTGACCTTCTTGGCGAGGTCCATCAGCTGTGGGCCGAGCAGCGGGCTGCACTCCGCGATGAAGTTGAACTTCCCGTCGGCGAGAGCCTGCATACCGTCCTTGACGGCGTCGACCGTGATGATGGTGATGTCCTTGCCCGGCACCTTGCCGGCCGCGGTGATCGCCTCGAGAGCACCCAGACCCATGTCGTCGTTGTGCGCGAACAGCACGTCGATCTTCGGGTTGGCCTTGAGGAACTGCTCCATGACCTGCTTGCCACCGGCCCGGGTGAAGTCACCCGGCTGCGAGGCGATGATCTTCAGGTTCGGGTTGACGGCGATCGCCTCGCCGAAGCCCTTCTTGCGGTCGTTCGCCGGAGCGGCACCCGTGTTGCCCTGCAGCTCGACGATGTTGACCGGGCCCGTGGCGCCCTTCTTCTGCTCGACCAGCCACTCGCCCGCGAGCTTGCCCTCCTTGACGAAGTCCGAGCCGAGGAAGGTCTTGTAGAGGGTCTTGTCGGCCGAGTCGACCGAGCGGTCGGTCAGGATGACCGGGATGCCGGCGTCCTTGGCCTCCTTGAGCACGGTGTCCCACCCGGACTCCACCACCGGCGAGAAGGCGATGACGTCCACCTTCTGCTGGATGTAGTTGCGGATGGCCTTGATCTGGTTCTCCTGCTTCTGCTGCGCGTCGTCGAACTTCAGCTCGATGCCCGCCGCGGCAGCCGACTCCTTGATCGAGGTGGTGTTCGCCGTACGCCACCCGCTCTCGGCGCCGACCTGGGAGAAGCCCATCGTGATCTTGCCGTCGTCCTTGGACCCGCCGCCGCCGGTGTCGCTGTTGCCGCAGGCCGCCACGCCGCCGATGAGCAGCACACTGGCGAGGACCGCGATAGCGCGCTGCGTTCGCATCTTTCTCATCAGATCTCCTTGGCTGGGTGTGGTGGGGACCGCGTCAGCCGCCGACGAGAAGAGGTGGCGTACGCGGGTGGTGCGTGCTGGTGCGTCGGTGGAGCAGACCGGCGGGCCGTGTGGAGACGGTCAGGAGCCCGCAGGTGCGACTGGTTGTTGGCCGTAGACGTTCTGGTAACGGTGGTAGAGAGCGTCGATGTCGGCCTGCGCGATCGGCACGGGCTGCCCGAGGGTGCGCGCCAGGTACGAGGTACGGGCCACGTCCTCGCACATGACCGCGGCCTTGACCGCCGCGCGGGCGTTCCGGCCGATGGTGAAGACGCCGTGGTTGCGCATGAGCACGGCGGGTGAACGGTGCCCGGAGAGCGTGGCGACGATGCCCTTGCCGATGTCGTCGCCGCCGATCAGCGCGAACGGGCCCAGCGGGATCTCCCCACCGAACTCGTCGGCCTGCGCGGTGAGGTGGCAGGGGATCGCCTCGCCACAGGCGGCCCAGGCGCTGGCGTACGAGCTGTGCGTGTGCACCACGCCGCCGACCTCGGGCATGGCGCGGTAGACGTAGGCGTGGGCGGCCGTGTCGCTGGACGGCGCCAGGTCACCCTCGACGAGGACGCCGTCGAGGTCGCAGACCACCATCGTCTCGGCCGTGAGGTCGTCGTAGCCCACGCCGCTCGGCTTGATGACCATGAGGTCCTGACCGGGCACCCGCGCGGAGACGTTGCCGGACGTCCAGGCGACCAGGTTGTACCGGGTCAGCTCGCTGTGCAGGCGGGCGACGGTCTCGCGCAGTTCACCGATCTGCCGGCTCACCTCTGCGTTCATGCGACGACCTCCAGCGTGGCCTCGTGCGTGGGCGCGGCCTCTACCGCCGCGTTGCGGATCGCCCGGAGGCGGAGCATGACGTCGTTGCCGCCACGACCGAAGTGGTCGTGCAGCGCCCGGTACTCGGCGTACAGGCCGTCGTAGGCACGGGCCCGCTCCGGGTCCGGCGTGTAGACGGCCTCGTGCACCCGCCCCATCGCCTGGGACGCCTCGTGGATCGACGGGTACGCCCCGGCGGCGACGGCGGCGTGGATCGCCGAGCCGAGCGCCGGCCCCTGCGCGGACGCGATGATGTTCAGCGGGCGCTTGGTCACGTCGGCGTAGATCTGCATCAGGAGCTTGTTGTTGGTGAGGCCGCCGGCGATCACCAGGTCGTTGACGGGCACCCCGGCCTCGACGAACGCGTCGATGATCATCCTGGTGCCGTACGCCGTGGCTTCCAGTAGCGCGCGGTAGATGTCCTGCGGACGGGTCGCCAGGGTCATCCCGACGATCATCCCGCTCAGGTCGTGGTTGACCAGCAGCGAGCGGTTGCCGTTCCACCAGTCCAGCGCGACCAGGCCGTGCGCGCCGACCCGCTGGCTGGCGGCCAGTTCGGTGAGGCGTTCGTGCGAGTCGAGCCCGGCCGGTGCGCCGTGCTTGACGAACCAGCCGAAGATGTCGCCGACACCGCTCTGGCCGGCCTCGTAGCCCCACGCGCCCGGGCTGATGCCGCCGTCGACCACGCCGCACATCCCGGCGACCTCGGCCGGGTGCTCGCCGTTGACCACGTGGCAGGTGGACGTGCCCATGATGGCGACCAGCCGACCGGGCTGGACGGCCTGGGCAGAGGCGGCGGTGACGTGCGCGTCGACGTTGCCGACCGCCACGGCGATCCCCTCCGGGAGGCCGGTCCAGGCGGAGGCGCGGGCGCTGAGCGTGCCGGCCCGCGCGCCGAGCGGCAGCAGCGGACCGTCGAGCTTGGCCACGAAGTCGCCGAAGTCGGGGTTGAGCGCGGTCAGGAAGCTCTCGGACGGGTACTGCCCGTCCTGCAGGATGCCCTTGTAGCCGGCCGTGCAGACGTTACGGGTCTCGGTGCCGCTGAGCTGCCAGACGATCCAGTCGGCGGCCTCGATGAACCGCTCGGCCCGGTGGTAGATCTCCGGGTCCTCCTCCAGGATCTGCAGACCCTTGGCGTACTGCCACTCGGCGGAGATCTTTCCGCCGTACCGGCCGATCCACGGCTCCGACCGCTCGTGGGCCAGCGCGTTGATCCGGTCGGCGTGCGGCTGCGCGGCGTGGTGCTTCCACAGCTTGACCCAGGAGTGCGGCCGGTCGCGCAGCTCGGGATCCTCGCAGAGCGGGGTGCCGTCGGCGCGTGTCGGGAGCACGGTGCAGGCGGTGAAGTCGATGCCGATGCCGACCACCGCCGCCGGGTCCACCCCCGCCGCGGCCACCGCGGCCGGAACGGCGTGGCGCAGCACGTCGCGGTAGTCGTCCGGATTCTGCAACGCCCAGTCCGGGGGCAGCGACCGACCTCCGGGCAGCGTCTCGCTGATGACCCCGTCGCCGTACTCGTGCACCGCGGTCCCGAGCTCGGCACCATCAGAAACCCGGACCACCAGGGCCCGCCCGGAGAGGGTGCCGAAATCGACACCCACGACGTAGCTTTCGGCAGCTCCGCCCACACGCTCCATGTTCACCTCCACCGTTAACGGGGATAGTGTTAACGCTCACATCCAGCCTCGTCAAGACATCTACCTGCAACAGCTCCGTAACGGAACGCGGAGCACGTACCGACTCGGGCGCGTCGATACCGGACCGGCACACGGCGCTCGATCCCGGGTGGCGGGCGGTCGTGACCCCGCCGGAGGGCGATGGCGATGGCCCGCCGGCGCGGATGGCAGCGATAACATCGACGGCTTCGCCGCCCCCGCATGATCAGACCTGTCGAACGCGCCGCCGCCGCGCCCGACCCCCTGACCCCGCGCTCCGGCACCCGAGGGCCACGGCGGGTCACTGACCGGTGCGGCGTGTTATCGATAACATTCGATGCGATGATCGCGGGTGGCGGTTCGTCACGGAAGTGATCGACTCCGGGCGGCCGTGTCCGGGGCATTCCGACCCCCGCCGGACGGGCGGGCCGGGCCCCCGGCTGGCGCAGGGACCGCTCGGCGACACCGAAGACCGACGGCCCGGCCCCATCCGGGCCGGGTCGTCGGTCGTCAGAGGACGTTGGGGTCAGGCCGTGCGCGGACGGTTGTAGAGCGCCTTGGCCCAGCAGAAGCAGCCGACCGTGATGACGGCGCACCAGGCGACCGCGAGGAGTCCGTTGACACCGATTCCACCGCCGAGCAGCAGGCCGCGGAGCGTCTCCATGACCGGGGTGAAGGGCTGGTAGTGGGCGAACAGGCGGACCGGCGTCGGCATCGAGTCGGTGGGGACGAACCCGCTGCCGAGGAACGGCAACAGCACCAGCGGCATGGGCAGGTTGCTGGCCGTCTCGACGCTCCTGGTGACCAGGCCCAGGGCGACCGACAGCCAGGTGACGGCGACGGTGACCATGGTCAGCACGCCGATCGCGGCGAGCCACTCGACGGCGTCGGCGGTGGGGCGGAACCCGACGAGCAGCGCCGCGCCCGTGACGGCCGCCAGGCTGACCATCGTCTGGAACACGCTGCCCACCACGTGGCCGGTGAGAACCGACGGTCGGAAGATCGCCATGACACGGAAACGGGCGATGATGCCCTCGGCCATGTCCATGGCGACCGAGATCGCGGTGCCCTGCGCCGCGCTGGCCACCGTGATGAGCAGGATGCCGGGGGTGACGTAGTTGGCGTACTCGGCCCGGCCGCCGGTCGGTCCGAGGCCGGCGCCGAGCGTGCCGCCGAAGACGTACACGAAGAGCAGCAGAAGGATGACCGGGATGCCGATGAGCATGAGGGTCAGCGACGGGTAGCGACGCATGTGCAGGAGGTTGCGCCGCAGCATGGTGTTGGAGTCACGCAGGGCGAACGTGAGGGTGCTCATCGCGCGGTGGCCCTTTCACGGTTGGAGGGGGCGTCGGGTTGGCCGGTGAGGGCGAGGAAGACGTCGTCGAGGTCCGGGGTGTGCACGGCGAGACCGGCGACGGTGATGGAGCCCCGGTCGAGGTCGTCGAGGAGGGACCGCAGCGAACCGACCCCGCCGTCGCTCGGCACCTGAAGGGTCAGCGCGTTGTCGTCCCGGGTGGCCGTCGCGAACGTACGGGCCGCCGAGTCGAGTTCGTCCTGGTCGGCGAAGCGCAGGACCACGTGACCACCCGGGATGAGCCGCTTGAGCTCGTGCGGGGTGCCCTCGGCGATCAGCCGACCGTGGTCGAGGAAGGCGACGCGGTCGGCGAGCTGGTCGGCCTCTTCCAGGTACTGGGTCGTCAACAGGATGGTGACGCCCTCGGCGGCCAGCGCCTTGATGATGTGCCACATCGCCCGGCGGCTGCGCGGGTCGAGCCCGGTCGTCGGCTCGTCGAGGAAGATGACGCTGGGATCGCCGACGAGTGTCATCGCGAGGTCGAGTCGACGGCGCGTGCCGCCGGAGTACGTCGCGGCCGGCTTGTCCGCCGCTTCGGTCAGGTCGAACTGGTCGAGCAGGTCGGCGATTCGACGGCGACCCGCCGCGCGGTCCAGGTGACACAGATCGGCCATGAGGCGCAGGTTCTCCCGGCCGGTGAGCAGGCTGTCCACCGCGGAGAACTGGCCGGTGACGCCGATCGCCCCGCGTACCGCGTCGGCCTCGCGGGTCACGTCATGGCCGAGGACGCGGGCGTGGCCGCCGTCGGCGGGAAGGAGGGTGGAGAGGATCTGCACGGTGGTGGTCTTGCCGGCGCCGTTGGGGCCGAGCAGCGCGAAGATCGTTCCCTGGGTGATCATCAGGTCGATGCCGTCGAGCACGACCTTGTCGCCGTAGGACTTGCGCAGCTCGGTGGTGACGATCGCGGGTCTGCTGCTGCCGGTCATGGTTTCCTCATCTGTGGTGGGGCCCGGACGGGTCAGGCGCGGCGGATGGTGATGTCGCCGTAGGAGGTGTTGGCGCGGATCTCGACCGTCTCGTCGGTCTCGGCCGGGCTGTCGGCCGCGTCGAGGGCGTTGTGGACGCGGCCGTGCCGGGAGCTGACGTCGAGCCAGGCGGCGGTGCCACGCCGGACCCCCACCTCGATCGCGCCGTAGGAGGTCTGTGACTCGATCGACCCGCGCACGACCTCACCGAGGCGCACGTTGCCGTACGCGGTGCGCGCCGCCACCGAGGCGGTCGACGCGTCGACGGTGATGTCGCCGTACGCGGTGTTGATGCGGACGTCGCCCCCGCTGCGACCGATCCAGCAGTCGCCGGAGGAATTCTTGATCTCCGCGTCGCCGTCGACCGCGCCGAGGCGCACCTTGCCGGACGACGCCTTCACCCGGGCCGAACCGGTGACCCGCTCCACGGCGACCTCGCCGTGACTGCTGTCGATCTCCAACGGCCCGGTCTCCTCCAGCCGGATCGCGCTTCCGGTCTTGATCCGGCACTCGCCGAGCCGACCCTCCGCGCGAAAGGCCGCCCACGCCGCCTCGGCGTGCAGCCGCGTGCCGCTCGGCACCTCGATCAGGACGTCGACCGACGGTCCGGAGCCGAAGCCGTACCGACGCCAGCTCTTCGGCACCCTGATGCGCAGGTGCCCGGCGGCGAAGTCGACGGTGGTCTGCTCGGCCGCGTTCACGTCGGCCTTGCTCGACGGGTCGCGGGGCCGCACCCGTACCACCGTGTCGGTGCGGTCCGTCGCGGCGATCCAGGCGTCCCCGATGGGCAGCTCGACCTGGACGGAGATCGGTTCTGGCGTGTCGAAAACAGGCATGGTGGTCTCCCGGGAGGTGTTGGCGGAGGCGGAGAGAGCTACGGGTGGGTGTGCGGGTCAGCGCGCCCAGCCGGTGACGTGCTGGCCGGACCTCGGAGGCTCTGGCCGGCGAGGCGGTTGACGGTCGGGGCCACCGGCCCCGACGGCGCTGGCGACGGCGCGCACCAGCCACGCGTTGACGGAGAGCCCGGCGCGACTCGCGGCCTCGTCGACGCTGGCCTTGAGGTGGTCGGGAAGCCGGAGGTTGATCCGGGATGTGCCGCCCTCGTCGCCCTCGGGAGGCAGCAGAGGCGCCGGGGCCGGAGCTGGCGCGGCGGGCTCGCCCGGCCCGTCCGTGGGCGCGGTGGCGGGCGCCACCACGAAGTCGGGCTCGCGTCCGCGCAACCGGACGTGCACCGACCCGGGGGCGAGATCGCGGGTGATCTCGTCGGCCGCGTCGGACAGCGCCTCGAGCAGCGTGAGGTGGGTCGCCGCTTCGAGCTGGGTGAAGAGTCGTTCGGCTAGCGCCCGACTCTCCGGATCCACGCCCTCGGCTGCCACGGCGAACTCGTTACGCAGGTTCTCGACGTACGGCCTCAAGTCCATGGCACCATCATGGCACCACTTTGGCTCAGCATGCAACACCTGTGGCTCAGATTGCTGCCACGATGGTCATCGGCTCTGCTCAGCGCCTGTGTCAGCGGTTGCGAACGCGCGGCGGACCACTCGGTTCGCGACCTCCTGACTCAGACCGGTGGCCACCAGCAGGTCGCTGGCGGTCGTCCGGACCTGTGCCACCACGACGGCCCCGGAGAAACCGACCCCGTCCCGGTAGGCGTCACCGGCGGCGCAGACCGCCCGGAGCGCCCGCTCGCGCGCCTGAACGGGTTCCTGGCCGGCGGCGAACTGCCGCTGCAGCAGGCGTACCGCCTCGGACAGGTCGGCGACGGCCGTGGGCAGGGGTTCCGGGACGGGCTCACCGTCCTCGATCAGGGTCACCGCCCGGCGGATCAGCGTGCCCGCGTTCCGCATGGCCCGGTCGATCGGCTCCGCCGTCTGCGCGTACCGGGCCACCGGCCCCTGCCGCTGATGCCAGTGCACCGGCGAGAGGGTGCTGGCCTCCCGGGCACCCTGCGTCGCCTCGATGAGCGCACCCAGCTCGTCCTTGTTCTGCCGCAACCTCGCCCGGGCGGTCAGCGCACGGTCGATGTCCCGGTCGGCCAATGCGCCGGCGGTGGCCTGGAGTTGGGCGCTGAGCAGGTCCAGCGCCGGTCGCGCGGCGCGGTTGAGCACCCGCAACGGGCTCAACGGCAGCAGGACGGCGGTGACCAGCAGCGCCACGGCGCCCCCGACGAGAGCGTCCACGAAACGGGGGATCTCCAGGTCGCGCACGGCTGGACTCAGCGTGGCGATGAGCACGGCCGTGGCGCCCGCCTGGATCACCACCGCCGCGCTGCCGACGAGGAACAGCGCGACGAGGATCGCCAACACGACGATCAGGGCGAGCTGCCACCACCCGGTGCCCATCACCCCGAGCAGCAGGTCCCCGACCAGCACCCCGACGGTGACACCGATGATCAGCTCGATGGTGCGGCGCAGGCGTTGCCCGACCGACGCCGCGAGGGTGGAGACCGCGGAGATCGGCGCGAACACCGGCTGCGAGACGTGCAGCACCTCGCGCACCACCAGCCAGGACAGCGCCGCGGCCACGCCGGCCTGCAGGGCCAGACCCCCGATACCCCGAACCCGCCGCACTCGGTCCCGCAGCGTGCCCGACAACTGGCCGCGCAGCCGCGTGGCGATCGACGTCGGGCCGGGCGGTGCTGCCCCGTCGGCGCGCGCCGACGCGTCCCCGTCCGCACCGGGACGACCGGCAGCGACCATGGCGGGCGGCTACCCCGCCGTACCCCGATCAATCCTGAACACCGGGCGCGGCCACGCGGGCCCGCGCCGCGCCCGGCGCCGGACGGCGGTCCCGCTCAGCGTTCGGCGAGAGCCTTCTCGGCGTACGCCCAGAGCTCGTCCGCGGCCGCCGGGTCGACCGCGTGGTCCGCGACGCCGTCCGAGGCGTCGGGGCCGCCGGGAACCACCTCCATCTCCTGGTTGTCGACGAAGTACCGGCCCCCGATGCCGTCGAGCAGGGGCGACGCCGCGAGCAGGACCGTGGTCGACGCGCCCTGGGCGGGCGTCTTGTAGTAGTCCGGCACCACGAGGTTGCCCGCCTCGTCCATGCCGCCGAGCGCGCGCATCGTGTCGTCGTCGAGGTGGCGCTGGAGGTTGGTGTGGATGTAGCCGGGGTTGAGGGCGTTGGCGGTGATCCCGTCCGCCGCCCACCGCCGGGTGATGCCCACCGCCAGCAGGACGTCCGCCGTCTTCGACTGCCCGTACGCCGTCCACCGGTCGTACGGCCGCCGCTCGAAGTGGGGATCCGCAGCGTCGAACGGGGCGCTCAGGTGTGCTCCGGAGCTGACCAGCACGACCCGGGCCGCGCCCGCCGCCCGCAGGTTGTCGCGCAGTCCGACGGCCAACGCGAAGTGCCCCAGATAGTTGGTCGCGAGCTGGAGCTCCCAGCCCTGGGCCGAGAGCTGGCGGGTCGGCAGCGCCATGATGCCGGCGTTGGCGACCAGCGCGTGGAGCGGGCCGTCCCAGGCCGCGACGAACGCGTCGACCGACGACAGGTCGGCGAGGTCGAGCGCGGCCGCCCGGACGCTTCCCCGCGCGGCGTCGCCGGCGAACTCCTCGACGATCCCCGCGGCCCGAGCCGGGTCACGAACGGCGACCGTGACCTCCGCGCCGGCGCCCGCCAGGGCGCGAACCGTCTCGACACCGATGCCGGAGGCGCCGCCGGTGACGATCATCCGACGCCCGGTCAGGTCCACGCCGTCGAGGATCTCGGCGGCGGTGGTGCGGGCGGTGAATTCAGTGGTGAGGCGTGTGTGCGCTGTCATGTCCACCACGCTATGCAAGCTCGCTCTGGACTGCCTATAGTCTGGAATCCTTCATACTTTCGCGAGCGTCCAGGACGGTGCGGATGGACCCGCTCGAAGACGTGCTGGCACTGCTCGGCGCCACCGCGCACCTGTCCGCCGGTCTCGTCGCCGGTGGGCGCTGGGCGGTCCGGTTCGACCCGCCGGCCGGCGCCAAGTTCAACGCCATCCGACGCGGCAGTTGCCACCTGCGGGTCGAGGGCGAGGCCGAACCGATCGCCCTCGGCGAGGGCGACTGCTACCTGTTGACCCGGCCGGTGGCGTACACGCTCTTCAGCGATCCCGACGTGCCGGCCCAGCCGGCGTACCCGATCTTCGCCGCCGCCGGCGACGGCGTGGCACACGCCGGTGAGGGTGCCGACATGTTCCTCATCGGCGGCGCGTTCTCCCTGGGAGACAGGGGGCGCAGCCTCCTGCTGGACGGCCTTCCACCGGTCATCCACGTGCCGGCCGACGCTCCCGAGGCCGCCACCATCCGGTGGGCCCTCGACCAGATCGACATCGAGCTGCGGCGGCCTCAGCTCGGGTCGCGGCTCGTCGCGGAACACCTGGCGCTCGTCCTGCTGGTCCAGGTCCTGCGCGTGCACCTCGCCCGCGACTCCCAGCACACCTCCGGTTGGCTGGCCGGGCTCGCCGACCCGGTGGTCGCCCCGGCGCTGCGGGCGATGCACGCCCGGCCCGCGCAGCAGTGGACGGTGGATGCGATCGCCCGTACCGCCGCCGTCTCCCGCTCGACGCTCGCGGCCCGCTTCCGGAAGGTCGTCGGCGTCGGTCCGCTGGAATACCTCACCGGATGGCGGATCGAACTCGCGGCGGACCGCATCCGGCACGGCTCCGACTCCGTCGCGGCCATCGCCCGAGCCGTCGGGTACGGCTCGGAGAGCGCCCTCAGCGTGGCCTTCAAACGGGTCACCGGCGTCTCACCACGCGCCTACCGCCAGGAGGTGGCCGGGAGCGTTCCGGGCGGGTAGGCGACACGGCAGGCGCCGACCGGGGGCGACCCCGGGCGATTGGGCGCCTCCCGGCGGGGTAGACCCCGGTCCGCCACACCGGTGGCGGGCCACCCACGGACCGATCGCCGGCACCGGGCGGTCTGGTGTCTCGGGGGGCGGTGGCGGATGGATCAGCGCGGATGAGCGGCCCCGACGCCGCCTCCGGCATCGTGGAGTTGCGGGTGCACGGTGTCTCCGGCGCGAGCACCGAGCAGGTGCTGGGCCTTGCGCGGACGGTGCAGGTCGCCGGCGACCAGATGGGCGGCTTCGTCCGGGTCCGGCCGCGCTGGGCGAGTCCCGAGGCGCGCGGTGTGACGCTGGAGGCGTACCGCTGGGGCGATCTGCCCTCCGGAACCGTCGCCCGCACCCTGGCGCTGGTGCTGCTACTGCCGTTTCTGCTGGTCAACGTGGCGATCTGGATGCGGCCGGCGAACCCCCGCTCGGAGAGCGTGGTCAAGTCCCTCTGCCGGGTGCTGGCACTCACCCTCACCGTGCTGTACGTGCTCGCCATCGCCGGCGTCGCCCTCGACCTGCTCGCCTGGCACTGCCTGAACTCGCCCCGCTGCCTGGCCGGCCGTAGCTGGTTGTCCTGGTTCAGCGGGCAGCCCGTCGGGCGACGACTGGCGGTGTTCGCGCTGGTCCCGGCCGCCGCGATCGGACTGGTGTGGCGGCTCAGCAACCGGCCCGGGCGGTCGTTCGAGGCGTTCCGCGCGCCCGACGAGGAGGTCGCGGGGCATCGGCTCAGCACGGTCGGCACGTGGGACGCGGAACCTCTGGTGGGGCGGCTGCGGTCCGTGCACGTCGCCGCGGCGTTCGGGACGTTGAGTCTCGTCCTGCTCACCGCTCGCGCCGCGCGCGACGCCGCGGTCGTCACGATCGCGTTGGCGGTGGTCACCGGCGTGGTCCTGGCGGCCTGCGTGGCGCTGCTCTGCACGCCGGCGCTGATCGACCGGTCCCCCACCGATCGGCGGCTTGACACGATCACCACCACCCTGCGCACGACCGCGACGGTCCTGGCCGTCGTGGTCGCCGCCCACGTGGCGACCAGCCCGGCCGGCTGGCGCGAGGACGCCGCTCTGCCCGGCTACGACAGGACGCTGGTCTGGCTGTTCGCCACCCAGACGATCCTGCTGGCCGCCCTCGGGGCGATCCTGCTCTGGCGGCGCGGGGGCAGCCCCCTGTTCGGGCTGGGAGCGCTGGTCATCGCGGCCGCGGGGATCAGCACCGCGGTGGGGTACTCCGCCGAGCTGGTCTACCGGGTGGCGGACTACCTCGACCGCGACCTGCCGACCGGGGAGGGCATCGCGACGGGCCCGCCCCGGGCGTACACCTGGGCGATCTTCGGCTTTCTCCGCACCGCGCTGGTCACGGCGCTCGTCGCCGTGCTGGTCGTCACGGTCTCCCGCTCCGGTCGTCGCCGCCGTGCGGCGGCGATCGTCGCAGGCGACTACCCGGACGCGCCGACGGAGGCCCGCCCGCGGCTGCGACAGGTACGCGACGCGGTGGCCCGGGCCAGCTTCACCGAACGTCTGGTGCTGCTGGGCGTGATCTTCGGTTGTCTCGCCGGGGTCGGCTCCGCCACCACCACCCTCGGCCTGATGGGCGTGTTTCCGGGTGACGTCGTCGAGCGGTTCACGCGGTTGCCGGCGGACGCGATCACCTTCAGCATCGCGTTCACCAGTTGGGTGAAGGCGGTGGGCCTTCTCGGCCTGGTGCTCGCCGGCGTCTTCGCCTACCGCACCACCAGCTTCCGGCGGCACGTCGGGGTCATCTGGGACCTCGGCACCTTTTGGCCCCGGGCGGCCCACCCGTTCGCGCCGCCCTGCTACGCCGAACGGGCCGTGCCGGAGCTGACCCGGCGGATCACCTACCTGGTGGAGCGCGGGGACCGCGTGCTGCTCTCCGGACACAGCCACGGCTCGGTCCTGCTCGCCGCCGCGGTGCTCCAGTTGCCGTCCCGGATCGGCGATCGGGTCGCGCTGCTCACGCACGGGTCACCGCTGCGCCGGCTCTACGCGCGGCTCTTCCCCGCCTACCTCGACGACGCGGTGCTGCGCGAGATCGGCAACCGGGTGGGCTGGCGGTGGGTCAACCTCTGGCGGGACACCGACCCGATCGGCGGGCGCGTCTTTGCCGACCGGGGACCCGAGGCGTCCGCCAGTGACCCGGCCGCCGCGGTGGACCGCCGGGAGGTCGACCCCAGCGACGTGGTGACCCCGCCCGGCGACAGCGTTCCGCCGCCGATCCTCGGGCACTGGCCGGCCGAATCCGACGAGCGGTTCGCGGCGGTGGTGCGGGAGTTGACGAACCGCCTGCGGCGCACGCCCGGGTGAGGTGCGGTTGACATCGCGACCCACGATTGTCTTCGCCGCCCGCGAATCCTGGAGGTCGACGTGGCCGCTGTGTCCCATCCGGTGTTCGCGCGGGTCTACGAGCGACTCAGCGTCGCCATGGACCGTGCCGGCACCGCCGAGTTCCGCCGCGACCTGGCCGCTGGCCTGAGTGGCCGGGTGGTCGAGGTCGGCGCCGGCAACGGACGCATGTTCGCCCACTACCCCCGCGCCGTGACCGAGGTCGTCGCGGTCGAACCGGAACCTCGCCTGCGCGCCGCCGCCGTCCGGGCGGCCGCGGGCGCACCGGTGCCGGTCACAGTCGTCGACGGACTGGCCGAGGCGCTGCCCGCCGCCGACGGCGAGTTCGACGCGGCAGTGGTCGCGCTGGTGCTCTGCACGGTGCCCGACCAGGCGCCAGCGCTCGCCGAGATCCACCGCGTGCTGCGCCCCGGCGGGCAGCTGCGCTTCTTCGAGCACGTCGCGGCCGAGGAAGCCAGCCGCCTGCGCCGGGTCCAGCGGCTGTCCGACGCCACGCTGTGGCCGAAGCTGTTCGCCGGCTGCCACACCGGCCGCGACACCACGGCCGCCATCGTGGCGGCGGGCTTCGCCGTCGAGGACCTGCGACGCTTCCGGTTCCCGACCGGCAGCTCCAGCCCCTCCTCACCGTGCGTCGTGGGCCGGGCGACCCGCATCGACGAGCTGGCGGGCTGAGCGCGCTCATCGGGTCGGCAGGCTCGACAGCCAGTCGTCCAGAGCCGCGGGGTGCGTGAACAGGAGAACCGGCGGGCCGGCCGGATCGGCCTGCCAGGCGCGCATCCGCCGCCGCGCGCGCCCGAACGCGGCGACGTGCCAGAGCAGGATCGAGTCCCGGGACAGCACGCTGCCGACTGATTCGCGGTTGCCGTTGCAGATCACCTCGCCCGTGCCCAGGCGGCGCAGCGTACGACGCAGCAGACGCCCGAACGAACGCCACCGCGGGTAGTCCAGGGCCACGACCAGGTCGGCGCGCGCCAGTGGTACGTCCCGCCACCCGTGGTACGCGCCGTCGAGGATCCAGGCGTCCCGGCGGCAGATCTTCTCGATGCGGCGACGCTGCTCGGCGACCGGCACCTCGATCCACCCCGGCAGCCACAGCAGGTCGTCCACCGGATACCACGGCACGCCGAGGAGCTGCGCCAACCGCGCGGCGAGAGTGGACTTGCCCGCGCCGTACACCCCGTAGACCAGGATGCGACGCGGTGTGGCCATCGCGGCAGCTTACGCCGGCTGGCGCCTACGTAGTCGGGTGGGCCAATCTACGTAGCGGCTGCGGACGTGCGACCACCCTGCTCGCGGCTGCAATGGACACATGACCAGCAACGAGGCCGCGAAGGCCAGCAACCCGGACAGCGCCGAGGCGATCGCCCGGCCCACCACCACACCGCCGCAACGAACCACCCCGGACGAGGCTCCGGCCCGGGCGGACGTCGCCCCACCGGCGCCGCCGCCGGTCCGGGCACCCGCGCCGGCCCCCGAGGCCGAGCAGGCGCAGCGCGCCGACGGGCCACCCGCCACGGCGGTGCCGGCGGCCAAGGGTGACGCCCAGGCGGCACCGGCCACGCCGACGGCGACACCGCCGACGACCATCACCGCCGACACCGTCGCCGCCCGGGCCGTCGTGCTCGACGGCGCCGACAACGCTCTCGTACTCACCAACTTCACGACCCGCGCCTACACGATCGGGATGAACGGCGGCACCAGCACCATCAGCCTGGCGAACGACAAGCGCGCCTACACGACCGTTCTGGACGGGCAGAACGGCAACCTGTGGGCCGCCAACAACGTCAACAGCCGGAGCTTCAACGCCAACCAGGTCGACCTGGACGGACCGGGCAACCACATCAAGTTCTGCCACAGCAAGACCCGCACGTACACCATCGGCATCGACGGCGAGCACAGCTCGATGTCCTTCGCCCACCCCGACACCCGGCAGTACCGACTGCTGCTCAACGGCACCACGGGCGACGTGTGGGCCGCCAACAACGTGAGCAGCCCCAGTGTCACGGCGACCAACGTGTCCGCGGCCAACGCGGTCAACTCCAAGGTCGTCGCGGCGAACGAGGTCGACCTCGACGGCGCCAACAACCACATCAAGTTCTGCCACAGCAAGACGCGCACCTACACGGTCGCGATCAGTGGTGACCAGAGCTCGATGTCCTTCGCCAACCCGGACACCAGGGCGTACACCGTGGTCATCGACGGCGTGCACGGCGACATCTCGCTCAGCAACGCCGACCTGGCCGAGGAGTTCGACGTCGCGGCCGGTCACCTGCCGTCGGCGATCCCGGGCGCGGTGCTCGTGATCGGCGAGACCGGCGCGTTGGAACTGGCCGACAAGCCGTACGACACGGCGGTGGCCGGCGTCGTCTCCGGCGCCGGCAGCTTCGCGCCGGCGATGGTGCTGGACCGGCGACCGGACAGCGAGCAGCGTCGTCCGCTGGCCCTGGCCGGCAAGGTCTACTGCCTGGTCGACGCGGCGCACGGCGCGGTGCGCCCCGGCGACCTGCTGACCACCTCCCCCACCCGGGGACACGCCATGCGGGTGGCCGACCCGCTCAAGGCGGTCGGGGCGATCCTGGGCAAGGCGCTCGGGCCGCTGCCGACCGGACGGGCACTGGTGCCGATCATGGTGACCACGTCATGAACAGCCTGCGTCAGAAGGCCGGGAAGTACCTACGGTTCGAGGCGCCCATGACGGTGCGGGAGGTCGGTACGGAACTCGGCCACCCCACCGGATCCACCCGCCGGCTGCTCGTACAGCTCGAACAGACGTCGAGCGAGTGGTTCTCCGGGAGCCTCCTGCCCTCCAGCGTCAAGGGTTCGGCGTGGCTGCGGCTGTTCAGCGACGGCGGCTACATGTTCGACGGGCACGTGCACGAGAACGGCGCCGTCACGCACAACTGGTCGCTGGTCGCCACGCCGGGCTTCGTGGACGATGACGGCAACGCCTTCGTCTTCTCCAAGAGCGGCAAGGTGTCGGACAACTCGAGCACCGACACCTTCGCCGAGCACGGGCAGGACCCGCGGATCGCGCAGTACTGGGATCAGCTCAGCACGGCCAGCGTGAACTTCCGGCTGAGCGTGTCGATGAACGTGGCAGAGCTGATCGGCAACATCCTGAAGTGGATTCCGGTGGTGATCTTCGGCGCGGTGGTCGCCGGGTGGGTCGCGTTCTTCGGCCAGCCGGGCAAGGTCCACGCGTACAAGGACGAGAACGGGACCACCCACTTCTGGAAGTCGAGGGAGTGAGGTCATGGCCAGCGTCCGTACCGCCGCCGGCCGGTACCTCGACATCCGTGCGCCGCTGACGCTGCGTCAGGTGGGCGCGCGGGTCGGGCATCCGGGCGGGTCGACGAGGGTGGCGATGGACCGGCTGGAACAGGAGTGGACCGAGACGTTCTCCGGCAGCCTGCTGCCGTCGAGCGTGAAGGGCACGGCCTCGCTGCGGATGGCCAGCGACGGCCACTACTGGTTCCAGGGGCACGTACACGAGAACGGCTTCCTCAGCCACAGCTGGAGTTTCGCCGCCGGACCGAACGTCGTGGATCAGCACAAGAACGTCTTCGTGGCCATCGCCACCGGCCGGGTGACCGACGACCACAGCAGCGACGACTTCAGCATCACCGGTCAGGACCCGCGCATCGCCGAGTTGTGGGAGCAGATCAGGTACGCGCCGGTCAGCTTCCGGCTCGACGTCACGGCCAACTTCGCCGAGGTCGCCAAGAAGGTGGGCACGGCGATCCTGACCGGGTTGGGCTTCACCCTCCTGGTCGGCACGATCAACGTCCTCGGCGCCAAGGGCGCGGACTGCCGCGAGGACTCGAACGGCAGAATCACCTGCTACACGAAGAACTCCTAGGGCGGTGGCCGGGGCGCACGTCGCGCCCCGGTCACCGCCGGTGTCCTCAGCCGGCCGGTCGTAAGGCGTCCGACAGGTCCCGCCGGGAGGTCACCGCCAGCTTGCGGTAGGCCCGTCCCAGATGCGTCTGCACGGTACGCACCGACAGCACCAACGCCTCGGCGATCTCCCGGTCGGACAGGCCCCGGGCGGCGAGCCCGGCGACCTGCCGCTCCCGCGCGGTCAGCCCCGCCACCCTCGCGGGGTCGTCCCGCACCGTCGATCGCAGCCGGGCACGCAGGTCGACGGCGAGCCGGACGGTGTCGGTGACCCCGGCCCGCCGCCCGACCTCGCCGGCCACCTTCAGCGCCTCGCCGGTCATGTTCATGTCCACGAGGCGGTGCGCGTGCTCCAGGATCACGGTGGGATCGCGTTGGGCCAGCGCGATCACCGCCCGACCGGCGGCCACGAGCCGCTCGGCGTCCACGTGGACGAGAGCCTCGGCGATGCGGTCCGCATAGCGGGTCGGACCGGCGACCGGGTCCAGGTGCGCGGCGTAGATGAGATAGCCCAGTTCCACCAGCCAACTCCCGGAGCCGTGCGCGACGACGATCGCCTCGTCCATCAGCTCGCCCGCCCGAACGCGCCGACCGGTCGCCGCGGCGACCGCCGCCAACGCCCACGGGCGCAGCCCCGGGACCAGCGCGACCGCGTCTACGGGGTGCTCCCGTAGCACCGCGTCCGCCTCGTCCGGGCGACCATCCTCGGCCAGGGTGACGGCCAGCCAGCCGGTCGCCTCGGCGCGGAACATGCCGTTGCCACCGGCCTGTTGGGCGACGGCGTCCCGGAGCCGGCTGATGGCGCCCGCCCGATCCCCGCTGACCCGCCGGGCGTACCCGTCGAAGAGCGGCCAGGCGGTGGGGGACAGACCGGAGACGAGCGGGTCCGGGGGCAGCGGCCACCGGCCGGCCGCCGGGTCGGTGACCGGACCGGTCGGGGTGGGCTGACGCCACAGCTCGGCCAGTGCCAGCGCGGCCCCGGCCATGCCACGGATCTGCGGCATGGCCGACGAGCCGGACCGCTCGACCGCCTCGACCACCGTGCGGCCCACCCGGACCGCCTCCTCGGTGCGGCCGGTCAGCACCAGCGCCGCGACCGACGCCAGCGTGACCCGTAGCCGCGCGCCGCGCGGGAGTGACTCGCCCAGGAGCTGACGAGCGCTCGCCAGCGCCCGCGCCGGATCGCCGCTGAACAGCTGGACCAGCACGCCGAGCGCGGCCAACTCCGCCCGGCCGGCCGCATCGGCGTCCGCGCGCAGTCGCCGCAGGTGGTCGTACGCCTGTCGGGGCACCCGCCCGACCCAGAGGCGGTGCGCGGCCAGGGCCACGCCCACCGTCACCCGGGCGGTCGGGTCACCGGACGCGTCGGCGTCCCGTTCGGCGGTACGCAGCGTCTCGTACGCCTCGACGGCGCGGCCCTGCTCGGCGAGGGCGGCGCTGAGCGCGACCGCCGCCGACGCCCCACCACCCTCCTGCCAGGCTCGCCGGGCCAACTGTTCCGAGGCCGCCGGGTCGGCGTACAGGCACAGGCCGGCCGACCGCACCAGCTCCGGCGGGTCAACCGGCTGCCCGGCGTGCACCGCCCAGAGAGCGCGGGCCACCGCGTGCGAGCCGCGCGGCGCGGCCTGCCGTGCGCCGGTCAGCAGCGTGGCGGCTATCCGGCGACGCCGGGCGGGTGACATGCGTCGGCGTACCGCAGCGCCGAGCATCGGGTCACGCAACCGCACCAGGACCTCGTCGCCGCGCTCCTCGCTGCGGACCATACCGAGCTGTTCGAGGTCGGCGAGCAGCTCCGGCGACGCGGCGGCCTCCGCGACGGGCAGCGGCAGCGGCCCGCCGAGCGCCATCGCGGCCAGCGCCTCCTCACCGGTGCGGCCGACCCGGTCCAGCTCCCGGTCGAGCAGGTCCGCCACCTGTGCGGGCACCGCCAGGCCGGCCCTCCAGCGCCACTGGTCGCTGTCGCGGGCCAGCGAACCGATCTCCTGCCCGTGGTCGAGCAACGCCACCGCCAGATGTGGCAGTCCGCCGGTCCACTGCCACAGCAGGTGGGTGGTGGAGCGGCTGACCGGACCCGCCAACCGCTCCGCCGCCAGCGCGCCGACCTCGGCCTCGGTCAGGGCGGGCACCACCAGTCGGGACAGGCCAACGTCCTTCCACAGCGCGACGACGGCGTCGGGCACCGGGACCCCCGACCGGACGGTGAGCAGGGCCCGGGCCGCTCGGGCCTGCACGAGGCCGAGCAGCACACCGGCGGACGGCCCGTCGAGCAGGTGGGCGTCGTCGACGACCAGGACGGGCGTGCGGGCCGGGCCGCACCGCTCGACCAGACTGGTCAGCACGGTGCTGTGCACCAGGGCCGGGTGCAGGGCGGGGTGACCGCCCGTGAGGAGTCGACCGAGCGCGCCGAAGGGCACCTCCTTGCTCGCCTCGGTGGCGGTGATCCACACCGTGGCGAACAGTCGCGGCGGCAGGTCGGCGACCACCGCGCGAGCGAGGGCCGTGCGACCCACCCCCGCCGGACCGATCAGGACGGCGCCGTCGGCCCGCACCAGCGCGGCGCGGGCCTCGGCGAGCGTGCCGTCACGCCCCGTCAGCATTCCCGGATGATGACGGGTGAGCCGCGTCCCGGGCCATCACCCATCCGACAGATGGCGAGCGGCGTCAATCGTGCCGGTTCGGCCGGTGCCCACGCCCCACCGATAACCAGTTGCCGTGCGCAACGGACATCGCCACAGTGGTGCCCATGACGTACTGACGGACACCACCTGAGCACCGCGCCGAGGCCCATTTCACGCCGCCCGGTGCCGTACCGCCGTCCGTCCACTTGCGACTCAGCGAGAAGTGAGCGTCGTTGTCTGAGCACCAGTCCCTGTCCCTGTCCACCCCCGCCACCGTCACCGTGTTCGCGTCCGCCACGAGTTGGATCGAGTCCGCCGCGCTCGACCAGTGCCGGCAGGTGGCCGCCCTCGACGGCATGGTCCACGTCGCCGGCATGCCGGACCTGCATCCGGGCAAGGGCGCCCCGATCGGCGCCGCCATGGCGTCGACGGTCCTGTACCCGTTCCTGGTCGGCTCCGACATCGGCTGCGGTATCGCCGTCTTCCCGATTCGACTCCGGCGCGTCGTACCCGAGCGGCTGGCCGCCCGGTTCCCCGACCTCGACCGCGCGCTGGACCCGGAGCGGGACGCCGACGACCCCGCCTGGGCCGTCCTCGCGGGCGACGTTCCCGCCGGCCACCTGGACGGGCTCGGTACGGTCGGCCGCGGCAACCACTTCGTCGAGCTGGCCCGCGTCGACACCGTCTTCGCGCCGGAGCACGCCGACCGTCTCGGGCTGGCAACCGGTGACCTCGTCCTGGTCGTGCACAGCGGCTCGCGGGGCCTGGGTGAGCGGATCCTGCGGACGCACACCGAGACGCACGGGGCGGGCCCCGCCCCCGACCCGGCCGCCTACCTGGCCCGACACGACGAGGCGGTGCGCTGGGGCTCGCTCAACCGGCGGCTGCTGGCCGCCCGGGTCGCGTACGCCCTGGGGGCCGAACCGACCGAGCCGGTCGTCGACCAGCGCCACAACCTGGTCGAGGTGCGCGACGGCGTCTACCTGCACCGCAAGGGAGCGGCGCCGGGTGACGGTCGCGATGTGCTCGTCGCCGGTACGCGGGGCACCGCGTCGTACCTGGTGGCCGCCCACGCCGGGGCGGACGCCAACCACTCGGTGGCGCACGGCGCGGGTCGGAAGATGTCCCGCGCCGACGCGCTGCGCCGGGGCCGGGCCAAGCACACGGTCGAGGAGCTGCGGCGCACCCCGGTGGGTTCGCTGGTGGTGTGCGGCGACCGGCAGTTGCTCTTCGAGGAGGCGCCCACCGCGTACAAGCGGATCGAGCAGGTGATCGGCGATCTCGTCGCGCACCAGCTCGCCACGCCGGTGGCCACCACGATCCCGCTGGTCACCTACAAGACGCCGGACGTCGGGGCCGCGCCTCGCTCGGAGGCGGGACCAGCGTCGCGGACGGGGTCGGTCGTGAGCCCGGCTCTGTTGCTGTCCGCCGGCCGTGGGCCGCGGGAGTGCGGGTGGGCGCTGGCCCACCTGCTGCGCCGTCTGGAGGGTGACGCCACCCGGCGGGGCGTGGCGGTCCAGCGGGTCCACGTGGTGCCCGGCGACCGGCCGGGCACCTACCGGTCGGTGCTGATCCGGCTGTCCGGCGGCGACGTCGAGGCGTTCGCCGCCTCCTGGACGGGGACGTTGTGCTGGCAGGCGCCCATCCCCTACCGGACGAGCGCGGGTCGGAAGAACTGGTACGTCACGGCGCAACCGCCGCCGAGCGACGCTCCCCCGACGACGTTCGCCGAGGCCGACGTCGAGATCGTCGGCTGCCGCACCGGCGGTCCCGGCGGCCAGCACCGGAACAAGGCCAGCACGGCGGTACGCGCCACCCACCGCCCGTCGGGCCTCGTCGTGGTGGTGGACGACGAACGGCAGTTCAGTCAGAACCGGCGCATCGCTCTGGACCTGCTGCGCCAGCGTGTCGAGCGCGGCGACGAGGCGGCCCGGCGCGCGGTCACCACAGCCAGGTGGCGCATCCACGACGACCTCGTGCGGGGCGACCCGACCCGCGTCGAACGCCCGGAGCCGACCTCGACCCCGGGTCGACGGCGGCGCGGACGGACGGCCTCCGGCCACTGACCGCGGCCCGGCCTCACACCTCCAGGACCGCGTCGGCGAACGCCCGCGGCGCCTCCTGGGGCAGGTTGTGCCCGACGCCGCCACCGACGGTCCGGTGCTCGTACCGGCCGGAGAACTGCTTGCCGTAGACGCTGGGGTCCAGGTGGGGCGCGCCGTTGGCGTCACCCTCCAGGGTGATGCTGGGCACCGTGATCTTCGGCTTGCCGGCGAGGCGCTTCTCCACCTCGGCGTACTGCGGTTCGCCGTCGGCCAGGGCCAGCCGCCACCGATAGTTGTGGATCACGATGTCGACGTGGTCGGGATTGTCGAACGCGGCCGCGCTGCGGTCGAAGGTCGCATCGTCGAAGGTCCATTTCGGCGACGCCGTCTGCCAGATGAGCCGGGCGAAGTCGCGGCGGTTGCGGTCGTACCCCTGCCGGCCGCGCTCGGTGGCGAAGTAGTACTGGTACCACCAGGAGAACTCGGCCTTCGGCGGCAGCGGCACCCGGCCCGACTCCTGACCGTCGATCAGGTAACCGCTCACCGACACCAGGCCCGCACAGCGCTCGGGCCACAACGCGGCCACGACGTCGGCCGTACGCGCTCCCCAGTCGAATCCGGCCAGCTTCGCGCTGTCGATGTCCAGGGCGTCCATGAGGGCGACGAGGTCGAGCCCCATGGCGGCCGGCTCACCGTTGCGGACGGCGTCGTCGGCGAGGAACCGGGTCGTGCCGTAGCCCCGCAGGTACGGCACGACGACCCGGTGACCGGCGTCGGTGAGCAGCGGCACGACGTCGACGAAGCTGTGGATGTCGTACGGCCAGCCGTGCAACAGGATCACGGGCGGCCCGTCCGGCGGGCCGGCATCGACGTATCCGACGTTCAGGACCCCGGCGTCGATCTGTCGCACGTCCTCGAAGACCGCCATGGAACCGGCACCTTTCGTCAGGCTGTTGGCGCGTGGCATCGGCGCGCCGGCCGCCCCGACAGCGTAGGAAGCCCCGAGCGGCCCGACGGCGCGTTGGGCGAAGAGGCCAGGACCGGCCGGTGGATGGCTAGGATGCGTCGCCTGCCCCGTCGGGGCGTGCCGCTGGTCGTAGGGTGATGACATGGCTGAGCGATCCCTGACCCTGATGGCGGTGCACGCGCACCCCGACGACGAGGCGACGAGCACCGGCGGCGTCCTCGCCCGGTACGCCGCCGAGGGTGTCACCACGGTCCTCGTGACCTGTACGGACGGCCGGTGCGGCGACGGGCCGGGCGGGGTCAAGCCCGGCGAGCCCGGTCACGACCCGGCCGCCGTCGTGGCGATGCGTCAGGCCGAGCTGGAAGTCAGCGCGGCCACCCTGGGAATCACCCACCTGGAGACGCTCGGCTACGCCGACTCCGGGATGATGGGTTGGTCGACGAACGACCAGCCCGGCTCCTTCTGGACGACGCCGGTGGCGCAGGCCGCGGACCGGCTCGCGGAGCTGATCCGCCGGTACCGGCCGGACGTCGTCGTCACCTACGACGAGAACGGCTTCTACGGTCACCCCGACCACATCCAGGCGCACCGCATCACCATGGCCGCCGTGGCGCAGACCGACGTCCCCGCGAAGGTCTACTGGACCACCGTGCCCCGCACGGCGTTCGAGGAGTTCGGCCGGATCATGAAGGAGCTCGGCGTCGAGTGGGCCGACCCGGACGAGTCGTCGGACATGCCCGAGCTGGGTCTCCCCGACGACGAGATCACCACATGGGTCGACACCCGCGCCCACGGTGCGCAGAAGTTCGAGGCCCTGGCCGCGCACGCCAGCCAGACCGAGAACATCTTCTTCCTCCAGCTCGGCCAGGAGCGGTTCACCGAGTTGATGGGCATGGAGACCTTCGTCCGGGTGCGGGACACCACCGACGCGCCCGTTCCCGAGGACGACCTCTTCGCGGGCCTGCGCTGACGCCTGGCGGTGGTCGTCGGTCAGGCCGCCGTGGCCGACTGTCCGCTGCGACGGTCCCGCTCCGGGTCCTCCCCGGGGCGGGACGTCAGCACCCGGGGACCGGACTCGGTGACCGCGATGGTGTGCTCGGAGTGGGCCGAGCGCGAACCGTCCGCGGATCGGATCGTCCAGCCGTCCTGGTCGAATTTGATCTTGTCGCTGGTCTGGCAGAGCCACGGCTCGATCGCGAGCGTCAGGCCGGGCTTGAGTGTCATGCCTCGCCCGGGACGGCCGTTGTTGGGCACGTGCGGGGCCTCGTGCATGGTGCGACCGATGCCGTGCCCACCGAACTCGTTGTTGACCCGGTAGCCGTAACGGTGGGCGACCTCGCCGATGGCGGCGGAGATGTCGCCGAGCTGGTTGCCCGGTCGGGCGGCGTCGATGCCGGCCTTCAGCGCGACCTCGGTGGCCTCGATCAGCTTCAGGTCGGCCGGGGCGGGAGCGCCGACGACGAACGACAGCGCCGAGTCGGCGGCCCAGCCGTCGATCCCGACCGCCATGTCGATGCTCAGCAGGTCACCGTCGCGCAGGAGGTAGTCGTGCGGCAGGCCGTGCAGCACCGCGTCGTTGACCGAGAGACACAGGACGTTACGGAAGGGCCCGCGACCGAACGACGGCGTGTAGTCCCAGTAGCACGATTCGGCGCCCCGCTCGGCGATGCGGCGGCGGGCGTGGTGCTCGATCTCCATCAGGTTGACGCCGACAGCGGCCACCGCCCGCAGTTCGGCCAGCAGCTCGCCGACGAACTGGCCGGTCACGGCCATCCGGTCGATCTCCGCGGCAGACTTCAGCTCGATCACGACAAACCCTCCCCATCCGGTGCGGTATATTTATACCACGCCGCGCGGGAGTGCGGCGGGTCGACATTGCCGGCCCCCGGGGGCGGAACTATCCTGCTCACATGGTTCGGCCACCGCTCACACCGGAGCAGATCGCCGCGGGGCAACGCCTGGGCGCGGCGCTGCGGGTCGCGCGGGCCGGCCGCAGTCTCGTCGAGGTCGCCCTCGCCGCCGGCATGTCACCGGAGACTCTGCGCAAGATCGAGGTGGGTCGGCTCCCGGCGCCCGCCTTCGGCACCGTGGTCTGCCTCAGTGAGGTCCTCGGCGTCCCGCTCAGCGACCTCGCCGACGTGTGGCTCGCGGACCCGCGGGTCCGCGAGGCGTCCTGAGCACGCTCGCGGCCACCCGCAGCGCGGAACATCCGGACCGGCACCTCGCTCGCTCCGTGAACAGGGTCGGCAGTGCCCGGAACCGACCGACGGCCGGCAAAGGGCGCCGACAATCGTCTATGGACAGGGCCGCCTGTTAACGCTAACGTAACGACGGCCGTCGATAACTGACCGTCACCGGGGCCGTCCAGCTGCTGGCCCCGGCCGCGGTCTACGTCGTTCGCGGCGCGGGCGGGTGGAGCGTGGCCGACACGGGCGGCCCGAGCTCACCACCGGGCGACCCGTGCCGAGGGCCGGACGACGGATGCCTGACCAGCGGCGCCCGCAGGTCGACATCACCTCGATCGGCCGGAGCCGTGCCGTCGATCGGCCTTCCCACAACCGCTCCGGGCCACCGCCACCGCCGTCACCGCGACCCCGGGTCGCGGGCGGCGACGCACCACCCGCGTACCCGTCGCGCCTGGTCCGCCGACCACCCCGTCCGCACGGTCGATCCCGCGCCGGACGGTTCCCGGCGACGCCGTACGCGCCCGCGGACCGGGCCCCGTCCCGTCGTCCCCCTGCTCAGAGTCCGGGCCCGAGCAGGGTGAACGGGGCGGGGCCCGCACACCGCCAACTCCCACCCATGAGGAGATAACGTGCGACCCCCAGACATCCGCCATCGGCGGCCGGCGCTCGTCGCCGCGGCCGCCACCCTCGTACTCGTCGGCGCCGCCGCCGCCCAGACGGGTGCCTCCGCGGCCGCCGCCGGCTGCCAGGTCACCTACACGGTCAACTCCCAGTGGCAGGACGGCTTCGGCGCCAACGTCACCATC
This sequence comes from Micromonospora sp. NPDC051543, assembly GCF_044454415.1. Classification (NCBI taxonomy): domain Bacteria; kingdom Bacillati; phylum Actinomycetota; class Actinomycetes; order Micromonosporales; family Micromonosporaceae; genus Micromonospora; species Micromonospora sp. NPDC051543. Next base: position 305,597 of record NZ_JBITDT010000008.1, read on the forward strand.
ACCAACGTGGGCGACGCCATCAACGGGTGGCGGCTGACCTGGAACTTCACCGCCGGCCAGACCGTCACCCAGCTCTGGAACGGCAGCTTCACCCAGGCCGGCGCCCAGGTGAGCGTCACCAACGCCGCCTACAACGGCAGCATCGGAACCAACGGCAGCACCAGCTTCGGCTTCAACGGCAGTTGGACCGGCAGCAACCCGACGCCGACCTCCTTCGCCCTCAACGGCGTCACCTGCAACGGCGTGGTGGACCCGACGACGCCCCCGCCCACGACGCCCCCGCCCACCACGCCGCCTCCCACCACCCCGCCACCGACGACGCCGCCACCCACCACACCACCGCCCACCACTCCCCCACCGAGCACGACACTGCCCTGCGACATCTACGCGGCGGGCGGCACGCCCTGCGTCGCGGCGCACAGCACCACCCGCGCCCTGTACGCCTCGTACAACGGCTCGCTCTACCAGGTACGCCGATCCTCGGACAACACCACCCGTGCCATCGGCGTCCTCAGCGCGGGCGGACGCGCCAACTCCGCCACCCAGGACAGCTTCTGCGCGAACACCACGTGCGTCATCACGGTCATCTACGACCAGTCGGGGCGTGGCAACAACCTCGGCTACCAGGGGGCCGGCGGCATCGGCGGCGCCGTACAACCGGCGGTCGCGACCAGGGAGTCGTTGACGGTCGGCGGAAACAAGGTCTACTCGCTCTACATCAACGGCAACAGCAGCTACTGGCGGGACGGTCACCTGACCGGCGTGCCGACCGGCGCCGCGCCCGAGGGCATGTACATGGTGACCAGCGGCACCCACGTCAACAGCGGCTGCTGCTTCGACTACGGCAACAGCGAGACGACCCGCCGGGCCGACGGCGCGGGCGCGATGGACGCGATCTACTTCGGCACCAGTTGCTGGTTCGGCGGCTGCTCCGGCTCCGGCCCCTGGGTGCAGGCCGACCTGGAGTACGGCCTCTACCCCGGCGGTAGCAGCTCCTGGAACAGCAACCAGCGGGCCTTCACCAGCAAGTTCGTCACCGCCACCCTGAAGAACAACGGCACCTCACGCTTCGCCATCAAGGGCAGCAACGCACAGTCCGGCGGCCTCTACACCCTCTATGACGGGTCGCTGCCACGCGGGTACAGCCCGATGAGGAAGCAGGGCGCGATCATCCTCGGCAGCGGCGGGGACTGCTGCATCGACAACTCCAACCAGAGCGTCGGCACGTTCTACGAGGGCGCGATGGTGGCGGGCTACCCCTCCGACGCGGCCGAGAACGCGGTGCAGGCGAACATCGTCGCGGCCGGCTACCGCTGAGAGCGCGTGACCGCCGGGTGGCCCGACCCGGGGATGTCCCGGGCCGGGCCACACCGGTGGTTCAGGCCGCGTTCGGGCTCACCACCATCGGGTACGCCTCAACCGCGCGTCCACTTCTGACCGTTGCCGCCGTTGCAGGTCGCGAGCACCACCTGGGTGCTGTTGGCGGTTCCACCGGCGTTCGGCGCGAGGCACAGTCCGGACTGCACACCGGTGACGGAGCCGTCGGTGTTGAGGTTCCACTGCTGGTTCGCGCCCCCGGTGCAGTCCCAGATGATCACCCGGGTTCCCGCCGTCGTCGCGGCGCCCTCGGCGTCCAGGCACTTCGTCCCGTACACCTGGAGTTGCCGGCCCGCCGTCGAGGCCCACTGCTGGTTCGCGCCGCCGTTGCAGTCCCACAACGCCACCTGGGTGCCGTTCGTGCGTGACTGCGCCGGGACGTCCAGGCAGCGGCCGGCGGCGGAGTTGCGCAACGCCCCGGTCGTACCGCCCGGGGGCGGCGTCGTCGGAGGCGGCGTCGTGCCGCTGGTGGTGTCGAAGCCGAGGAAGCGGATGGCCTGCGCGGCGTCGAACGGGATCGAGTGCCCGTACCCCTGGAAGCTGATCGCCTCGACCGGCGCGGTGCCGCCGGTGCCGCCGTACCGCGTCCTGGTGGCGCTGGCCTGCGGGTAGTCGGTGTAGCTGGGGGTCTGGGACACGCCCTGCACGTTGGTCCACTGCTTGATCTGCTCGCCGAAGTTGACGTAGCTCAACGTGGTGTCCGTGGTGCCGTGCCAGATCTGGAAACGGGGGCGCTTGCCGGTGTAGCCGGGGTACGCGTTGCGCACCAGATCGCCCCACTGCTGTGCGGTCTTCACGATCCGCCCACCGGAGCACTCGCTGTTCCACTCCGCGCCGTTGGTGGTCGCGAAGCAACCGAACGGGACGCCGGAGGAGCTGACGCCGGCGTTGAACAGGTCGGGGTAGAGGCCGACCATCACGTTGGTCATCATGGCACCCGAGGAGAAGCCGGCGACACCGATGCGGTCCGGGTCGACCGGGTAGCGACTCCGGACGTAGTCGACCATCGACTTGAGGCCGACCGGGTCGCTGCCGCCGTCGCGGCGCAGGGCCTGCGGGGAGGAGACGTCCCAGCACTTGCTGCTCCGGGTCACGGACGGGTAGATGACGATGTAGCCGTAGCGGTCGGCCAGCGAGCTGAGCCCGAAGCCGGTGTGCACGGCCGGGCCGCTGCCGGTGCAGTAGTGCAGGGCGAGCAGGAGAGCCGGACGCGTCGCGACCCGGTCCGGCACGTACAGGTGCATCTGCAGGTTCGTCGGGTTCGTGCCGAAGTTGGTCACCTGGGTGAGGGTCGCGGCCGACGCCGGGGTGGCGACCGTGACCACGGCCGTCATCGTCGCCAGAGCCGTCGCCAACGCGGCGGCCAGCAGTGCGAACCTTGTTCTCATGGGCGGATCCTTCTCGATTCGGTGGCAGCGGGGGTGGTGGGGTGCCGCGCGGGAAGGACGTCCGGGACGGTCATCCGGGGAGACGTCCACGCGGGCGCGCGGCATCGGCCGCGCGGGTGACCGGCGGCTGCTGGCAGGTCCTGATGCGTCGTCCGCATGCCCTGGGGACGTCGGGACTGCGAGGGTCCGAAGCGGATGGCTCGCCCGGTGAGCCGTGGATCCTGTCGCCCCGACATCGACTGTGAGCGATAACATGCCGTTCGTCAAGCCGTGACGAATGACGTCTGACGACCGCCTGCGGACACCCCGCGCCGGAGAGTCCGTGCGGGTGTGAGCCCGCGCGGCGACGCCGATCGGCGGCAGGCATCATGTCGGCGTGAACTCAACCCTCGCCGCTCTGCTCGGCTCCGCGATCACCGCTTTCGCCTCACTCCTCGTCGTGTGGGTGCACAGCCGGGTCAAGCGGCGCCAGCGCGAGCGGGCCGAGCTTCAGCGGGCGTACGTCCTGGTCCTGTCCGGCGCCCTTCGCCTCGCCCACAAGGCCGAGGCGTTGCGGCAGACCAGGTACTGGCGCTCCGGCCTGCCGGAGGCGGGCAACGGTCTGCTCGGCGGGCACAAGCCGCTGGGGCCGATGGCGTTGCACGACTGGCTGACCCGGGACATGACCACGGTGGAGGCCGCCTGGTCGGAGATCTGGACGCGCGCGGACCAGGACGGTGTCGCCCTGGCCAACGGGCTGATGACCGCGTTCAACGCGGTGCTGGCCGCCGCGCTCCAGGCCAGCGGCAGCGAGCCGTTCGAGGCGTCCGACGAGATGACCATCGCCAGCCGCCGCCTGGGCGAGGCACGCCGGCATCTCGCCCTGCACGCCCGCCGCGTCGTCAAGCTGGGCCCGCGCGACATCGACCTGTTCACCGAACGCGAGTACGGGGTTCCCGTGGGCTGACGTCCCGCGCGGTCGTCGCCGCCGGGTCGCCGGGTCGCCCGGCGACCGGCGGCACCGACGCGGGCAGCGCCAGGTGGACGACGCCGAGCATCGCCGCCGCCACCACAGCGTCGAGCCAGTAGTGGTTGCCGGTGGCCACGACGACGAGCATGGTGACGAGCGGGTGGGTCAGCCACAGCCACCGTAGGCGTCCACGGGTCACCGCGACGAGCGCGACGGCGACGGCCAGCGCCCACCCGACGTGCAGGGACGGCATGGCCGCGTACTGGTTGCTGAGCGCGTCGGTGTCGGGCGGCCCGTAGACGGAGGGCCCGTACCGGCTGCCGGTGTCCACCATGGTCGTCAGCGCGGTCAGCCGGGGTGGCGCCAGCGGGACCACGACGTGCACTGCCAGGGCCGCCGCGGTGAGCACGGCGAGCGTACGGCGGGTGCGCAGGTAGCGCGCCGGGTGCCGCAGGTAGAGCCAGACCAGGGTGAGGGCCGTGGCCGGGAAGTGCACGTACGCGTAGTAGCCGTTGGCCAGGTGCGCCAGCAGGGTGTGCGAGAGCACGGGGTGCTGAACGACGGCCTCGTCGGGCAGGCGCAGCAACCGCTCCAGGCGCCAGACCGACTCGCCGTTGGCCAGCGCGCTGGACACCCGACCGGCCACCACCATCCGCGCCCCTTTGTAGAGGAGGAACAGCGTGGCGACCAGCAGTAGCTCCCGCACGGCACGGCGCGCCGGAGCGGCCCGCCGGTCGGGCGTGACCGGCCTCGACGCCGTCAGCTCGGCGATTCCCACAGGCGTCTCGATTCAGTCTCTCTCAAGCAGGGGCCGCCACCGTCCGTGACGGTGGCGGCCCCTGGTTCTTGTGCTCTGGAGAGGTCAGCGCCGCTCGGGCGCCCCCTTCGCCGTGGAATCGGCTGCGACCTGGTCGAACGCGGGCGCTCCGTCGACCGCGTCGGCGGCCACCGCCGTCGACGTGGCGGCGTCCGGCAGGTCGAGGCTGGTCCGCAGGGTGACCGGCCGGAGCAGGAGCGCGGCGATGATGCCGACCACCCCGATGGCCGCGGAGATGAGGAAGATGTGGCCGGTGGCGTCGCCGTACGCGGCCCGCACGATGTGCTGAACTCCGTCGGGCAGCGCGGTGATGTTGAGGTTGCTGTCGCCACCGCTGCCGGAGGTGGGGATCCCGGCGGCGGACAGGTCGCGCGTGATCTGGTCGGTGACCCGGTGGGCCAGCACGGCGCCGAGCACCGAGACGCCGACGGCGCCGCCGAGCGACCGGAAGAACGCGACGCTGGAGCTGGCCGCGCCGATGTCCTTGAGGGCCACCGTGTTCTGGACGGCCAGGACGAGGTTCTGCATGGTCATGCCGACGCCGGTGCCGACGATGAACATGCCGACGCCGACGAGCACCAGGGACGTCTCGTGGTCGATGGTGCCGAGCAGGCCGAACCCGATGACCAGGGTGATCGAGCCGGCGACGATGTACGGCTTGATCCGCCCGGTCCGGGTGATCAGCCGGCCGGCGACGATCGAGGAGCCGAGGACTCCGGCCATCAACGGGATGGTGAGCAGGCCGGCCTCCGTCGGGCTGTAACCCCGGCCGATCTGGAAGTACTGGCCGAGGAAGACCGCGCCACCGAACATGGCCATGCCGACCGCGAGGCTGCCCAGGATGGCCAGGGCGGTGGTGCGCTCACGCACGATGGCGAGCGGGACGACCGGTTCGGCCGCGCGCGACTCGACCCAGACCGCGAGGGCGAGCAGGAGGAGCGAGCCGGCCACCATGGCCGCGCTCTGCCACGAGACCCAGGCGAACGAGCTGTCGACGAAGGAGATCCAGATCAGCAACACGCTCACGCCGGCGGCGATCAGGCTCGCGCCCAGGTAGTCGATCTTGACGTTGTCCCGCCGGAAGGTCGGCAGGTGCAGGGTCACCTGGAGCAGGATCAGCGCGACGACGGCGACCGGCACGCCCACGAAGAAGCACCAGCGCCAGCCGAGCCAGGACGTGTCGACGATGAGGCCACCGAGCAGCGGGCCACCGACGGTCGCCACCGCCATGACGCCGCCGAGGTAGCCGTTGTAGCGGCCCCGCTCGCGCGGCGGGATCATGGCGGCGATCGCCACCTGGACCAGTGCCTGCAGGCCGCCGACGCCGACGCCCTGGAACGCGCGGGCCGCGATGAGCTGGCCGGCGCTCTGCGAGAAGCCGGCGATGACGGAGCCCAACAGGAACACCACGATGGCGACCTGGATGAGGAGCTTCTTGCTGAACAGGTCGGCGAGCTTGCCCCAGATCGGGGTGGTGGCCGTCGCCGTGAGCAGGGTCGCGGTGACCACCCAGGTGTACTGGGTCTGGGAGCCGTTCAGCGCGCCAATGATCTTGGGGAGCGCGGTCGAGACGACCGTGCTGCTCAACATCGCGACGAAGAGCACCAGCAGCAGGCCGCTGAGCGCCTCGAGGGTCTGCCGATGGCTCATCGGCTCGGCGCCGGGCGTGGTGGTGGGTGCGCTCATCGCGCGACCTCCCGCTTGTCGTGGGGTTCCGGAACGACAACCAGGCGTACGGCATCCGCACAGCCGAGTTGGTTGCCTCACGCAAGCATCTACCGATCTTGCCCATTCGGCAAGTTTGCCCATTGAGAAGCCGCTCACTCGACGTACGCTGACGACGATGGACGAGATCACCGGCCTGCGGGAGCGCAAGAAGGCGGCCACCCGCCTGGCCCTGCACGAGTCAGCCCTGCGCCTCGCGGCCGAGCAGGGCCCCGACAGCGTGACCGTCGAGGCGATCGCCGACGCCGCCAACGTCTCCCGGCGGACGTTCTCGAACTACTTCTCGAACAAGGAGGAGGCGCTCTTCTACGGCGATACCGTGCGCCTGCGTCGCCTGTTGCAGTTGGTGCGTGAACGGCCGGGCGGCGAGCCGCCGTGGACCGTGCTGGGCCGGGCGGCCGAACACTTCACCGCGGAGTCGTCGCGCGACCGCGACCACGACTGGCTGACCAGACGCCGGCAGTTGCGCGGGCACCCGGGCCTGGCCGCACACCAGGTGACGGCGTACACCGCGATCGAGCGCGACTTGGCGGCCGAGCTCGCGCATCGCCTCACCGGCGCCGAGGCGGCGCTGCGCGCCCGCCTGCTGACCGCGACCTTCCTGGCCGCCCTGCGCGTCGCCATGCAGCACTGGATGGACCACCCGGGCCGCGACCTGCTGGAGATCGTACGAATCGCGCTGAGCGAGGTCGGACCCCCGCCGGCCGTGCGGCCGGCGGGGGACTCGACGTCCTGATCGTCGTCAGCGGTAGCCGGCGCTCACCACGTTGGACTGGACCGCGTTCTCGGTCGCATCGGACGGGTAGCCCGCAACCATGGCGCCCTCGTAGAACGTGCCGGCGCTGAGGTTCGCGCCGCCGTCGGGCTTGCAGCAGTCGCCGCCGCTGCCCAGGATGATCGCGCCCTGCTTCTTCATCGGGCTGTAGCCGGACGGCAGCGAGCCGTCCCACAGCGTGTAGAGGCTGCCCGACTGCGCGTCGCTGCCCTTCATGGCGAAGCGGGACGTGCCGTTGTTCTTCAGCGTCGCCGTGACGAACTTGCTGGTGAACGCCCGCTGGTTCGGGTTCCACGAGCTGCTGCCACCCGGGAACAGACCCCACTCCAGGTCGGCCTGCACCCACGGGCCGCTGCCCGAGCAACCGCCGAACCAGCACTGCTTGCCGAAGTTGATGGCGTCCATCGCCCCGGCGGCGTCGGCCTTGCGCGTCGTCTCGCTGTTGCCGTAGTCGAAGCAGCAGCCGCTGTTGACGTGGGTGCCGCTGGTCACCATGTACATGCCCTCGGGCGCGGCGCCGGTCGGCACGCCGGTCAGGTGACCGTCCCGCCAGTAGCTGTTGCCCGGGTTGATGTAGAGCGAGTACGCCTTGGCGCCGCCCACCGTCAGAGACTCCGTGGTGGCGGTGGCCGGCCTGCTCTGCGGCGAGCCCGGAACCACGCTCGACCCCTGGTACCAGAGGTCGTTGCCGCGCCCGGACTGGTCGAAGACCACCGTGATCACGCACGTCGTGCCGGCGCAGAACGAGTCCTGCGTCGCCGCGTTGGCGGTGCCGCCCGTACCGGTCAGCCCGATGTTGCGGGTCGTGTTGTCCGACGAGCGCCGGACCTGGTAGAGGTTGCCGGCGTACGTCCCGTAGAGGGCCCGCGTCGTGCTGTGGGCCGCCACGCACGGGGTGCCGCCGGAGGCGTAGATGTCACACGGGCGCGCGCCGCCCGGCGGCGGGGTGGTCGGCGGGGCGGAGGTCGGCGGGACGCTGGTCGGCGGCGTGCTCGGTGAGGCCCACTGCTGGTTGGCGCCACCGTTGCAGGCCCAGAGAATGATCTTCGTGCCGTTCGCGGTGCCGGCGCCGTTGGCGTCGAGACACAGCCCCGACTGCACTCCGGTGATCGTGCCGTTGCTGTTCACGTTCCACTGCTGGTTGGTCTGGCCGTTGCAGTCCCAGATGATCGCCTGGGTGCCGTTGGTGGTGCCGCGGCCGGAGGCGTCCAGGCACTTGTTGCCGTACACCGAAAGCTGCTTGCTCGACGTCCAGGTCCAGGTCTGGCCGGCCGCGCCGGTGCAGTCCCACAGCTGGGTCTGGGTGCCGTTGGCGGTGCCGGAGTTGGGGACCTCAAGGCACCGGCCCGAGGCCGCGCCGACGATGGTGGTGCTCTGTCCCGGCGCGATGGCCGCCGCCATCGCCGCGGCCTCCGCGGCGGACGACGAGGCACCGGCCGTGGCGCCGACGGTGACGAGGACGAGGGCGCCGGCCAACGCGCCGGCCAGCATGGCCAGGCGCCCGGGGCGACGTCTCGGGATGGGATCGCGGGCCAGGCCGGGCCCGGTGGGGGACGGGGTACGCACAGGGTGGCTCCTGGAGAGTCGTGGCAGCGCACGGGGTGTGCCGACGCGCCGCAGGGGTGGTGGCGGGGCGGGCGAATCGATTCGTAGCGATGGTAGGAGCGGATTTTGATCAGTGTCAATGAAAGCCCGGTCGGCGGGAATCCGGCGGTGGCCACCCGTGCCGGCGGCCACCGCCGGGGTTCACGCGCGTCGGCTACCGACCCCAGATACGCCAGGTCTGGTTCAACGGACTGCCCTGGCCGACCGCGTTGCAGGGCCACTGGATGACCGGCGCGCGGGCCGCCGTGGAAACCCCGTTGACGTCGACGCACTTGCCACTGTGCCGGGCCACGAGTTGGTAGTCGTGCGCATCGTTGCCGGAGTAGGTCACCTTCCGGAGGGCGAACTGCTGGTTCGTCGCGTTCTGGCAGGTCCGCTGGACCACCGCGGCGGAGTTGGCGGTGGAAGCGCCGCTGACGTCGAGACACTTGCCGCTCTGCTGGTTGACCACCGTGTACGTGTTGGCCACGCCGGCGACCGGCCGGAAGTTCCAGAGCTGCTGGTCACCGCCCTCGCAGTAGAACTGCTGCTGCGCGTTGCCGTCAGCCGTGCTCAGGTTGGTGTTGTCCAGGCACTGCTGCGAGTGCTGGGCCACCGCCACCGACTGGAAGCCCGCCTCGGAGGGCGGCAGCAGGGTCACCGTGTACGTGTCGTTCTGGTTGCCGTACGGCAGGTTCACCGTGGCGTTGTTGTTGGACAGGTTGACGACGGTGTTCGAGACCGTGACGGGCCCCTGCACCGCGCCACCGTTGTTGTACGGGATGCGCTGCGTGAGCACCCGCACCTGGTTGTTCTGCACCACGCCGCTCGTCGCGTCGAGACGTTGCAGGTTGACGGCCAGGTTTCCGGTCGTACGACCGCCGCCGACCAGGACCTTCGCCACCCCGCTCGCCTTCGTGGCGTACGCATCGTAGGACTGGCTGCCGGTCACCGCCACGATCTCCCCGGCCTGGGAGGCGTAGTAGCGGTAGACCCACCACTCCCCCTTGGGCTGGTGCTGACCGGCCGAGTTGCGGACCAACAGGTTGCCGAGGTCGTTGTGCAGGTTGCCGGCGCTGGCCCAGTTGGCCCGCAGACCGTCCGCCCCGGCCCGTTCCAGGCGCGAGATGTACCAGGCGCCGTCGGCCGGGTTCTGCTCGTTGGACGCCCCGTACTCGTTGATCTGGTACGGGCGGGGATGCGGGATGCCGCGCGGATCGAGGGTGGCGTTGGCGGCCGCGACGTTGGCGACCGGATCACCCGGCAGGGAGTGCCAGCTGATGATGTCCGGCACGGTGTTCGTCGAGCGGACGAAGTCGAGGTACTGGTTCCAGAACGCGTGCGAGGTCGACGGCACGCAGGCGCAGCTCGGCCCGACGATGAGCTGGTTGGGGAACTCCGTGCGGAGCCGCTGGTACGTGCGTCGCCAGAGTTCGAGGTACTGGGAGATCGGCCGGTTCCAGAAGATGGTGATGTTGGGTTCGTTCCAGATGTCCCACTGCACGGTCAGCCCGGACGCCCGGACGTCGCCGATGACCCGGTTCAGGAAGTTGTCGTAGTCGGTCCAGTTGCCGTTGTCGCCGGGAAAGCGCGAGATGCCGGCACCGTCGGCGCCCCACAGGTCGTGGGGCAGCAGGATGAACTGCCCGCCGAGGGCGACGGTCCGGCGGGCCTGGGCGACTGTGGCGTTCCAGCGGCGGTCGTAGTTTCCGCCGACCCAGCCGCTGCCGGGCAGTTGCGCGCCGCCGGCCCGCATGTAGCGGAAGTTGACGTCGCGGTAGAAGTGGTCGGGTGGGCCGCTGGCGTTCTCGGTCATGCCGTAGATCCAGCCGGACGCACGGTAGGTCGGTGTGCCGGTGGTCGTGGAGAAGTTCACGCTTATCGACTCGTCGGCGGCCTGGGCGGGGGACGCGGCGACGGTGACGGCCGTGCTGGCGGCGAGCAGGCCGACGGCGAGTCGGGCGACGAGCGCGCGCGCTCGGTCGGGCCTGCTGCGGGACGGGGTGTTCACGGGCGGCTCCTTGGTGGGGCGCGGGGGACGCTCTCCGGAGGGCTGCGCTTGCGAATCGATTCGCTCGGATCGTAGGTCGGAGACTCACTCATGTCAATGAAGTGACGGCCCGGTAAAGCCGGTGTTTCCCGGCGCTCCTCGGGAGGGCTGCCGGCCGACTCTTGACCACCGAACGCGGACGGTCCTATCTTCGTGCGAACCGGTTCGTCGAATCGGTTCGCCTCATGGTCGGACCCGGTCCGGCCCGCGACGGTCAACCCACGACCCCACCACCCGATCGAGTTGAAGTGAGGCAGCACATGACACGACTCAACCGACGGCGGCGACTGGCCGCCGTGGCCGTGATAGCACTCGCCGCCGTGACGACCAGCGCCTGCTCGTCGTCGTCCGGAGGCTCCGGCAACGACGACGGTGGCGGCGGCGCCTACCTCGTCTGGGACCCGTACCCCCAGTTCGCCGACGACTCCGACTGGGTCGCCCTGCTCAAGAAGTGCGGAACCTCGGCGGGTGTGACGGTCGAGCGGACCGGCTACGACACCACCGACCTGACCAACAAGGCGCTGCTCGCGGCCCAGCAGGGCAACTCGCCGGACGTGCTGATCGTCGACAACCCGGTCATCTCGACCCTGGCCGAGGCCGGCGCGCTCACCACGACCGAGGAGAACAAGCTGGACACGTCGAGCATGGAGAAGAACCTGCTCGGCGCCGGCCAGAGCGCGGGCAAGACGTACGGCGTGCCGATCGGCGCCAACACGCTCGCGCTCTACTACAACAAGGACGTGCTGACCGCCGCCGGGGTCGACCCGGCCTCGGTCACCGACTGGCCGTCGCTGACCACGGCGCTCACGAAGGTCAAGGCCAAGGGCAAGAAGGGCATCACCTTCTCCGCGATCGGCACCGAGGAGGGCAGCTTCCAGTTCCTGCCCTGGTTCTGGGGCTCGGGCGCGCAGTTGACCAGCCTGGACTCGCCACAGGCGGTCTCCGCGCTGACGCTGTGGACCGACTGGCTGAAGCAGGGGCTGGCCCCGAACTCCGTCATCAACAACACCCAGACCACGAGCTGGCAGGAGTTCGCCACCGGCGACTTCGCGTTCGCCGAGAACGGCACATGGCAGCTCGCGAACGCCGAGAAGCTGGGCTTCTCGTACGGCACCATCGCGATTCCGGCCAGCGCGGGTGGGCCGGCCCCGGCGCCGACCGGTGGTGAGTTCGTCTCCATCCCGGTGCAGCGCAAGACCGGCCGGTACGCGACGTCGCAGAAGCTCGTCACCTGCCTGACCAGCGCCGACAACCTCCTGACCACCGACACCACGCTCTCCTACGTCGCGCCGGTGGCCGCCGTGCAGGACCGGCAGGCCACCGAGAACCCCAAGCTCAAGGTCTGGGTCGAGGCGGTCCGGGCGGCCAAGGGTCGCACCGGCGACAACCTCGGCACGAAGTACCCGAAGATCTCCGAGCCCCTGTGGAGCGCCGTGCAGGCGGCTCTGAGCGGTGGGAAGTCCCCGCAGGAGGCGCTGACCGCCGCCCAGGCCACGGCCTCGAGCAAGTAAGCGCGCCGAATCGACGACATGACCCCCACGACGCAGACCTCCACCACCACGCGGGGCCACGGTGGGGCGGCCGACGCCGCCCCACCCGGGCCCCCCGCGCCCCGTACCCGTCGACCCGGCCGCTGGCTGGCGTGGTGCTTCCTGGCGCCGACGGTCGTCTACCTGCTGGCCTTCTACGCCTACCCGCTCTACCGCAACGTCGAGCTGAGCCTGCGCGAATACACCGTCCGGTCCTTCGTGCAGGGTGGCGCGCCCTTCGCCGGCCTGGACAACTACCGCACGGTCCTGACCGATCCGACGTTCTGGCCGACGTTGACGCACACCCTGGTGTTCACCGGCGCGTCGCTCGTCTTCCAGTTCGGCATCGGCATGGCCCTGGCGCTCTTCTTCCGCCAGCACTTCCCGCTGTCGGGCACCCTGCGGGCGCTGATCCTCGTACCGTGGCTGCTGCCGCTGATCGTGTCCGCCTCGACCTGGTCATGGCTGCTCAACAGCGACTCGGGCCTGGTCAACGCCGCGCTCGGCGTCGTGGGGATCGATCCGGTCAACTGGCTCACGTCGCCGACCTGGTCGCTCACCTCGGTGATCATCGCCAACATCTGGATCGGGATCCCCTTCAACCTGGTCGTGCTCTACAGCGGCCTTCAGGCGATCCCGGTCGAGGTGTACGAGGCGTCCGCGCTCGACGGCGCGACCGGCTGGCAACGGTTCTGGTCGATCACGTTCCCGCTGCTGCGCCCGGTCTCCGCGATCACGCTGCTGCTCGGCCTGATCTACACGCTGAAGGTCTTCGACATTATCTGGATCATGACCAAGGGTGGCCCCAGCGGCTCCTCCGCCACGCTCGCCACCTGGTCCTACCGTCTCGGCTTCGGCAACCTGCTGCCCGAGTTCGGGCCGGGCGCGGCCGTCGGCAACCTGCTCATCGTGCTGGCGCTGGTCGCCGGGCTCGTCTACATCCGGTTCCAACGGAGGCAGCACCTACGATGACCACGTCACCGCGTCGAGTCTGGTGGAAGACCCTCGTCGGCCTGGCGCTGACCGGGCTGATGCTCTTCCCCGTCTACTGGATGATCAACGTGTCGTTCACCCGGGACCAGGACATGCGGGCCAGTCCGCCGCACCTGTTCCCGACGAACGGCACGCTGGACGGCTACCGGGCCGTCCTCGACCAGCAGCTCCCCTACCTCGGCACCAGCTTCGTGGTCGGGCTCGGGACGGTGGCGCTGACGGTGGCGCTCGCCGCCCCCGCCGGGTACGCGCTCGCGAAGCTGCGCCCGCCCGGCGGCCCGGTGCTGAGCTTCCTGCTGCTGATCGCCCAGATGATCCCCGGGATCATCATGGCGATGGGCTTCTACGCCATCTACCTCACCCTCGGCGTCCTGAACACGCTGCCCGGCCTGATCCTGGCCGACACCACCCTCGCGGTGCCGTTCGCCGTACTGATCTTCACCGCCTTCATGTCGGGCATCCCCGACGAGCTGCTCCAGGCCGCCGTGGTCGACGGCGCGGGACAGCTGCGCACCTTCTGGTCGATCGTGCTGCCGGTCAGCCGCAACTCGATCGTCACGGTGTCGCTGTTCGCGTTCCTGTGGTCCTGGTCGGACTTCATCTTCGCCTCGACCCTCTCCGGCGGCGGCGACCACCAACCGATCACCCTCGGGATCTACCACTACATCGGCAACAACAACCAGCAGTGGAACGCCATCATGGCCACCGCTGTGGTCGCCTCCGTCCCCGCGGCCGTCCTGCTGATCCTGGCTCAGCGGTACGTCTCGATGGGCGTGACCGCCGGCGCCGTCAAGGACTGACCACCCGCACCACAGAAAGGCAGCCGCCACCCATGACCGTCGCCCCGTCCGGTCCGGAGTTCGCCATCCAGGACATCCCGTTCAGCTACCGGGGGTCCTGGCTCAACATCTCCCCCGTGGTCGCCGAGAAGACGTACGCCGACGACCTGCACCTGGTGTCGCACCAGACCGGGCTGCACCCGGTGCTACGCCTCTGCCCCGGCGCCCCGGACGCCACCGTCGTCGCCACGCCCGCGCTGCTGACCTGGCGTGCCGGTCCCGGTCGGGTCGAGGCCGTCTTCGACGGACCGGACACCCTGCGGATCCGGGGCCGGCAGCTCGGCCTGCGGATCGCCGCGGCGGCGGACACCCTCACCCCGTTCAGCGGCAGCTACCTCTACCGCGACCCGGTCGACGGCTCCCACGTGTTCACCTCGTACGAGACCGGGCGCCGCTACCGGGTCACGGTCCTGGCCGGCGCGCTGCGCCGCGCCGACGGCGTGGAGGCGCTCGGCACCGCCGACCGGTCCCTGGACCTCGCCGGTGACGAGCCGTGGGAGATCGCCGTCGAGGAGTACGCCACCGCGCGCCGGCCCTACGCCACGGCCGTCGCCTTCGACCAGCTGTGCCATGACCGGAGCGCCGAGTTCGCCGCGTTCGTCGACGCGGTCGCGCCGTGGCGTGGCGAGGACACCCCGGCCGCCGAACTGGCCGCGTACGTGCTGTGGTCCGCCACCGTCGACCCGGCGGGCTTCGTCACCCGGCCCGCCGTCCTGATGTCCAAGCACTGGATGGACAAGGTGTGGAGCTGGGACCACTGCTTCAACGCGATCGCCCTGGCGGCCGGCGAGCCGGAGCTGGCCTGGCACCAGTTCCACCTGCCCTTCGACCACCAGGACGCCGCGGGTGCCCTCCCCGACTCGGTCACCCACTCCGAGGTCCTGCACAACTACGTCAAACCTCCCATCCACGGCTGGGCGCTGCGGCACCTGCGCCGACGTCTCCCCCACCCACCGGAGCGGACGGCGCTCGCGCAGACGTACGACCGGCTGGCCCGGTGGACCGGGTTCTGGCTGGACGCGCGCCGCGCACCCGGTGCGGACCTGCCGCACTACCAGCACGGCAACGACAGCGGCTGGGACAACGCCACCACGTTCGACGACCACCGGGTCCTTGAGACCGCCGACCTGGCCGCGTTCCTCGTCTCGCAGTTGGACTGCCTGGCCGACCTCGCCGCCGAGTTGGGCGAAGCGGCCGACCGGTGGACCCGCGAGGCCGACCGGATCCGTACGGCGATGCTCCGGGATCTGTGGGACGGTGAGCGTTTCGCCGCCCGCAGCCCGCACACCGGGCAGCGGCGGACCAGCCGCAGCCTGCTCGACCTGATGCCGATCGCGCTCGGCGCCGACCTGCCCACCCCGATCGCCGACGCGCTGGCCCGGGGCGTCGAGGCCCACCTCACCACCCACGGACTGGCGACCGAGCCGACGGACTCGGCCCACTACCTCGCCGACGGCTACTGGCGGGGCCCGATCTGGGCGCCCTCCACGGTGCTGGTCGAGGACGGCCTGCGGCGGGCCGGGCACACCGCGATCGCCGACGACATCAGCCAGCGCTTCCTCGCGCTCTGCGAGAAATCGGGTTTCGCGGAGAACTTCGACGCCGAGACCGGCGCGGGGCTGCGCGACCGCGCGTACACCTGGACCGCCAGCAGCTACCTCATCCTCGCCGCCGCCCAGCAGGAGCGCCGGGCCGCGCGGCGCTGACCGGGCCAGCATGGTCACGCGCGGCCAGCATGGTCACGCGCGGCCGCCGTGTTCGCGCGTGGCCGGCGTGGTCGCTCGGCCGGCGGGAGCGGAGCGGATCAGCGGGCCCGGACCGGGCCCGTGCTGGACCGCAGTGAGATGGGTGGGCTGTACAGGCGGTGCCGCGGCACGCTGCCGGGGGCCGCGATGATCTCCAGCAGCAGCGACACCGCCTCCGCGCCCATGTCCCGCATGGGTACGTCCGCGGCGGTCAGCGGCGGCCGGAAGTCCTCCGCCCAGTGCTGGGCGGCGACGCCGGTGACGGAGAAGTCCGTCGGTACCGCCAGCCCGGCGGCGGTCAGCGCGCGCTGCATCCCGGGCAGCGCCGCCTCGTTGATGGTGGCCACCGCCGTGACCTCCGGATGCGTGACGAGCAACTGCTCCACGCAGGCTTCGCCGGAGGCGGTGTCGTCGCCGCAGCAGACGTCGATGCCGGCGAGGCCCCGCTCGGCCACCGCCGCCTGGAAACCGGCCAGGGCGCGGTGGCTGGGGCCGTAACCCGCCGCCACCAGCTCGGCGGAGCGGTTCACCAGGGCCACGTGGCGGTGCCCCAGGTCGGCCAGGTGGTGCACGCAGCGTGCGATCAACCCGGCGTAGTCGATGTCGACCCAGCTCATGCCGTGTGCCTCGGCCGTGCGGCCGATCGTGACGAACGGCAGACCTGTGCGAGCCAGCCGGGTCACCCGGTCGTCCTCCAACCGGATCTCCATCAGCACGACGCCGTCGACGCGACGCCCGCTGACGATCCGCTCGAACGAGCGGTCGTGGTCGCCTCCCGACGGGGACAGCAGCACGTCGAGGTCGTGTCGGGCGGCGGCCTCGACGACGCTGGCGACGAAGCCCAACTGCATGTCGGTCAACCGTTGGCTGGCCGGTGGGATCACCAGCCCGAGGGTGCGCGTACGCCCCTCCTTCAGCGCGCGGGCGCTGGCGTTCGGCCGGTAGTCCAGCTCGTCGATGACCGCCTGGATCCGCTGCCGGGTCGCCTCCGACACCGTCCGCTTGCCGCTGAGCACGTACGAGACCGTGCTGCGGGACACCCCCGCCCGACGGGCGATCTCCCCGATGTTCATCCGCCGCCCTCGAATCGACTGCTGCCCCGACGGGGACGCGCCTGCTCCGGTTTCCGAGCATAAGCGCACGGCGAGCGGACCCGGACGCCCCGCCCGCCCCCGCCCCGGCACACCGGCCCCGAGCCGGTCAGGAATCAAGAAGCTCACGGGCGCCGTCCGGGCCTAGCCTTTTCGCAGGTGGCCGGCACGACGCCGAACCACGACGAGCGAGAGGGAGCCCGACATGTCCGCGAAGTCCTCCACGACCGATTCCGACGGCTTCAGCGCGGAGGAGCGCGCCGCGATGAAGGAGCGTGCCGCAGAGCTGCGCGCCGAGGGCAAGAAGGGTGCCAAGAAGGCCGACGGGTTGCAGGCGGTCCTCGACCGGATCGCGCAGATGGCGCCGGACGACCGCGCGCTCGCCGAGCGGGTGCACGTGGCGGTCACCACCGCCGCGCCGGAGCTGTCGCCGAAGACGTGGTACGGGATGCCCGCGTACGCGAACGCCGCCGACAAGATCGTCGTCTTCTTCCAGGACTCCGGCAAGTTCAACTACCGGTACTCGACGCTGGGCTTCCAGGATCCGGCCAACCTCGACGACGGCGACCTCTGGCCGGTGTCGTACGCCCTGCGCGCGTGGAGCCCCGAGGTGGAGAAGCGGATCGTCGAGCTGGTGCGCGCAGCGGTCTCCTGAGCCACGCTCCGGTGCCCTTGCGCGCGACGGCGATGATCGCCAGGTGTCGTTCTGGGAATTCGTCACGGACGTCGGCCTACCGCTGATCGTCGTCGTCTGCGCCGCGGGCATCGCGGTCAGCGCGTTCACCGAACCGCCGCAGGAATTCCCCTGGCCGCGCGGCTGGGAGTGGGCGTGGGTCGTCGGGGTGTGGTTCATGGTGAGCGGCGAGGCGGCGTTCGGCACCGACCGACCGTGGTCGGAGCGCGCCTGGAAGGGCGCCGCTGCCCTGCTCAGCGCGGTGGCCTTCCTGGTCGCCGCCGGGCGACGGTGGTGGTGCCGCAGGCGGGCCCGAGGGACGGGCGGCGACGCGGCGGGGTAGCCAGGCGGGGTGACACGCCCGGCCCGCCGTCGGCGCGGAGCCGACGGCGGGCGGGAACGCGCCGGTCAGGTGGTCGTGCAGGTGATGTCGGTCGGCGGGTTGTTGGTCCCCGTCGAGGTGGCCAGGAAGCCGAACGTGGTGGAGCCACCGGCCGGCAACGACCCGTTGTAGTCCACGTTCGTCACCCGCACACTCGCGCCGCTCTGGGTGTGTGTGCCGCCCCAGATCTGGCTGATCACCTGGCCGTTGGGGAAGGTCCAGGAGACCGTCCAGCCACGGATCGCCGTCGCGCCGGCGGTCACCGTGACCGAGCCCTGGAACCCGCCCGACCAGGCGTTCGTCACCGTGTACGTCGCCCGCGCGCCGGACGGCGAGGGTGTGCTCGACACGGTCGGCGTGGGCGTCGGGATCGGGCTCGGTGTGTCCGTCGGACTCGGGGTCGGCGAGCCGGTGGGCGAGGGCGTGCTGCTCAGCGTCGGTGACGGTGTCACACCGGGCCGCGCCGCGCGGTAGGTGTGACCGGCGCGGACGGCGAGTTGCACGACGTCCGTCTCGGGTCGGGTGGTGCTGGGTGTGCTGCCGTCGGCGACGTCGACGAGCGTGAAGGACCCGGTGAAGAGGCGGGCGCGCAGGCGTACGGTGCCGTCCCGGTCGGCGCGGACGCTGATCTCGTCGGCCTGCCCACTGGTCCAGGCCACGCCGACGGTGTACCCACCCCGCCCGCGCAGGCCCGCGACCTGGCCGGTGGGCCAGGCGCTCGGCAGCGCGGGGAGCAGGTGCAGCTCGCCGTTGTGGCTGTGCAGCAGCATCTCGGCGACGCCGGACGTCGCGCCGAAGTTGCCGTCGATCTGGAACGGTGGGTGCAGGTCGAACATGTTCGGCGCGAGCCGGTCGGTGCGTACGAGGTCCTTCAGGAGCTTGTAGGCGCGGGTTCCGTCCTCCAGCCGGGCCCAGTAATTGATCTTCCAGGCGAGGGACCAGCCGGTCCCGTCGTCGCCGCGCAGTTCCAGCGTCCGGCGGGCGGCTTCGTAGAGCTGCGGGGTGCCGCGCTTGGTGATCTGGTTGCTCGGATGCAGGCCGTACAGGTGGGAGACGTGCCGGTGGTTGCGTTCGGTCTCGACCCAGTCGGCGAGCCACTCCTGCACGTTGCCACGGGAGCCGACCTTCGTCGGGGCCAGCCGGTCCCGGGCCGTCCGCACCTGGGAGCGGAACGTGGTGTCCACGCCCAGCACCTCGCTGGCCCGGGCCACGGCGTCGAACAGGTCCCGCAGGATCTGGTTGTCCATCGTGGGGCCGGCGCAGACGCTGGCGTTCGAGTGGTGCGGCAACTCCGGCGAGTTCGACGGGTTGGTGACCAGGTAACCGAGCGACGGGTGGGCGACCAGGGTGTCGAGGAAGAACTGGGCCGCGCCCTTGAGCGCCGGATAGTTGGCCGCCAGGAAACCGGCGTCGCCGGTGAACAGGTAGTGCTCCCAGATCAGCGTGGAGAGCCAGGCCCCGCCGGTCTGCCACATTCCCCACAGCGCCCCGTCGACGACCGAGGCGCCCCGCCACGCGTCGGTGTTGTGGTGGGTGACCCAGCCACCCGCGCCGTACTGCGCCTGGGCGACGCGGGCGCCGGTGGCCGTCAAATCTTTGATCATGTCGAAGACCGGCAGGAAACACTCGGCCAGGTTCGTGGTGTCGGCGGGCCAGTAGTTCATCGGCAGGTTGGCGTTGATCGTGTACTTCGAGTCCCACGGCGGCGTCATCGAGTCGTTCCAGATGCCCTGCAGGTTCGCCGGTTGCGTGCCCGGACGCGAGGAGGAGATCAGCAGGTACCGGCCGAACTGGAACAGCAGGGCCGAGAACTGCGGATCGTTGGTGCTCCCGTGCTGGGCGATCCGCACGTCGGTAGGCTGGTCCGCCGCTGCCGTCCGCCCGAGGTCGATGGTCACCCGGTTGAACAGGGCCTGGTAGTCGGCGAGATGTCGGCTGCGGAGCTGGTCGTAGCTCGCCCCGCGGGCGGCGCTGAGGCGGGTACGCGCGATGCCCTGGTAGTCGCCGTTGACCGTGCGGTAGTTGACGTAGCTGGACCCGATCGAGATCAGGACGGTCGCGCTCGTGGCCCCGGAGACGCGCAGGGTGCCACCCGAACTGCTGACCGTCCCGCCCGTCACGGCGGCGTAGGCCAGCGCGAGGAAACGCACCGACCCGTTGACGCCCTCCATGGCTCCGGAGATGCCGTCGACCGCGATCGTGGCGGCGTCGGGGCTCGACATCGTCGTGCGCTGTGGGCTGTCGAAGGTGGCGTTGAACGTGATCGAGTTGGCGCGGTCGGCGGTCAACCGGAGCACGATCACCCCGTCGGGCGCGCTGGCGAACACCTCGCGCTGGTATCGGACGCCGTTGAGCACGTACGTGGTGGTGACGGTGGCGGTGGTCAGGTCGAGTGTCCGGTTGTACTGCGACGCGCCGCTGGCGGAACCGAAGGCGAGACGCAGGTTGCCCACCGGCTGGTAGGCGAGCTGACCGCCCGGGTTCCCCATCATCGTCTGGTTGATCAGGTCCTGCGCCGACGTCCACTGGTCGGCGAAGACCCGCCGCCGGATCTCGGCGAGGTTGGCCGCGCCCCGGGTGTTGGCCGAGTCGTACGGGCCGCCGGCCCAGACGGTGTCCTCGTTGAGTTGCAGCCGTTCGGTGTCGACGTTGCCGAACACCATCGCGCCGAGACGCCCGTTGCCGATCGGCAGCGCGCGGAGCCAGTCGGTGCCCGCCGGCTCGTCGTACCACAGAGCCATGTCGTTGGCGGCGAGCACCTGCGGCGGCGCGACCGAGCCGGCGCGGGCGACGGCGGACCACGCGACCGGCAGCAGGGCGGCGCCCGCGCCCACGGCACCGGCGCGCAGCACGTTTCTTCGAGTCACTTCGGACATGGTCTCTCCAATCTGCGCAGGCCAGATACCTCACGCAGGTGGGGACGGCGCCGCTGGAGACGCCGCCGGAATTGGCACGATGGCGGGGACGTGCCCACGGCCGGGTTGCCGTTCGAGTCCTGGCGGGGACGGTCGGCGGCGGCCGGGACGCGTGGTGGGCGCTCGCTGTTAGCGTTAACAGGCGCGGCCCGCTCGCACCCTCTGGCAACGTTCACAGCCGAGACCCGACGCACCGGGCTCCCGGCGGCGCGCCATACATCCTCCATAGACCTTCGTAGATGACGACGCTGCTCGTCAATAGATGACGGCCATGTTTCGGATCGGCGCGCAGGGGCGCGCCCACGGCGGGCCGCCTGGACACCTTGCCATCGACGTAGCTCGTTCGTAGCATCCAGAGCCACGATGTTATCGCGAACAAACCGCGACATCCCGGCACCGACCGCCCGGAGGTGGCAACTGTGTCCTCAGGCTCGTCGGCCGTTGCGGGCTACCACAACCCGGTCGTACCCGGCTTCTACCCCGACCCGAGCGTCTGCCGGGTCGGCGAGGACTACTACCTCGTCTGCTCAAGCTTCGAGTACTTCCCCGGGGTGCCGCTCCTGCACAGCCGGGACCTGGTCCACTGGCGACAGATCGGTAACGTCCTCGACCGTGCCAGCCAGTTGGAGATCCCGCCCGACGCCGACGCGTCCGGCGGCATCTTCGCGCCGACCATCCGCCACCACGACGGCCGCTTCTGGGTGATCACCACCAACGTCAGCCTCGGCCGGCATCTCATTGTCACCGCGACGGATCCCACCGGTCCATGGTCGGAGCCGGTCTACCTCGACCTGCCGCACGTCGACCCGTCCCTGGCCTGGGACGATGACGGCGACTGCTGGCTGACGACCTCGGGAGTGGACGGCTACCGGATCGACCCGGACACGGGCCGGGTGCGGGAGGGTCCGATCGCGCTCTGGTCCGGCAACGGAGGGCAGTACCCGGAGGCGCCGCACCTGTACCGGATCGGCGAATGGTGGTACCTGCTGCTTTCCGAGGGCGGCACGCACACCGGTCACGCTGTCTCGGTCGCCCGGTCCCGCAGCCCTCGGGGGCCGTTCGAGCCCGCGCCGACCAATCCGATCCTCACCCACCGGAGCACAGACCTCCCCGTCCAGGCGGCCGGACACGCCGACCTGGTGCAGGCCACGGACGGCAGTTGGTGGATGATCCTGCTCGGCATCCGGCCGAAGGGCCAGTGGCCGCCCTTTCACGTGCTCGGGCGCGAGACGTTCCTCGTGCCGGTCCGCTGGGTCGACGGCTGGCCCGTTGTCGACCCCGTCCGAGAGATCACCGCCGCACCCGCCGGCAGCCCGCCGGCCCTGGCCGCCCCACCCGACCCCTGCGCGCACCGCGACGACTTCGACACGACCAGCCTCGCGCCCGGGTGGGTCTCACCCCGCTCCCGTCCCGACGCGGCCTGGTCGTTGACCGAGCGGCCTGGATGGCTCACCCTGCACGCCACCGGCACGACGCTGGACCACGCCGGCGCGACGATCGTGGCGGCCCGCCAACGCCACCATGACTGCCGCGCCAGCGTGCGGGTGGATCCGGGCGGCGGCACGGCCGGGCTCACCCTGCGCATCGACGAGGCGCACCACTACGATCTCGAGGTCCAGGACGCCGTCGTCCGCGTCGTCGGCCGGGTGGGACCGTTCCGGCAGGTCTTCGCGACGCTCGACGTACCCCGTGGCCCGCTCATCCTGACCATCGCCACCCGGACCCACGATCTCTACCCGCCGACCGTGACGTCCGCCGCCGGCCTCGCCGCCACCGACGAACCCTTCGGGGTACGCGCCGCCACCAGCGACATGATCACGTTCGAGGTGGAGACCGCGGACGGCCACGTACTACTGGCCGAACTCGACGGACGCTACCTCTCCACCGAGGTCGCCGGCGGCTTCACCGGTCGGGTCATCGGCATGTACGTGACCGACGGCGTCGCGGCCTTCGACTGGTTCGACTACCGGCCGGCGGCGCGTTCGCCCGGCTGAACGACCGCTGCCGCGACCGTAGACTCGCCGTGTGAGCGACGAGAGCCGGCGGCGCCGCCCCCGCAAGCCACTGAGGGGTGACCTGCCCGTCGCCACGATCGCCGAGCTCGCCGGCGTGTCCCCGCCAACGGTGTCCAAGGTCCTCAACGGCCGCGCCGGGGTGGGTGAGCAGACCCGGCAGCGGGTGGAGGCGCTGTTGCGCGACCACGGCTACCGCCGACCGCAGGACGCCGTGCGAACCCGCTGCGTCGAGGTGCTCTTCCACCACATGCTGCCCTCGATCGCGCTGGAGATCCTGCGCGGCATCCAGGAGGTCGCCGACGCGCGGCACTGCACCGTCGGGTTCGTCGACCTCCGTCACCGCGTGACGGCGGGGCTGCCCTGGATGGAGCCTCTGCTGCTGCGGCATCCGACCGCTGTCATCGCGGTCTGTTCTCTCGTCACCGCCGAACACGGCCGACAGTTGGCCGCCATGGGCATACCGCTGGTCGCCATCGACCCGGGCGGCGAACACTTCCCCACCCCCGCCGTCGGGTCGAACAACTGGAGCGGCGCCCTCGCCGCCACCCGGCACCTTCTCGACCTCGGCCACCGGCGGATCGGGGTACTCACCGGGCCGGTGCAGGACCTGGCGGCGAGGGCACGCCTGGACGGCTTCCGCGCCGCGCTGGATCATGCCGGTATCGGATTCGACGACAGCCTCGAACGGCAGGGGGTCTTCAGCTTCGTGGCCGGCCGGGACCTCGGCCGCGAGTTGCTGTCCCTGCCCGAACCACCCACCGCCATCGTCTGCGGCAACGACCTGCAGGCCCTCGGCGTCTATGCGGCGGCACACGACGTTGGCTGGCGGATCCCCGAAGACCTCAGCGTCGTCGGGTTCGACGACGTGGACCAGGCGACCTGGACGTCGCCACCACTGACCACGGTGCGACAACCATTCACCGAGATCGGGGCCACCGCCGCCCGCCTCGCGTTGACGCTGGCCGACGGTCACGCCCTGCCCCAGGAGCGGTACGAACTCAGTACGGCGCTCGTCGTGCGGGGCAGCACCGGGCCGCCCGACCACCGCTAGCAGTGCCGACCGCGACATCGCCAGGATTTTTTCGGCGATGATGTCGAGAACCCCCACCCGGCGTCGTCCCCGGGGTGAACGTGACCGGAACGGGTCACGCCAGCGAGGAGGAACACGAGATGAAGTACCTGCTGCTGAAGCACTACCGGGGCGGTCCGGCCGGAGTGAACGACGTGCCGATGGACCAGTGGACGCCGGAGGAGATCTCGGCGCACATGCGGTACATGCACGACTTCGCCGCTCGGCTGGAGAAGAGCGGCGAGTTCATCGAGGGCCAGGCGCTCGCCCCCGAGGGCGCCTGGGTCCGCTACGACGGAGAGGGACGCCCGCCGGTCACCGACGGCCCGTTCGCCGAGACCAAGGACCTCATCGCCGGCTGGATGGTGATCGACGTCGACAGCTACGAACGCGCCGTCGAACTGGCCGGCGAGCTGTCGGCGGCGCCGGGCGCGGGCGGAAAGCCGATCCACGAGTGGCTCGAGGTACGCCCGTTCCTCACCGAGCCGCCCACCATCACGGAGTGACCTGCGCGATGGACCAGGCACTGCTCCGGAGCCTCATACCGGGCGTGCTCGCCGTTCTCGTCCGCCGCGGAGCTGACTTCGCGGCGGCCGAGGACGCCGTGCAGGAGGCGCTTGTGGGGGCCGTTCGCGTCTGGCCGGCCGATCCGCCGCGCGACCCGAAGGGCTGGCTGATCACCGTGGCGTGGCGTCGGTTCCTCGACACCGCCCGCGCGGACGCCGCCCGTCGCCGTCGGGAGGACGTCGTGGACACCGAGCCGACGCCCGGGCCCACGAGCGGGGTGGACGACACCCTTGCGCTCTACTTCCTCTGCGCCCACCCCTCGCTGACGCCGTCGTCGGCCGTCGCGCTCACGTTGCGCGCCGTCGGAGGGCTGACCACCCGGCAGATCGCCCAGGCCTACCTGGTGCCCGAGGCGACCATGGCGCAGCGCATCAGCCGGGCCAAACGCACCGTCGCCACCGTACGATTCGACCAGCCGGGCGACGTGACCACCGTGCTGCGCGTGCTCTACCTGGTGTTCAACGAGGGCTACACCGGCGCCGTCGACCTCGCCGCCGAGGCCATCCGGCTCACCCGGCAGCTCGCGGTCGCCATCGACCATCCCGAGGTGGCGGGACTGCTCGCCCTCATGCTGCTGCACCACGCCCGCCGTGCCAGCCGGACCGCGCCCGACGGCAGCCTGGTGCCGCTCGCGGAGCAGGACCGCGGCCGATGGGACACGACCGCCATCGCCGAGGGCGTCGGCGTCCTCCAGGCGGCCCTCGCCCGCGACCGGCTCGGCGAGTTCCAGGCACAGGCCGCCATCGCGGCGCTGCACGCCGACGCTCCCACCGCCGAGGAGACCGACTGGGTGCAGATCGTCGAGTGGTACGACGAGCTCGCACGCCTGACCGACAGCCCGGTCGTCCGGCTCAACCGCGCCGTGGCGGTCGGCGCGGCCGACGGTGCCCGGGCCGGGCTGGCGGCCCTCGCCGCGTTGGACGACTCGCTGCCCCGGTACACGGCGGTGGCCGCGTACCTGCACGAGCGCGCCGGTGACCTGACGACGGCCGCGCGCCTCTACGCCGAGGCGGCCCGTAAGGCGGCCAACCTCGCCGAGCGGGACCACCTGACCCGCCAGGCCGCCCGCCTCAACGACCACCGACGGCGGTGAGGGCTGGCGAGCGACCCGCCTCAGACGCTCGGCAGGGGCGCGTACCACTGCGCGCCGGTCACCCGGACCCGCTGCGACTGCTTGCGGTTCCACTCCACCCGCATGCCGTGCCGGCGGAGCACCGGAAAGGCGACCTCGTCCAGTAGGCGTTCCAGGTCGGCCTGGTAACGGGCCTGCTGCTCGGCCTCCGGCAGGGCCGCGTAGGCGGCCTCGTCGAAATCCGCCGCCGGATAGACGCCGTAGCCGAGGTAGACCTGGCCGTCCTCGCTGGCGAGCAGCGACTCCGTGTCCTGCTGGTGGTACCACAGGTAGCCCTGCCAGTGCCGCGAGTCGTCGCGCTCGTCGTGGATCTCGGCGGACGCGCAGGTGCCGCAGCAGCTGAAGTTTTCCCGGGCCACCACGCCGGCCTCGGTGAGCTCGGCGAACGCGCGACTCAGGTTGCTGCGCACCACGCCCCAACCCTGCTGCTGCGCGCGCCGGGCGGTCAGCGCCCTCGCGTACGCCGACCTCAGGTCGTCGTCGGTGGTGCCGTGTCGCTCGTCGTCCCCGTCGAGGTAGTCCAGGAAGTCGTCGGGGTCGTCGTAGCCGCGCACGACCCAGTCCCAGATCTCGGCCTCGATCTCGGCGCGACCCGGCTCGGCGACCCGCTCGGTCAGGAAGCGGACGCCCTCGGGGCGGTCGTTGTACGTCCATCCATCCACGGCGAGGATCCTGGCACGGACCTCCGACAGGCGGTGCGGACGTCCGGCCCCGCCGTCGTACGGCGGGGCCGGCTGCGGCAGTCGCGCCCGGTCAGTTCAGGGTGGCGAGCAGCGCGGTGCTCATGCCCTGCTCACCACGGGCGTTCGGGTGGAAGGGCGCGGCGGAGTTCTGCGGCACCAGGCCCTCGACCCAACGGGTGCCGCTGCTCTTGCACGCGTCCCGGCCGATCGACGGCGTGTAGACGTCGGCGTAGGTGGCGCCGTTCGCGCCCGCGGCGCTGGCCAGCATGGCGTTGAGCGACTTCTCGATGCCGCGCAGGTACGGCACGTCCTGGTAGGCGATCGGGACCACCGGCCAGCAGCCGTACCCGCTGTCGGGCAGGATCGCCGGATAGCCGAGGACGACGACGCGCGCGCTGGGCGCGGCCCGGCGGATCGACTGGAGCACGGTGGTCACCTTCGGCACCGTCGCCGCGATCCGGGCCTGCAACTGGTCGGTGCCGCCGGCCGTGTACCGGTTCTTGCACGGCGAGCCGAGGGGACTGCTGAGGCTCGCCTCCGCGCACTCGCTGATGATGCCGGAGAAGCCGATGTCGTTGCCGCCGATCTGCACCGTCACCAACGACGTGCTGGAGGTGACCGCGTTGAGCTGCGGCGGCAGGTTGATGCCCAGTTGACCGCTGCCGCCGTAGAGGATGTCGTCGGTCGTGGCCCCGGAGCAGCTCACGTCCGCGAACGACGTCGAGCCGGCGGCCGCGGCCACCAGGGAGGGATAGTTGCGGTTCGACCGCAGACAGTTGAGGTCCACCTGGGTGGGGATCAGGGGACCTGCCGTGTACGAGTCTCCCAGCGCGACGTAGCGGCCGGAGGGGACCGCGGCGCTGGCGGGTGTGGTGACGGCGAGCAGGACGCAGACGGTGGCCGTGGCGAGTGCGGCCACTCGGGCGGCTGCCCGCAGGAGCGGCAGGCGGGGACGGGACATGACGCCTCCCTAGGGAGATCGCGGTGGTGGTGGTGGTGCCGAGATCCTGTCCCCGGTCGACGATGGACGTCAATATAGATGGACCTCACTAAATGACGCGCTGGAATGTGGATTTCGCCTTCACCGCACACCCCTGCGACACGCGATGATCCCCCGCCGCATAGCATGGCGACAGTTCGGGACGGCTCTGCTGAAACGAGGCGACATGCGTTGGCTCCAGCGGCTGCTGGGCGGCGGGCGGATCCAGCTCGACCCGGAGCGGCAGCAGGTGCTGCTGCGGGACCTCCAGCACGGATACGGCCCGCGCGCGCGGACCCCGTTCCCCGCGCAGGTCGAGGCGGCGACCGGGATGCTCAGCGGGGACGACGGGCTGGTGGTCGCGGCCCGGGTCCTGCACCAGGTCGCCGACGAGGCACACCTCGATCTTCGGGCGCAGGCCCAGGACATCCACCGTCGGACGGGCCGGCGACTCCTCGTGCACCGGCGCAACTACCGGCAACTGTGGTCGGAGGCCGGCCCCGGACTGCGCTGGCCGCTGTTCGCGCTGCCCTGCGGCTTCCACCCGTACGCGCAGGTGGCCGCCGCTGTCTCGGTGGTCGGCGGTCGCGCGGCCCGGCTCGATCGGGTGACCGATCCGGCGCCGCTGGTGACCCACATGTTCGAGGTGCTCGACCTCACCACCGCCGGCTGGGAGTACGGCCGGGTGCGGGTGGACACCGACGGGGCGGCCCTGGTCGACCGACTGATCGCGAGCGCCGCGCAGATCCTCGCGGCCATGGACGACCCACCGCGACTACCGCCGCCGGTCCGCGCGCTGATGCGCCGCAACAACAGCCTCGACGTCCACGATCCGCACGCCGGGCATCCGGTGGGACGGATCAACCTGGGCGCGCGGATGCGGGAGCAACTGCTGGCCTGACCGCCGATCAGGCGTTGGCGTGCGCGCGCAGGAAGTCGAGCAACAGGGTCACCACCTCGTCGGGGTACTGCGCGTGCGGGTAGTGCCCCGCGCCCTCGACCATCTCGAGCCGCCCCAGCCCGGTCGGCAGCGCGGCCACGATGGCCTCGCCCTCGGCGCGCGGGTCGGCCCAGTCCGGGTCGAGCGTGCCCTCGACGATCAGGACCGGACAGCGGACGTTACCCAGTTGCGCCCCGGCGTCGGTCGGCGCCGACCGACCCATCCCACGCATCGCCGCCATTCGGCCGGGCTCGCGCATCATGGCGTCGATCCGGGCCGTGCGGGCGGCCCAGTCGGCCGGCTTGCGGCCCGGGTAGGCCACATCGAGATAGCTGCGCCAGAGCCGGACACTGCCGAAGAGGCCGGTCCCGAGCAGCCGGGCGATGCCCTTGCGGTAACGGGAGACCCGCAGGTCACCCAGCTTGATCGACTGCTTGCGGGTAAAGGGGGCCAGTTCGACGACTCCGGCGACCAACTCGGGGCCACGGGCGGCGGCGATGGTGGCGGCCCCGCCGGAGATCGAGTGACCGACCAGCACGGCCGGACCGCCCAGGTGGCGGATGACCGCGAGCAGATCACCCGCGATGTCGGTGCGACTGTAGGAGCGCCATCCGACGCTCGACTCGCCACACCCACGCAGGTCGACCGCGGCCACCCGGTAGCCGGCGGCCGCCAGGCGCGGCACGACGAAACGGTACGCCTCGCGGCTGTCACCCATGCCGTGGGCGAGCACGACGAGCGGCCCGGAGGCGCCGGTCACCTCGTACGCCAGGGTGCCGCCGTCCACGTTCAGGTACTCGGTCATCGAAGCCTCCAAGCTAATCGTCTTAGCTAAAGGCTAATACCATTAGCCGCATACGTCAAAGTGATGTCCGACGCCCCGCCCGACGGGTGCGGTCAGCGTCCGGGCGTGACCTCCCGGGTGATCACCCGCGCCACCTCGCCGAGGTCGTCGTCGAGCTGGTGGTCCCGCCCCGGTAGCCGGTACAGGAGCGCCTGCGGCACCGCCTGCGCGTAACGATCGGCGTGCGACGGTGGCACCGTCTCGTCCCCGAGACCGTGGAACACCCGCA
Organism: Micromonospora sp. NPDC051543; assembly: GCF_044454415.1. Lineage (NCBI taxonomy): Bacteria > Bacillati > Actinomycetota > Actinomycetes > Micromonosporales > Micromonosporaceae > Micromonospora > Micromonospora sp. NPDC051543. The sequence continues at coordinate 334,887 of NZ_JBITDT010000008.1, forward strand.
CCGGCACGCCGCGCGGCAGCCTGGCACCGAGGTCGCCCGGCAACTCGAAATCGTCGCCGGGCCAACCACCCGCTCCGACGAACGGAGCTGCGACCAGGACGATCAGCGCCAGCTCGCGCTCCGGTGGTCGCTCGGCGAGCACGTGGGCGAGGATCGCCCCGCCCACCGAATGGCCGACCACGACGGTACCGGCGTCCAGGGCCGCGACCTCCCGGTGAACGGCGGCGCTCCAGGTGGCGTAGCGCGGATCGCCCTCGTCCGGCAGACGTGGATAGCGGACGTCGTACGAGTCGCCGAGTTCGCGCCGTAGGCTGTCGACCATCCGGCTGTCCCACTCGTCGTACGTGCCGGGGCCGGCGCCCTGGACGAAGAGGATTTGCGTGACCGCTGTCACGGCAGCTCCCTCTGGTGCTCGCGGGGCGGGATCGCGCCACTCTTTCGCGATTTCCATTCGTGGCCCGAAAACGCCACCAATATCCGCTCCCACCTTAACGTATATCGCGACCGGGGCCTTGCCGCAAGACCCCGGTCGTGACGCAGAATCGTCGGCCGGAGACGGAACGATGCGAAGAATCGGGGCACCACGTGGGTGTGTTGTGCAGGGCGCGAGTGTTCACGCCGACCGTCCGGGCCGAGGTGGCGCGATGACGGACCGGCACGTGTGGGATCTCGACGAGGTCGACGAGACGCAGGTCGCGCTCGTCGGCGGCAAGGGCGCCCGGCTGGGGGCGCTGACACGGATCGACGGCGTCCGCGTACCGCCCGGTTTCTGTGTGACGACCGACGTGTTCCGACGGGTCGTGGCCGAGGCGCCCGCGATGGCGGATCACCTCGACCGTCTGTCGCGCCTCGCGGCGGACGACCGGCACACGATCCGTGACCTCAGCGCGGAGATCCGCCGAAGCATCGCAGCGATCGTCCCGCCCGACGACGTGGTGACGGCGATCGGCGCGGCCCTGCGCCGCCACGGCGCGGACACTGCCTACGCCGTCCGGTCCAGCGCCACCGCGGAGGACCTCGCGACGGCCTCCTTCGCGGGGCAGCAGGACACCTACCTGAACGTCCGGGGCGCGCCGGCCGTCCTCGCGCACGTCAGCCGGTGCTGGGCCTCGCTCTTCACCGAGCGGGCCGTCACCTACCGGCAGCGCAACGGCATCGACCACCGGGCGGTCCACCTCGCGGTCGTCGTACAGAAGATGGTGTTTCCGCAGGCGGCCGGCGTGCTGTTCACGGCCGATCCGGTCACGTCCAACCGGAGGGTCGCCTCGGTGGAGGCCAGCTTCGGTCTCGGCGAGGCCCTGGTCTCCGGGCTCGTGAACCCGGACGCCTACCGGGTGCGCGACGACGCGATCGTCGACAGGTCGATCGCCGTCAAGCGCGTCGCCATCGACGCCCTCCCGGGCGGCAGCACCGCCCGACAGCCGATCAGCGCGGACCGGCAGGAACAGCCGGCGCTGACGGACGACCAGGTCCTGCGACTGGTACGGGTGGGACGGCGCATCGAGGCGGCCTTCGGCTGCCCGCAGGACATCGAGTGGTGCCTGGCCGACGGCGACGTGCAGATCGTCCAGAGCCGGCCGATCACCACGCTGTTCCCGGTACCCGCCGCCGCCGGGGACGGGGAGAACCACGTCTACCTGTCCGTGGGGCATCAGCAGATGATGACCGACGCCATGAAGCCGCTGGGACTGTCCATGTGGCAGCTCACGGCGATGGCGCCGATGCACGAGGCCGGTGGGCGGCTCTTCGTCGACGCCACCGGGATCCTGGCGTCGCCCGCGAGCCGCGCCGGCTTCCTCGAGATGATGGGCAGGTCCGATCCGTTGACCCGGGACGCGTTGGAGACCCTCCTCGCCCGCCCCGACTTCGTACCGACGCGGACCGACGACGCTCCCCGTGTCCCCCGGCTCGGCGGCGCGCCGGCCACGATCGAGAACGATCCGGCCATCGTCACCGAACTGGTCGAGCGCAGCCGGACGTCCCTCACCACGCTGCGGCGGGACATCGCGACGGCGACCGGACCGGCGCTGTTCGACTTCCTGCTCACCGCGTTCGAGGAGCACAAGCGGCTGCTCGCCGATCCGTTGAGCATGCAGGCGATCATGGCGGGGATGGAGGCCACCTGGTGGCTCAACGAACAGCTCGCCGGATGGCTGGGTGAGCGGAACGCCGCCGACACCCTCACCCTGTCGGCCCCCGGCAACGTCACCTCGGAGATGGGCCTGGCGCTGCTCGACGTCGCGGACGCGATCCGTCCGTACCCCGAGGTGGTGGCGTTCCTGCGGGACGTCGACGGCGACGGCTTCCTCGACGAGCTGCCGAGGCTGCCGGGCGGCGGCCAGGCGCGCGACGCCATCCGGGCCTATCTCGACCGGTACGGGATGCGCTGCGTCGGCGAGATCGACATCACGAGACCGCGCTGGGCCGAACGCCCCACCACGCTCGTACCCCTGATCCTCGACAACATCCGGTTGCACGAGCGCGGCGCGGCCGCACGGCTCTTCGCGCGGGGGCGCGAGGAGGCCCAGCGTAAGCGCGAGGAGCTGCTGGAACGCCTGCGTGCCCTACCGGACGGGGTGCGCAAGGCCGACGAGACCGCTCGGATGATCGACCGGGTTCGCACCTTCATCGGGTACCGGGAGTACCCGAAGTACGCGATCATCAGCCGCTACCTCGTCTACAAGCAGGCCCTGCTGCGGGAGGCGGAACGCCTCCTTCAGGCAGGAGTGCTGCGCCAGATCGACGACATCTTCTACCTCACCTTCGCCGAGCTGCACGACGTCGTACGGACGCACCGGATCGACGACCACCTCGTCGAGCGGCGCAGGGAGGCGTTCCGGACGCACCAGAGGCTCACCCCGCCCCGGGTGCTCACCTCGGAGGGGGAGGGCATCTCCGGGGCGTACCGACGCGACGACGTACCGGCCGGCGCGCTTGTCGGTCTCGGCGTCTCCGACGGGATCGTCGAGGGCCGTGCCCGCGTCCTTCCCGACCTGGCCGAGGCCGACCTGGAACCGGGCGACATCCTGGTCACCGCGTACACCGACCCGAGCTGGTCGCCGCTGTTCGTGGCGGTCGCCGGGTTGGTCACGGAAGTGGGTGGCCTCATGACCCACGGGGCGGTCATCGCCCGGGAGTACGGCCTGCCCGCCGTCGTCGGCGTGCCGGACGCGACCAGACTCATCCGCGACGGGCAGCGGATCCGGGTGCACGGCGCCGACGGGTACGTCGAGATCGTGTCGGACGAGGGCACTCAGTTGTCGGGCATCGTCGGGCACCAGCCGTAGTCCGATCGCCGCCGAGTCCAGGATCGAACGTTGCGGCGTGACTGTCGATCTGTCGCCCGCCCGAGCCGTCGTACTGTAGGGGCCCACCACCGAGGGGGCCGGCACACGGACGGGACTTGAGCCATGGCCAAGTACATGATTCTGATCTACGGCGACGCCCAGCAGTGGGACGCGATGACCGACGAGCAGTGGAAGGCGCACGACGCCGCGCACGAGTCGTTCGTCGGGAAGGCCGGGACGCAGATCATCGACGGAAAGCAGTTGGAGATGGCGCCCACGGCCACCACGCTGCGCTCGGACTCGATGGGCCAGATCACGACGACCGACGGCCCGTTCCTGGAGACCAAGGAGGCACTCGGCGGCTACTACCTGATCGAGGCCACCGACCTGGACGAGGTGCTGTCGTTGGCGAAACTGCTCCCCGAGGTGCACGCTTCGCACAGCGGTGTGGAAATCCGCCCGGTGGTCGACCACGGCTGACGTGACCGACCCACGGACGAAGGACGAGGTCGTCGCGGCGGTCGCCCAGGCGCACCGCCGCGACTGGGCCCAGGTGTTCAGCACCACGGCCCTCCTGACCCGCGACCTCGACCTGGCCGAGGAGTGCACCCAGGACGCGTTCGCCCAGGCCCTGGAGACCTGGACGCAGGCCGGCATCCCGGACCGGCCGGGGGCCTGGTTGACCACCATCGCGCGCAACCGGGCCCGCGACGTCCTGCGCCGCGAGTCGGTGTTCCGTCGCAAGATGCCCCTGCTCGTGGCCGACGAGACCACGCCCGGGCCGGAGGACGGCCTCGTCGACGACCGGCTGCGCCTCATCTTCACCTGCTCACACCCGGCCCTGGCCCGGGACGCGCAGGTCGCCCTGACACTGCGTCTGGTGTGCGGGCTGTCCACGCCCGAGGTGGCCCGTGCGTTCCTCGTGCAGCCGGCCACCATGGCCGCCCGCATCACCCGGGCCAAGAAGAAGATCGCCGCGGCCCGCATCCCGTACCGGGTGCCGGGCCCGGACCAGCTCGAGGAGCGGGTGAGCGCCGTCCTGGAGGTCGTCCACCTGATCTTCACCACCGGCCACACGGCGCCGCTCGGCGCCCAGCTGGTTCGCCAGGATCTGGTGGACAGCGCGGTCGGGCTGGCCCGGATGCTGCACCTGCTGATGCCGACCAACGCCGAGATCAGCGCACTGCTCGCGTTGCTCCTGCTCAACGTCGCCCGCCAGGACACCCGCACATCCGCGGACGGGCGTCTGGTGCTGCTGTCCGAGCAGGACCGCTCGCACTGGAACCGGCAGCTCATCGCCGAGGGCCGGGCTCTGGTCACCGACGCGCTGCGTCGTCGGCCTCCGACGCGGTACGCGTTGGAGGCGGCGATCGCCGCCCTGCACGCCGAGGCGCCGAGCTGGCAGGACACCGACTGGGCCCAGATCGTCGCGCTCTACGACACCCTGTTCCGGATCTGGCCCTCCCCCGTGGTCGATCTCAACCGGGCCGTCGCGATCGGGCTGCGCGACGGCCCCCGGGCCGGCCTCGACGCGCTGAACCCACTGCTCGCGGACCCGGCCCTCGCCACGTACGGATACCTGAGTGCCGCCCGGGCCGACTTCCTGCGCCAGTTGGGGCGGTGGCGGCCGGCCCGGACGGCCTACGAGGAGGCCTTGACCCTCACCGACAACGACGCCGAACGGGCTTTCCTCAGCGAGCGGCTGACCGAAGTGGAACGGAATCTGTGAACGCCAGCGCCACGGGAACGGCGGTCGGTCAGACATCCGCCTCGATGGCGAAGGTGTTGCCGTCCGGGTCCTGGATCCAGGCGATACGTCCACCTCCGGCCCGCGCGGTGATCCCCTTCGCATCGTGCTCGAACTGCTCGTACCGCACGAGGTCGACGCCGGCGGCCGTGAGTTCGTCGACGATCTCGTCGAGGTCGTCGACGTACCACGTCGCCAGCGTCGCCTCGGTCGTCCCGGCGGTGACCGACTGGTACACGTTGAGGGCCGGTCCGCCGCCGGAGGCGTAGATGCGGCTGCCGTCGGGGATGTGGGCGCTGGGCGCGGACCGCAAGGCCCGCAGGCCCAGCTTGCCTTCGTAGAAGGCGACCGCCCGCGCGATGTCCGACACGGCGACCGATGTTCTCAGGTGGTGGGCGCTCAAAGGCATGCCCCAGCCTGGCAGAAACGGACCCCGGTCGACGTGACGTGGGGCGGGCTCGGCGTGGTGCCGGGCCCGCCCCACGGGTGGTGGTGGGTCAGGTCAGCGTTGCAGGGTGAGCAGGCCGGGGCGGTAGGGCAGTAGGCCGTAGTCG